>CAVCLW010000007.1:0-65862 GCA_963603005.1 Escherichia coli | reverse complement strand
CATATATATTAATTTTTCTTCAAGAGGCATTGTATCATCAAAGCATATTCGTAAGCTGATATTACGATAAGCCTTAATGGCACGATTCAAATCAATAATCTCATGTATTCGTGAACTATGAGGATTACCTTCCAACAACATCACTAGCTCTTCCAGCTCTTGTAATATCTGCTTAACTACACTTAACGGATAAAAATTATCACCCCAATGCTCAAATTCATCAGCAGGCATATAAATATCTTGATTATATTTTGCATCAAAGTAACGTGCAAAAATATCCTCCAGCAAAAAGGCTGAATCATCTTCATCTATAGAAATATGAACCTTAAAATTGACTTCACCACTATTACCGTCAGATATTCCGTACCACATATAAGAATGATCATCGTGTTCTCCAGTATATATCGGTATACGATCCTCATCTATTAAGATATAATCATCAGATTCAGGCATGTCTATCTTGTTATCCATAAAACGCTCCCTTAATACGTTACATATCCAACTGCAAAAGCTTAAGTTCATCCTCAAAATTCAAATTAAGCACTTCATCACCCTTAGATAATAAGCCTATAGCAAATGCTTTAACAACTAACAATTGCCGTATATTTATATCATCAGTCCAAGTATAAAAATGATAGGTATTTATTCCATATTTCTTCAAACACTCCGTAAAACATTTTGCTACAGCATATGCAAAATCACTTAACCAAACATTGAATTTATACGTTTTATTTTCACTATCGCTAGATCTTTTAACAATAATATTCAGCATAGCATCAGGCTTATGAAAATACTGCAGATCAAAACTTATATTCCATTCATAGATAGAAGGCTCCTCATCCCACACAAAGCGAACTTTTTCAGGAACATCAGCCCATTCATTGCCATCATTATCGACAAATACACCTTCATATTCTTCTATTTCAACAAAAAATTCTTCATGACGATTATCATAATCAAGGAAAAAATAAGCTGTTTCTAATAAACCTGTTGGAATACTAGTATGCCAAATTGTAGCAACATATGACGTAAACTCTATAGCATTTATGCAACAATTAACATCAGCCCAGCCTGCTTCTCGCGGCAAAACTTCAAATTTTACAGGACAATCTTCTCGTATAACTACATTATTCCAATCTATACTATTCACAACCTATCCCTCCCATCTGTTCCCATTATATCACATAGCCAAAACTGGCGCACCATTACCAATACGCGCCCCCAAAAGTTCACAAGTAATTCCTTGAAAAGAACTATGCTTTATGTTATATTATAGATAAAGAAGACAACCGCCCACAAGGTGGGTTGCCGCTTAAATTAGGTTTGAAAAACCGCCTTGTAGCTGCAAATTACAGAGGCGGTTTTTCTATGTCTAGACTATCTGCTGTACTGAAAGATAAAAGTCAGCAATCCCAGAATGAACATGCCAAAAGCCATCAGGTCTTTGGAATCATAGTTCCTCATAGACATCACCTCGATTCTCTTAGAGAATTTCGGCAATGCCCCCCGTAAACGGTTGTCTTAAAACATATTTTAGCATATAAAACAAAAACATACAACGAACAAGCTGTGAAGTTTGCCGTTGTATGTTTTTTATTTATATCTTGTTTTTACCTTACATCTCTGCCATGAGTATAAACCGGCAGCAGCTTCGGCGACAGCTCGCCCTGCACACCAGCAGCCTTTTCTTCCTCAGCGTAACGGCGTACATGCTCCAGGCTCAGCTTGCCCAGCTTGACGCTCTTCGCTGCTTCGGCAGCCTTCGTACCCGCAATACGGCCAAAGACGATGATATCCAGCAGGCTGTTGCCCATCAAACGGTTGGTGCCGTGAATGCCGCCAACAGCTTCACCGGCAACAAACAGTCCCGGCAGCTTGGTTTCGGCATCCTTGTCAATCAGGATACCGCCGTTTTGGTAATGCAGCGTCGGATAGATCAAAATCGGCTCCTTGCGCAGGTCAATGCCAAACTTAGCATACATGCGCAGCATACCCGGAATGCGTTTGGCAATCGTTCCCTCGCCATGCAGCATTTCAATCAGCGGTGTGTCAAGCCACAGCGCCACGCCGTCGAGCGCTTTAACACCCTTGCCGCGGGCAGTACATTCGCGTATGATAGACGCAGCCGCCACATCACGGGTTTCCAAAGGATGCATAAAGATTTCGCCCTCGCTGTTTACCAGCTGCGCACCAATCGAACGCACCTTTTCTGTAACCAGCGCACCATAAATCTGCGCCGGATAAGCAACACCGGTCGGATGATATTGAATAGCATCCGCATAAATCAGCGGCGCACCGGCACGATAAGCCATAACAAGACCGTCGGCAGTAGCACCGTAATGGTTAGAGGTCGGGAAGCCCTGATAATGCAAGCGTCCTGCACCACCAGTTGCCATGATTACGCATTTTGCGCGTACAACCTTGTACTCCTGCGCATCAAAATCCCACAGCACCGCACCGGCAGTTTTGCCCTCCTCGTCGAGCAGCAGCTCGACTGCAGGTGAAAACTCCAGCACCGGAATGCCGCGGTTCTGAACCTCGTCGCGCAGCACGCGCATGATTTCAGCACCGGTATAATCGGCGCAAGCATGCATACGCTTACGGCTTGTGCCGCCGCCATGCGTCGTTACCATAGTGCCGTCCTGCTCCTTGTCGAACATTACGCCCAGCTTGCTCAGCCAATCAATCGCCAACGGTCCGTTGGTTACCAGCTCTTCCAGCAGCTCGGGAATATTTTTGTAGTGACCGCCGCCAAAGGCATCCAGATAATGCTGCGCCGGGGAATCGTTGCCCTTATCCGCAGCCTGAATACCACCCTCAGCCATCATGGTGTTGGCATCGCCCATACGCAGCTTGGTAACTACGAGGACGTTTGCACCGCCGTTATGTGCTTCCAACGCAGCGGAAGCACCGGCACCGCCGCCACCGATAACCAGCACATCAACGTCATAGTCCACTTTTTCCAGATCAAGCTCTACATCCTGCAGACGGCTTTTGCCCTCCAGCAGCTGTGCCAATTCTACCGGCACCTTCTGACCCTTATTGGGACCAACCTCCAAAACCTTGAAGCCCTTAGAGCTGTAGTCAGGATGGAACTCCTTCAGCAGCTCTTCCTTTTCATCTGCCGTAAAGCGTTCGATAGAAGCATGCAGACGTTGGGCACGTGTAGCTTCAACCTTAGCCATAGATTTTAACATATCTTCAGTAAATGCACTCACCTTGCCGCACCTCCTTATTTTTCAATCTCGCGCTTGTTATACAGGTCTTTGATTTCGTCCAAAGGCATATTTTTCAGCTTTTCCAGCAGCGTTACATAATCGCCGTTTTCAATTTCGGCAACACGTTTAGCCAGATGCTCGCACTTCGGTGCAATATATTTGCCCGTCAGGCGACGGCACAGCAGGCCGACAGCGCTGTGGCTGATTTGCGCCGGGCAGCGGGATGCACAGATATTGCAGCCAACGCAGTCGAAGGAAGCATGTGCTGCCTTCTCATATTCGCCGCGCTGAGCGTAAGCAATATACTGCATAACATTCAGGCCCTGCGGACAGCCCTTCGTGCAGGCATTGCAGCCAATGCAACTGAAGATTTCCGGATACAGCTGACCGACAATATTATCGCTTGCCTTAATCTCCTCGATATTAAAGGTGCGTTTGTTAATCGGGAAGGAATCAATCTTGCCAACGCACATGCCTTCCTCAACCTTCGTCTGGCAGGAAAGCACAACCTTCAGCTCCGTGCTGCCCTTCAGGCGATAAATTACTGCACAGGCTCCGCAAAAGCCGCTGCGGCAGCCGCAGCCGCGCACCAGCTTAAATCCTGCATATTCCATGGCATCCATAATGGTCAGGGTTGCCGGGACACTGTACTTTTTGCCCAGCAGGTAAACAGTTACCATTTCTTCCATATTTTTGCTCCTTATATTTTCTTCTCCAAAAAATGTATATGTGTAAATTAAATTCTGTAGAACTACAAGCGAAGTGCCTACAAGACACCCCCAGTCATCGCCGCGGCGATGCAAGCATCCTTGCATGAGGCAACAGAACTCTAGAGGACTCACAACGTAAGCTATTATAATATCGTGATGCGAATAAAAATTTTAGTAAATAAGTGTCCGGATTCACAGAAGTGTCGCAACTGTTTGAGCGATAAGCAAACTAAAACAGAAAGATATGTAAGCATAGCGCGAGTTTTGCGGCACTTCGTCTTGAATCCACACGAAAATTGCGTTAAGAAATTTTTCCTGAGCTAAGCGATATTTAATTGCGAAGAATCAATATTCGTCCGGCATCTCATCCAGCTCGTCGCAAGTAAACACCGGTCCATCCTTGCACACATACTTCTTGCCGATATTACAGCGACCGCACTTGCCCACGCCGCACTTCATGCGCAGCTCCAGCGTCGTATAAACCTGCTTCTTCTCAAAGCCCATCTCAATCAACGCCGCCAGGCACAGCTTAATCATAATCGGCGGACCGCACAGCAGCACCGTCTTATCCGGCGTAAACTTCAGGTTCTTCAGGAAATTAGGCACAAAGCCGACATTGCCCGTCCAGCCCTCCTGCGCACGGTCAATCGTCAGATGCACGCGCGTATCCTTTTGCGCCGGCCACACATTCGTCAGCTCGTCGTAACGCACAAAATCTTCCTTGCTGCGTGCGCCGTAAACAACATCAATGCTGCCGTAATCCTCACGCTTATCCAGCATATAATTGATTACACTGCGCAGCGGCGCCAAACCGATACCACCGGCAATAAACAGTAAATCCTTGCCCTTCAATTTATCCTCGACAGGGAAATGATTGCCGTAAGGTCCGCGTACCGCTATCTGCTGACCGGGTTCAATATCAAAATGCAAAAAGTTCGTAATCGAACCGCAGCGTTTAATGCTGAACTCCATATATTTTTCGTTCGTCGGCGAGGAGGTAATGGAAAAAATCGCCTCACCCTTACCTGGAACAGAAAGAATAGCGCATTGTCCCGGCATATGCTCAAACAGCTTACCGCCGCCAATTTTCTCCACGCGGAAGGTTTTTACATCAGCCGTTTCCGTACAGATGTCCGTCACCACGCCAATCTGCGGAATCAAGGTATCCTGACAATTACACATCCTGCTTCACCTCCGCTTTTTCCAAGGCCTTGGCAACCTTGACGATATTCAGCTGCACCGGACACTTCTGCAGGCAGCGTCCGCAGCCGACACAAGCATATTCACCCTCATTGTTTTCAGGGAAATATACCAGCTTATGCATATAACGCTGGCGGAAGCGCTCCACCTTCGTCTTACGCGGGCTGCCATGCGCCATCAGCGTAAAATCCTTCGCCATGCAGCTGTCCCAGCAGCGATAGCGTTGCGTGCGCTCTTCTGTCTCCTGATAATCGCGGATATCATAGCAATGACAGGTGGGACACACATAGGTGCATGTGCAGCAGGACAGGCAGCCTGCAGCCAGCTGCTCCCAGATTTTGCTGTTGAATACCTTCAGCTCATCCTTAGTCAGCTCGTCATTCACCTTGAAATCATGCAAAGGCAGTACGCTCAAAATTTTCTGCGTCTGCTCCTTTTGTTCGCTGACTGCTTTTGCAGAAGCAGCTTCCGCCTCAGCCAGCACACCGCCCTCGACGAGCTTCGCTGTCAGCTCCTCGCCCTTGGCAGTCACAGCCTGCCAGCAAAGCTCCTCGCCTGCCAGCCAGGTCTGCACATCCGTCTCTGGAGCGCCTGCGTCAATGCCAAAGGCATGGCAGAAGCAGGTTTCTTCGGGAGCACTGCAGCCTAAACCGATGAGCACACATTGCTCGCGTCTTGTTTTATAATATGTATCAACAGGCGCTTTTAAAAACACCTTATCCAAAATCTTAAAACTGCGCGCATCGCAGGCACGCACGCCCATGACGATAGTCGTGCCGGCAGGCGGAATATTTTGCTCTAAAGCCAGCTCCTTACCGCTCGTCTTAAAGGTCAGCAGATTTTCTACCTGTGGGAAGAAAACGTCCTTGGCGCTGCGATTCGTCAGCGGCGCATCCAATGCAACCTCCGCATCCTCGTGGTAGGGAGCAAAGTCGGCATGACCGCTCTTGTTCTTGCAGGGCAGCAGCAGCGTACCGATATTTTGCAGGGCTGCATATAACTTTGGCAGCTTATCCTTTGCTATCTTATACATGCTGCTCCCTCCCTTCTACCGCACTGTTGACCTCGGGATCATTCTGCTTAAAGCTTACCTGAGGTGCAGGTGTTTCGCTGTCTGCACCGGCCTGATACTGGCCGAAGAAGCTGTTGATATCCTTCATAAACTTCATGTTCAGCAGCTCCAGATGAATTCCCTGCGGACAAACGCGCGCACATTCACCGCAGCCTGTGCAACGTCCCGCAACGTGGAAAGCACGGATGATATGATACATCTGCTCTTCAACCTCGTCGGCATACGCCTTGCCTGCTACTGGAGTATCGGGCTTATCAAAAATGCATTGCTCACAGCTGCACGCCGGGCAGATATCACGGCAGGCATTGCAGCGGATGCACTTGGATAGCTCGCTTTGCCAGAATGCAAAACGCTCTTCGGCGCTCATCGCTTCAATCTCCTTGACCTTGGCGAATTTATCACCTGTAAACTGCGGTACAGGCAGCGGCTCAGCCAGCTCCTCGTCTGCAATTTTATAAGCAACGCCCTTGCACATCAGGCATTTGTTCAACAGCACGTCAGCCTTTGCCAAACGCTTTTCACCGTAAGCAGTGTTGACAACAACCTCTTCACCGTCCACGCTCACGCTGATGATGCCCTTTGTGCCGGCAGCCTTAATCTTTTTGATATCCAGCATACCGCTGCAGGGTGTACCGATGGCGTAAACAAGCTCACGCTTAATACGGTTATCCTTCAGCAGCTGGTTCACTCCGTATGTATCGCAAGGCTTTAAGAAAACAGCCGTCTTCTTGCCTGCATGGCTTGTTTCAATTAAATATTTGCAGAGATTGGCAGGGCAGAACTCGTTATAGACAAGCTTGTCGCATTCGTCCGCACTGCTTACGGCTGCAGGTGTGTTATCGTAAAAGAATTCGCCTGCCTGCCATGCCAGCACACGCTCTACTGTGCCCTCTGCCAACAGCTCAGCTGCACGCTTCTGCAGCAGCTTTTCTATTTTTTGCATCGCAAATCCCTCAACTTTACATTCTCACCCAATGCCGCAATATGCTCGGCAAAATCGTTCATCACCTGTGCAAAACGTGCGCCCTCGGCCGCACTAACCCATTCCACACGGAAGCGTTCACCGGCCACTCCCAGATAATCAAGCATACTGAGCAGCAGCGTCATACGACGACGTGCATAATAGTTGCCGGTAGAATAATGGCAGTCACCGGGGTGACAGCCGCACATGATGACACCATCCGCGCCACGCTGAAATGCGCGCAGGATAAAGAGCGGATTCACTCTGCAGGAGCAGGGAACCTTGATGATTTTGATATTAGCAGGATAATGCTTGCGGGCCGTTCCGGCGCCGTCAGCACCGGCATAGCTGCACCAGTTGCAGCAGAAGGCCACGATTTTCGGTTCAAAATTTTTCTTCTCTAGCATAATGCATCCACCTCTGCCAGAATTTGTTGATTAGTAAAGCCCTGCAAATCCATAGCACCGCAGGGGCAGGCTACCGTGCAGGCACCGCAGCCCTGGCACAGCGCCTGATTAACAACGGCAACAGTACGCGTTTCGCGCACGCCAAGCTTCGTAATAACCTGCTTGCTCTCGCCGGTAATCGCACCATAGGGGCAGACATGCGTGCAAGCCAAACAGCCGCTGCAAATGCTTGTATCGCACTGCGCAGTACAGGGGTTCGTCAGCAGCTTATCCTTCGCCAGCAGGCCTACGACCTTAACAGCCGCTGCACCGGCCTGTGAAACAGTTTCCGGAATATCCTTCGGTCCCTGGCACATGCCGCTGAGGAAAATGCCTGCCGTCGGACTTTCAACAGGACGCAGCTTCGGGTGCGCCTCTACATAAAAGTCATCGTTATCAATGCTGGCAGTCAGCATCGTCGCCAGCTTACGTGCATCAGGCGAAGGCTGCACAGCCGTCGCCAATACTACTAAATCAGGGTTCAGCATCAGCTTGCGGCCGCTGTTCAAATCGCTGGCAAAAACAGTCAGCTTGCCATCGCCGTCAACAACAACCTTGCCTACCTGACCGCGTACATAATGCACGCCGTACTCCTCCACTGCACGGCGTTGGAACTCGTCAAAGCCCTTGCCAGGAGTACGTACATCTATATAAAACACAGTTACATCCACATCAGGATATTTTTCGCGGATATACATCGCATGCTTAGCATTATACATGCAGCAGATTTTACTGCAGTAGCTCTTGCCGCGACCGCTCACATCACGCGAGCCTACGCAGGAAACGATAATAACCTTCTTCGGCTCCTTGCCGGTAGACGGACAAACGAGATGTCCTTCGGTAGGACCTGCCGCATTCGTCAGACGCTCCAGCTCCAGCGAGGTGATAACGTCCTTGCTGGCACCGTAGCCATATTCGCCAAACTTGTCGAGAGAAATCGTTTTAAAGCCTGTTGCCAATACAATTGCACCGTATTTTTCCGTGATCAGCTCATCGGTCTGCGTGTAATCAATAGCTCCTGCCGGACAAACCTTGGAGCAGATACCGCACTTGCCTGTCTTGAACTTGATGCAGGCCTCGCGGTCGATAACAGGCACCTTAGGAATGGCCTGCGCAAAGGGAATATAGATTGCGCCGCGATTCTTCAGTCCCATATCGAATTCACTCGGAGTTTTGCGGGACGGACATTTTTCGGTACAGATACCGCAGCCGCTGCACATATCAGCCTTCACGCTGCGTGCCTTTTTGCGTATTGTCACATCGAAATTGCCAACAAAACCGCTTACGCTTTCTACCTCGCTATAGGTATAGAGCGTAATATTTTCATGGTTTGCTGCATCCACCATCTTCGGTGTCAGGATGCAGGCAGAGCAGTCGAGTGTCGGGAAGGTTTTGTCGAGCTGCGCCATACGGCCGCCGATTGTCGGCTCCTTCTCCACAATGTCTACCTTGTAGCCTGCCTCGGCAATATCCAGCGCCGTCTGAATACCGGCAATACCGCCGCCGATAACCAGTGCGCGCTTCACTACCTGGCTTTCGCCGGGCTTCAGCGCTCCGTTAAAGCGCACCTTGGCAATTGCTGCCTTGGCTAATTTAATCGCCTTCGCTGTCGCTTCGGCCTTATCCTTCAGCACCCAGGAGCATTGCTCGCGGATATTGGCAATCTCTACCATGTAGGGATTGATGCCAACGCCCTCCGCACATTTGCGGAAGGTTGCCTCATGCATACGCGGCGAGCAGCTGCAAACAACAAGTCTGTCCAGCTTATAATCTGCCACAGCCTTGCGAATCAGCTCCTGGCCCTGCTCGGAGCACATATATTTATAATCGATGGCATAGGCAACGTCAGGAATTTGGCGCACTGCCTCTACCACCTGGGCAACATCTACCGTGCCGGCGATGTTGCTGCCACACCAACAAACAAAAACACCAATCTTTTGCACGTAGCTTCCCCCTATTTATTGTATTTTCTAAAGGCTGCAACCAAAAGCTGCTGCGGCATATCGCTCGGATAATGCTCCACACTTTCGGCAGGCAGCTTGTTGTTTCCTTGCTGACGAATCTGCAGCAGGCGCAGCGCCTCCATAATACGCGCCGGACTCACGCCGCGTGGGCAGCGCTCCTCGCACGCCATACAGGACAGACATTGCCACGGTGCATCAGCCTCCAGCAGCTCGGATGCATAACCGCTGTTTAAATCCCAAACTACGCGGTGAGGCAAAAGGTCCATTTTAGACGCAACTTCACAGTTCGCACTGCAGCGGCCGCACTGCATACAGCGGCTCACGTCGGTAGCAGCAAGGCGCAGAATATCTTCTGTCAATTGCTTTTCATCAACAGCCATTATTCCGCCCCTCCTTCGCTCTCCGCAACACCAAGTGCTTCAGCAAGAAGCTCCGTAAAGTAGCGTGTCGGCAGGCTGCCTGCGGCACCATTGGCCGTCAGGTTATACGCGCACAGCGGGCAGGCAGTGACCAGCTCCTGCGCACCACAGCTGGCAGCATTATTTTTAATTTCGCTGACAAGCTGCTCGCACTGCGCCTTATCCTTCAGCGCCAGATAACCGCCGCAGCATTCATTGCGCATACTGTAAATAACAGGCTCTGCACCAAGCGCTTTAATAAAGGCTTCCATAACAGTTGGACTCTCTACGTCATCAAGGGCCAAAACTGCTCCCGGTCTAAGCAACAAACAACCATAATAAGCACCAACCCTGCGTTCCTTTAAAGGATGGCTCACAAGCTGCGCCAGCTTTTCCCAACCGATTTCATCACGCAAAACCTCCAGGTAATGCAAAACCCGTGTTTCACCGGCATAAGGCTCTTCAAGTTGCAGATAATTATTCACTTTTTGGCGAATCTCCGCATTTGTTGCCATATCGTGGTTCACACGTTTGATGACATGGTAGCACGCACTGCACAGCGTCACCAGAACGCCGCCGTTTTCACGCGCCGCCACAAGCGCACGCACCGCACTCAAACGCTCGGCAATAGCATCAGGCGCCATAGGGTAAACCGCGCCGCAGCACTGCCATTCCGGCAGCTCTACCAGCGGAAAGCCCAACACCTCAGCACAGCGTCGTGCTGCCATATCCAGCTGCTTCGCCTTCGTTGACAGCGTGCAGCCAGGATAATAATTATAAATCATCGTCTTTCCCTCCTTCGCAAAGGACATAAAACAACCTTGACCAAAAAATTGCTTTATTACGTATCTATTCTACATTAATTCTGAAAATACTGCTAGTAGCAAAGAAAAATTTTCTTGGTTGCGTTGTGTCCTGCGGACACGGGAAAAATTTTCTCTGAACGAAACGGTATGTGAATTGTGACGATAATATATCATTATCATGGCATATAGTAAAGATCCACCCGCCTAGCGGGTGGCTTTTATTTTTCGGGCATAGCCCTATCTTCAGCAGCCACACATAAATGTGTCTTTTATTGGCCTGCCAGCCATGCAATTATTACTTGCTACCCATAAATGGATCTTTAGGATCAAATAACACTAACTGGTCCATTTCTTTATCTCGCTCCAATTGATTTGCTATGTATTCTTTTATTGCAGTAGTGTTTTTACCTACTGTATCTACATAGTATCCCTTATCGCCAATCTTTTTTCTTCATAAAAAATTTTTTTACGATATTTGGGCGCAAATACTATATGGTACTTACAATTCCACTTGGTATGTGCTAAACTATTTACGATATTATCTTGCTTTTTCGGCATTTTAATGTCCTCCTAATGTGTTTTTTACTTTGACTGGCAGGTCATTAGTATATTATCGCATTAGGAGCTTCTTTTCTTTGCTCACCGCTTAAGCTCTTTTTAACCCCGCCACAATGGCGGGGTTTTTGTATACAAAAAGAGCTGCTACGAAAGCTCGTAACAGCTCAAAGAAACAAATTTTAATCCTGCCAGTAGTCCAGCTTTTGAGTCAGACCAATCTTGCTGGCCTTAAACTCAGGATTCTTACCGGCATCGCGCTGCTCGGTGTAATCATCCAGCGCACGCAGAGCAGGACCGCCCAGAATGCAGATAACAGGCAAGTTGATAATTGCCATGAAGCCCATGGTAACATCTGCCAAATCCCACATTGTACCCATGCTGGAGCCTGCACCGATGAAAATCAGTACGCAAGCCAAAATGCGGTAGCACAGGGTAAAGGTTTTGCCGGGAACATGCTTCAGAACATAAGCAAAAGCATTATCTACATAATACAGGTTGCCCAACAGAGTAGTGAAAGCAAACAGTACCATAGATACAGTGATAAACAGCTTAGCATAATCGCCCATGCTTGCTGCCAAAGCTGCCTGTACATAAGGCGCACCTGCAAGCTCTTTGGTCGGCTCAATGCCGGAGCTCAGGCACATGAAAGCGGTAGCGGTGCAGATCAGCAGAGTATCAATAAATACGGACAGCATCTGTACCAGACCTTGCTTAACCGGGTGAGAAACGTCAGCAGCAGCAGCAGCGTTCGGCGCGGAACCAACACCTGCTTCGTTGCTGTACAGACCGCGTTTGATACCGAACATCATGCAGCTGCCGGCAAAGCCACCAAAAATTGCACTGAAATCAAATGCTTCAGCAAAAATTCTGCCTACAACACCGGGAACCAGATTGATATGCATGATAGTAAGGATAAATGCTACAGAAATGTAGATAACGCCCATCAAAGGAACCAGAGTAGAGGTTGCTTTGATAACGCGCTTGCCGCCGCCCAGCAGACAATAGCCTACGAGCACTGCTTCTACAGCGCCGATAATCCAAGGAGTAGTATCCGGATTATAGAAGCTCAGAGCAGCAAAGGTAGATTGCAGATTGTAGGAGCACAGCATATTAAAGCCGCAGCCATAGGTTACAATCAAAGCCAGAGCAAAGAGCACTGCCAGACCGCGGCTGCCTAAAGCAGCTTCGATGTAATAAGCCGGGCCACCATAGCTGCCGTGCGGACCACGTTTCTTGTAAATCTGTGCCAGGGTGCTTTCAATAAAAGCAGAAGCGCCGCCGACAACAGCAATAACCCACATCCAGAACACAGCACCATAACCGCCGAGGCAGATAGCTGTGGAAATGCCGATAATATTACCGGTACCTACACGGGACGCAGTAGATACCATCAAAGCCTGGAAGGATGATACAGCACCGGATTCGACAGGCTTCTCCAAAATAACACGAATAGTTTCCCTAAACATACGCGCCTGCACTAGACGAGTACGCAGAGTGTAGTACAGGCCTACACCGATGAGCATGATGATCAGCAAATAACTATACATAAAATTGCTGATTGCTCCAATAATTTCTCCGAACATAAATGTTGCTCCCCCTTTTTTAGTTTGTTTGTTAATTATAACATATTTATTTGCTTTTCCAAAATTCAGAAAGGACGATAGCCTGTAAAGCTAACACTTTAGCACGATATAATAAATCAATTAAGTAATTTTGATAACCTAGCATTCTGCTGCTCTAGTTTAAGCCTTGCAAGCATTCCTTAAGACTTGCATAGCACGGATGCTCCAAATCAAAGGCTCCTGCCAGGGCAGCCTCGCCCAAGCGCATGCCCACATACCTGTCTGTTCCCGCCAGATACGTGTACAGTAAATGCCTGCTATAATTCACTAATCTGTTCTCACGCCCGCGGCAGCAATTTACTGATTGCAGATATTCTGCGCTCATATTATACAGATTATAATAATCACTGCACTCCGAGCTTTCCCGCCGCAGCGACTGCAGCAGCATATCCTCAAGATAACCCTTTTGCCAACGTTTAGTAGCTTTTTTGCCGGGAAAGAAAAAGTGCGTGCAATACTCCACTCCTTTAAAGAAAGTATTGTCACGCACCGCAAAAAATTTCTGCATTCGGCGTTCGCGCTCATCAGCCGCGTCGGCAAAGAATACTGCTTTTTGCACTATTTCTCTGCCTTCCAACTGTATAAGGCGTTTAGTCAGCAAGTCTAACTTATCGATACTCTGATAATTTACAATCTGCATGTTAGGCAAGCTGATACCCTGCTTAAATAAATGCCGGAGATAAGCGTGCATAAACTGCGCCATCTCCACTCTTTCACACAGCAATAAAACCTCTCCGGTAATAATGCTTTGCTTACTCAATATTATTTCTCCTTTTGCTGCAGCATCTGCTCAGCAGCCTGCACAACCTGCTCTACCGTCAGACGTGTCATACATTGCATATCATCACACTTATGCTTCATGCCACCTGCACAACCAAGGCAGGGTGGCAACGCTGTCACAATAGTTGCATCCTTGGTATAAGGGCCGTACAGCTTCGGACTGGACGGACCGTACATCGCTACGATAGGCACCTTCTGGCTGATTGCTACGTGCATCGGGCCGCTGTCGTTGGTGATAATCAGGCTGCAGCGACGCATTGCCGCCGCCAGCTCGCCAATACGGAAGCTGCCAGTTGCTACCACAGGTGTCGTCTTCATAAAGCTGACTGCCTCCTGCACCATTTCTTCGTCCATCGTACCGCCGAAGAATACAGGCTTATAGCCCTTTTCCGCAAGAATATCTGCTACCTTGGCAAAGCGCTCCGGCGCCCAGCGCTTGGTAACAACAGCACTGCCGATGTTAAAGCCCACCAGCTTATCCGAAGCGAACACACCGTGCTCGCGCCAGAATTCATCCGCATGTTGCTGATATTCCTCGCTCGGAAAAATTTCCAGACCGTTATGCTCCAGCTTTTGTACGCCAAGCTGCGTCAGCACATCAAGATACATATCAGCCGCATGAATTTTGCGGTTGAGCGGTGTAAACACATCCCAAAGCGGTTTGAACAAAGTGTGTGTTGTACCGCAACGCAATTTCACTTTGGTAAAAGCATCAATAAAGCTGCAACGCTCATTAGGATGCAGGTTAATCAGCACATCAAAATCCATCTTGCTCAAACGACGGGCGCAGGCCATCAGCGCCAGCAGGCTGTTATCCTTGCCCTTTTTATCAATCGTAATAACCTCATCCAGATACGGATTGTGCAGCACTACATCCTTCAGCTTTTCATCTGCCAGAAAGGTAATGTGCGCATCCGGTGCTGCCTTACGCAGCGCATGGATGAAAGGCGTGGTCAGCGTCAGGTCTCCCAGATGCATCAAAAATGTTACCAATATTTTTTTGCCATTTAATTCTACAGCTTGTGCCATCAGCCCTCTGCCACCTTTTCCTGATAAATTTTATATACCATATCCGGCGTTATATCATGCATACAATGCCAGTTATCGCACTTTTTCTTCAAGCAGCCTGCACACTTTGCCGGCGAAAGCAATACCGTAGAATTTTTGCTGCCGTATGGTCCGGTGCGGTCAGCCTTCGTCGGTCCGTACATTGCTATAAGCGGTTTTTTCAAAGCCGCCGCAAAATGCAGCGGTCCGGTATCCGCACTGATATAGAAGCTGCAGCCCTTAATCAGCGCTGCCAGCTCACGCAGGCTTGTCTGTCCCGTCAAATCGATAACCAGTGAGCTCGCTGTGCCTTCGGCAATCTTCTGCCCCTTGACAGCATCATCAGGTCCGCCTGCCAGCACTACAGCAGTACCGTCAGCCGTAAGCTTTTTCGCCAGCTCGATATAATGCTCGACCGGCCATTCCTTCGTCCACCAACGTGCACCGGGAACAATAACAACGTAATCGCCGCCCTGCCAGCCGGCCTCCTGCAGTTTATGCTGCACAGAAGCGGTTTCCGTGCTTAAATCCGGCATTGGGAATTCCACATCATCCAACGAATCAACCTTGGCACCAAGATAACGTGCCACGTCAAGATAGCGCTCAATAACATGGTCCTTACTATGACTGCCGCCAATCGCCTTGCTCACAAGGCCGCTGCCCTCGCGCATTTCGCAATAGCCGATGCGGTTATCACAGCCGCTGATAGCAGCCAACACAGCACTTTTGAAAAGGCCCTGCATATCTATCACCAGGTCAAAATGCTTGCTGTGCAGCAAAGAGCGCATTTCGCAAAAATATTTCAGCTTATCACTGAAGCCCAGCTTATTAAATTTTACCTTGTCAAAATAAAGCACCTCGTCAATCACCGGAGGATCCGGTACAAAGCCGGCAAACTGCGGATGTACCAGCCAGGTGATTTTCGCCTTGGGATAACGCTTGCGCAGCGCTGCCGCAAAGGGCAAAGTGTGCAGGATATCACCTAAAGAACTCATTTTGATTAACAGGATATTCCGATACTCCATTATCATCTCTCGCTTACAATATTTTTTACGAAATCCAGCAGATTGCCGCCTGTGTAAAGATAGCCTTTGACACCAGCAGCCTCCGCTGCTTCCACATCGCGCTTACCGTCACCGACTAAGAAGCTCTGCTCCTTGTCGATATCATATTCTGCCAGCGCCTGCAGCAGCATTCCCGGTTTAGGTTTGCGACAATCGCACACACCGGTATATTCCGGCACGCTGCCCTCAGGATGATGCGGGCAGTAATAGATTTTTTCTATTTTGCCGCCTGCCGCAGCAATTTCACGCTGCATATAAGAATGCAGCTCATTCATCTGCTCTACTGTATAATAACCACGCGCAATACCGCTCTGGTTCGTTACAATAAAAATTTTATAGCCAAGCTGCGACAGATACGCCACAGCCTCGCGTGCACCGTCAATCCAGCGCAGGTCCTCAATTTTGTAGAGATAGGCTACATCAACATTGAGCACGCCATCTCTGTCAAAAAATACCGCCTTAGCCTTCATAAACGTAATAACCGCCGGTCTTGTCGAGAAGCTGGCAATATTCCTCAGCAGCTTCTTCAATCGGAGTAAAGCCTCCGTCATAGCCTGCTGCCAAAAGGTTAGTGTCATCTGCTTCAGTAAAGCTCTGGTATTTGCCCTTCAGTACTTCAGGGAACGGTACATATTCCAGCTCGCCGCTGCCAAAGTGGTTCAGCACAGCCTTAGCCAGAGTATTGAACTGATGCGCATGGCCGGTACCGCAGTTGAAAATACCGCTGATTTCCGGATGATCCCAGAAGTAGAAGTTTACCTTAACAACGTCTTTTACATACACAAAGTCACGAGTATGCTCGCCCGGTCCATAACCGGCGTACTCACCGAACAGGCGAACTTTATGTTCTGCCTTCCATTGATTGTACATTTGGTAAATCATGGAAGCCATTTTGCCCTTATGGTTTTCCTGCGGACCATATACGTTGAAATAACGCAGGCCTACTACCTGGCTTTGTGCCTGCGGCAGCAGACGGCGCAGATAGTTGTCAAAGAACAGCTTGGAGAAAGCATAAACGTTCAGTGCTTCCTCACAGGCAGGCTCTTCACGGAAGCCATGAGCACCGCTGCCATAAGTGGAAGCAGAAGAAGCATACATCATCTGAATCTTTCTGTCGAGGCAGAAATGCAGCACGTTTTTGGTATACTCAAAGTTGTTTTCCATCATGTACTTACCGTTATATTCCATAGTATCGGAGCAAGCGCCCTCATGGAAAATAACGTCAATTTTTTCATGGTTGAATTTGCCTGCCTTCAGTGCATCCATGAAAGCATACTTATCCATATAATCCTTAACCTTCAGGCCTTGGATATTTTTGAATTTAACCATGTTGGTCAGGTTGTCAACAACAAGAATGTCATCAATACCACGGTCATTTAAGCCTTTAACAATATTACTGCCGATAAAGCCGGCACCACCAGTTACAATAATCATAATTTGCCCTCCTTAACCATTTTGGCAATTTTTTCCACCACACCGGTTGTGGAATAACCATCTTCAAATTCTATAATGCGCACTTCACCGGCATATTCACGTCCTGCTACTTCCTCAGGCTTGTAATCACCGCCCTTAACGAGAATGTCGGGACGAATTTTTTCAATCAGCTCAGTCGGAGTATCCTGATCAAACAGCACTACCGCATCTACGCAGGCCAGCGCTGCAAGTACACGCGCACGATCCAGCTCATTCACCAAAGGTCTTGTTTCACCCTTCAGACGGCGTACGGAAGCATCCGTATTCAGGCCGACAATCAGGTGCTTGCCAAGGTTGCGCGCCTTCTCCAGATATGTTACATGGCCTACATGCAGAATATCGAAACAGCCGTTGGTGAACACAATCTTTTCGCCGCATGCTCTCCAAGTTGCTGCCAGAGAAGCAATCTCCTGCCAGCTCAGCGTGCGATAGCCACGGCCCTGCTTGCGTTCCTCCGTCAGCAAATCTTTCAGCAGCTCGTCACGGTGCACCGGATAAGTGCCAACCTTGGCCACAACAATTCCTGCAGCACGGTTCGCCATATAAACAGCATCAGCCAACGCCAGCTTGCCTGCAACACCTGCCAGAAGCGTAGCCGCCACCGTATCACCAGCACCGGAAACATCAAACACCTCAATGGCGGTAGCAGGGCTGTGCAGCACCTGCTCAGCATTAACCAGGCTCATGCCTCGCTCACTGCGGGTAACAACAACATTCTTAATATGAAATTTTTCGCGTGCAGCCTGCGCCATGCTGACAACGGCTTCATCAGAGTTTTCACGCTGACAGCCTGCAGCCTCACACATTTCCTTTAAATTAGGCGTAATAAAATCGCAGCCATCATATTTGGACCAGTCTGCTCCCTTAGGATCAATCAACACCGGTATATCATAGGCCTTGCCCTGAGCAATCACCCATTGGCAAAAATCATCCGAGCAGACACCCTTGGCATAATCGGAAACAATAATACCATCCAAGCCTTCATCAAGCAGTCCTGCCAACCAATGACGCAGCTCAATAATTTCTTCCGGGAATAAATCGCCGGTTTCTTCAAAATCAAGTCGCAGCATCTGCTGATTGCCACCCAAAACACGCAGCTTGGTAATAGTCTTGCGGCGTTTGCTTTTCACCAGTCCCTGATGATTGATGCCTGCATCATCCATCAGCTTTTCCAGCAGCAGACGGTTTTCATCATCACCTGTCACACCGCCCATAAAAACCTGACATTCCAGATGTGCCAGATTGGCAGCAACGTTTGCCGCACCGCCCAACACAGAATTTATCTTTGTAATACGTGTTACCGGTACAGGTGCTTCCGGAGAAATGCGTTTAACCTCACCCTGAAAATATCTGTCCAGCATCACATCGCCGATAACAGCAATGCGTACATTTTTAATCTGTTCCGCTAAAAAAGTTGTTACAGCTAAATCAGCCAAATTATTCACCATCCACCAGCTCACATAAAATGTGGCCTATCAAAATATGCATTTCCTGCGCACGGGCAGTAACCTTCGCCGGTACAGCAATGCACTCGTCGCACAGCAGCTTCATTTTACCGCCGCCCTCAGCCGTCATGCCTACGCAGAAAACACCCATGCTCTTGGCCAGCTCGACAGCTTCCACAACATTAGCGCTGTTGCCGCTTGTGGAAATGCCTACCAACACATCACCGGGACGGGCAAGCGCCTGTACCTGACGCACGAAAACCTTATCATAGCCGTAATCATTGCCGACAGCAGTCAGAATGGAGGTATCTACCGTCAGTGCGATAGCAGGCAGACCGGCGCGTTCCTTCTGAAAGCGGCCTACAAACTCAGCAGCCAGATGCTGGCTGTCAGCGGCACTGCCGCCGTTGCCGCAGAACAAAACCTTGTTGCCATTGGCCAGCGCCTTTTTTACTTCTACAGCAATACGCTCAATCTGTGCCAGGATATCGCTGTTCATCACAGCATTTGCCACCTGCAGATGGTCCAGAAAGCGTTGTTTAATAATCTCTCTCATATTCTACCTCATTACCAGTTTACAAAATCAAACTTAGCTTCAAATGCACTGTCTTTATCATTTGTATCTCTATGCTTGTAAATCAAGGAAAGCTGCCAGCAGCAGAACTTATGCGTCCAGCTGTATCTTGTTTCATAGTTTTCCTTTTGGTCTAAATCATAACGGTTGACAATGGTAAAGCTGTTCTTGTCATCCATAATGTATTGCAGACCATTACGCAGCTCTTTTGCCATATCAGGCTGATCGTAGGTAAATACATCTGTCGTAAAATCTTCACGATAATAGCCAACCCAGGTATTCCACTTCGGGCTGATTTTCTGGCCTAAGGTTGCATAATAAACATTAGTAGACTGCAAAGTATCCTCTGCACTCTCACGTGTCCATTTCTTACCGATTGTCAAATCCAAAGAGGTATTTTTGCTGTTGAACAGATAAATGCGGTCATGGTTAAGGAAGGCACCGTATTCTGTATGCCAGCTCTTACGTCCGCTATCATCATTCTTCCACAAACCTCGTTCAAAGTAAGCACTGTATGATAAGGGAAGATCTGGTGCAATATGATGATTTTTATAGTCAAAGCGGATATTGTTCTGCTTCTCTACCCATTCATCATCATCCTCATACCAGCCGTTTTCATAGGTAACTTTAAAGTTACGCTCGTTATGCTCCAAGCCGTAAACAGGCTTATAGCCGACCTTGCTGTAATAATTCAAATCGGCATAAATTGTGTCCTTATCTCCTAACGGACGTTCATACGAAAGATTGACATAGGTACCCTTGTCGCTGTCCTTAAAGCCGATATGTGGCAGAATACGTTCCTTGGATTTTTCCGTCAGGCTGTTTTCCCAATAATCACGGGAATAGATATGCTTGCCGCGTACAAAAACCTTTACGTCGCGCGCTACCATTTTATCATGAGGATAAATTTCAAAGGTCTTTGCCTTGATTTCCAGGCACTTGGGATGCTTTACTGCGGGGCAACGGCTCGTAGAACCGCCCTCGTCCAAAATCATCTTATCAGGATAAATTTCGGCATGATGCGCAGCAAAGAAATCTTTGCCGTTCTTACCGGTCAATTTTTTCATTTCACCGGTTTTATTGTTAAAGTTATAATGGCCCCAGGCAGCCTGTGTTTCGCTGGCACCTTCTACCAGCTTACCACCCTCCAGCAGCCAGATATCGCCAGTTTTCATATTACCCTTGACCTGCGTTGTATAAATATCCTGACCGTTTTGCGATACCTTAATATTGCCCTCGGCATGGAAATCACCGCTGACAGTATCATATTCGGCATGTTCACCGGTCAGACGAATCGGCAGCCCCTGCTGCTTTTCTGTATCCAGCTTTTCACGATGCGGTACTGCGGCATTAGGTTCTTCAACAGATATCGGGCTTAACATGCTGTCGCTGTTGCTGTTGCTGAACTGTTCCGCATAAACAGGCAGGCACATTCCAAGTGCCAAAGCTGTGGCTATAAAAGTCTTATGCATATAAAAAACTCCTTTGTCTATATTGATGAAGAAAAAATTTCATAATAATCCACTTAACATTATACCATAAAAAAAGCAAAAGCTCACTCGAAAGAGTGAGCTTTTCACGTATAATTTTCGATTTTATTCCTGATATACAACGCCTTGCAGAGAAGTATCCTCAGCAGTCTGTACAAAGGTTTCACAGCCAACCGGAATAGTTACGCTGTTGCCCTTGACAAAAGCACCGCCAACCAGGCCCACAGGTCCAAGGATAATCATACCGCCAATAGCAGCTCCTGCCGCACCGGCAATGCTTTCGGCCTTTTGTTTAGCCAACTCGCCTACAGTAACCGGAATCTTGGTACCGTCTACACCATAGATATAGGTAAAGTCGATATCAATGCGGCCATCCTTACCGAAAATACCAGGTTGAACAACCTTTTTTACCTCACCGATACCGGTTGCACCCTTCGGCAGCACCAGTACGTCGTTTACATACAGGTTATCCGCTGCCTTAAAATGCACTACATCACCCTTACGGCTCATTTTAGTGCTCAGCTCAGAGGTAAAAGCAATTTTAAAAACAGAATCCTTCGGAAGCACAACCTGCTGTACAGGCACATTGCCATCAGTATAAGAAGCGAGCTTCAGCAGACTTTCCAGACGACCGCTCAAAGAACCGGTCTGATTCTGGCCATAAAGTAGCTTTTCCGTAGCTTCAATACGGTTTTTGGCAGCGCCGCCGGACATGCTTTCGTTCATTTTCCATTCTACAACATTCAGCTTAGTAGCAAAGGAAGCTTCACCATTATCAGGAGTACCCTCAAGATAATCGTACATATTATCAACGCGGTTTATAATAGCATCGCTGGTAATAGTTCCGTAAACATCATCTTCCAGACTATCCATACGTTGCAGCAAGGAACCGCTCTGCTCCGTGCCATAGAGCATTTTTTCCATAGCGCCGATTTTATCTGCCATCGGGACAGCAGAATCAGCAGCAAAACCTGGAATTACTGTAGTAAAGCAAAAGATAAAGGTCAACAATAAAGTTGCAAGCTGTTTTTTCAATTTTCTTACCTCCAATCAGAGCTATATATTTTCATTATAGCATGTTTTACCTAAAAAAAACAGAGGTTCTATTCTGAACCTCTGCTTTATCCAATGTAAAATTTGTACAGTTTGTTACTATAAATAATATTGCAGACAGCTTTTGTGCCTATATTACAAACCAAACAAGTAATATTTTATTTTTTATAGCTGTCAACAGCAGCCTTAACTGCAGCCTTCATTTCATCCATTTTAGCAAAACGGCGACGGTGCTGCGCTCTTTTGGACGGCTTCAGCTCTTCCATGGATTTGCGGTGTTCCGCTGTCGGCATAATGTAGAAGCGGCGATCTGAACAGATAACCCCCTCGCATTCCTGCCAAAAAGCACCGAAATCAGTCTTCAGCTTACGGTCTACACGTACATGGTTCATAGCGTAATAACCGTCGTTAGTAACAGCGAAAATATTTTCAATGCCGATAGCCTTAGCAAAGCAGCGTAAGCCATAGAACATCAGGTTTTTGGTGCGATAGCCGAAGAACGCCTTTGTCATACCCTTAATCAGCTCATTACCGTTCTGCAGTCCCTGCAGGGCACCGATATAAATAACATTCTTGCCGTCTGTTTTATTTTTTGCCAGCCAGAACATGATCTGGTATAAAGGCTCGCCTTCATAGAATAAAGTCAAAGACATACAGCCTTCCTTGCGTTGGCCGGCATGAAACCACAGCTGCAGCGTCAGAGGTCTGTCATCGTAGGAATCCTCCCACAGCTGTACCATCTCACCATTGCTGTATAATCTATCCATAAGCTCCGGCTTAAACAGCTCTTCCATAATCAGCAGATGATTTTGCACCAGCTCTACACGTTCATCCCAGGTTGAGCCTTTGTAGAAAAATGCTCTGGTAGTCTGTTCCAAAAGCGCAGGTGCTCCCTGCAGCCACGCCTGACGCTTGCTATTTGCAGCAAAGAACTGCAGCAGTTCGTCAACCTTGCTGCTATGCATAGCACAACGCGCACGGAAAACAACATAGCGCTTCATTTCCTTCAAAATATGTGTCTTATATAAGCTTTTTCCGACATATTCTAAAATATTCTTGTCCATCAGTTACCTCTAGAAATATTATAATTATCTATATTATAGCATAGTTCAGAATGATAAGCATCAAGCATTCTTGCTAAAAATATGTTTATGTGTTAAAATCTTTATGACAACCGTTTTACAGGGTGGATTGCCTTCATTCACTTAAGAATGGAGGTGATGTCTATGGTATATTTTATATTCCAGGATCTTATGATTTTCGGTATGTTTATACTGGCATTGCTGACGTTCATTTTTCAGAACCGAAAGTAAATCGCACATAGAAAAACCGCCTCTGTAATTTACCAGATTCCGAGGCGGCTTTTCAAGTCAATTCAACTGGCAACCCACCTTGTGGGCGGTTGTCATTTTCTATATTTAATATATCACATTCATACTATTTTTTCAAGTAATGGCTTAATGCTTTCTCATATGCTCTTCCAGGTACTGACCGACAATTTTTACAGCACAGTAATCACCGCACATGGAGCAAGCCTCATCATCGGATTTGTTCTTGCGGCAGCGATATTCCTTAGCCTTTACCGGGTCGATAGCCAGATCAAGCTGAGCAGGCCAATCCAGAACCTTACGTGCTCTTGCCATCTTCAGATCCCACTCCCATGCCTGCTTGTTGCCGTTAGCCAAATCAGCGGCATGCGCAGCGATACGTGTAGCGATTACACCCTCGCGTACATCATTTAAGTCAGGCAGGCCCAAATGCTCTGCCGGAGTTACGTAGCACAGGAAGTTAGCACCGCTGACAGCAGCAAGAGTACCGCCGATAGCGCTGGTAATATGGTCATAGCCTGGAGCAACATCTGTTACAAGAGGTCCGAGCACATAGAACGGTGCACCGTGGCACAGGCGTTTTTGCAGCTGCATATTCGCAGCAATCTGGTTGTAGGGCACGTGGCCGGGGCCTTCCACCATAACCTGTACGCCCTTATCCCAAGCGCGCTGTGTTAATTCCCCCAGGTTCAGCAGCTCCTGAATCTGCGCTCTGTCGGTAGCATCAGCAATGCAACCGGGACGCAGGCCATCGCCAAGGCTGATGGTTACATCATATTCAGCACAGATATCAAGAATTTCATCATAGTATTCGTACAGAGGATTCTCTGCGTCATTGTGCAGCATCCAGCCGGTGATAAAGCTGCCGCCGCGGCTAACAACGTCCATAACGCGGCCTTCGTCAATGAGTGCTTTCAGCACATTTTTGTTAATGCCGCAATGAATGGTCATGAAGTCGGCGCCATCTGCAGCCTGCTGGCGGATAACGTCGAAAATATCTTCCTTAGTCATCTCAACCACTGCGCCACGCTTCTTAATGGTTTCTACAGTTACCTGATACATCGGCACAGTGCCAACCATTACGGTAGATGCAGCAATAATTGCCTGACGGGAAGCGCTGATATTGTTGCCGGTGGAAAGATCCATAACAGAATCCGCGCCTGCATCAATAGCAGCCTGCAGCTTTGCCAGCTCCGGTTCCGGATCAGGATAGCTGCTGGAGGTGCCGATGTTAGCGTTAACCTTTACGGTAAGACCGGTGCCTACACCGCGCGGAATAATATTTTTATGATTAATGTTGCATGGAATAGCGATAGTACCGTTTGCTACGCCTTCGCGAATAAATTCTGCAGTTACATGCTCCTGCTCTGCTACAATTTTCATTGCTTCGGTAATCACATCTTGGCGTGCTAATTGCATTTGTGTTGCCATATTTTTGCCTCCTTATAATTAAAAGACCGCTTTCCTGTCGGAAAGCGGCTGAATTGTCTTTTTGCAGAAATCTGCTCGCTTTCCTACGCTGGTTTTAACCAGATTCAGGTTCAAAGGGTCGGACGTCAGTCCTCTCAGCAAATTGCGCCCCTAGCGGTTGCGTTATTTTGTCTACATGCTTACTTTAACATGAACAGCGAAAATACGCAAGTTAAATATGCACAACTTGCAAAAAAAACGGCAGTGTGCTATATTATAGATGAAAAGTGACAACTGCCCACAAGGTGGGTTGCCCGCTAAGAAACAGAAGAGCTGCCCTTACCGGTCAAAGTATTGGGGCAGCTTTTCTATGTGCATTTTACTTACGGTTCTGAAACACGAACGTCAGCAATGCCAGTATAAACATACCGAAAATCATAAGATCCTGGAATGTAAAATATACCATAGACATCACCTCCATTCTTTAAGAATGAAGGCAACGCCACCCTGTACCACAGTTGTCAAAATCATTTTATCACATAAACATATTTTTAGCAATACTCTGTAACCTACGTTACAAAACAGCTTAAAAAATTGTATACATAAAAAATCTTTACAAAAACACTTGACTCTAAAAGCAGGCGTGCTATAATCATCTACAAATCACATTACGCAACGCAATGATGGAGAAGCAATGTGCAGGTCTTTTCAGAAAGCTGGCGGTTGATGCAAGGCAGCAGCGAAGCACACTAGTTCCGCTCCGAAGCGGCAAATGACGAATTTGACGGGTGCGCCCGATATAGCGTTCAAAGTTGGCCATAGGCAAATTGGGTGGCACCGCGAGCAGTCCTCGTCCCAAGATAGGGATGATGGGCTTGTTTTTTTAGGTGAAGCAATTATGCAATGGCAATTTGGGTGGTACCGCGAGATAAAGGCAAGCTCGTCCCAAAGGGATGTGCTTGCCTTATTTATTTTCAGGAAGAAGGAAAGAATATATGAAAAGAGCATATAACTTCAACGCCGGTCCTTCCGCTATGCCGCTCGAGGTACTGTTGGAAGCGCAGGAGGAGTTCTTAAACTACAAAAACACCGGCATGAGCATCATTGAAATGAGCCACCGCAGCAACGAATACGCTGCCCTGCACGCAGAAACAAAACAGCTATTGCGCGAGCTGATGGAAATCCCCGAGGATTACGAGATTATGTTTATCCAGGGCGGCGGCAGTACCCAATTTTTAATGACAGCTGCCAATTTCCACACTAAAAAATACGCCGCTTATGTCAACACCGGCGTCTGGGCCAAGAAGGCCATGGCGGAAGGCAAATTCTACGGCGAGGTTTATGAGGCCGCTAGCAGCGCTGATAAGAACCACAGCTACATTCCGCAGGAGTTCACACTCCGCCCCGATACTTCTTATGTACACCTCACTGCCAACAACACGATTTACGGCACCGAGTACAAGGATTTCCCCCAGTTCGACGTTCCCATTATCTGCGATATGTCCAGCGACATTCTTTCGCGCAAGGTGAACGTTAAGGATTTTGATCTTATCTACGCAGGAGCACAAAAGAATCTTGGTCCTGCAGGCGTAGTCATCGTCATCGCCAAGAAAAGCTTTTTGGCAACAGCGCGTGAGGAGCTGCCCACTATGCTGAAGTACAGCACCTTTGCCAATAACGATTCTTTGTACAATACACCGCCTGTCTTTGCCATTTATATGGTTAACAAAACTCTGCACTGGATTAAAAAGCAGGGTGGCGTAAACGCTATTGCCAAGAATAATGCAGCAAAGGCTAAGCTCATCTATGACGTTATCGACAACAGCAATGGTTTTTACCAGGGTCATGCTGCTCCCGAAGCTCGCAGTAATATGAACATTACCTTCAATCTGGCTACGCCGGAAATGGAGAAGGATTTCGTGGCTAAGGGCAAGGCTGCAGGCTTTGTCGGAATCGGCGGTCATCGTCTTGTCGGCGGCTGTCGCGCCAGTGCCTATAACGCTGTGCCGCTGGAGGCCTGCAAGGCGCTGGCGGAGTTTATGGAAGAATATATGAAGGAAAACAAATAGAAGTTTTGAGTATATACGCAGCAATTAATATATCCTTTCGCTCAGAAAAAATTTTCCCGTGTCTTAAGGACACAACGCAAATTTCGTGCGGAACCAGAACGAAGCTTCGGTAAAATTTGTCAGACGGTAAAAAATTGTTACACACCCTCGCTTCTATGGTTCCAGACACTCATTTGCTAAAATTTTTATTCACTACACGATATATCAATTGCTCTCTCTATCCTAATAATCAGTTACTTACTTCAATTCAAATAACCTACAAATTATACATAAAGGAGATAAATCACCATGAAAATTTTTGTCAGCAACGATATCAGCGAAAAAGGCGTAGCTCTGCTGCGCGAACACTTTGATGTAGATGTAATGCCCAACATGAAGCCGGAGGAGCTTATCAAGGTTATCAACAATTACGATGGCCTGGTAACCCGCAGCATGACCAAAGTAACCAAAGAGGTTATCGAAGCCTCTACCCGTCTGAAGGTTATCGGCCGCGCCGGTGTTGGCGTTGATAACATTGATATCCCCGCCGCTACCGCTAAAGGCATTGTTGTACTCAACACCCCGGAAGGCAACACCATGGCAGCTACCGAGCACACCGTTGCTATGATGATGGCTATGACTCGTCACATTCCGCAGGCTCATCAATCCATTCAGGAGGGCAAATGGGACCGCAAATCCTTCGACGGCATTCAGGTACAGGGCAAAACCCTTGGTATCATTGGCGTTGGCCGTATTGGCAGCCGCGTTGCCAAACGTATGCAGGCTATGGAAATGACTACCATTGGTTATGACCCGTATATTACCGAAGAACGTGCGCATCAGGTTGGCGTTGAGCTGGTTGATTTTGACACTCTGCTGGCTAAATCCGATTATATCACCATTCACACTCCGCTCACCAAGGAAACCGAAAAAATGCTGAACGCAGACGCTATTGCCAAAATGAAGGACGGCGTGCGCATTGTCAACTGCGCCCGCGGCGCCTGCATGGATCCCGAAGCAATTGCTGAAGGCGTAAAATCCGGTAAAATTGCCGGTGCCGCTATCGACGTTTATCCGACGGAACCGCTTACCAAAGAAAATAACCCCTTCCTGGGCCTGTTTAACGTTGTACAAACTCCGCATCTCGGCGCTTCCACCATCGAAGCGCAAATCGGCGTAGCTGTTGACGTTGCTTACGGCGTAATTGATGCACTTGAAGGCCGTCCGGTTATGACCGCCGTTAATATGGCTCCCATTCCGAAAAGCGTGGCAGCAGTTATCCAACCTTACTTTAAACTGGCAGAACGTATGGGTACCGTGGGTATCTATTTAGCAGACGGACCGATTAAGAGCGTGGAAGTTGAATATACCGGTGCGCTTGCCGAAACCGAAACCCAGGCACTCACCACCGCCTTCCTCAAAGGCCTGCTGAACCCGATTCTGCAGGAGAGCGTTAACTTTGTCAATGCTCCCGGTATTGCCAAAAAACGCAATTTAGAGGTTAAGGAGGTTAAGGCCAACAAACCCGGTTACTTCACTACTGCTATCAATGTAAAAATTGCTACTGCCAAGGGCACACATAAAATTGAAGGCACTTTGTTCGACGGCAAGCAGCCTAAGATTGTACAAATCGACCAATATCATGTTGACTTCAATCCCGAAGGCTACCTGCTGCTGGCTCCGCACGTCAACAAACCTAATATGATTGGTCAAATGGCAACTATTTTGGGCAGCGCCGGCATCAATATCAACGGCATGCAGGTTGGCAGCACTCCTAAATCCGACACTAACATTATGGCAATTGCTGTCGGCGATGACATTCCGAACGATATCATGCTGCAGCTGCGCGGTGTGGAAGGCATTATTGATGTTAAGCTCATCAACTGCGAAGGCTAAAGCCAAATTAATTACAGCGAGGAAATTTTATGAGAATAATTTTAGTCCGACATGGTGAAACAACCTGGAATATAGAAGGCCGTTACCAAGGTCAGGAGGATACGCCGCTGAGCGAGCGTGGTCTGCGCCAAGGCCACCTGCTGGCCGAGGGCTTGCACCACATCCCTATCGATGTGTGCATCTCCAGCCCGCTGCAGCGCTCCTACCAGACCTGCAAGCTTTGCGCTGACCTACACAAGCTGCCGGTGACCACAGACGAACGTCTGCTGGAAATTAATCACGGCAGCTGGGAAGGCGTGCTGGCGCCGGAAATCGCCAAGCAATTTCCGCAGGAGTTTGCCCTGTGGCACACCCAACCGCACCTGGTGCAGATGCCTGACGGCGGCGAAAGCCTGGAGGATGTGCGCAAGCGTGCGCGCGCTGCTTTTGACGATTATGCTGCCAAATATACCGATAATACTGTGCTGGTTGCTGCGCATGATGCAGTGAACAAAGCGATTATCTGCGATTTACTGGGCCTTGATATGTCGCATTTCTGGCAGATTAAGCAGGATAACACCTGCATTAATGTGTTGGAATATAACGAGGGCGTTTGGCGCGTAGTGCTGCTGAACTCCACCAATCATTTAGGCTTCCTGTTCAGCGGTATTGAGCAGGCCGGCCTGTAATTTAACAAAGCAAAACGACCGTCCTGCGCAGCAAAAGCTGCGAGGGCGGTCATTTTTTGTCTTGCTTGTCAAAAATTTGTTTACATGATACAATAATAAGGACAACCGTGTTGCAGGGTGGCGTTGCCGAAATTCCGTTGGAATGGAGGTGATGTCTATGGTATATTACACCTTCCAGGATCTTATGATTTTTGGTATGTTTATACTGGCATTGCTGACGTTCATTTTTAAGAACAAAAAGTAAAATGCACATAGAAAAACCGCCTCTGTAATTTGCCGTTCACTGAGGCGGATTTTCTGACACTATGAATCGGCAACCCACCTTGTGGGCGGTTGTCTTTCTATTTTTATTATACCACATTCATATATTTTTGCAACACAAAGCCCCCTCACCTTACGGTGAGGGGGCCTTTATACGCGCGTGTATTATTTTGTGTTACTTGCTAATCGTTAAATTAGAAAGTGAAGGTCAGGTCAGCCCAAACGCGTTGGTCATCAACCTTGCTGTTCAGTTTGTTTTCGGTGTCGTAGTAAGCTACAGTACCAACGATGTTTTTAGCGAAGGTGTAGTTAGCGCCAACGCCATAGCCTTTGAAGCCAGCGCCATCAAAGGTGTTTGCATCAGTGGTGTGTGCAATGTAGGTTTGGCCGCCCAGGTCATAGTAGTTAGCGAACAGGCCCCAAGAACCAGCGTCGGAAGCATCAGCGCCTTTGTATGCCAGACCTGCAGTCCAGCCATCATCATCAAGAACTTTTTCATCAACCCCATTAAGGCTCTTATCACCTTTCAAGTACATAGCGGACAGGTTTACATCACCCATGGTGTAGTCAGCGCCAACATACCAAATAGCATTGTCAGCATCTTCAACGTCACCAAGGTCTTTGTAGTTTACATAACCTGCAGCAAGATTCAGGTCACCGAAAGCGCCTGCCAGTTCGCCACCGGCATAGTTGCCACCGTCAACTTCGGTAGCTTTACCAGCAAAGCCAGTTACTTTAACTTTGTCGCCGTAGGAAACTTCAGCGCCATCAACTTTATCATCATAAATGTTGCCGTTAGCCAGGAATGCATTGTAACGGCCAGCAGTTACATTCAAGCCACCGATTTTACCTTCAACATAAGCACGAGCAAAGGAAGTATCTTCATCGCCTTTGTTAGCGCTTTCGCCATAGAAATCTTGAGTGTTTTCAATCATGCCGGTGTAGGACCAGTCATCATTGATTTGACCGGTTACCCAAATACGGGAACGCAGATCATTTTCAAAGGTTGCATTTTCGTTTGCATCACCTTTTTTGCTCATGTATTTGTAACGCAGTTCGCCGGTTACTTTTACATTGTCAGCTTTTTTCTCCAGGTTAGCAACGCGAACGCCCAGGGTGTCCAGTTCGTCAGCGAATTCAGCAGCCAGTTTATCAACGTTAGCGCCTTTAGCCATTGCTTTAGCAACGATTTGAGCCATTTCATAACGAGTCATCAGTTTGTCGCCACCGAAGGTGGAGTCGCCGTAGCCTTCGATTACGCCAGCAGCAGCCAGTTTGTTGATGCTGTCATAAGCCCAGTGACCAGCAGGAACGTCAGAGAACGGGTTAGCAGCGTATGCGGAAGCAGTTACGCCCAGAGCCATAGCCATAGCTAATACTAAAGATTTTTTCATTTTTATTTCCTCCTTTAGGAAAATACATTTGAAAAATTCTGCTATGCTTCTTCGCCTTGGCTTTGATACTCGGCTCGCCGCAGCTTTCAGTAAGAGTTGCCTTGTTTCCTCTACCATACTCTTTGCAGTCTGCATTTTTCTCAGCCCTCAGCAGTTAGCAAAAGCAAATTTTTCATAAGTTTATTGTACCACGTTTATAACTATCCTACAAGGGTTTCACAAATTTTTCTTAAATTCACCAAATAAAGAAACTCTCCTTCTCAAATAATCATTTATATAATAGGTTTTCTTTGAAGCTATTTGCTCGCAATAAAAACCGCCTCTGCAATAGTTGCCGAGGCGGTTCGATGTTTAAACTAACTCAGTATAAGAATTATTTAACACGCAGAGCACGGTCTACTTCGATGCGTACTGCACGGCCAAATTCTTCATGAGTCCAATCCCAACGGCTGGTCAGAGCTTCAGGAATGGTTTTGTCGCTGTAAATGCGATGCTCGTAAGCTTTACCGGTGAGCTTGTTGTAAGCAACTGCATAGCCTTGCAGGTCGATTTGCAGTCTGCGCTCCTCGCTGGAATCAATAGCTTTGTCATCCAGTTTGTCCAGTTGAACAGCGATAACGATGTCAACATCGCCATCTTTAGCAATCTTTTCCAGAGTTGCAGCACTTGGAACCTTATTGCCAACCTTAGCAGCATCAATAACAGCGGTCAGCTTGTCGTTTTCTACTACTACAAAGCCTTTTTTGCTGTTCAGAACAGACAGAGCGTTTTTGTAGAAAACCTGACTTGCCAACTCATCTCCGCCTTCAACATTGTTGATTAAGGGCAGCAGGGCAACGCTTGCAGCTTCAGCTGCACCAAAGCAGGGGATGCTGAAGCAAATAGCCATAACGGTCATCAATAAATAACGTAAAACTTTTTTCATTCTTATTCCTCCAGACGCATTAGTATAATGCAGAATATAGGTATATTTTAGCATAAATTTAGGGAAAAATACAGTGTTTGCTTAAAATTTTCTGACTGGGTAGTCATTGCTTTTTATTGTAAATTATAATTCAAAAAACGACCGCCCATGCGGGCGGCCGTCTTCTTATACGCGCGTGTTAAATGTTAGGTTGTTGTATGTGGTTAGAATTAGAAAGTGAATACAACTTGAGACCACAGGGTTTGTGCGTCTTTAGTGCCTTCCTTAGCTTCCAGATCATACCATTCAACCTGGCCAACAATGTTCTTAGCAAAGGTGTAGTTAGCAGTTACGCTATAACCTTTGAAGCCTTGATCAGCAGCTTTATAGCTATCAGCATAGCCGTTCATAGTATGATCAACATAGGTAGCAAGACCTTGATCATAGTATTTAGCAACTAAACCCCAGGAACCAGCTTTAGCAGCTTTTGCACCTTTGTAGGAAGCGGTTACTACAAAGCCGTCATCGTCGCCCTTGTAACCATCTTCATCACCATTCAGATACATTGCACCCAGTTTGAAGTTTTTATCGAATGCATAGTTAGCAGCTACAGCCCAAATGCTTTGATCTTTGCCAGTTGCTTTAGCAGCAGCTGTTTGACGATCAATATCTTTGAAGTCATAATAGCCAGCAGCTAAGGACAGTTTGTCAGCTTTTCCGGACAACTCTGCATAGTAAGCTTCGTCAGCTTTAATTTTCTCACTGCTGCCAGGGTCAGCTTTACCATAACCAGCTACTAATTTAACGTCTTTGCCATAAGCAACTTGAACGCCATCAAAACGGTTATCATAAACATTGCCTTCAGCCAGTTTGTTGTTGTAACGACCAGCCTGAACTTTCAAGCCACCCAGTTTACCATTTACGTAAGCACGTTGGAAATCAGTATTTTCGTTGCCAGCGTTGTCTTTCAGTTCTTGTTCGTTTTGCAGCATGCCGGTATAAGTCCAGTCATCATTGATTGCACCTTTAATCCAAATACGGGAACGCAGTTTAGTTGCGTAGCCATTGATATCTGCACCATCATCTTTGTAGTGATAACGCAGTTCGCCGGTAATCTTTACGTTGTCAGCTTTTTTCTCCAGGTTAGCAACGCGAACGCCCAAGTTATCCAGTTCGTCAGCGAATTCAGCAGCCAGTTTGTCAACGTTAGCGCCTTTTGCCATTGCTTTAGCAACGATTTGAGCCATTTCATAACGAGTCATCAGTTTGTCGCCACCGAAGGTGGTGTCGCCGTAGCCTTCGATTACGCCGGCAGCAGCCAGTTTGTTGATGCTGTCATAAGCCCAGTGGCCAGCAGGAACGTCAGAGAACGGGTTAGCAGCGTAAGCAGAAGCGGTTACACCAAGAGCCATTGCCATTGCGAGTACTAAGGATTTTTTCATTGTAAATTCCTCCTCTTATCTTAAGAGATTTTTATTTATTACAAAATCCTTCGCAAGTCCCCGCCTGCAAGTCCGGTAAGAGTTGCCTTGTTTCCTCTACCATGCACGAGCTTCGCCTGTTTCAAGGATTTCATAATCAAGGGGTGAAAATTCAGATTGGAGTATCTCGCTTTTTGATTTACTCTAATCTAAATCTTACTTATATTATAATTGCGGGTAACTACCTAGTCAAGAAGTTTTTTCAGAAAATTTTTAACAGGATAATAATTATTCCTATTAAGCATATTTACAATAATCAGGCAACGTCTTGCACCGGCCCGCCAGCGCTTGCGCAAAACACTTTCCAGAATCATTTTTAACCCGTTTTAAAGTATACTTACGAAATTCTTCGTAAAACTGAAAGTATACTTTCAATTTTGCTTGTGCTGTGCTTTTCTCTGCGCAAGCGCAAAAAAACAGCAGTGCCATGCGTTCGGCACTGCTGCTTTCAGAGGGTTGATGTTGTGAAAGGATGTATAAAAAGAAAAGGGGTATTATGTATCAGTCAGTGGGATTTCTAACTGATGAGCTTATTATAATGCGAACTGACTGATTAGTCAATGGATAATCTGTGAACTTTGCATCGTTTTTGCGAACTCTAAAAAATCATCCTATTGCTGCCATCAACGCATAAAAAATCGGTGGCACGACAAGCGCCGGCAGCATATTCAGCGTTTTGCAGTCACGCAGCTGTAAAATTCCCAGGCCGCTGCTCATCAGAAAAATGCCGCCCAAAACAGAAATTTCTCCCATCAGCGCCGGCGTCATATACGGCGCAATTACTCCGGCAAAAAGATAAATGCTTCCCTGCCACAACAGCAGCACCAAAGCCGCCGCTGCAATACCAATGCCATATGCCGAGCCAAGAATAATCGACGAAACAAAATCAAGCGTCGCATTGGTATAAAGATAGGTATTGTTGCCGTTGAGCCTGCTTTCAATCGGTCCTAAAATAGAAAGCGTGCCGATGCAGAACAGCAAAATAGCGGTTGAAAGTCCTTCTGCCAGCTTGCTGCCACCCTTAGCGCTCGCCAAAAGCTTGTGAAAGTGTCCGTCTATATCCAGCCATGTTCCTATAACCGTACCGATGGCGATGCTGGCAATAAATAATACCGGATAGGTCGTCTTCGCCATATTACTGACAAAGGCGTTCGCTCCCAGCCCCACGGTTGCCAGGCCAAGGCCGTCGAAAAGCGCTGTTTTATAGCGTTCGTTAACACCTCTGCTGAGAAAGCTGCCGATTACAGAGCCGGTTAAAATTGCACTAACATTAACGATTGTTCCTAACATTTTTTAAGTCCCCTCAAGTTTACAAATACTTCCTGCGCAGGCTACAAAGATTTTACACTTGCCCCGCGCAGGCATCTTTACAGATACCCTTTTATTTTATACTATTATAGTAGCAAATGCAATTCCTACAAAGGGGGTAAATACGAATGAAAAAAACACTTCTAAGCTTATTTTTAGCGATGGCAGTAGCAGCGGGTGCATCGGCCGCACAGCAAACAGAAGTCGACAAGGGCGACCGCTACGACTATAAATATCCTGTCTTTACGCAGGAAAATCCTCAGGCAGCACAGCGCATGAACTGCGATATCCAAAAAATGGTCAGCAAATCGCGCAAGGATTTGCGCCATCCGGATATGCGTGCTGTCGGCAGCAATTATGAAGTGATTTACGAAAATGACCAGTTTGTCTGCCTCACCTTCAACACCTGGTACTATTATGATAAGGCTGCTCATGGTATGTATTATACGCACGGCATTGTTTACGACAAGGCTACCGGCAAGCGCGTTCCCTACACTCGCTTCATTGAAAAGCTGGACGCCGAGCAGCTGAAGCAGGATATCAAGACCAAGAAGCTGCCTGTTTACGGTGCAGATTTAGAAACTGTCAGCGAAGCGCCGTTTATTGACAGCATCACAAACTTTAAAGTCAGCAAGGATTATATCATCACCGAAGATGGTCACCTTTATCTGATGTACCAGCCCTATGAGCTTGACTGCTATGCCGCAGGCGTTACCTATGTCAAAGTAAAATAACAGCAACAAAATTAAAGCACTGCTCTGCATCTCCCGTAAGGAAATGTGAGCAGTGCTTTTTTACAGCATATTTACTTCTTATTCAGCACGCAGATTTCAATTCCCGACGCAGCCATCATATCCTCCGCCAGCTTATCCGGATAAGGATTAGCATAAACAATGCGCTTAATGCCTGCGTTAATCAAAATCTTGGTGCAGACCACACAGGGCTGATGCGTACAGTAAATTGTACCACCGTTGACAGACACACCATGATAGGCGGCCTGAACAACAGCATTCTGCTCTGCATGGATACCGCGGCACAGCTCGTGCATCTGCCCCGAAGGCACATGAAGCTGCTCGCGCAGGCAGCCCGTAACCTCACAATGAGGCAAATCCTTAGGCGTACCGTTATAGCCTGTAGCTACAATCTGTTTATTTTTGACGATTACTGCGCCCACACTGCGGCGCATACAGGTTGAACGACTGCTGACTACTTTGGCAATCTCCATAAAGTAGTCATCCCAGCCAGGTCTTATTTTGCGTTCCATAATTTTTTATACCGTACCAAAAATTCTGTCGCCTGCATCGCCCAAGCCCGGCACGATGTAGCCATGCTCATTGAGATGGTCATCAAGCACAACAGTGTAGATAGGCACATCAGGATGTGCTGCATTCAGCTTTTCTACACCTTCGGGAGCAGCAACGAGGCACATAAAGCGCAGGTTCTTCAGGCCGCGCTTTTTGAGCTGGTCGATAGCAGCAATAGCACTGCCGCCGGTTGCCAGCATCGGGTCAACAACGATAGTATAAGCGTCCATATCCGCAGGCAGCTTGCAGTAATACTCCATCGGCAGCAGAGTTTCTTCGTTACGGCTCATGCCGATATGACCAACATTGGCTTCGGGAATAACACTGAGTACGCCCTCCATAAAGCCCAGGCCTGCACGCAGGATAGGCACAACAGTGACACTGCCTTTAATACGGCAGCCGGTGGTTTCGCACAGCGGAGTAGCAACCTTTACTTCTTCCACAGGTAAATCTCTGGTAGTTTCAAAGGTCAGCAGCGCTGCAACCTCACTGATGATGTGGCGGAAGGTTACGCTCTTGGTATCCTTGTCACGCAGGATAGTCATTTTTGCTTGCAGCAAAGGATGGTTTACTACATTGATTTGCATTGGATATATCGCTCCTTTTCTTATTAAGACGAAGCGGATAAAGCTTTATCGGTCGTCTTAATTATAAATTAGTATATAACGGATACTTAGCGCACAGTGCAGCAACGCGTTTTGCAGCCTCTGCATGCTTATCAGTATCTTCAGGGTTATTGAGCACCAGGCCCATAATAGAAGCAACCTCTTTGAAGTCCTCTTCCTTGAAGCCGCGGGTAGTAGCAGCCGGAGTACCCAGACGAATGCCGCTGGTTACAAACGGGCTGGCAGGATCAAACGGAATAGTGTTTTTATTGCAGGTAATGCCAATATTATCCAGAAGCTTTTCAGCTTCCTTACCGGTCAGGTTTTTGTTGCGTACATCAACCAGAATCAGATGATTGTCAGTACCGCCGGAAACAAGACGGAAGCCTTCAGCCTTCAGGCCTTCGGCAAAAGCCTTGGCATTCTTAACAATGTTTTCTGCGTACTCTCTGAATTCAGGTTTCAGAGCTTCGCCGAAAGCAACAGCCTTAGCAGCAATAACGTGCATCAGCGGGCCACCCTGAATGCCGGGGAAAATAGCCTTGTTGATTTTCTTAGCATATTCCTCATTGTTGGTCAGAATCAGACCGCCGCGAGGACCACGCAGAGTTTTGTGGGTGGTAGTGGTTACAATATCAGCATACGGAACCGGAGACGGATGCAGGCCTGCTGCAACCAAGCCGGCGATGTGTGCCATATCAACCAGCAGCAGAGCGCCGTTAGCATGCGCAATATCAGCGATGCGTTTGAAATCGATAATACGCGGATAAGCGCTGGCACCGGCAACAATCAGCTTCGGATGATGCTCTTTAGCCAGCTTATCCATAGCATCATAATCAATCAGCTCGGTTTCCGGATTAACGCCATAATGAACAACGTTAAAATAGGTACCGGAAATATTTACCGGGGATCCATGGCTCAGATGACCGCCTTGGGACAGGTCCATACCCATGATGGTGTCGCCGGGTTTCAGGAAAGCAAAGTACACGGTCATATTGGTGCTGGCACCGCAGTGAGCCTGTACGTTAGCATATTCAGCATGGAATAATTTTTTGGCACGTTCAATAGCCAAAGTTTCAACCTTATCAACATATTCACAACCGCCATAATAACGATGACCGGGATAGCCTTCTGCATACTTATTGGTCAGTACGCTACCCATAGCCTCCATTACTGCGGGAGTAACGATGTTTTCGGATGCAATCAGTTCGATTTTGTCACGTTGGCGGTTCAACTCCGCATCAATGTAACCTTTCAGCTCAGGATCAACTACGCTAAGTTTTTCCAGATTCATTTTAAGTCCCTCCTAAAAATAAAACATTAAATATCAACCAGTTTTATCCACAGGCTGTGGATAAGCGCTCAGAAATTCTGCTCTACTAAAAGACGCAGATGGTGCCTTATGGACGATTTTCCAGATATTGGGCACGGGGACCACCAACCAACGGCGGACGGGTTTTAGCGGCAGTCAGCACTGCTTCGCCAATTTTTTTATATTGCAGGCGTACAGGAACAGCAACTCGTTTGAGATGCATGCCGATGAGCGTCTGGCCAATATCAATACCAAGATGGGCAGAAATCTTTTCTACCACTACGGGTTCAGCAAAATTTTCGTAGGCAGCAGTTGCCATAGCGCCGCCGGCATGAGCCACCGGACGCACGGTAACCTCCTCAAGATTGTAGCGTTCGACTGTAGCAGCCTCCACTACTAAGGAACGGTTGAGATGCTCGCAGCATTGTACGGCAAGATAAAGCTCGTGTGCATCGCACACTTGCTTCAGCGCCTTGAACATAGCAACAGCTGTTTCACTGCTGCCGCCGGTGCCGATTTTGTTGCCGAGTACTTCGCTGGTACTGCAGCCAAGCACGAAAATCTGTCCCTTTTTAGGCTTTGCTATGCTAATGAGCTCCTCAGCAGCTGCTGCAAGCTCCTTAGCTATTTGCATATTTGTTTCCATTGTTGCTTTACTTCTTTTCTGTTTATTTTTCAGAAATGCAAGAATCGTTTAGGCTGCGACGCAAAGACGATTATTTTGCTTCCAAATCCATGATTTTATTTACACGGCGTTCATGACGTCCGCCGGCAAATTCGGTTTCCAGCCAAGCGTCGGTAATCATTTCTGCCAGACCTACGCCCAGAACACGCTCGCCCATGCAGAGAACGTTGGCATTGTTATGCTCACGGCTCATTTTAGCGGAGAAAACATCACCGCACAGAGCAGCGCGAATGCCCTTGCATTTATTGGCAGCGATAGAAATACCGATGCCGGTACCGCAAATCAGGATGCCCTTTTGCGCACCGCTTGCACCGCTGGTAATATCCTCGCACAGCTTAGCAGCATAGTCGGGATAATCTACGGAATCTTCGCTGTAGGTACCATGGTCAACAACCTCGATGCCTTTATCCTCTAAATATTTTTTGATATGCTCCTTCAAATGGAAGCCACCATGATCACAAGCCATTGCAATTTTCATAAATAATCTTCTCCTCTCCTGCTTTTTAATGCCGGGATTATCTTTAACCTTTATTGTAACATAAATGACGGTAAATTTACATTGTTTTTTAAATGCAGGTTGCCGTTTTCCAGCGTTATAATCTGATAGCCCGCAGCTTTGCGCAGGCGGTTCATGATTGCCAGTCCCAGGCCGTCCTCCTCCACGCCTTCGGCGAGGATTACGTCCGGACAGGTACGGTCGAAATCACGCAACAGGTAGAATAAATCAGCTGCCAGCTGCTCACGGCTGTCGCCCCAACAGGAAAGCTGCAGATGCTGCTTTTCGACAAGCTCTGCCAGCTCGCTCTCCAGCTCACGTCCGCAAAGCACGCCGACGGTTTTGCCCTCAGCCAAAGCTTTAGCAATAACCTGCGGCAAACATTTGCAGGCTTCGCCTTCAAACAGGTACACAGGTGCCTTCGGCGCATAATGACGGTACTTCATTCCCGGTGCCTTGGGCTTAAAGTTTTTATCTCCCTGCAGCGCCGGGTCGATTTCTACCGCACCCATAACCTCCGTCAGCATTTCATAAGTGATGCCGCCCGGTCGCAGGATAGTGGGAACAGCACTCGTTGTATCCACCACGGTGGATTCCAGACCGATGCCGCAGTTGCCGCCATCAAGCATACCGGCAATTTTGCCCTGCATATCCTCCAGCACGTCCTGAGCGTTCGTCGGGCTCGGGCGTCCGGAAATATTGGCAGACGGCGCCGCAATCGGGCAACCGCAGGCGCGGATAAAATCCTGAGCATATTTATTTGACGGAAAGCGTACAGCGACAGTTTCCAGTCCTGCGCTTACAGCATCAGGCACAATCGAGGATTTGTTGACAATCAGCGTCAGCGGTCCAGGCCAAAAATGCTCCATGAGCTTTTGGGCATTAGCGTTCAGACCGGTAGTCAGCTGCTCAATCGCTTCCTTTTGCGCAATATGTAAAATCAAAGGATTATCGTTAGGTCTGCCCTTAGCAGCAAAAATCTTGGCTACAGCCTCAGGATTCAGACCATCCGCACCAAGACCGTAAACGGTTTCCGTCGGGAAGGCCACTACCTCACCCGCACGGATTAATGCCGCTGCCTGCTGCATAACCTCCTGATTATCAGAGTTCTTTTGTAATTTCCAGTAGGAGGTTTTCATATTTATCCTCACCCTCTTTTTCTTTTAAAGCAAAAACCATGCGCGGTATACCTGCGTAGTCCATACGCACGGCAGTTTTGGCAAAGCCATGCTCCAGGCACAGCTTTTGCACCGCTTCACTTTGATCAATGCCGATTTCAAATGCCAGCAGGCCAGCCTCAGCCAGATGCTCTGCCGCCTCGGCACAGATGCGGCGGTAAAAATCAAGTCCGTCAGCACCGCCATCAAGCGCAGTGCGTGGCTCCTGCTGTACATCCTGTGCCAGCATTGCAATATCGGCAGCAGGAATATACGGCGGATTAGAGACGATGATATCAAACTTTTTCTCCACAGGTACGTTGCTGAATAAATCGCTTTGGCGGAAGGCCACGCGCTTGTCTACGCCAATCGCTGCAGCATTTTCCTTCGCCACCGCTAGGGCAGCGTTGCTGATATCCACGCCCACGCCTACGGCAGCAGGCAGGTAATCAAGCAGCGAAACGATAATCGCACCGCTGCCTGTACCGATATCAAGAGCCTTTACCGCACCGTCTGCACGCAGCATCGGCGCTGCCTTCACCAGGCTTTCTACCAGCAGCTCCGTTTCCGGGCGCGGCACCAGGGTAGCAGGCGTAACCTTAAAGTTATTGCGCATAAAGGCACGCTCGCCGATAATGTAGGCCAGCGGCTCATGCTTTGCGCGTCGCTCTACATAAGAACGCATTTTGTCGCGCTCCTCCTCACTGAGCGGCTTGTCAAATTCGGTATACAGCTTGATGCGTTCACATTTCAAGACAGCACAAAGCAGCACTTCGGCATCAAGGCGTGGATTTTCCACGCCCTTCGCCTCAAAGTGCTGCTTAGTCCAGTTTAAGATTTTCATAATCGTCCAAACCGGCTTCTCCATTTTATTTCACCTGCCGTAATTGTTCGCTTTGCTTAGCAGTAATTAGCGCACCCAGCAGCTCGTCCAAATCACCGTTGACAATGCTGTCCAGCTTATGCAAGGTCAGACCGATGCGGTGGTCGGTAACACGTCCCTGCGGATAGTTGTAGGTGCGGATACGCTCGCTGCGGTCGCCTGTGCCTACCTGGCTCTTGCGGTCTTCGGCAGTAGCGGCGCGCTGCTCCTCCTGCGCCTGCTCCAGAATACGCGCACGCAATACACGCATACATTTTTCACGGTTTTTCAGCTGGGATTTTTCGTCCTGACACTGTGCTACAATGCCTGTCGGAATATGGGTAATACGCACAGCAGATTCGGTTTTGTTTACATACTGGCCGCCGGCACCGCCTGCACGGTAGGTATCTACACGCAGGTCTGCAGGATTAATTTCTACGTCAACCTCTTCAGCCTCCGGCAGTACAGCTACGGTAACGGTAGAGGTGTGTACGCGTCCCTGGGATTCGGTTTCCGGCACACGCTGTACACGATGTACGCCGCTTTCAAATTTCATACGGCTGTAAACGCTGTCGCCGCTGATTTGGAAAACGACCTCCTTGAAGCCGCCCAGCTCAGTCGGGTTGGAATCCATAACCTCAACGCGCCAGCCGCGGGTTTCTGCATAACGCAGATACATACGGAAGAGAACACCGGCAAAAAGTGCAGCCTCATCACCGCCGGCACCGCCGCGGATTTCCACGATAACGTTTTTGTCATCGTTCGGGTCGGAAGGCAGCAAAAGAATCGTGAGCTTCTCCTCATATTCTTCAATCTGCGGTTTAAGCTCCTTCAGCTCCTCTTTGGCCATTTCAACCAGCTCTTCGTCATCACCTGCTGCGAGCAGCTCTTCTGCCTCATCGCATGCCTTAATCATATCGCGGTATTCACGGTAAGCGGTAACAATCGGCTCCAGCTTGGCATGCGCTTTGGTAGCCTTCAGCCAGTTGGTCTGGTCGGCAATAACCTCGGGGTCACTGATTTTTGCCTCTAAGTCTAAATATCTGTCTTCTAGTGCCTGCAATTTGTCGAGCATTAGAAATTCTCCTCTCAAGTGTTTTTACTCTATAATTTCTTCAGGCGGCAGCACTGCCTTCAGCGAAGCAATCGCCACCTCAATCTGGCTGTCATCAGGCTGACGCGTAGTTAGCTTCTGCAGCAAAAGTCCCGGCATAATCGCCATATGCACCAGCTTATTATCGTTATGAGCTCCGGCAAAACGGATTATCTCATAGCTGACGCCTGCAATTACCGGCATCAGCACTACGCGGGAAGCAATGCGCTCCAGCAGGCTGGGCCACCCCAGGAAGGTGAATATAAACATGCTTATCAGCATGACAATCATTAAAAAGTTGGTACCGCAGCGCGGGTGCAACGTGCTAAACGGACGCACATTTTCTACACGCAGTGGCAAGCCTGCCTCATAGGTATAAATAGTTTTGTGCTCCGCACCATGATACTGGAATACGCGCTGAATATCCTCCATAGAGGAAATCGCTGCAATATAGGCCAGGAAAATAACCATACGCAGCACGCCCTCAGCCAGGTTAAGCATCATCGGATCCTCCGTCAGCTCATGCAGAAAGCGCATCGACCAGGTCGGGATAACGATAAACAAGCCGACAGCCAGCAATACGGAGGTAGCAATAGTCATTGCCATTTCCTTGCCCGTCAGCTGCTCATCCTCTTCACCGGAAACCTGCGCTGAATAGGCCAAAGCCTTGATGCCGTCATACAATGATTCAAATAAAGCAATAACGCCGCGAAGCAGCGGTTTTTTCAAAATAGGATATTTATCACGGATACTGTTGACAGGATTTACATCCACAGCAATTTCTCCGTCAGGTTGGCGCACTGCAACAGCCACCTTGTGTGGGCCGCGCATCATAACGCCCTCAATTACGGCTTGTCCGCCTACAGATAATTTTTTCGTGCTCATAGATATACTCCATAAATTAAATAAAGCAGAACCCGCATGTGCAAGCTCTGCCTTATTGTATAGATTATTGTTCTTTGTTGTAACGTTTGTTGAACTTCTCGATACGACCACGAGCAGCTACGTTACGTTGTTGACCAGTGAAGAATGGATGGCATTTAGAGCAAACATCCACGCGTAATTCTTTTTTAGTGCTACCAGTTACGAAGCTTGCACCACATGCGCAGGTAGCAGTAACTTCACCGTAATTCGGATGAATCTTTTCTTTCATTCTTTACACCTCTCTTTGCTAAGAACATTATATTCATAATTTAGAAGCTGCCTTGCTTGGCAAAGCGGCTTGCATTAACACTAGACTAGTGTAACATATCCAACAAGTAAATGCAAGTTATTTTTTACTAAAATCGGCAACACCCTGCAGATAATTAATAAACTGCTGCGCTGTACGTCCGGAAATGCCGCCATGATGCAGCTCCCACTTACGCGCTTCGGCACAAAGGAAGTCATCGTCAAGCTCCAGTCCCTGCTTTTTAGCCAGCTCGCAGACAATTTTGTAGTATTCCTTCTGCGTAGGCTGTCCATAATAAATCGTGCAGCCGAAGCGATTAACCAAAGAAAGTTTTTCCTGCATCGTATCTGACTTGTATATACCATCCTCCTGCGTTACATCGTTGCGGTCCTTCCACGTTTCATTAATCAGATGTCTGCGGTTAGAGGTGGCATAAATCAAAATATTATCAGGGCGCACCTCCAGACCGCCTTCGATGATAGCCTTCAGATATTTGTATTCGATTTCAAATTCCTCGAATGACAAATCATCCATATAAATAACAAAGCGGTAATTGCGGTTTTTAATTTTGGCAATCACCTGCGCCAGGTCGCGGAACTGATGCTTGTAGATTTCAATCATCCGCAGGCCCTGATCGTAATATTTGTTAATCAGCGCCTTAATACTGCTGGATTTGCCTGTACCACTGTCGCCGAAAAGCAGCACGTTATTTGCCGGGCGTCCTGCTACAAAAGCCTCCGTATTTTCCAACAGGCGCTTTTTCTGGTCCTCATAACCGATAAGGTCAGCAAAGGTGATCTGCTCCGTATTGGATATCGGCACCAGCTCCGGCTCGCCCTGCTGTGCCTCCGCTATGCGGAAGGCCTTGTTCAGACCAAGCTTGCCCACGCCGTAATCATGATAGAATTTGGTAACGCAAGCGAAAAACTCGTCAGCATCGGCAGCACCTTCCAAAGCAGTGCTGAGCGCCTGCACCTTATCGCTGATATTTTTGTTGTAGCGACGCTCCTGCTTCACCACAGCATGGTAATTGCTGATTAGCGAAAAGCAGTTAATCTCCAGCGCACACTCCAGCTCGCTGAAATCATAAGTAAAAAGCTTCTGAAAAATTTTGAAGTCATGCTTGGCAAACTGATTCACGCTGCCATCGCAGGCACCAACCTTTTCGCAGGTAATGGCAAAGGGATTTTCACAGCTGACGAGCAAAAAAGCCAGATAGTTATGCCAAAGATTTTTGTCAAAGCCATAAACGGTGCCGATATCAAGCAGCTTATGTACCTGCTCATAAATTTCTGCTATCAGTTCCTCGCGATTATAATTTCCGCCGGCAAATTTGGCGCAGATATCAGCCAACGGCTCCAGCAAATTATCCGCCGGCAGGTTGCGGTAAACAACTAATTGTGATACAAGTTTATGCATTTCTTTCCCCTCAAATATCTCTATTTTATAAATTCAAATTTTTCCGTATCGAACATGCCCATATCCGTAATGCGCAGCTTGGGAATAACCGGCAGCGCCATAAAGCTCAGGCTGATAAACGGGTCGATGCCGTCCGCTACGCCCTGCGCATGCGCCTTCGCCGCAATCTCATCAAGACTGCCGATAAGCTCTTCGGCAGGTGCACTGCTCATCAGGCCACAGATATTCAGCGGCAGCGTATCAACAACCTCGGTACCCTTGACTAAAGTGTAACCACCCTGTACGCGTACCAGCTCCTTAGCGGCAGCATTCATTGCTTCCGGATTTGTGCCGATTACAATCAGGTTGTGCGAATCGTGTGCCACCGTCGTCGCTACTGCGCCGTCCTTCAGCCCGTAGCCACGCAAAAGGCCGAGGCCTACATTACCGGTGCCGTGATGTCTTTCCAGTACGGCAATCAGATACACATCGCCTTTTTCCAGAGCAGCGGCAATATCCTTGCCCATAATGGTACTCTTCTCGGTAAAAATTTCACCGGGAAGCATAGTGATAACCGGATATTCCCTGTCATCCGCAAAATGCGATAAAGAGAAGGTTTCCACATCAAAGGCTGCAGGCTTCACGCTGCCCTGCAGGCTGGCATTAGGCGTAACAGGCGTAATCTTTTCGCAAGCCTTAAGCGCGTCCACGCCCTTATGGAAAACAGCCTGCGGTTTCAGGCTTTGCAGGTCGTCAAAAACTACCAGATCCGCCTGCCAGCCGGGAGCAACGGCACCCACGCGATGCAGGCCGTAAATACGCGCAGCGTTGATAGTTGCCAGGCGCAAAGCACGCACAGGTTCCATACCTAATTCTATCGCCATTTGTACGCAGTGACGAATAGTTCCCTCGTGGCGAATATCGGCAAGATGCTTATCATCGGTGCAGAAGGCCAGACTGCTGACATCAATGCCTTCATCAATAACGCCGCGTAAAATAGCCTTCAGATTACGCGAAGCACTGCCCTCACGCACCAGCACTGCCAGACCGTTGCACAGCTTTTCCTTCGCCTCGTCCCAGCTGATGCTTTCATGGTCGGTATCAATACCGCTGGCAACATAGGCAGCCAGCTCCTTGCCACGCACGCAAGGTGCATGGCCGTCGATTACGCGACCCAAACTTTGGAACAAGTCCAGCTTTTTCTGTACCTCGGCAGAATTATAAATAACGCCGGGCACGTTCATCATCTCACCCATGCCCAGTACACCCGGCTCATTGACAAGCTTAATCATATCGCGCGCGTCCATCACACAGCCGCTGTGCTCAAAGCGTGTGGCAGGCACGCAGCTCGGCAGGTTCACATAATAGTTCAGCGGCATCTGTCCGCCGGCTTCCAGCATATAGTGAATACCTGCTGCTCCCGCTACGTTGGCAATTTCGTGCGGGTCGGTAATCAGCGTGGTTACGCCCCAGCGCAGCTCCTCGGCGCAGTAATGCTCCGGTACGGCCATCGAGCTTTCCACATGACAATGCGCGTTAATCAGACTGGGCGCAACATATGCTCCCTGCAGGTCGATAATTTTTTCTGCCTTGTCATAGCTGCCGACACCGGCAATCACGCCCTCGGCGATAGCAACGTCAGCTTCATAAATTGTTTCGGTCAGCACGTCAACAACCCTGCCGTTCTTCAAAAGAATATCAGCAGGGCTGTTACCGAGTGCGACCGCTCTTACACGGTCCATCATATTGTTTACCTCAATCCTTTTACACGTAAATATATTTCAGGATAAAGATTACTGCCAGCACATACACAATCCAGCTGGTTTTTTTGTTTTTGTATTCACCGCTGAGCAGGTTAATTGCCACATAGGAGATAACGCCCATGGAAATGCCTTCGGAGATAGAATACATAAAGGGCATTGCTACTGCTGCAACAAAAGCAGGAATAGCCTCAGTCATATCATCAAAGTCTACATTCAGCAGGCTGCTTACCATCAAAAAGCCTACAATTACCAGTGCCGGAGCGGTAGCAAAGGCAGGAATTGCCAGGAAAATCGGTGCAAAGAACAAGCTGAGGAAGAACAGAATTGCTGCAGTAACAGCAGTCAGGCCGGTACGGCCGCCGACAGCAACACCGGCGCTGCTTTCTACGAAGGTAGTAACGGTGGAAGTACCCAGCAGTGCACCACCGGTAGTAGCGATGGAGTCAGCCAGCAGAGCGCCTTCGATTTTCGGCAGCTTGCCGTCCTTATCCAACATTTTAGCCTTGGAAGCAACACCAATCAGAGTGCCAAGAGTATCAAACAAATCTACAAACATGAAGGAAAGCATGATTGTGATGAAGTTAAAGGTGAAAATAGCACTGAAGTCCAGCTGCATAAAGGTCGGTGCCAAGCTGGGGACGGAAATACCGTTAGCAAAGCTGGGCATAACGGAGAACATACCTAGCTTCGGATTCGGTACATAAATACCGGTCAGCTCACAAATCATGCCTAAGCCCCAGGTAACCAGAATACCAACGAGGATACCGCCGGGAACCTTCTTCGTCATCATTACTGCAGTCAGCAGAATGCCGATAAGCGCCAGCAAAGCACCGATACCGGTAGAGCAGAAGGTGCCGTCTGCCAAAGCAGCTTTAAACGGATACAGGCCGACAAGAGTAGGACCTGCAACAACGATTTTGGAATTCTGCAGGCCGATAAAGGTAATAAACAGACCGATACCGCTGGTAACGCCAAATTTCAGTGCTGGCGGAATGCAATTAAACAATGCTTCGCGCACCTTAGTCAGTGAAAGCACAATAAAGAGAACGCCTTCGACAAAAACGGCTGCCAACGCAACCTGCCAGCTGTAACCCATCTGTCCTACAACAGTATAAGCAAAAAAGGCGTTCAGGCCCATACCCGGAGCAAGAGCAAAAGGATAGTTAGAGAACAGCGCCATGAGCAGAGTACCAAGACAAGCACCCAAAGCAGTAGCTGTAAATACAGCGCCCGCATCCATACCGGCAGCACTTAAAATGCCGGGGTTAACAGCTAAAATATAAGCCATCGTCATAAAGGTGGTGATACCGGCAAGAATTTCCGTGCGGACATCCGTCTGATGTTCCTTCAGGCGAAATGTTTTTTCCAAAAAGTCTGTCATTCGTTATAGCCTCCTATGCCATCTATTTGCCCAAGCTGCAGGGCCCGGGCACAATAATAAAGATTAAGACTGCCTGCACAGCCGTCAAGCCATTAATATGTTAAAATCTCCGGACCGTTTTCTGTAATCAGAATCTGATGCTCCCATTGAGCGGAAAGACTGCCGTCACAGGTATAAACAGTCCAGTTATTGGCTTCGTCAACAAAGATATCTCTGTGTCCCATGTTAATCATAGGCTCAATAGTAAAAATCATTCCCGGTACAAGCACCATACCGGTTTTGCGTTTGCCTACATGGCAGACGAACGGATCCTCATGGAATTCTACACCAACGCCGTGGCCGCCGAATTCTTCGACAACGGAATAGCCGTGCTTATGTGCCAGCTTGGAAACAGCAGCTCCGATATCTCCCAGAAAACCCCAAGGCTGAGCTGCTTCAATACCGCGCAGCAGACATTGCTTGGTGATTGCAACCAAATCTGCAGCCGGCTTAGCAACCTTGCCAATCATAAACATACGGGATGCATCAGCATAATAGCCATTGTAGATAGTAGAAACGTCTACATTCACAATGTCACCGCTGCGCAGCACGTCATGCTCGCTGGGAATGCCGTGGCAAACCTGGTCATTGATAGAGGTACACACGCTCTTCGGGAAACCCTCATAACCCAACGGTGCAGGGATAGCGTTATGCGCTACTGTATATTCGTAAACGATTCTGTCGATATCAGCAGTAGTCATACCTGCCTTAATATATTTGGCAACCTCATCCAATACACCGGTATTGATTTTGCAGGCTGCACGGATACCTGCAATCTGCTCCGGGGTTTTAATCATATCGCGGTCAGGAACCTCGCAGCCCTGAGCCTGCAGCAACGCAATTTTGGCATCATTCATTTTGTGGCAATCTGCATATGCTTTACCGCTGCCACACCAACATAATTCTTGGTCCAAAGAAAACACTCCTTATCTAAATAATTGTTACAACTTGTACATTACAACCTTATAACTTCTATTTTACCACATATTTAAGGGAAAAATCACATTTTTGGCTTAAAATTCTCTTACAACGTTCGGTTTTTTGTGTTAAAATTATTTTATATGACTCAATGTTAAGAAAGGAAATTTTTATGGAAGCATATGCAATGTATTTTATCGATTTAATTCTGCACCTGGACAAGCATCTGCCAGAAATTATGATGGCCTACGGTCATCTGATTTACGCCATCCTGTTCATGGTAGTGTTCTGCGAAACCGGTCTGGTAGTCACCCCGTTTTTACCGGGCGATTCGCTGCTTTTCGCCTGTGGCGCCCTTGCCGCTGCCGCACCCGAAGGCATGGATATTAAAATTATCGTGCCCATCTTTTTAGTTTCGGCTGTGCTGGGCGACGCCTGCAATTATATGATAGGCGAGCATCTCGGTATGCATATGATTAAGAAGAATATCATTAAGAAAGAGCATGTCGACAAGGCCAGCGCATTTTATGACAAGCATGGTCATAAGGCAATTTTTCTGGCCCGCTTTGTGCCGATTGTGCGTACCTTTGCACCCTTCGTTGCCGGCATCGGCAAAATGCACTACCTGACCTTTGCTCATTACAATGTCATCGGTGCCGTAGTGTGGGTATTTCTCTTCGTCGGCGGCGGTTACTTCTTCGGTAACATCCCTGCCATCAAGCATAATTTTACGCTGGTAACTTTGGGCATCATCGTCTTCTCCCTGCTGCCTGTGTTATATGAATTCGTAGGCAAGAAAATTTTAGGCAAGAAATAAGAAGGTCTTAGAATTTTGGTAACAGGCTCTCCCCAAGGAGAGCCTTTACACAGTTAAACTCCAAAGTACATATATAAATTTTAAAAATTGAGGGTGATTTAAAATGACTTATCGTTTTAACAGTGATTACACCGAAGGCTGCCATCCTGCCGTCCTTGAAAAACTCGTGCAAACCAACATGGAACAGACTGACGGCTACGGCCTTGATCCATACTGCGACGAAGCACGCAAATTGATTAGAGAAGCCTTCGCCTGCCCGAACGCTGACGTACATTTTCTCGTTGGCGGCACCCAAACCAACCTGACGGTTATCTGCGCTGCATTACGTCCGCATCAGGCTGTTTACGGCGCTGTTCCCAGCCATATTAATACGCATGAGGCCGGTGCTATTGAGCATGTAGGCCACCGCGTACTGCCGCTTCCGAGCGAGGACGGTAAGCTCACCGCAGAGCAAATCCGCCACGAATGGAAGATGTACGATACCGATCCCAGCCGCGAGCATTGGGCTCAGCCGAAAATGGTTTATATCTCCCAACCGACAGAAATCGGCAGCATGTACAGCAAAAAAGAGCTGCAGGATTTATACCAGGCCTGCAAGGACTGCGGTCTTTACCTCTTTGTTGACGGCGCACGCTTAGGCTATGTTCTCGGCGCTCCCGACAACGATATGACTGCTGCGGATTTAGCAGCAAACTGCGACGTTTTCTATATCGGCGGCACCAAATGCGGCCTGCTCTTCGGCGAAGCAGTTGTTATTTTGAACGATGCACTCAAGCCCGACTTCCGCACTATTGCTAAGCAATGCGGTTCTATCATGGCCAAAGGACGTCTGCTTGGCGTACAGTTTGGCGCAATTATGAAAGATGACCTTTACAGCAAAATCTGCGGTAAGGGCACACTGCAGGCGCTGAAAATCCGTGATGCACTGTTAGCCAAAGGCTTCAAGTTCGTTACTGAATCCCCTACAAACCAGCAATTCGTGATTATGACTCCGGTACAATTTGAAAAGCTGAGCGAGGAATTTGCTCTCAGCCATATTGCTTACCTGGAGAACGGCAATTACAGCGTGCGCATCTGCACCAGCTGGGCAACCAAGGACGAAGAGGTTGACAGACTCATTGCTATGATCAACGAGCTGTAAGCTTGACAGAAAACGTAAATTTGCTATAATAAAGACAAAGAGAGACTCTGACAGTGGTGTGTCAGCCCTCTCTGTTGATTGTTGTTATTTGACAAAAGGCTGACATTGACCTCTAATGTCGGTCTTTTGTTATTTTGTAAGCAAAATTACTTACGTTTAGACATAATGGTCGCAACAAGCAAACCAAATGTTAACATTATCTGTAACGCTTCGGCTACTGTCATGCTCCCACCTCCTTACGGAGGAACCGACCTGTCAGAATCTCTAGTGTTATTATAACAGTTATCTTATTTATTGACAATATGTTCGTGAAAATAAAAAGGCGGTCGTTTAACCGTCTTTTTATTTTGCACTATTTACTTCAGTTTTTCTACAACGCTCTGCAGCTTTTCCTGCCAGTCGGCGCAATAATCCGCACCGCCCTGCGCGCAGTCGCTCTTGCCGCCGCCACGGCCGCCAAAGGCTTCGTTGAGCAGCTTAATAACACTACGGCAATCGCCTGCAGTATCAGCCCCCAAAGCAACTGCGTAGCTGATTCGCTCAGGCTGCACTGCTACCAAAAGGCTCAGCGTGTTTTTCAAGGCAGTAACCTTCGGCAGAAAGGCTTTGATATCCTTGGCATCGTGACCTTCCATAGGCAAAGCCAAAACCTTTACTCCATCAGCATTCACCGGTGCAGCAGCATACGTTTCCTGCAGCTTTTCTTCTTCAATCTTCAGCAGCTTGCTCTTAGCAATGTCAAGCTGTGCAAGCAAATCAGCTTTCTGCTTACTTACGGCAGCAGGCACCTGCTCAGTCTTTACGGAAAGACTTGCAGCGACGCTAAGTAATGTGCTGTTCTTGGCATCCGCATCAAGCAGTGCTCTGTGGCCGCAGACAAACTCTACGCGGCAACCGCCCTTGTGCTTTTCATGGCGGATAACCTTAACGCTGCCCAACATCCCCGTAAACGGCGGATGCGTACCGCAACAGGTGCAGATATCGGCATCCTCAACGGATACAATACGCAGCGTGCCTGTCAGCTTGCTGTTGAACTTACGCATTTTATCCTTCAGCTTGACAGCCTCTGTGCTGTCCATATAGCTGATATGTACCGGGCGATTCTCCCAGATGATTTCATTCGTATATAATTCTGCCTGCAGCAGCTCCTCGTCCGTCAGCTCCTTATCAAGGTCAATGAAAACATCATCCTCATTCATATGAAAGCCGATGTTGTTGGCCTTAAACAGCTTCCAGCAGGCGTAGGACAAAAGATGCTCGCCCAAATGCTGCTGCATTCTATCCAGACGCACAGGCCAGTCTAGCACAGCCTCTACCTCGGCGCCAACCTCCAACGGCTTGTCGCACTCATGGTAAATGTGACCATCCTTTTCACTTACATGGCTTACGACCGCATCAGCCAGCTTACCTCTGTCACTCAGCTGACCGCCGCCCTCCGGAAAGAAAACCGTCTGGTCAAGCTCAACCAGATATTTGCCATCCTTAGGCGTGCAGGCCGTAACCTTCGCCACGCACTGTTTGAGCAAAGAATTATTTTCAAAAAGCTTAATTGTCATTTTTTATTCCCCCTCATGAAATCTATCTGTCTCTAATAACCATTATTGTATCACTAATTTGCTAAAGTGTGTTATAATCAGTTATACAAGTCCAAAAAAATTCTATTGAAGCGAATAAGGAGCAATAAATGTTTCAAAATTTACTCTTTGATTTAGATGGTACCCTGACAAATTCCGCCGAGGGTATCACCAAATGCGTACAATACGCATTGCGCGCTCAAAATATTGAGGAGCCTGATTTAAAAAAGCTGGAGGTTTTCATCGGCCCGCCCCTGCGCGACAGCTTTATCAAATACTACGGCATGACCAGAGAAAAGGCTGAGGCCGGTGTAGAAAAATATCGTGAACGCTATACCGATATCGGCATCTGGGAAAACAAGGTTTATCCCGGTATCATGGAATTATTGGCTGACCTGCAGCAGGATGGCCGCCGCCTCGGCATGGCTACCGCCAAGCCGGAGGTTTTTGCACTGCGAATTGCCGAACGCTTTGGCTTCAACCCCTATCTGGAAGATATTACCGGCTGCAGCCTGGATGGTAAAACCGATAAGAAAGCTTTAGTAGTTGCCGCCGCTCTGGAAAAATGGCAGCTCACTACACCAGAAGCTAAAAAGACTGTAGTACTTATCGGCGACCGCCGTGAAGATGTTCTTGCAGCTCACGCCAACGATATCGCCTGCATCGGCGCAGGCTTCGGCTTCGGCAGCTACGAGGAACTGTCGGAAGCAGGTGCCGATTACTATGTTTCTGATGTCCCGGCCTTAGCACGCTTCCTGCTGAATAAAGACTAAAATTAACTCAACACTTACAGGTGATAAGATTATGCATATTTACGCAATAGGCGACCTGCATTTATCAGGCGAACCGGCAAGCAAGCCCATGGAGGTTTTCGGCGAGCATTGGCGCAACCATAAAGAAAAGGTTGCCGCTAATTGGCAAAACACCGTAACCGCACAGGACACCGTTATTGTCTGCGGTGATATTTCCTGGGCCATGACACTGGAGGAAGCAGCACAGGATTTAGACTGGCTGGCACAGCTTCCCGGACGCAAGCTGCTGCTGCGCGGCAACCACGACTACTGGTGGAGCAGCCTGAGCAAAATGCAGCAGCGTTACGGCGCTCATTTTGAATTTCTGCAGAACGACTGCATTATGGCAGAGGATATTGCTGTCTGCGGCACCCGCGGCTGGCTGCTGCCCTCAGCCGAAAGCTTCAGTGCCGCCGACAGAAAAATTTACAATCGCGAAGGTATACGCCTGGAGCTTTCCCTGCAGCAGGCGCATAAAATGCAGGCACAGCAGATAATTACGGCCTTTCACTATCCGCCGCTTTTTGCACGCACGGAGCACACCTGCTTTACTAATCTGATGCTGCAGTACGGCGTACAGCACTGTGTCTACGGCCACATTCACGGTGAAAACCACATTCCCGTTTTTGAAGGATTGCGCGAAGGAATCAACTACAAGCTGGTTTCCTGCGATACGCAAGGCTTTCAGCTTTACAAGGTAATATAACAGTGAAACTTCGCTGATAAACAGACAGGCTCCCCTGAACGAATCGTTCAGGAGAGCTTTTTGTATACAAAAACAAGCCCTCGAATTTCTTCGAGAGCTTGCCATTTACATTCATTTAATTATTTAGGATAGTTGCTGTTGGAGTTTTCTTTCAGCATAACGTCATGTGCGCCGCCTTCAACCAGGCTGGTTGCGGAAACCAGAGTCAGCTTAGCCTTCTCCTGCAGCTCGCGGATGTTCAGAGCACCACAGTTGCACATGGTGGAACGAACCTTAGCCAAAGTCAGGTTTACGTTATCCTTCAGGCTGCCTGCGTACGGAACGTAGGAGTCAACGCCTTCTTCAAAGGACAGCTTAGCTGCGCCGCCCATGTCATAGCGCTGCCAGTTACGTGCACGGCTGGAACCTTCACCCCAATATTCCTTCATGTAGGTGCCGTTAATGTTAACCTTATTGGTCGGGCTTTCGTCGAAACGAGCGAAGTAACGGCCAAGCATCATGAAGTCAGCGCCCATAGCCAGAGCCAGAGTCATGTGGTAGTCATAAACGATACCGCCGTCGGAGCATACAGGAATATATACGCCGGTTTCTTCGAAGTATTCGTCACGAGCCTTGCAAACATCAATCAGAGCAGTTGCCTGGCCACGGCCGATACCTTTTTGTTCACGGGTAATGCAGATAGAACCGCCGCCGATGCCAACTTTAATGAAGTCAGCGCCAGCCTCAGCCAGGAAGCGGAAGCCTTCAGCGTCTACTACGTTGCCTGCACCAACCTTAACGCTGTCACCGTAGTGCTCACGGATCCAGTCCAGAGTGATTTTCTGCCATGCGCTGTAGCCTTCGGAGGAGTCAATGCAGAGTACGTCTACGCCTGCATCAATCAATGCGGGAACACGCTCAGCATAGTCGCGGGTGTTGATACCTGCGCCAACGATGTGGCGTTTTTTGCTGTCCAGCAGCTCCAACGGATATTCCTTATGAGTTGCATAGTCTTTACGGAATACCATGTACAGCATACGGCCGTCGTCATCAACGATAGGCAGAGTGTTGAGTTTTTTCTCCCAGATGATATCGTTAGCCTGTTGCAGGGTGGTATCTTTCGGAGCATAAACCATTTTGTCAATCGGAGTCATGAAGTCACGAACCTTAGCATCCATAGACATACGGCTCGGACGATAGTCACGGCTGGTAACAATGCCTTCCAGCTTGCCGTTAGCGGTACCATCGCTGGTAACAGCAACAGTGGAGTGACCGGTGCGTTCCTTCAGTGCCAGGATGTCAGCCAGAGTGCTGTCCGGACGGATATTGGAGTCGCTGCTTACAAAGCCTGCGCGATAGCCTTTAACACGAGCAACCATAGCAGCTTCGTCCTCTACGGATTGAGAACCATAGATGAAAGAAACGCCGCCCTCTTTGGAAAGAGCTACAGCCAGCTTTTCGCCGGAAACAGCCTGCATGATAGCAGAAACCATCGGGATGTTCATAGTAATTGCCGGCTCCTCGCCTTTTTTGAATTTAACCAGCGGCGTACGCAGGTCTACATTGGCGGGGATACATTTTTCGGAGGAATAACCGGGAACTAACAGGTACTCACTAAATGTGTGAGCAGGTTCATCATAATAAAAAGCCATTCTTTCATCATCCTTTTCTTAATAATTTTTTTGTTTACCACAGCCAAAGCAATTGTTAATCATGTAACATAATTACTTGAAAAAATTGCTTTTCTGAGGTCCGAGTAGGTATTTTATCTATTTTACCTCTTTAAGGCTCTCCATGCAATATCTTTTCTGCAAAAAGCACCATTAAAATTAATTTTTTCTACAGCAGTATATGCGCGGTCACGTGCAGCCTTGATATTTGCGTCTACGGCAGTTACACCAAGTACACGTCCGCCGTTGGTAAGAACCTTAGCACCGTCAGCCTTTGTACCTGCGTGGAATACAACAACGTCTTTATCTGCAGCAGCGTCAGCCAGACCGGTAATTTCCATGCCCTTAGCATAGCTTTCGGGATAACCGCCGGAAGCCATTACTACGCATACAGCAGCCTTGTCATACCAGCCGAAGTCTACCTGATCAAGAGTACCGGTAGCGCAGGCCAACATAATTTCAGCTAGGTCGCCATCAAGCAGAGGCAACACTACCTGAGTTTCGGGGTCACCGAAGCGGCAGTTGAATTCTACAACCTTCACGCTGTCGCCCTTGATCATCAGGCCTGCATAGAGGCAGCCTTGATAAGGCATGCCTTCTGCCGCCATGGCAGTGATAACGGGTTTCAGAATCAGCTCGGTTGCTTTTAAACGAAGCACGTCGGTCATAACCGGAGCGGGAGCATAGGTGCCCATACCGCCGGTATTAGGACCTTCGTCACCGTCAAATACACGCTTGTGGTCCTGGGAAGCAATCATCGGTACAATTGTTTTGCCGTCGGTAAATGCCAGGAGAGAAGCCTCCTCGCCTTCCATGTATTCTTCCAGAACGAGGCGTGCGCCTGCATTGCCGAATTTATGGTCAGCCATCATTTCGTCAATAGCGTCAAGTGCTTCCTGCTTAGTCATAGCAACAACAACGCCCTTGCCAGCTGCAAGACCGTCAGCCTTAACTACGATAGGTGCGCCCTTTTCTTCAACGTAAGCCTTAGCGGTTTCAATATCCTCGCAAATTTTGAAGAATGCGGTAGGAATATTGTATTTTGCCATCAGCTCTTTGGAAAATGCCTTGGAGCCTTCCAACTGTGCTGCAGCCTTAGAAGGACCGAACACCGGCAGACCGCGGCGCTTGCAAACGTCTGCAAGACCTGCAACAAGCGGTGCCTCAGGACCTACAACGGTCAGGTCAATGCTCTTTTCCTCAGCGTAATCTGCTACACCCTCCAGATTTTCAACATCCAGGGCAATGCATTCGCATTTAGGCAGCAGTGCCATGCCCGGATTACCGGGAGCAGCATAAATTTTTTCAACCTTAGGGCTTTGCGCCAGCTTCCAAGCTAAAGCGTGTTCGCGGCCGCCGCCACCGATTAATAAAATATTCATGGTTATTTCTCCAGTTGCTTCTTCAGATATTCGCTGATCATTGCATCGTATTCAGCAGTATGAGTGAAGGCTTCCAGTGCCAGCTCCTTACGGGTGCGTGCATCAACGTCGCCTTCTTTAGCGAGCATTTCCATTAAGTCGGCATAACGGCTCGGATAGGTTACGATAACAACGTCCTTGAAGTTTTTAGCGCTGGCACGTACCATTGCCGGACCGCCGATATCAATGTTTTCAATTGCCTCAGCCTCGGTTACACCGGGTTTGGCAACAGTTTCGCGGAAGGGATAGAGGTTAACTACAACCAGGTCAATCGGGGTGATGTCATGCTCAGCCAAAGCCTTCATATGCTCCGGATTGCTGCGTACAGCCAGGATTGCGCCATGAATTTTCGGATTCAGAGTTTTTACACGGCCATCCATGATTTCCGGGAAGCCGGTTACATCACTTACATAGGTTACAGGAATGCCTGCTTCCTTAATAGCCTTCATGGTGCCACCGGTAGAAATAATTTCTACGCCGTTGTCACTAAGGAATTTTGCCAGCTCTACAATGCCAGTTTTATCACTAACGCTTAATAATGCTCTTTTAATTTTCATGCTTTAACCTTTACCTTTCTGCCTTCGATTGTCAGCTTTCCTTCTGCCCAAAGCTTTAAAGCCTCCGGCATTGCGATATGCTCCTGTACCAGAATACGGTCAGCCAGAGTATCCTCGGTGTCGTCATCCATAACAGGAACAACCTTCTGCAGGATAATCGGGCCGCTGTCAGTGCCTGCATCGACAAAATGAACGGTGCAGCCGCTGAATTTTACACCGTAGTCCACAGCCTGCTTCTGGCCGTGCAGACCGGGGAAGCTCGGGAGCAGCGCCGGATGAATGTTAATAATCTTATGCTGCCATTTATTTACGAAATCAGCGCTCAGAATACGCATGAAGCCTGCGAGAACTACCAGCTCACAGCCCTCTGCCTCCAGAGCAGCGTTGATTTTTGCTTCAAATTCTTCTTTGGAAGCGCAAGCCTTACGCTCTACGGCAACGGTTTTGATATCGGCCTTTTGCGCACGCTCCAAAGCAAAAGCATCAGGCTTATCGCTGATTACAACCGCGATTTCCAGCGGCAGATAGCCATCAGCGATACGGTCCATAATTGCCTGCAGGTTGCTGCCGCGACCGCTTACAAGTACGCCGATTTTATGCACCGAAAACGCCGCCTTTCATAATCGTTTCTTTGTGGCCGGGAACAACCTTACCCAGCTCATAGAAGGTTTCGCCCTCAGCCTTCAGGTGAGCGCGTACAGCGTCAGCCTCAGACGGGTCAACAACCAATACCATGCCTACGCCCATGTTGAAGGTGCGGTACATTTCAGCCCAAGGCACATTGCCCCATTCCTGCAGTTTTTTGAAGACAACAGGAACTTCCCAAGCTTCGGCATTTACCTCAGCATCGCAATCTTCGGGCAGAATGCGGGGAATATTATCATAGAAGCCGCCGCCGGTGATATGTACCATACCGTGCAAATCGAAGTTTTCAATCAGCGGCAGGCAGGTTTTCGGATACAGACGAGTCGGAGTCAGCAGCTTTTCGCCCAAGGTGCAGCCAAATTCCGGAATTTCGGTGTCCATAGTGTAACCCATAGCCTCAAAGCAGATTTTACGTACGAGAGAGAAGCCGTTGGAATGCACACCGCTGGAGGGCAGGCCAAAAAGCACGTCGCCGGCCTTAACCTTGTCACCGGTAATCATTTTGCTCTTCTCAACTACGCCAACACAGAAGCCTGCGATATCATATTCGCCTTTGGAGTAGAAGCCGGCCATTTCGGCAGTTTCGCCGCCGATAAGAGCACAGCCGCTTTCCTTGCAGGCATTGGCAACACCCTTAACGATGTTGGCAACCTTTTGAGAATCAACCTTATCTACTGCAATGTAATCCAGGAAGAACAAGGGCTCTGCGCCTTGTACCAGGATATCGTTAACGCACATTGCTACAGCATCCTGACCGATAGTATCATGCTTATCAGCCATGAAAGCCAGCTTCAGCTTAGTGCCTACGCCGTCAGTACCGCTGACGAGCACAGGCTCCTTGTATTTGCCGCTGTTTAAAGCAAACAGGCCGCCGAAACCGCCCAAGTCACCTATAACCTCAGGTCTGTAGGTAGCGCGTACGCTGTCCTTCATTAATTCTACTGCCTTATTACCAGCATCAATATCTACACCGGCATCAGCATAAGTAAGTTGTTTCTTTTCCTCGCTCATGAGCCTTCCTCCTGTTATTCAATAATGCTTTTAGGTTCTGCTTTGATTACACTGTCTGCGTTATCGGGGTATTTAGCGCTGAAGCAAGCACAGCACAAACCTTCGGGGTCAATTTTATCAATAGCGCGTTTCATGCCATCCAAAGAAATATAATGCAGGCTGTCTGCCCCAATATAACGGCAGATTTCATTTTCCGTGCAGCGTGCCGCAATCAGCTCCTTGCGCTCGGAGGTATCAATACCATAGTAGCAGCTGTCTGTTACCGGGGGAGAAGAAATGCATACATGCACCTCACGTGCGCCTGCCTCCTTCAGCAGTTTAACAATCTTGCCGCTGGTAGTGCCGCGAACGATGGAGTCATCGACCATAACAACAGATTTGCCTTCTACAACGCTGCGTACCGGATTCAGCTTCAGACGTACTGCATTAGCACGTTGCTTTTGCGTCGGCTGGATAAAAGTACGGCCTACATAACGGTTTTTGGTAAGACCTTCCAGGAAGGGAACACCGGCCTCCATAGCATAGCCGATTGCCGCCGGAGTACCGCTATCAGGAACAGATATAACGATATCCGGATGAATATCAGGCGTTTCCTTAGCCAGCTCGCGTCCCATCTGGATACGTGCATCATATACAGATTGGTTGTCGATGATACTGTCATTACGAGCAAAGTAAACATATTCAAAAATACAGTGCGCAGGCTTTGCCGGTTTGTTTTCAGCCCACATCATGCTGCGCGGTTCGGAGTTATCGCTGTCGATAATAATCATTTCGCCGGGCTTAACATCGCGTACCAGCTCTGCACCAACTAAGTCAAAGGCACAGGATTCAGAAGCAACGCACCAGCCGTTTTCCATCTTTCCGAGTACCAGCGGACGGAAGCCGTAGGGATCGCGTACTGCGATAATTTTGTTATCAGTCATCAGCAGAATAGCAAAAGCGCCCTTAATCTGGTTAACAGCCTCTGCTACACGCTCTTCAATAGTCGGACGTGCACTGTAGGCAATCAAGTTCAATACAACCTCACTATCAACAGTAGTATTAAATACTGCGCCTTCCTTAGCCAAGTTAGCACGCAGCTGACCGGCATTAGTCAGGTTACCGTTATGGCTCAGAGCCAGGTTACCACCGTCAAAATAAACCTTCAGCGGCTGAATGTTATACGGCATGCTTGCACCGGTGGTGGAATAACGTACGTGGCCGATAGCCGCATAGCCCTGCAAATCAGCAACGCCGTCCTTGAAAACATCGGCAACCAAGCCCATGCCCTTTTTAATTTTCATACGCTCGCCGTCAGTAACAACAATACCGGTACTTTCCTGGCCACGATGCTGCAGCGCATACAGTCCCCAATAGGTGTTGAGTGCTACGTCCTCATTATGGCTGAAGATACCAAAGACGCCGCACTCCTCATGCAGCTTGTCTTCGCTAAAATTTTGCTCCTCGAAAATCTGCTCCACAATTTTTCTCCTTAATTTTAGTTTTTAGTTATCAATTGTCAGTTATTAGTGGTTAGTTATAAGTGATCAGTGATCGGTAATCAGTAATTAGTTATTAATGTTTAGCAGTCAGTTTCTATTCACTATCCACTACTCACTATTCACTATTACAGGTGTAAGTCCTTGAACTCCTGCGCAGGAACGCCACGCATGGAAGCCAGCTTTTCACCCTTAGCTCTTACTTCTTCACGCATTGTTGCACGATGCTCTGCCAACTTTTCTACCAGCTCCGGATATTTGACGGAAAGAATCTGAATCGCGAACAATGCAGCATTCTTAGCACCATTGATAGCCATCGTTGCAACAGGTACACCGGAAGGCATCTGTACAAAGCTCAGCAGTGCATCCATACCGGCCAACGGTGTTGCGTTAATAGGAATACCGATGACAGGAACGGTAGTAAAGGCAGCGATAAAACCACCCAGATGAGCAGCTGCGCCGGCTGCGGCAATAATTACCTCTACGCCACGGTCACGGGCACCCTTAGCAAAGTTCTGTACTACGTCCGGAGTACGGTGAGCGGAAGCAACTACTACTTCAGTTTCAACGCCAAACTCCTTCAGAGTTTTTTCTGCAGCCTCAAGTACAGGCCAGTCAGAATTACTACCCATGATAATTGCAACTTTCATTGAAATCTACCTCCCAAAAATTACTTGTAGAAACAATAAAACCCAAGCAGAAAGCTGTTCAGTTTCGAAATCCTGTGCAAAATCTAACCCGGGTTCTCAATCACTTAAATAATTCACTTTAATTATACCAATCCAACGCGTAAACGTCAAATAAACTGTGAACTTTTTAACAGTTTTTTAGAAAATCGTTCGGGAAAAGTTTGGAGCAAAGAAAAAAGCGCCCTCCGCCGCCGCTTTCACGGCAGCAGAGGGCACTTAAACCCAAAGCTGTTTTATTTTACGACAACGTCAATTGCATCATTTACCAATACAACCTCAACCTTGTCGCCATTTTTAATTTCGCCTGCAACAATCTTCTTGCCCAGGATGTTTTCAACAGTGTGGACAATCAGACGTTTCAACGGACGAGCACCGAAGGCAGGATCAAAGCCGGCCTTTGCCAGGAAAGCGACAGCCTCGTCGGTATAAGTAAGCGTCAGTTCCAGCTGCTTATTCAGACGGTCACCCAGCTCACGCAGTACCAGTTTAACGATTTCCTTAATCTGTTCTGCCTGCAGCGGTTTAAAGACAACAATGTCATCAACACGGTTCAGGAATTCCGGACGGAAGAAGTTCATCAGCATCTGCTGAATCTTTTCTCTGTCCATAGAGCCCTGCGCTTTCATAATCTCGTTGCTGCCAAGGTTACTGGTCATAATAATCAAGGTATTCTTGAAGTCAACGATACGGCCTTTACCATCAGTCAGACGGCCATCATCCAGAACCTGCAGCAATACGTTAAAGACATCTGCATGTGCCTTTTCGATTTCGTCCAACAGGATTACGCTGTACGGATGACGGCGTACAGCCTCAGTCAGCTGACCGCCTTCATCATAGCCGACGTATCCCGGAGGCGCACCGATCAGACGCGATACGGTATGCTTCTCCATGTATTCGCTCATATCGATACGCACCATATTGCGTTCATCATCAAAGAGGACCTCTGCCAAGGTCTTAGCCAGCTCGGTCTTGCCGACACCGGTAGGACCAAGGAAGATAAAGGAACCAATCGGACGATTAGGATCCTTGATTCCGGCACGCGCACGGATAACGGCCTCACTGACAGCCTTGACTGCCTCATCCTGACCGATAACATGCTCGTGCAGGATTTCCTCCAGGTGAACCAGTTTAGCACGTTCACCGGTGCCTAAGCGGGCAACAGGAATGCCGGTCCAGGTGCTGACAACCTTCGCGATATCCTCTTCGTCAACCTCTTCCTTGAGCATAACATTGTCATTGCCGTTTTCATCCTTCTTGGACAAAGCAGCCAATTCCTTCTGCAGCTCAGGCAGACGACCGTATTTCAATTCAGCCATTTTATTCAGGTCATAGTCGCGCTCAGCCTGCTCCATCTGGTTTTTCACAGCATCGATTTCCTTCTTTACCTCACGTACGCGGGCAATAGAAGCCTTTTCTGCATCCCAACGTTTAACAAGCTCGTCATTTTCCTTACGCAGCTTTGCCAGCTCCTCATTCAGCTTAGCCAAACGATCCTTGGACTGAGCGTCCTCCTCTTTACCCAAGGCCTGAGCTTCAATTTCCAGCTGCAGGATACGACGTTTGCTTTCATCAAGCTCGGTCGGCAGCGAATCAATTTCGGTACGCAGACGGGCAGCAGCCTCATCTACCAGGTCAATAGCCTTATCAGGTAAGAAACGGTCATTGATATAACGGTTAGAAAGCACAGCAGCAGCCACCAGGGCAGCGTCTTTAATGCGCACGCCATGATGTACCTCATAGCGCTCACGCAGGCCACGCAGGATGGAAATTGTATCTTCAACGCTCGGCTCCTTAACCATTACCGGCTGGAAACGACGCTCCAGCGCACTGTCCTTTTCAATATACTTACGGTATTCGTTCAGCGTAGTTGCACCGATGCAGCGCAGCTCGCCACGTGCCAGCATCGGTTTCAGGATGTTGCCTGCATCCATAGCGCCTTCGGCAGCGCCGGCACCGACAACGGTATGCAGCTCATCAATAAACATAATAATCTGACCGGCGCTTTCACTGACAGCCTTCAATACTTTTTTCAGACGCTCTTCGAATTCACCACGGTATTTGGCACCGGCAACCAGAGCTGCCAGGTCCAGAGCATACAGGGTTTTATTCTTCAGGCTTTCCGGTACATCACCGGCAACAATACGTCTTGCCAGACCTTCAACGATGGCAGTTTTACCAACGCCGGGCTCACCGATAAGCACCGGGTTATTTTTCTTACGACGCGAAAGGATTTCAATCGTACGACGGATTTCCTCATCACGGCCGATTACCGGATCCAACTTGCCTTCTTTAGCTTTTGCTGTCAGATCCTGGCCGTATTTTTCCAGCGTCTTTTTAGTTTCATCATTCGCTTCGCTATTTTGATACTGCATAAATGCCGCCTCAACTTTTTTCTTATCTATACCATATTTACGGAAGAGCGATACTACATCGCTGTCACCGTCACTTGCCATAGCCGCAACCAGCTGGCCGATGCCGATTTCTTCCTTACCTTGTCCCAGAATAGCCATTACTCTGGCAAAGCCGGTACCCATCATCAGCTGACGGTCCTGACCTTTTACTCCGGGGATTTTTTGTACTAAAGCCTTAGCATCCTTGCTGAAAGCATTTTCATCAATGTGCAGGCTCTGCAGCAAATATTTAAAGAAGCCGTCGCTGCCGCACAATGCTGCCAGAACATGTGCCGTTGTCAGCTCCTGGTGATAGTTCATAACTGCCTGCTGCTGAGCAGCCTCCAATATAGCCTTTACCTCTTCACTGTAGCGTTCATTCATCACGCTGCACCTCCTTCTATCAGGTTCAATAGCAGTCAATAACCGAATGGACTCTTTTCCATTTCCGGACCACTATTCACTTTCTAATTGCTATTATATCAGCAAAAGTCAAAAAGTCAAATAGTTTTCTGTGTTAATTCAGTGAAAAATTACCATCATTTTGTTGACATATTGTTAGCTTTGTGGCAATATTAATAGCATGTCGTTCTGTCGGCCAAGTACCCTTAACCCCAAAGACCATCGGCTAACCCCGGCCGTTTTGACCTTTATGCGTACTTCCACCAACAGGTCTATAATTATATTATTTGCATGTTTTATGAGGAGGAAACAAAATGTCACCCACCAGCTTATTGCGCGGTATTGCCTTTTTGCTGCTTTTGCAATGGGTATCCACGCTCATCATCAACGCCCTCGGCGTACCCTTTCCGCCCGCTCTTTTGGGAATGCTGATTTTAACGGCACTTCTCTGCGGCAACGTTATTCCGGCAAGCTCCATCGAGGGCATCTGCGATATCCTGATTTCCAAAATGGGCATGCTGTTTTTACCGGCAGGCGTCAGCGTTATATTATATGTAGATGTTATCAAAGCTGAGCTGCTGCCCATTACCGTTACCATTATCGTCTGCAGCGTTGTTGTTTTGGCTGTCACAGCCTTCTTTATCGAAGCAATGCTCAAAGGAAAGGAGAGTCAATGATGCTTTTTCCCGACGCTTTACTCAATTCACCGCTCTTTGGCATCGGTCTCACGATTATCCTGTACGCTATCAGCGAAATCATCATCGACCGCTTCAGTCTGAATATTATTCCGCCCTTCGTTATTGCCTGCCCTCTGGTCATCGCCGTCATCGTTCTGGCACCCGGCGTAGAGTACAAGCAGTACGAGGCCGGTGCGGAATTCATTAACTTTCTTTTAGGACCGGCAACCATCGCTCTGGCCCTGCCTTTGTACAAGAACCGTGAAATCATCATGGCTAAGGCCGGTGCTATTGTCGGCGGCGTTACACTGGCAACGCTTTCGGCTATCATAGTGGTTTACTTCTGCGGCAAGGCCATGGGTACCAGCGAGCAGGTTCTGCTTTCGCTCATCCCCAAATCCATTACCACGCCAATCGCCATTGACGTTTCCAAAACCATCGGCGGCATTCCGGCATTGACTACGGCTGCTGTTATCTTTACCGGCATGCTGGGTTCAACCTTTAATCACAAGCTGCTGCGTCTTTTGGGAATCAAAAACCATTTGGCTGCCGGTCTTGCTATCGGCGCCTCCAGCCATGGCCTCGGCACCAGCGTCTGCGCCAATGTCAGCCCCGTTCAGCTGGCTATCGGCGGTGTAGCGATTGCCCTTACCGGCATCAGCACCTCTATCCTGGCACCTATTTTACTGCCGATTTTAAAAAGCATCTGGTAAGCAGATAAAGCAAAAGCCCAAATTCTCACATACATTTCATGTGGGAATTCGGGCTTTTTTTGTTTTTAGAGATGCGGAATAATCCCGCGCAGCTCGGAAAAAATTACTGCCGCCTTATCTGCAGGATATACGCTGCACGGCAGCTGCCGCAGATCCTCCGTGCGCCAGCCTTTGTTTTCTTCCGCCAGCTTGGTCAGTGCTTCTTCCAAATCATGTGCCAGCACAACAGCAATCGCATCAAGATAAAATTCGCTGTTGACGCAGGGCTCATCAATCATACTGTGACTGTGATATGTTTTGTTGTGTCGCCAAACGTAAATGTTCATGCAGCATCCCTCCGTTCATGGTAATATTTGTTTAATTCTTGGGAGGGAGCAGTTTTTAGCATTAGTCCATTACTTGTGGTTGGGTCGACCTAGTCCAATTTTTGTGCTCGAT
>CAVCLW010000006.1:2561-66852 GCA_963603005.1 Escherichia coli | reverse complement strand
CCCCACTGCTGCCTCCCGTAGGAGTCTGGGCCGTGTCTCAGTCCCAATGTGGCCGTTCATCCTCTCAGACCGGCTACTGATCATCGCCTTGGTAGGCCGTTACCCCACCAACTAGCTAATCAGACGCAGGCCCATCCTCTAGCGATAGCTTATAAATAGAGGCCATCTTTCACAGCATCCTCATGCGAGATTGCTGTCACATTCGGTATTAGCACCCCTTTCGGGATGTTGTCCCCATCTAGAGGGCAGGTTGCCCACGCGTTACTCACCCGTTCGCCACTAAGATTACCGAAGTAATCTCCGTTCGACTTGCATGTGTTAGGCATGCCGCCAGCGTTCGTCCTGAGCCAGGATCAAACTCTCCAATAAAGTTTATTGAAGAACTAATCTAGCTCTTATTATTAAAAAAGAAGTTATTTGACTTGGTCTTGCGCTTTCGCGCTCGACCCGCACATTCGCTTTTTTCTAGGTTTATGTTCAGTTTTCAAGGTTCAGTGCCTAGCGATTTTGGCTTTTGTTTTGTTGCCGTATCGCGTCGACTTGTATATAATACCATGTGACCTGCATTATGTCAACACCTTTTTTGTTACTTTTTTAACATTTTTTCGTGAAACACTAGGATTCGTGGAAAAACAACTATGCTTGATTATCGCCTTTTTCGGCATCAAAATTTCTTGAAAAAAGTTCAAAAAAAGTTAGATTTTCTACCGAAAAACGGCAAATTTTGCGTAAAAAAATCACTTTCTCCCGAAAAATTTTCGAGATTTTTTTCTTTCTCAGCAGCAAAATTCCTGCTTGTTTTTTTCCGGCATTTTTCACTATTATCGACGAAAACGTAAAAATGCGCTCTGCTTTCGCAGAGCGCACGAGAAACTATCTGTTATTTTTCGTAAGTGAAGTTATTAATATGTGGCCGCAGGTCCTCGCCTTCCTGTGCTTCGGCAGACAGAACAGCCTGAACAATGATAGCATTCTCCAGACGTTTCTTTTGCAGACGGCAACCATACTCATACGGCTTGGTAATATCGCCGTTAATTAAATCCGCATTGGCGTGGCAGCCACCGCTACAGAAGAAGCGTGCCCAGCATTTGCTGCACTCCGGCTTAGTAAGAACATGAGTATGACGGAACTTCTGCACCATCTCAGGTGTAACAATACCGGTATCCAAGGTACCCATCTTATATTGTTCGCGGCCTACAAACTGATGGCACGGGTAAATATCGCCATCGGCAGTAATGCAATAGTATTCATGACCGGCACCGCAGCCTGCCAAGCGCTTAGCTACGCACGGACCGTTATCAAGTGCTACATTGAAATGGAAGAAGTCAAAGGGATTACCTTCACGACGACGCTCCAGATATGCGCGTGCCAGCTTATCATATTCATCGAAAATTACCGGCAGATCGTCCTCGGTCAATACCCAAGGCTCATCAATACCTACTACGGGCTCTACGGAAATCTCCTTGCCAACCTTAGTCATATCCAGCACATCCTCACAGAAATGGGTGCTGAAATGGGTATAGGTTCCGCGCAGATAGTAGTTTTTGCCCTCACGGCTGTCAATTACCTTCTTAAAGCCGCGTACAGCTGCATCATAGCTGCCGGCTTTATTCGGGAACGGACGCATAGCATCATGAGTTTCCTTCTTGCCATCAAGGCTCAGAACCAGCATAACACGGTTATCGTTGAGGAATTTGATATTATCATCATTCAAAAGAGTACCGTTGGTTGTCAAAGTCAGTTTAATATTCTTGCCGGTTTCTTTTTCGCGACGGCGTACATATTCTGTAATATGAACAACAACCGGCCAGTTCATCAGCGGTTCACCGCCGAACATATCCAACTCCAGGTTATGGCGCTTCTTGCTGCCTTCAATAGCAAACTCGATAGCCTTTTCCGCAGTTTCCTTGCTCATGAGCTGACGGCAGCCACCAAAAGAACCGGTGTCAGCAAAACAGTAACCGCAACGCAGATTGCAGTCATGAGTTACAAGCAGGCACAGGGATTTTACAATCGGCTTTTCTGCAAAAGTCGGCGGCACATCAAAGGAAGGGCTGAAAAGCAGACCTTCATCCTGCAGGCCGTGCATTTCTTCCAATGCATCGCGCAAATCCTCTTCGCTGTATTTATCCTTCAAAGCAGCCATAGCCTCAGCATCGTTGCTGCCATCATAATAATCGAGTAAATCGTAAATAACATCGTCTACAAGATGAACGGCACCGCTGTTGATATCCAGCACAGCCATATTATCATCAAGACGCATTTTATGTATCAGCATGTATTCCAACCTTTCTTTTTGCATAGATAGTAAAACAGCCCCCTGCACCAGACAGGGAGCTGCATTAAGCTCAGATATTATTTGCAGTGTTCGCAAACCTGGTTGCCAACGGTGCAGGAAGTTTTGCAAGCGGATTGGCAGGAAGCCGGGCACTCGCCGCAGCCACCGGTACGCAGAGTTTTGTTCAGCATTGCTTTATTAACAGTTTTGATGTGTTTACGCATAACGATTACCTCCAAAAAAATATATTATTACTTGTTTTATTTTACCTTGTTTTTGCCTATTTTGCAAGGATTTTTTTAAATTGCTCATTTACAAATACTATTTCGCGACCTATATTCTTCCATTGCATTATCTGTTTTTATTATAGCCTGTTCATACGCTTTTATCCATACAACACCAGTCAGAAAATCATTGCAACACGCGGATAGAAATAATTTAATATTATTTTCTGCTATTTGCTACCCAACCTCAATAATGTATAGTCATGCATTCATAGTAAAATTTCATTGTATATGCTAGAATATTCTTAGTAATTATATAGGAGGTCTGCTTGCTATGAAAATAACACGTATTTTAATCCTTCTGAGCGCTGCCGCCATGCTGACGTATGGTATCTGCAACAGAGAATATCTTGCCGTCTGGCGCAAGGCAGCGACAATTTGTCTGGAGTGTATCGGCATTGGTTAAACGTAAGCTTGTACAAATTTGCACCGCCTTCCTATATAACGGCAATTTTGCAGGCTTTACCGATGGCAATATCTGGAAAGGCAGCAGCAAAAATATCTGCCTGCCAGGTTTAAACTGCTATTCCTGCCCCGGAGCCTTGGGTGCCTGCCCGCTTGGTTCGCTGCAAAGCTCGCTCAGCGGTGTATTTTTGCGCATTCCCTTCTATGTGCTGGGCTTCATTCTGCTCTTTGCGTTAATCTTTGCGCGTCTTATCTGCGGCTGGGGATGTCCCTTCGGCCTCGTGCAGGAATTGCTCTACAAAATTCCTACGCCTAAGCTGCAGCGCAACCGTTTTACCTATCTGCTCAGCTACCTGAAATATTTTATTGCATTGGTTTTTCTCCTGCTGCTGCCCCTAGCATTTTATCAGTTCACCGGCAGCGGCGTACCGGCCTTCTGTAAATTTATCTGCCCCGCAGGTACTTTGGAGGCTGCTCTGCCCCTGGCATTTTTCAAGCCGCAGATTCGTGAGCTTTTGGGCCAGCTGTTTATCTGGAAGCTGACACTGCTGTGTCTTACCGTACTGGCAGCTATCTTCATCTATCGCCCCTTCTGCCGCTTCATCTGCCCTTTAGGCGCTATTTACGGACTTTTTAATAAAATCTCCCTCTTTGGCATGAAGGTTAATACCGTAAAGTGCATCAACTGCGACCGTTGTATGGAACATTGCAAAATGGATTGCCGGCATGTAGGTGACAGCGAATGTATCGCCTGTGGTGAATGCCGCAAGGTCTGCCCGGTAAAGGCAATTTCTCTCGGCAAAAAATTTTAATTTATATACACTTTTTTCTCTTATTCTTATAAGGAGGTCAACATGAAAAAAATCCTGCTCACCTTATCTATGACTGCGCTGCTATTATTTACTGCTGGCTGCAGCTGTCCTTTCTCCGATAAAACTGCCGACAGCAAACCGCAGATGAACACCGCTGCTGCCTCAGCTGCCGAAACCGCACCCGATTTCAGCTACAAAGAGTTAGGCAGCGGCAAAACCATGCGTCTGAGTGACTTAAAGGGCAAGCCTGTCTTTATCAATTTCTGGGCGACCTGGTGCCCTCCCTGTGTCGGCGAGCTGCCGCATATTGAAAAGAAATACGCCGAATACAAAGACAAAATGCATTTTGTTATTCTCAGCGTAGATGATAACGAACAGGATCCTGCACGTTTCATCCAAAGCAAGGGCTACACCTTTCCCGCTGCCTACGGCGATCATCAGGCACTAGGACGAGCCTACGGCATTGACGCTATTCCGGCATCCTACATCATCAGCGCCGACGGACATATAATTGCACGCATAGTCGGCAGCATGAACGAATCTTCCCTGGATGCCTTCCTACAGAAGGCCTTCTAAAAGCATATTAAAAGCGAAAAGCAGTCCCGCAACCTTTTTATAAGATTGCAAGGACTGCTTTTTTATGCCTTCAGCCAGATGCCGGCCTTATAACCGCGCACACCCAGCATCGCCGCACCAATGCAGAGCACAACATCAGGAATAACCTGCAGAATACCGCAGTACCAGATAACTGCCCACACAGAAATCGGTGCATTGATTATATAATTGGATACTACATAGAACCACACGAGTCCAAACAAATAAACAATTACCATACCAACAAGATTTGCTTCCAACAGGCTACGAAAATTGATTTGTTTAGCCTTGCGCGCCCAGGCACCGTTTACCCATGCCTGCACGATAAATCCCAGAAGATAACCGAAGGTCGGCTGCGCAATATAACCGGGGCCGCCGCCTGATGCAAAAACAGGAATGCCGACCAGACCCATGACAACATAAGTGCCGACGGCAATCGCACCCAGACGCGGTCCGAGCAGCAACCCGGCCAATAAAGTAAACAAAAACTGCAGTGTATAGACATCGGTGCCTACCGGAATTTTAATAAATGTTCCCACAGTAATAAGCGCAATAAACAATGCGCATAAAATCAGTTCCTTCGTACTCAAATGCATATTTTACGCCTCCAAAGCTTCTGTAACCTCTGTTACAGTTCATAGTTTATAGGATACGCCAGTTTTTATTTATTGTCAACCTATTTTATTTTCACGGTTAACATTACTTGCAAAAGAAAAGGGAGACAACCGTCTCCCTAAATTTTACTTAGCGCACAAATATATCGCGCACAATATTGATATCAATGCCCTTGGTCTGCAAAAAGCCGAAGAAATATGCCTGCTCCAAGCGTTTCTTAAAGCCTTCAAGTCCGTTACCGTCATCGGCAACGGTTACGCGGTACATTTCGAAAGGTGCCTTTTGATACGTAGCCGCCGTATTGACACCTACATGACCAGTCAGCGCCCTGTAAAAGCCATATTTTTTCGCTGCGGCGATAACCCTGTCATTATAGCTGCCGTTAGGATAAGCCAAGGTACGCACAATATATCCGTCGAATTTCTTCTTCAGCCAATAACGTGACGTATCCGTTTCCCACACCAAATATTTTTCATCGATAGCAGCCAACGGATTATGGCTGTAGGTATGCGAACCAAGCTCCATACCGGCAGCAATAAGCTCCTTGATTTCCTGCTCATTCATATGCAGCTCATCGCCGATGTCCCTATTGATGACAAAGAAAGAACCTTTGGCATCATATTTCTGCAATAACGGCAGCACTACACTGTGATTATTCTTATAGCCATCATCAAAGCTCAAGGCAACATACTTATCTACACTTTTTCCCTGCTGCAGACGCTCTGCCAGCTCTGCTACCGTCACAATCGTGTAGCCCTGCTCCTTCAGGTACTGCAAATGCGCTTCAAACAGCTCCGGCTTCATAATCAGCGTTTTTGGCCAGTCTGCACCTTCTTCCAGACCGACAGCGTGATACATCAGTACCGGTGCACCGGTTTTCCTAAAGGCCGCATATTCCTGCTGCCAACGCTCGCCGTTAAGCTTCCATGCAACACCTGCAGCCGCCAAAAGTACGACAACCAGCGCCAGGAATACTAAACATACTTTCTTAATCATTTATCTGCTTTCTCCAATTCCATACCTAAACCTACTGCAATATCCTGCAGCTTTTTCAAACGATGATTTATGCCGGATTTACCCAAGCCACCGGAGTATTCCACCAAATCATTTAACGATACATCCGGATACTGCAGTCGCAGACGCGCCGTATCCTGCAATCCCTGAGGCAGCTCGCTCAGCCCCATATGCTCATCAATATAATGGATACAGCTTACCTGACGCACGGCAGCCTTAACCACCTTGTTCAGGTTCGCAGTTTCGCAATTTACCGCTCTGTTGACATTATTGCGCATTTCTTTGACAATACGGACATTTTCCAGCTCCATCATCGCATTATGTGCACCGATAACGCTCAAAAAATTAATAATGCTTTCGCCATCCTTCAGATAAACAATATACTCGTTTTTTCTGTCGGTCAGCTTGGCCTTCAAGGAAAAGCTCTGCATAACCTTAATAATCGTCTGCGCAAAATCCTCGTTGCCGGTAACCATCTCCAGATGGTAATCACTGGCCGGACGACTGATGCTGCCGCCGCCCAAAAAAGCTCCGCGCAAAAAGGTGCGCTTGCCTTCGTGATGCGAGAGCAACGGATTTTTTAAATCGCCCTCTACACTTAAGAGCTGCAGCTCGTTCAGCGCCTTGCTTACCTGAGGCGCCGGCACTACATGTACCTGATAACGGTTATTTTTCTTCAAACGGCGTGAACGGGTAATAACTACCTCCGTCTGCACCTGATAATTGCTCTTCAACAGCTGCAGTACACGTCTAGCCAAAGCAGCATTTTCTGTTGAAAAGTGAATGCCTATATTCATACCGCGGATAACAATCGCACCGCTCATACGCAAAAGACCGAGCAGCTCTGCTTTGTCACCGGTCGCATCATTAGTTTCTATACGAGATAATTCATTTTTTACATCATTGGAAAAAGACAAGCAGACTCCTCCCTTCTCAGCCGACAAGGCTGCAGCGTCTGTTTTTATTTCTGTTTATACAGCTTCTTCATGCCCGCACGCATAAAGAAATAATCGAAAAACTGCATACCGCGCCCAAAAAGACGCAGACGGTAAATCAAAGCAATAAGCACACGCGCTAATTTACGCGGATCATGACGCACCAAATCATCCTTGCTTATCAAGCGCGCCGGCACAACCGTAATTCCCAGACTGCGGATTTTATCAATATCCGGCGTAATAGGACGCGAGCCTTCAGCATCATACTGACGCAGCTGCTCCGAAGTAACATCCTGGGAATTGACAATAGCGTAATCCAAGAACTGTGTACCGACATGGTCAACCAACGCCTGCACATGGTCATAAGCACCGTAGCCATCGGTTTCGCCGGGCTGTGTCATAACATTGCAGATGTAAATTTTAACTGCCTTCGAGCGTACAACGGCATCACGGATTCCCTCAACCAGCAGGTTAGGAATAACACTGGTATACAGGCTGCCCGGTCCGAAAATAAGCACATCGGCATTTAAAATAGCATCAATAGCGCCGTTGGCTGCCTGTGCATCCGCCGGCAGCATCATCATTTTCTTAATATGCTTGTGCACCTTAGGAATCTCGGATTCGCCAGTCACAACACTGCCGTCAGTCATCCGCGCCTGCAGGCGGATATCCTCCAGTGTAGACGGAATAACCCTGCCGCGTACCTTCAGAATCTGGCTCGTAGCATTGAGTCCGGCCTCCATGCCGCCTTCAGCCTGTGCCATCGCCGCAATAAACAGATTGCCGAAGCAATGGCCTGCAAGCGGAGAATCGCCCTGAAAGCGATATTGCATCAAACGTTCCATCAGCGGCTCACGGTCAGCAAGAGCCGTCAGGCAGTTACGCAAATCACCGGGAGGAATAATACCCAGCTCCTTGCGCAGACGTCCGGAAGAACCGCCGTCATCAGCAGTTGTTACTACGGCCGTACAGTTATTGGTGATATACTTCATGCCGCGCAGCAACGTCGACAAACCGGTACCGCCACCGACAACGGTAATAGCAGGGCCACGTGTCAGCTTGCGCTGCATAAAAATCGTTTCCATCAATGAACCGTTTTTGTCGGGCACTACAACAGATACTACCGAACTGATTAAGCGACGTGTTCCGTACACCATAATAGCAAAGCCCACGATAAGAAAACCCACGCCCATCGTCATAATTAGGCCGTTTGAATAGCGTCCTGTTGTCAGATAGGTCATCTGGAAGAGCAGTTCTTCTGCCTTGCCCATCAGCTGATAATTAAAAAACAAAGCCAGTCCCAAAGCACATAAAAGTACACCTACCGCAAAAAGCAGCAGCCAGCGCTTCAAATTAATGCCGGGACACAGCCAACTAATCCAACCCATTAGGCTCCTCCCTTACTTTCTGTGAGGAATATCACGATGCGTCACATCAACGCTGTAACCCTTTTCACGCAGATATTCGTACAATTTATTGGCAATAAAAACGCTGCGGTGCTGTCCGCCTGTGCAGCCTACACTGATAACAAGCTGTGCCTTGCCTTCGTTAATATATTGCGGTACAAGAAAATCAAGCAGCTGCTCCTCCAGCTTCAGATACTGGAAGGTCTGCGGATAGCGGCAGATAAAATCCGCTACCGGGCGGTCGTTGCCAGTCATATTGCGCAGCTCCTCCACATAAAACGGATTCGGCAAAAAACGCACATCAAGCACCAAGTCACTGTCCAGCGGCAGACCATGCTTGAAGCCGAACGAACGCACAACAATGCCCATACGCTCTTTAGAAGAGCCCTCGCCAAACATTTCCGTTACCTTAGCCTTCAGCTGTGCCGTTGTCAGCGTCGAGGTATCAATAATATGCGTAGCCTTTTCGCGCAGCGGATCAAGCAATTCACGCTCACAGGTAATATTTTTCAGCAAGGTATTGCGCTCACCCAAGGGATGACGACGACGCGTTTCCTTGTAACGACGCACCAGTGTCGCATCGGAAGCATCCAAAAACAGCAGCTCATATTTTTGGCCGCTGGCCTCCATCTCATCCAAAACCTGCAGCAGCTTATCAAAAAAGCGTCCGCCACGGATATCAACAACAAGAGCTACCTTTTCCTCCGAGGTCTGACGGCAAAGCTCCGCAAACTTAGGAATCAAGGTTGCCGGCAAATTGTCAATGCAAAAGAAATTTAAATCCTCTAAGGTACGCACAACCTGCGTTTTGCCTGCACCGGACATACCGGTAATAATAAGAAAGTGTGACTGCATTTTGCTTCACCTCTTGAAAGTCATTAGTAAATTATATTATATCATAAATTTTGCCGTAGAGGGCAGTGCGTCCGCAAATAAATGATGGATTGATGATATGGATTTCTCATACGTCGAAGGATTGATGATGCAGGAGATGGTGCGTTATCTAATAAATATGTGCGTCAGAACGTGCCGGATTCAAAGAAGCAATCCCGACGGCGTATTTTTGGTTCTATAATAAGTGTTGGGGTATTGACTTGGATTAAGTCAATACTTCCAACACTTATTTTTTAGGAAAAAAATAAAGCATAAAATGCTGGAATTGTAGTAAAATATCATCGACCAAAACAATACAATCTACAAATGAGACCAGACATCTTATGCTTCAAGACAATTATACACAATCCATTCCTTTTTTTAAAGGGGTAATCACAAAATATTTTGAGGAAGATGAATCAACAGGATCATATAAAGCCTTTATAGAGATGCCTGTGAATGAACATCGTTGTCCTCACTGTGGTAATAGTACTACTTATATTAAGGATTACAGACTTCAAACGGTCAGAGATTTAGTTGTTTTAGGTAAGCCGTTAATTGTCACAATAAGAAAAAGACGTTATGTTTGCCAACATTGTAATGCTACTTTTACTGAAGAAAATCCATATATAAAAAGATATTGCCATTTTCCTAACAGACTTTATATTGAATCGCTTACTGAATCCTTTAGATTGCAGTCTTTTACGTCTGTCGCTAAAAGACTGGGAGTATCTGTGACCAGTATAATAAGATGGTTCGACAAGCTCAATTGTCCTCATCCTAAGTTACCGGAATGCATTGCAATAGATGAATTCAGAGGCAATGCCGGTGGAGAAAAATTTCAGTGCAATGTTGCAGATCCTGTTAAACATCAAGTAATAGATATTCTGCCGAGTCGTAATACAGAGGATCTCTGTAAGCATTTTTTGAAATATCCATATAAAGAACGCGCTGAAGTCAAGAAAATAGTTATGGACTTAAGTACTTTGTTCAGGTCTGTTGCCAAAACCATGTTTCCCGAAGCCAAGATAGTAGCAGATAAGTTTCATGTTATCAGAGTAGTCATAAACAGCTTAGAGAATGTTAGAAAACGCATCCAAAAAGAATTTCATGAAACAAAAAGAAAATGGTTCAAGCGAAGTCGTTATCTTTTGCTTAAGCCGGAATACAAACTGACAGATGAAGATAAAACAGAGTTAGCTAGGATGCTTAACTCATCCTATGATCTTGAAAAAGCATATGTTTTGAAAGAACGTTTTTATGAAGTATTCAGGAAACAGACAAGAACTGAAGCAAAAAAAGAACTGGGAAACTGGTTATTGTTGGCAGCTGATTTATCACTTCCTGAATTTAGGCATTGCATTACGACTTTTAGTAATTGGAAAACTGAAATCGCAAATATAATTGGCGAAAGAGTTTCTAATGGCTTTATTGAAGGCAGTAATAATAAAATAAAAGTATTGAAGCGAATCAGCTATGGTGTAAGGAATTTCGACAGATTTCGAAACAGAATACTGTATCTGGAATAAAATATAGTAAAATCGCATTAGGATAACTATGTCTTATTTTAGAAAAACAAAACCAGCCTCCAATATAAATATACTAGAGGCTAGTTGAATTGCAAAAATAATTATGTGTTGTCTAGGTCTATGATGTTAAAGTCTTAAATACCCCAAAACTTGACATAGAACCGTATTTTTCATACGTAGAGGGATTGGTGATGCAGAAGACGGTGCGTTATCACGCACATATTAAAAAATAAGCAGACTGCTCGCAATAACAGTCTGCTTATCTTTTTGAGATTTTAAGGTGTAAGATTTGTATTAAAAATTCATGGAAAACTAATTAATCAAGATTCGGCATGCTGCGCGGACGATCAAGATCCTTGAGCATCTGCATATCGCGGTCAGTACCGCGGCCGGCAGTAGTCAGATAGCCGCCGATCATAATGCCACTTGCACCGCCATTGAGTGCCAGTGCCTGCAGGTCACGCAGATTTACTTCGCGGCCGCCTGCGGTACGGATTTGTGCCTTCGGCAGAACAAAACGGAAAACAGCGAACGCACGCAGGATTTCCAGCGGCGGCAGCGGTTTGTTGTTTTCAAACGGAGTGCCCGGAATCGGAGTCAGCATATTCAGAGGTACACTGTCAATGCCCAGCTCCTTCAGGGTGAAGGCCCATTCAACACGCTGCTCGCGTGTTTCGCCAAGGCCTAAAATACCACCGCTGCAAACACGCAGGCCGGCAGCCTGTGCATTTTTGATGGTAACAAATTTATCAGCATAGGTATGAGTAGTGCAGATATTCGGGAAATTGCTGCCTGCGGTTTCCAGATTGGAATGGTAGCGGGTTACACCGGCTTTGCGAAGCTCTTTTGCCTGCTCTACAGTCAAAATGCCCAAAGAAGCGCAAACTTCTATGTGCAGTTCTTCTTTAATACGTTTCAGAGTACGGCAGATATTTTCAAAGTCATCGGCTTTGCTCTGTCCGCGACCGCTGGTAACGATGGAGAAACGTACAGCGCCTGCTTCCTTAGCTTTTTTAGCTGCATTGAAGATTTCCTCTTCGCTCAGCAGACCGTATTCCTTAACACCGGTATGATAATGTGCGGATTGTGCGCAGAACTTGCAGTTCTCGCTGCATTTACCGCTGCGGCCGTTGATGATTGCACAGCAGTCAACAGCATCGCCGGCATATTTTTGGCGAATCTTGTCAGCCATAGCCAAAAGCAGCATGGTGTCATCATCGCTCACGTTAATCAAAAATTCAGCTTCTTCTTTAGTAATATCCTGACCATTTAAAACCTTATCGGCCAGTGCAATAATCTTTTGCATTGTAATTCACATCCCTAACCTTAGTAGTTAACCGACGCTATTCATTGGTTAACTGTATCTATTATATAGCAGAATTCCGTTTGCGTCAACCGTTAATTTGCAGAAGTTAACTTCAATATAATAAAAAGCGCGCCATGCCGCAAGCCAAAGCTCCCAACGCAGCGCGCTGCAAAAGCAAATATCAGCGAATACCCGCGATACCCAAAATCAAACCCAAAACACCGCTCATGCACAGTGTACGGATAACGCTCATCTTATGACGGATACACCACAGAGAAATCGGCAGCACAATGCAGCCAAGCAAATCAACCTTGGTAAAATCCTTCGGCAGCATTTCCGTATTCCACAGCGCTAGCATTACAAAGCTTAATCCGGCAGAGCAGATAAGTGCCACAACCGCAGGACGCAGACCGTTCAGAATACCGCGAATCGGACCGATATCACCATATTTAAAGAACAATTTTGCCAATGCCAATACAATGAACACCGACGGAAAAACAAACCCCACAGTTGCAGCAATAGCACCGGGCAGGCCTGCCACCTTTGTACCGACGAACGTCGCCGCATTGATACCGATAGGACCGGGCGTCATCTGCGAAATCGTAAAAATATCAATAAACTGGGGCATCGTCATCCATGCATGATTTTCAATAACCTCTGCCTGAATCAACGGCATCGAAGCATAACCGCCGCCGACGCAAAAGGCACCAACCTTGACAAAGCTCCAGAAAAGCTCCCAATAAATATACATCTCGCTACCTCCTTACGCGTACTTCTTGTCACGCAGCAGGAAGAAGCCGATAACAGCATCCACAATTACTGCATACATCAGATTTACATCAAAGAAATAATTGGCAATAAAGGTACCGACAATAATCAAAAGCGGCAGGGCCAATTTTTTCTTCAGCTCTTTTTTGAGCAAGTCAATAGCAACGTTAATAATAATGGCCGTTGCGCCGCACTGCATGCCCTTCAAAACCAACTGAATATACTGGTTGTGTGCAAAGGCATCATAAGCGTAGGAAATAGCGCTCAAGGTAATCAGCGGCGGCAGAATCGTTGCCAGCAAAGCAGTAAGAGTACCGCGGATACCGCCGAGCTTATAGCCCATGCTGATTGCAGCATTTGCTGCCACAACACCCGGCGCAGACTGCGCAATCGCCACAAGGTTCAATGCTTCCTTATCATCCATCCATTTGTATTCATCAACAAATTTTGCCTTCAAAAGCGGAATGATTACAAAGCCACCGCCGATGGTAAATGCACTAATTATAAAGGTTGATTTAAACAGCTTCCAATAAAAATCTTTTTCGGCTGCAGCTTCACCCATTATCAACAGCTCCTTCTGTCTATAGAATGAAATTATTATAGCATATTTGCCAGCAAAAAAACATAATTAGAATACACTAATGCCCAGAAAATTTTTTACGTTAGCTTTTTTGTAACAAAAAAGCACACCCTGCTACCAAATCAGTAACAGAGTGTGCTATCTATAGCCTACTCAAGCTATATTATACTGTTGTGACATCCGGTCTGCAGCTTACATCATACCGGGCATGCCGCCGCCCATCGGAGGCATTGCCGGCATAGCAGCGCCTTCCTTAGCAGGTTTGTCAGCTACGATGGATTCGGTGGTCAGAACCATAGAAGCGATGCTTGCAGCATTTTGCAGTGCGCTTCTGGTAACCTTAGTCGGATCAACGATACCGGCTTCGATCATATCAACATACTCTTCGGTCAGAGCGTTGAAGCCATAGCCTTTGCGGCTGCGTTTAATGGTATCAACGATAACAGCGCCTTCCAGGCCGGCATTGTAAGCGATTTGACGAACAGGCTCTTCAATAGCGCGTTTAACGATTTCTACGCCGGTCTTTTCATCGCCGGTAACTTTGATTTTTGCCAGAGCAGGCTGTACTTGCAGCAGAGCAGTACCGCCGCCGGCAACAATACCTTCGGCAACAGCAGCGCGGGTAGCGTTCAGAGCATCTTCAATGCGCAGTTTTTTATCTTTCAGCTCAACTTCGGTAGCAGCGCCGACTTTGATAACAGCTACGCCACCAGCCAATTTAGCCAGACGTTCTTGCAGTTTTTCTTTATCGAAATCAGAAGTGGTTTCCGGAATTTGTGCACGGATTTGAGCAACACGTGCAGCAATAGCTTCTTTGTCGCCCAAGCCGTCAACGATAGTAGTCAACTCTTTGGTTACGCGAACCTGACCTGCACGGCCAAGGTCTGCCATGCTTGCGCTGTCCAGCTTACGGCCAACTTCTTCACTGATAACGGTTGCACCGGTCAGAGTAGCGATATCCTGCAGCATTGCTTTACGACGGTCGCCGAAGCCGGGAGCTTTAACAGCAACAGCCTTGAAGGTGCCACGCAGTTTGTTAACAACCAAAGTTGCCAGTGCTTCGCCTTCAACATCCTCAGCGATGATTAAGAGTTCGCCGCCGTTTTGAACAACTTTTTCCAGAACCGGCATAATGTCGGCAATCATGGTGATTTTTCTGTCGGTAATGAATACATACGGATTGCTCAGTACAGCTTCCATTTTATCAGCATCGGTTGCCATGTACGGAGAAATATAGCCACGGTCGAACTGCATGCCTTCAACGGTTTCCAGATGAGTTTCCATGGTCTTGGATTCTTCAACAGTAATAACGCCGTCATCGCCAACTTTTTCCATAGCATCAGCAATCAGGTTACCGATTTCATCGTCAGCTGCGGAGATAGAAGCAACCTGTGCTTTTGCAGCCTTGGTTTCAACCTTTTGGGAAACATTTTTCAGTTCGTCAACCAGTACATCAACTGCTTTTTTGATACCTTTTTTCAGAACCATCGGGTTAGCGCCGGCAGCAACGTTGCGCATGCCTTCGTTAATCATAGCCTGTGCCAGAACGGTAGCAGTGGTAGTGCCGTCGCCGGCAACATCATTGGTTTTGATGGATACTTCTTTAACCAGCTGTGCGCCCATGTTTTCAAACGGATCTTCCAGTTCGATGTCGCGGGCAATGGTTACACCGTCATTGGTGATGGTCGGTGCGCCGAATTTCTTTTCCAGTACAACGTTACGGCCTTTAGGACCGAGGGTTACTTTTACAGCGTCAGCCAGAGCATTTACGCCACGCTCCAGACTACGACGAGCTTCTTCATTAAACAGAATTTGTTTAGCCATTTTATATCGCTCCTTTGAAAATTCAATTACAAATTAATTACAGTTTTTATGTTACTTCTCGATTGTAGCTAAAATATCGCGTTCACTGAGAATCAGGTAATCCTTACCTTGATGTTTAACAGGAGTTCCGCTGTATTTTGCGAAAATAATCTCATCACCGGCTTTTACTTCGGGTTTAATCAGAGTGCCATTGTCGCTGTATTTGCCTCTGCCTACAGCCAGAACCTTGCCCTGTTGCGGTTTTTCTTTTACTGCGGTATCCGGCAGGAAAATGCCGCTGGCAGTTTTTTCTTCTACCTCTACAACCTCTACAATTACGTTATTAGCTAATGGTTTTAACATTTTTATAACCCCTTTCGAGTATTCTTACTTACGTGAGAGTAATTTGCTTCTTGGTTATTAGCACTCATTTACTCTGAGTGCTAACCACAATTCTTATTATATCCATATTAGGAAAAAATGCAAGTACTTTTTTGCTGTTTTTTACAAATTTGTCGCAATTTCTGTTTCGCACCCTCAAAAATCTACTTCAATGCTCTATTTTTTTGCTTCGCATGCCTAAATTTTTGCTTGGGCATAAAAAAAGAGCAGTTCACACTGCCCTTTCAGCTCATTGTTGTCTTTTAGCCGCAGCTACAATAATGCTTTCCGCCAGCTCCTTTAAGCTGATGCGTTTAGCCATACTGAACTGCTGCATCTTACGGTATGCTTCCTGCTCCGTCATTCCGTGCGCTGCCATCAGAATACCCTTGGCACGGTCCAGCAGCTTACGTGTCTCAAGGCTTTCCTTCAGCTTATCAAGCTCCAGATTAAGCTTTTGCATTTCCTGAAAGCGTTTGGCCGCAATCTCCATCGCCGGGAAAAGCTGCTCCTCACGTACAGGCTTAACCAGATAAGCGATAACGCCTGCATCCGATGCCTGTTCAACAATATCCTGCTGGCTGTAAGCTGTCAGCAGCAATACCGGAGCAATATTATCGGCAGCAATAATTTTTGCTGCGGTAATACCGTCCATAATCGGCATTTTTACGTCCATGATAATAAAATCAGGCTTTAATTCTTTAGCTAGCTTTACTGCTTCCTGTCCGTTGGCAGCCTCGCCTACTATTTCATGACCGGCATCCGCCAGCATTTCGCGCAAATCAAGACGCAAAATAGCTTCATCATCTGCCAGTAATATTCTCAGTTTATTTAACATCTTCCAGCCTCCCCTTTGGAATTGTTACTAATGCAAGTGTACCGCCATCCTCACGATTCGTCAAACTAAAGCTTCCCTGCAGGTCGGCTTCCGCCATAGTCTTAATAATTTTCAGTCCTAAGCTGTGACGGCTGCTGTTTAAAGAAAAACCTTCCGGAAGTCCTACACCGTCATCGGCAATCGATAAAACATAACGCTTGCTTTCTTCCGCAAAGCGAACCTTAAGACTGCCGCTCATCCGTCCTTCGTAAGCATGTTCTATAGTATTCTGCAATAATTCGTTGAGAATCAAAGCGATGCTTGTTGCCTTATCAGACGGCAGCTGTACAGGATCTGCTTTGAAATCGGCATGCAGAACAAACTCCGGATGCAACATACTGCTGATAATCGCCTGGTAAATTCCCTTAGCCACCTTACCGACATCAATCAGACCGGTATCCTGCTGCGAAAGATACTCATGCACAATAGCAATGCTGTTAACTCTGTTGACGCAGTCGCGCAAAACTATTTTAGTTTCGTCGCATTGTGCACGACGCTCCTGCAGACGCAGCAGACTGGCAATAGTCTGCAGATTGTTCTTTACACGGTGATGAATCTCTTTAATTACGACAGATTTTATCAGCAGCTCCTCATCCTTTTTGCGCAGCTCGGTAATATCTTGCAAAATAACAATAGCACAACCGGCCTTCGGCCTGGGAATTACCGGCAGAATACGTATGGAAAGCAAAATGCCATGCATCGTAAATTCCTTGCTTTCCGCCGTGCCTGTTTCCATAACCATACCGACCAGCGGCCAGTTGATAGCAACATCGTTGGTACGGCAGCCGACAAGATGAGAAATATCCATAACGTCAAACATATGACGCGCACGGTTGTTGGCAGCTACAATCACTCTGTTGGCATCTACTACCATAATGCCGTCAGAAGGCCGCAGTCGCTGATAGTTGCTGTTATTGCTCACATCCTGGCGCAGATTGCACAAAAGCTCCAGCGACTGCGCAATAATGATATCATCGGGAGCAGCACTTTCAAAGCTGACGGCACCGTAGCAATGTCCGCGGCTGTCACGCAGCGGAAAAACCTTCAGACTGTTGAACATGCCCAAGGCCCATTCACGTTTGCCGTTCACAGGCACATTTTTTTGCAGTACACGTGCTACGAGCGGCTCTTCAACCGCACGTACACGCCGTCCCGTCATATCTGGACGCACATTGCCGACCTGCGTCATCGGCTGCTCCTGCTTATAAACATTAAAAAATTTTTTATTTTCTCCCGGCAGATAAATCGTTACAGCAGCATGTGCTATATCTGCCGCCAAACCGAGTACCTGTGGCATAGCTTGTAAACTGTTTCTTTGTTCTGCTGTTAAATTGCTCAGCATGTTTCCCCTCTTCTTCCTGCTGTTGTCCTTTCCACAGCTTTATCTGATTAATCCACTATTTTATCCACTATATCCACAAGCTTTTCCACAACAGTAATGCGTTTATATGTGGATATTGCCCGTTTATCCACAATATCCACAGGCTTATGCACTTCAAAAGACACTTGTTTAGCCCAATTTCAAAGATGGATTAGCGTTTAAGTCCAATGGACTGAAGCTACCGGCCTGATACATAAAATAACCGCGGCAGGCAATCATTACAGCATTATCGGTACACAAAATCGGTGTCGGATGCACCAGCTGGGCACCAATCTCCTCCATAGCCTTTGCCAATGTATTCTGCAAGGTTTTGTTGGCAGAAACACCGCCGGCCAACACAATTTTATTGTAGCCCGTATGCTGCATAGCATGCACCGCTTCCTTAACCAATGCATCAACAACCGCACGCTGGAAGGATGCCGCAACATCGCTGCGGTTTACCTCACGTCCTGCCTGCTGCTGATTGTGCAGATAATTGATTACGGCGGATTTCAGACCGCTAAAGCTGAATTCATAAGGCTTATCCAAACGAGCTACCGGAAAATCAATAGCATGATCATTGCCATCCAATGCCAAACGCTCAATTTCCGGACCGCCGGGATAAGGCAGCCCCATAACGCGGGCAATCTTGTCGAAGGCTTCGCCTGCCGCATCATCACGTGTTTGACCCAAAAGCTCAAAGCTGTTATAGCCGGTAACCTTCAGCAGTGCCGTATGTCCGCCGCTGACAACCAGCGCCATGAACGGCGGCTTCAGCTCGCTGTCTGCCAAAAAGTTGGCAAATACGTGGCCTTCAAGATGGTTGACACCTATCAACGGTTTATCCGTTGCCCAGGCCAGCGCCTTAGCAGCCGAAAGGCCGACAAGCAGCGCGCCGACCAGACCAGGTCCGTAGGTAACGGCAACAGCATCTATCTGCTCCATGCCAACGCCTGCCTGAGATAAAGCCTCGTCGATAACAGGCATAATATTCTCGATATGCTTACGGGAAGCAATTTCCGGCACAACGCCGCCGAATTTACGGTGAATAACAATTTGGGAGGAGATAATGTTGCTCAGTACCTCACGCCCGTTCTTTACTACGGCAGCCGCAGTTTCATCACAGCTGCTTTCAATACCTAAAATATATACATCCTTCTGCTCTTTATTCATGGCCTGCTCCTTCTTTATACAGCCACATTATAACTGCATTTTCATGATTGTCTTCGTAATAATTCGGACGAATGCCTTCGCTGGCAAAGCCACAGGTCAGATAAACCTTCTGTGCGGCAATATTTCCCTCGCGCACCTCCAGCGTCATAGCCGTAGCGCCAAGCTCCCAGGCCTTGTTGACCAAAGCTGCCGTCAGACGCGTGCCATAGCCCTGGCCGCGTTCTTCATCCGCAACAGCCACGCGGGTAATCTGAGCTTCGCCGGCCACCAGCCAAAAGCCAGCATAACCGACGAGCTTGCCGGCATATTCCATTACCAGATAGGTAGTCAGCTCGTTGGCTATTTCATTGCGCAGCATATTTTCATTCCAGGCATCATAAAAGGATTGTGCCTCTATAGCAACCAATGCCGGAATATCCGCTTCCGTCATTGCTCTGAAGCTTATTATTGCTTGTGCTTCTTCTCCCACAATTCCTCAGCCTCCGATCTTCTGATATAGTATGGCTCCAGGCCAAAAATTTTCTTATCGTTTTCTGCATCAAATTCTGCCAAGGCAGCCAATGCTACAGAGCTGCCTTTAGGCATACGCAATGCTTCCGGTGCTACGCTGATAAAATCAGGCAGACCGTTTTTTGCAAGCTTGGTGCACTCGCCCAAAAGCAACGCAGGGGTTCCCTGCAACGCAATTCTTTCTAATGCTTTTTCCGCACTGACAACCTCAACAGGTGCCAGCTCTACAAGCTCACCGTTGCGCCATTCATATAAGGCCTGATAAAAATTACCCTTTTGCGCATCCAGCACCGGTGACAGCACCTTGCCTTCCAACTGGATATTATAGGCCATCGCCTTTAAAGTATCTACTCCGTGCAGGCAGCACTGCCAACTGTAGGCCATAGCCTCTGCCGTTGCCAAACCGATACGCAGACCGGTAAAAGAACCGGGGCCCATGCTGACAGCCAAAAGCTCGATGTCCTGCTTTTGTACACCGGTACGCTGCAGCAGCTGGTCTAATTGCGGCAGCAAGCCTTCGCTGTGTGTCATCCCCATATTTATCGTATATTCAGCTAAAATTTCCTTGTCACGGCATAATGCAATCGTGCACACCTTAGTGGCCGTATCAATTGCCAAAGTCAGCATCTTCTTCTACCTCCCGCAGCAGTTTTTCATATCTTTCACCCAGAGCCTGCAGCACAGCACGACGGCCTTCACCATCGTGCAGCAAAGTAATCTGCAGATATTCCTCCGGCAGCTCCTCCTTAAACAGCTCAGCCCATTCAATCAATGTTACACCATCGCCTCCGGCATATTCCTCAAAGCCGATGTCCTCCAGCTCCTCCGGACGGTTGAGGCGATATAAATCAAAATGTCTTATTTCCAGCTCACGCCCCTGATAAACATTCATGATAGCAAAGGTAGGACTGTTGACATCCTCCGCAGCTGCTCCCAAGGCCACAGCAACACCGCGGCTGAGCAGTGTTTTGCCTGCGCCCAGGTCACCGCTCAGGCAGAAAACGTCACCGCTTGCTGCATGCTTGCCCAAAAGTCTTCCCAAAGCTTCTGTTGCAGCGCTGTCCTTCAAATAAATTTCCATAACCAACTCTCCTCACATTTGGCAAAAACACTTGCCATAGTAATCAATAATTTGAAAAAGCGGCACCAGACTTACCAGTACCGCTTCTTTGTTTTTTACAATAAAGTTGTATTACGCGTCAGCGGATCCTCAATATCCATATGACCACTCAAGGTAATAGCCTTTTTACCTTCTATCAGAATCTGTACCCGTTTAATTTCCGGAAACTCTGTCAAGGTATTGGTAATAGCGTAGCAAAGCATCATCTCACCATAGGATCCTTGTCCCTTCTTTGCCAGCTCGCGCGTAAAATCAGCATAGGCAGTGCCGTCCTGCTCAATTTTAAGACTGCGCACCTTAGTACCGATAGGTACAACATCATCCATCTTCGCGTCCTGCGGCTTAGTAGTTACCAAGGCAATCAAAGCATTTTCCGGCAAACTTTTGCCGTTATCCTTCATCGTAATTTTTTCCGGTAACAGCTTTTCGCTGCCATCGGAAGCTGCACGATAAACAATAAAGCTGATATCCTTTTTTTCCTGCACTGCAGCAGTTGCCGCATTCTTAGCATCCTCTTTCGGCGGAACATTTTCACTGCAACCGCTTGCTATTACTGCACACAAAAGCAGCATCAATAAAATTAGCTTTCTCATTCTTGCCGCCTCCGTATTATGCAAAATATTTTTCAATGCCTTCAGCAATCAGACGAGCCGTCTTCTTTTGGAACCATTGTCCCTTCATCAAGGTCAGCTCTTTTTCATTGCTGATGAAGCACATTTCTACCAAAACTGCCGGCATACTGATACGCTTGATAACATAAAAGTTTGCCTGACGTACACCCAAATCATCTACACCGAAATTAGCTGCCAGCTTATTTTGGATATTTTTAGCTAAGCGCAGATCATTATCGGTTTTCGGATAGTAGTATGTAGAAAAACCACCAACATTTTTATTGACCGAAGAATTAATATGCAGGCTGACGAACATATCAGAATTATATTTTTCGCCTACGTTTACACGTGCCTGCAGTTCCTCTGCATCACTTGCATTAGGTCCGAACACATCAACATCGGTAGTACGCGTCATATAGACCTTGGCACCCTTATCTTCCAGAATTTCCTTAACTATTTTTGTAATAGCCAGGGTGATATTTTTTTCTTTGGTGCCATCACTGCCGATAGCGCCCGGATCGCTGCCGCCATGACCTGCATCTAAGGTAATAATTTTACCGTCAAGACCGCCGCTTGTACTGAACCTGCCGTTTCCTTTGATTACAGCAAGCTTATCAGTATCAGATTTATTAACCGGTTTATTTACTGTTGTTTCTGTTTTGGCAGCAGCAGTATTTTTCTTATTATCGTTTTTCTTTTTACTGCTGCTCTTCTTTTTATCCGCTTTCTTATCCGCTGCGGTACTTGTTTTTATAACGGTATTTTTCTTGATACTGCTGTTATTTTTTGTCGGACGGTTGCTTACTACCGGTCTGTTGCTTACAACGGTGGTTGCTGCACCGGAACCGCTATAGGAAGCCTGGCGCGGCGTAACATCAAGCACTACACGGAAGGGACGGCCTGTTGCAGGATCCTTCCTTAAGACGAAAGCCTTATAGCTTTTTTCCAGCAGGCGCTGTTTCAGCGGTACACGCACCACCGTATAGCTGCCTTTATCCACAATCTTCAAGGAATCAGCCAAAGAGCTTTTTACAGCCTTACTATACGGCACCTGCGCTCCCTTATCAGCATTCACTGTCAGATTCAGCGTATCGCCTTCCATATCAACAGCATAGCCTGCAGTATCCGTTACATCAACAACAATACGCAGAACGTCTGCTTTATTGACACCCCATTTTACATCTGTTATCTGCGCCGCCTGAGCAACCGCGCCTAAAAGCATACAGCAGGCCAGCAGCGTCAGCAGGAAAATCTTGCGCAATAGTTCCACCTCGCAAACTTACACACTCTTACCGAAGATTTTACTTCAACAATTTATTTTAACACTAATTACAGAAGTCTGTAAACAAAATTACCGGTAAAGCATTAATTACCCTTCAAAACCTCACAGCGAGCCTCCGGCAAAAACTGCGCCAGCTCACCTGCTGCCAGCCCGATATCAATACCGCTGATATCCGCAGCCTTTCCGTGCAGATAAACACCGCACACAGCAGCCTCCTGCAGAGTAATCTCCTGCGCTGCCAGACCGGCAATGATACCTGTCAGCACATCACCGCTGCCACCTGTAGCCAAAGCACTGGAGCCGGTGCTGTTTACATAAACAGTGCCGTCCGGGCAGGCAATAACGGTAGGTGCTCCCTTGAGCACCAGCACAGCATTCCATTCCTGAGCATATTGTGCGGCAATATTGATACGGTCAGCATTAATTTCACTGATTTCCTTGCCGATAAGACGTGCCATCTCACCGGGATGCGGAGTCAGCACCTTTGCTGCCTGCATCTGTGTCAGAATTTCCGTATGTCCCTGTAATGCTGTCAATGCGTCCGCGTCAATAACAACAGGTGTCTGCACCTGCAGCAGAATATCACGCACCACCTGCTGTGTGCTTTCGCTTGTGCCTAAGCCGGGGCCGATTGCCAGTACATCGGCGGCATTAGCGTTTTTAACTACATCGCCAGTAGCACCGCCGCCAAGAATGCCGGGCATGCGCTCCAGCAAGCCATGCACCATAACCTCCGTGAGCTTGCCTGCAAGCACATCACGGCTGCTGAGCGGAGTATAAAGTGCTGTAAGACCTGCACCAGCCTTAACTGCGGCGTAGCTGCTCAAAGCAGCGGCACCGGTGAAGCCGGGGCTGCCGGCACAGATAACAGCACGTCCTGCATCGCCCTTATGCGCATATGCTTTACGCAGCGGCAGCAGCTCGCGCACAATATCGTCTGTCAGACGATATTTTTTGCTGCCACATTCCTCTACCATTTTTGCAGGCATACCTATATCTGCCAGCTCAATGTCACCGCAATATTCACGGCCGGGATAGAGCAAAAGGCCGGTTTTCAACAAAGCCATCGTCACGGTTTTATCCGCACGTACAGCATTTTCAGAAACAGCACCATTGTCTGCATTTACACCTGTCGGTACGTCAACAGCAACAATATATTTTTCGCTGTCATTCATCAATCTGCAGGCACGCAGCAAATCGCCCTCAAGCTCGCCATGAAAGCCGGTTCCTGCTAAAGCATCAACCAAAATATCAGCTTTTGCGGCAGCAAGCTCAGCTACTACCCAGTCATCCTCGCCGGCAATAGCCTCTACCTTAGCATCAGTTTTTTGCAGCATCGCCAGCTCTGCCGCAGCATCACCGGTCACAGCATCAAGCGCCTTGCCTACAACAAAAACGCGCACTCTTGCACCGTAATTTTGCAGCCAGCGGGCAGCACCGAAGCCATCGCCGCCATTATTGCCGCCACCGCAAAAAACAACTACGCTCTCGCCATCCAGCTCGTCTAAGCTATCATTAACAGCATCGGCAACAGCCTGCGCTGCATTATCCATCAATAAGAGTCCCGGTACAGCATATTCCGCTGTCGCCAGTTGATCAAGCTGTTTCAATTCCTGTACGTTTACTAATTTCATTTTCCATCCTCCATTATGACATACGCCACAGCAAACTCTCTGCTATGGCTCAGGCTGATTTGTATATTTTTTACTCCAAGCTGTTTTGCCAGCATCGCAAAGTGACCGCTAAGCTGTACTAAAGGCTTGCCCAGCCCATCATTGTCTACGGCTATTTCCTGCAGCGAGCCTTCGCGCAGACCAGTTCCCAATGCTTTCAGCACTGCTTCTTTAGCAGCAAAGCGTGCTGCAAAGCTTGCCGCCGCTTGCTGTCCTCTTCTTTGACAATAGGCAGCTTCCTCAGCAGTAAACACTCGCCGGATAAAAGATTCACGCTTTATTGCCCGGGCAATACGTTCTATTTCAATAATATCACAGCCTATGCCTACTATCATTCGCTTTCACTCCTTCACACAGCTTCGTAACTATTATTAATTCTTGCAAGTATATCCAAAATCCTTTTTTTATTTTTGTTTTTCACAAAGATATTGCAAAATTTAAAGAGCTTCTTCTTTTAATACAGATATCGGCAGGCTTAACTTCTTCAGCATTGCAAAAATCCCCGATATCGCGCAAATACGCAATATCGGGGAAATAGTTTTTTATTAAGCTGCTGTTAAATCAGAAGCAGGCAATCTGTCCGTCTGTACGCTTTTCGGTTGCACCGCACAGCACGCCATCCTCATCACGGATAATAATCTGTCCGCGGCCCATATGATACGGGTCGGGCTGAACCACAACGTTATGGCCCATACGCTGCAGCTGGCGGATAATGTGGTTAGGAGTATCCTGCTCAACTTCTACAGTTTTACCGCCAATCCACTGCCATCTCGGTGCATCCAGTGCCTGCTGTGGATTCAGGCCGAAATCAATCATGTTCATAGCAACCTGAACATGAGCCTGCGGCTGCATAAAGCCACCCATAATACCAAAGGCACTCACAGCCTGACCATCTTTGGTCATGAAGGCAGGAATAATGGTATGGTACGGACGCTTGCCACCCTGCAGTGCATTCGGATGATTTTCATCAAAGGAGAAGTTCTCGGCACGGTCATTAAAGGAAATAGAAGTACCTGGTACAACGATACCGCTGCCGAAGCCACGATAGTTGCTCTGAATCATGCTGACCATATTACCTTCGGCATCAGCGGTGCAGAAGTAAACAGTACTGCTGTAGCGCGGGTCGCCTACAACAGGCTCCAGTGCTTTATCATTAATCAGAGCACGGCGGTCTGCGGCATAGCGCTCGCTCAAAAGCTGCTCGGCAGTAACCTTCATGTAGGAAGGCTCGGCAACATATTCTTTAGTATCAACAAAGCTTAGCTTCATAGCTTCGATTTGCTTGTGCATTGTTTCTACAGTATCGCGCTCAGTAAAGTTGTAACCCTTAAGAATGTTCAATGCCATGAGTACGGTAATACCATGACCGTTAGGAGGCAGCTCCCAGATATCGTAGCCGCGATAGTTAACGCTCAGCGGTTCAACCCATTCCGGTTTGTAGGCTTCAAGGTCGCTCTTGCGCAGGAAGCCGTTATGCTCCTGCATAAATGCGTCAATCTTATCTGCCAGCTCACCTTTATAGAAAGCATCACCATAGGTTTCGGCAATCAGGCGCAGGCTTTTTGCCATATCGGGATTCTTGAATACTTCGCCCGGCTGCAGCCAATGTCCGTTAGGCTCAAAGGTATCAAACCAGCCTTTGAATTCCGGTCTGTCTTTATATTTAGTATAGAAGCCGTCAGCCTCTTCCCACAGGCGGCTCATGTTCGGAGAAACAGGATAGCCGTTTTCCGCATAGTTGACGGAAGGCTCCATAACAGTTTTGATAGGCAGCTTGCCAAACTTTTTATGAATTTCCATCCATGCGCCTACAGCACCCGGAACGTTAATCGGCTCAACACCATAGGGAGGAATTTTATCAAAGCCACGTTCCTTCAAAGCTGCGATAGAAGCAGCCATCGGCGCCGGACCGCTGCCGTTAATACCATACAGCTTGCCCTTATACCAGATAAGTGCAAAGCAATCACTGCCCAGCCCATTGCCGGTAGGCTCAACTACAGGCTGACAGGTTGCAACAGTAATAGCGGCATCAATTGCGTTACCGCCCTTAAGCATGGTTTGCAGGCCTGCGGAAGCAGCGGTAGGATTACCTACGCATACCATACCGTTTTTAGCATAAACAACACTACGTTTAGAAGCATACGGATAATTTTGTGCATCAAATTTCATTGCTATTCTCCTTTACCAACTTACAAGAATTTCTCTAAAATACCGGCAGTAATTACCGAGAAGGTAGTAACGGTAGCAAAACCGCCTACAAGATATTTCGGCATAATGGCATCGTTTACAACCTGCCTTTCCTCTTCCGTTTCACCTGTAGCAATCGCAATTTCGTTTGCTACCAGATAGGTTGCCGGGAAGCCCAAAAGCTGCATTACAGCTACACCCATAGCCAGGTTTCTATTGCCCAGGATTTTCCACAGCGGCAGAATATAGAAGAACAGGAAAAGTACAACAAATACTACGATAAATACCATAATGGTATTAAAGCTCAGTACAAGCAAATCGCTGACTTTAATTTTTGCCAGAGAAGGAATAATTACCGCAAATACACCAACGTTGAAAATACCGGAGGATTTTGCATGATCCAGGATTTTCGGCGGAACAAGGCCGGTGCTGCCCATTGCGGCACCTAAAATCAAAGCCCAGATAGTAGCGCTCAGACCGGTATATTTTCCGATAACAAATGCCAGCCAGCTGAATAAGGCTGCGATAGTCAGAGAAGCAAAAGGACCATAGAATTTTTTGTGTTTTTCAAAGAAGGTTTCTTTAGGAGCTGCACCGCCATGCACCTCTTCCTTCGGTGCATAAGGATTAACACCGGTACGACGGAATTCCGCCAATGCTTCCTTGGCCGCACGCAGGCCAAAGTAAGAAGCAACAGGAGTACCAAAGAATTTTTGCACAGCATACAAAACAGTACCCAAAGCAGCAGCCATAGCAAAGCCTTTATCCATAGCAGCGCTGGTCATAATCTGAGTAGCAACGATACCGCCGTTGATAATAGGAATGCTGACAATAGTTTCCTGATAGCCGATTACGGGAATCAGCACAACGCTGCCGGCAATCAAAACAATCATGGATAAAACAGCAACTGCAACTGTGCGCCATTCAGCAATCAGCTGCTTAATATTCAGGCTGGTACCCATGCTGAATACTACGAAAATCAAAGACCATTTGCCTACGTCAGTAAGACCGGCAAGCTTAATAATATCCGGCGGCAGAACACCTGTCATAAAACCAACAAGGAAAAGCATCAGGCTGACAAATACAGCAGATACCTTTGCCTTTGTTGCAACACCCAACACATCACCAATGCCAAAAAGCAACAGGCAGATGAATAAATAAAAAAACATACTTGTAAACAAAACAATACCCCTTTCAAAACATATATACTATTTCAGTCCGAAAATAGACCGATTTGTTATAGTATATATGTTTCATAGGTTTTTGACAAGTGAAAATTACATTTTTATATAATTTTAACCACGAGCATTTTTTTATGTAAACTTATTAACATTTGAACAAAGCACAATTCCAAAATATCTGATTATACTGTTTGATGAGGCAACTTATATTCGTAAACCGTAAATTCCTTTGAAATACCGAAATTAAAGCATCATAATCTGTGCTATTCTCACCGGCTTTGATTGCAATAACAAAATGCCAGCCAAAACGGTGTTTCACAAATAGAACCCCCACCAACACAGACAATACAAAAACTCCGCAACCAAAACAGTTGCGGAGTAATTTGTGCGATTTGTGTTTGTGATTGGTGCTTGACAGTAAACCAAAAATTAACGTTTGGAGAACTGGCTAGCTTTACGAGCTTTCTTCAAGCCGTATTTACGACGTTCTTTTTCGCGCGGGTCGCGAGTCAGGAAGCCTGCTTTTTTCAGTGCAGGACGGAATTCAGCGTCAACTTTCAGCAGAGCGCGAGCAATGCCGTGACGGATAGCACCAGCTTGGCCGGAAATGCCGCCGCCATTTACGTTAACGAGTACGTCATATTTGCCTTTGGTTTCGGTAACTTCGAGCGGTTGGTTAACAATCAGCTCTAAGGTTTTCAGACCAAAGTATTTGTTCAATTCACGGTCGTTGATAACGATGTTGCCTTCACCCGGAACCAGGCGAACGCGAGCAACAGAAGATTTACGACGACCAGTTGCGTTATAAGTAACTACTGCCATTTATTTGTTCCCTCCCGGATATTATCTAACGTTGATTTCCATTACTTCAGGTTTTTGAGCTGCATGCGGATGTTCGCTGCCAGCATATACATGAAGTTTGGAGAAAATTTGAGCGCCGAGGCTGTTGTGCGGAATCATGCCTTTAACAGCGAGCTCTACCATTTTTACAGGGTTTTTCTTCAGCATGTCGCCAGCTTTTACATAGCTGTCGCCGCCGAGATAACCGGAATGACGGAAATAGATTTTGTGAGTCAGTTTTTTGCCGGTCAGAACAACCTTATCTGCATTGATAATGATTACGTGATCACCGGTGTCCATATGCGGGGTAAAGGTCGGTTTGTGTTTACCGCGCAGGACTTTTGCAACCTCTGCAGCCAGGCGGCCCAGAGTTTTATCAGCTGCGTCAACAACGTACCATTTGTGTTCGATGTTAGACGGATTAGCCATAAAAGATTTCATCGCTTGTGTCCCTCCTAGATATTTTCCAAATATACAGTTCGTTGCGATCTTCTCACCGTATTTCGGGGCTAGTGAAATCAAGCGGAAAATCACGTAGATATATTATACGCAACTTAAGAGTTTAAGTCAAGTATTTTTGTTAAATTTTTAGCATTTTCCCAGAGTTTTTGCTTTAAAGCTGCGGATACTCCCGATAACCGACTTCCGCCAGGTATAAACCCTGTGCCGGAGCAGGCTCGTTCAGGAATTCACAGCGCTGTGCCGTCAGCTCGGCGGCAAAATCCTGCACCGCACGCTTGCCCAGTCCCACCTGTACCAGGGACCAGACTATGTTGCGTACCATGTGATACAAAAAACCGTCACCGCTGATGCGGAAAAGAATCTCTTCTCCCTGCTGCTGCCACTTGGCAGCATAAATTGTTTTTATCGGCGAAGTATCTACGCTGCCGCTGCTGCGAAAGGCACTGAAATCATGTGTTCCCAACAGCAGCTCCGCCGCCTCATTCATAGCCTTCACATCAAGCTGCTGACGCAGCTGCCAGGCGTAACGCACCATAAAGGGATTTACGTGCTCATTAACAAGCAACTTGTAATGATACGTCTTCCACTGTGCGCTGAAGCGTGCGTGGAAGCCCTCCGGCATCTCCTCGGCGCTCACTACTACGATATCCTCCGGCAGCAGGCTTGCCGCCGCACGCACCAGATTAGCACAGGGAATGCGTCCGTTCGTAGTAAAGGTCACCGTCTGCGCCAAAGCGTGTACCCCGGCATCAGTACGCCCGCTGCCTGCGGTTACTACAGGCTCGCCGCACAGCATGGCCAATGCATCTTCCAAAACATTTTGCACTGTCTGCACGTTTTTCTGCTTCTGAAAGCCATGATAGGCACTGCCGTCATAGGCTACAACCAGCTTTATTGTACGCATACGTTCCCCCAGCGCAATACTGCGAGGCCAACCGCCAGTATAATAATCAAAGCAAAGGCCAGATAATCGCGGCCGGCATATACCAGCTCATGCATGCGTGTACGACCTTCGCCGCCGCGATAGCAGCGTGCTTCCATAGCAACTGCCAGCTCATCGGCACGGCGGAAAGCACTGATAAACAGCGGCACCAGCAAAGGCAGCATGTTCTTCATTCTCTGGAAAATATTACCGCTGGCAAAATCAGCGCCGCGAGAGGTCTGCGCCTTCATAATACGGTCTGTTTCATCCAATAATGTAGGAATAAAGCGTAAAGCAATGGTCATCATCATAGCCAGCTCATGCGCTGGAACGCCCAGCTTTTTGAACGGACGCAGCAGATTTTCAATACCGTCAGTCAGTACAATCGGCGATGTCGTAAAGGTCAGCACCGAAGAAAACAGCAGCAGCAAAATCAGGCGTACAGCCATCTTTACGCCCATATCGATGCCTTCGGCAGTTACGCTCAAAAACTTCCAGGTAAAGACAATATGCTCACCGGGAGCGGTAAACATATGAATCAGCATCGTCAGGATAACGATAATCCAGATAGGCTTCAAGGACTTAAATACCAGCATCCAGGGAACTCTCGAGATAAGAATTACCACAGCTGCAAAGGCGGTCAGAATGCCATAAGCCAACGGCGTTGCCGCAAAGAAAATAGCAATGATATAAATCAAGGTAGCCAACAGCTTAGTACGCGGATCAAGCTTATGGATAAAGGAGTTACCGGGGAAATATTGTCCTAAGGTTATATCTGTCAGCATTATTTCCACCCCTTTGCTTGCTTAATCGCCTTAACCAGGCTCATTTCGTCCTTAATATTCTCTTTCACTGCCAGGCCGTTTTTGCGCAGTAAATCCGCCAGCTTGTAAACCTGCGGCACATCTACGCCAACCTTGACCAGCTCATCGGCATGCTGCTTGAAAATATCTGCGGGAGTACCGTCGAACAGCACCTTGCCGGTGTTGATAACCAGCAGACGGTCAGCATATTTTACTGCCTCCTCCATGCTGTGCGTTACCAGCACAATGGCAATACCGCGGCTTTTGTGCAGTGACATAATTTCCTTAAATACTGCATTACGGCTGCGCGGGTCCAACCCTGCGGAAGGCTCGTCCAAAACCAGATAATCCGGGTTCATCGCAACTACGCCGGCAATAGCTACACGGCGCATCTGGCCGCCGCTCAGCTGAAACGGAGAGCGCTGCGCATAGGTATCATAATCCAGGCCGACGAAGGCCATAGCCTCACGCACCTGCTTTTCTACCTCATCCTCGGCAAAGCCCTTATTGCGCGGGCCGAAGGCGATATCCTCAAAAACAGTTTCCGCAAACAGCTGATGCTCGGGATACTGAAATACCATGCCAACCTGCTGACGTGCAGTCTTGGCCTCCGCACCCTTGGCAGTAATATCAATGTCATCAATGCTTGCGCTGCCATTATCAGGCTTCAGCAAGCCGTTTAAATGCTGTACTAAGGTAGACTTACCGCTGCCGGTATGTCCTATAATAGCAACTATTTCGCCCTTGGCAATCTCCAGCGACACATCATTGAGCGCCAGGCGTTCAAACGGCGTGCCCTTAGAATATGTATGATATATATTAGAAAGTTTTATTGACATAATGCCTGCGCCAGCTCCTCATCTGTAATAATATCCTGCGGCAGCTTTGCACCGCTTTTGCGCAGCTCGCTAGCTACCTTCGCTGCCAGCGGAGCCTCCAGTCCCAAGGCCTCCAGCTCATCCACTCTGCTGAAAACCTCACGCGGAGTACCCATAAATCTGATATGACCTTTTTCCATAACAACTACGCGGTCAGCAGCCAGCGCTTCCACCATGTAATGCGTAATATAAACTATAGTCATATTTTTTTCTTCATTGAGCTTACGTACAGTGCCCACAATTTCCTTGCGTCCCTGCGGGTCAAGCATCGCTGTAGGCTCGTCCAGCACAATGCATTCCGGCTGCAGCGCCAGAATACCTGCTATAGCCACACGCTGCTTCTGGCCGCCGCTCAAAAGATGCGGTGCATGCTTGGCATATTCCGTCATGCCTACAGCAGCTAATGAATCTGCTACACGCTGCGGTATTTCCGGTCCCGGTACGCCGATATTTTCCGGACCGAAGGCCACATCCTCTTCCACAATCGCAGCAACTATCTGGTTGTCGGGATTTTGGAACACCATGCCCACCTTTTGGCGGATATCCCACATTTTGCTTTCATCTTCAGTGTCCATGCCATCTACCAGCACAGTGCCGTCAGTCGGCAGCAGCAAAGCGTTCAAATGACGTGCCAGCGTAGATTTACCGCTGCCGTTGGCGCCGATAACAGCAACAAATTCGCCCTGCTTAATCTCCAGGCTTACGCCGTCCAGTGCCCTTACCTCATTGCCATCAGCATCTGTATAGTAATGCTTCAAATTCTTTATACTAATCACAACAGTGCCTCCATCATAAATTCGTGTACTTACTAATTATATACGTGATAAAAAGATTAGTCAACCTTCTTTTATTGCAAGGTTAACCATAATGCTAGAAAAGTAAACCATAAACGCTAAAGCACGTTTACAGCTTATTTTTTACTTAAATAAAAGCATCAGTCCGCCTATGGTCGGCATACTGAGAACAATATAACGCAAAGTATTGCGCGACGCCAGACGCGTAAGCTTAGCACCCAAATATGCGCCGATAGTCAGTCCACCCAAGGTCTGAAGAAAAATATAAAAATCAAGGTGACCATTGACTAAATATCCTAAACCGCCGGAAACAGAAATCGGCAAAATAACCAGCATCGTTGTACCGATGGCATGATAAAGCGATACACCAAAAAACAGCATCAGGCTTATCTGGATAAAAGCTGTCGCACCGATACCGAAGGCTCCGCTCAAAAAACCTGTAACTACACCGATTGTCAGCGCATGTGCATAAAAGCTTGCGCCCTCTGCTTTCGATGCATGCTTTGCCACAAAGCTGTCCAGCATATCCTTACGGAAAAGAATAAAGTAAAGCAATACCGATGATGCAAGCATCAAGGCTGCTGTCATTTTTGATAAAATATCTCCCGGCAAGGCATCAGAAATACGTGCGCCGGCAAAAGCTCCCAGCATACCGGCACCGCCGGTTGTCAGCCCCAGGCGCAGCAGTACATCACCTTCACGAAAATGGCTTACGGCACCGGAAAGCATCGTAAACGACATGGCAGCCAGCGCAACACCAAGCGCAGTATGAATCGGCACACCAAAGCCTACAGAAAGCAGTGTAATCGTTAAGCCTGCACCACCTGCACCGGCAAAGCCAAGCAGACAGCCTAACAGAATCATTGCCAAAAAGATCATTTTCAGTCCCCCCATTATAACTAACAATACTATAACCTTTATTTTATCAATATCAGAAAGTATTTTCCAGTAAAAAGAAAGACTACTGCAAATTTATGATAAAAAAGCAGCAGTCTTGCCAATAAACGAGAAAACAGCCTGCAGGGGATATTGCAGGCTGTTTCTCTTAGGAAAGCTGTTTATGATGAATTTGATGGGAAGGGTGTAGCAACTTCTTGCTACACTCATAGTATACTATATTGCTGTGACATAGCAAGGGCAAAGTTTTGAAGAAATCGTGAATAAAATTTCTGCATAAACTGTTCTTGCATTAAAAATTAACGCTTATTTATCCGTAATCTGTGCTCCAAACGGCAGCAGTGCCAGCTTAGCCAGCTTAAAATGCTGCATGCCGAAGGGAATGCCGATAATCGTGCAGCACAAAATCACAGCAAAAACCGCATGCGTAATTGCCAGTTCGATACCACCGAAAATCAGCCAGAAAATATTTAACAGCAACGAGGTTGTTTCGCCGCTCAAAACTACGTCCTTGCCAAAGGGGAAGAAGCTCAAGCGTCCCAACTTAAAGCACTGCAGTCCTACCGGAATACCGATAATCGTCAAACACCATACAAGGCCTACCAGATACCAGATAATGCCTGCTAAAATACCGCCAAATAAAAACCAGATAATATTACCGATAATGCTCATTGCGCACTTCCTTTCATCTACTGATACTGACAAACCAACCGGCACACCGAAAAAATATACACGTAGTTGGTTACTGATACATTTGATTTAAAAGATTGTAAGTAATCTCTCTAAGGCTAGTTTAGCATACCGCTAACTTTTGTGCAAGCGCAAAGGCAAGCGGCACTGTGGGAACTCTGGGGAGAGTCTCACAGTGCCGCTGCCTATATAAAATTAATTGGGAAAACTTAATGATTGGTTTCTTCGGCTAATTTTGCCGGAACCAGCTCAGATTCTTCCTTGAGATGTTGTTGATATGCTTTAGTTTCAGCAACAACTACGCCGGAAAGAGCAACCAGAGCAATCAGGTTAGGCAGAGCCATCAGACCGTTAACGATATCGGACATAACCCAGATTTCTTCCAGTTTCAGGAACGGGCCGCAGGCAACGAGAATGATGAAGCCGATGCGGTACGGAAGAATTGCTTTAACACCCATCAGATATTCTACACAACGTTCGCCGTAGTAGTTCCAACCGAGGATAGTAGTGAAGGCGAAGAGCACCAGGCCAACCAACAGTAACCAAGTACCAAAGGCAGGGAATGCAGAGCTGAAGGCTGCATTAGTCATGGCAGCACCGTTGAGATCGCCGTTCCAAACGCCGGTAACAATCAAGGACAAACCGGTCATGGTGCAGATGATGATAGTATCAATGAAGGTACCGGTCATGGAAACCAGACCTTGTTCAGCAGGCCAATGAGTTTTTGCTGCAGCTGCTACGATAGGAGCAGAGCCTAAGCCGGATTCGTTGGAGAATACGCCGCGGGCAACACCATTACGCATCGCCAGCATAACAGTTGCACCAAGGAAGCCGCCCTGTGCAGCAGTAGTAGTGAAGGCACTTTCAATAACCAATGCGATAGCGCCCGGAACCTGGTCCGCAAAGCTAACTAAAATGCCCAAGGTAGTAAAGAAGTAAATTACTGCCATGCCGGGAACAACCTTAGAAGAAACATTAGAGATAGATTTCAGACCGCCGATGGTTACAGCAGCAACCAATACGGTAAGAGCAATACCGGTGTAGATAACCGGGATACCAACAGAGATTTTGGTAATCTCAACAATGGAGTTTACCTGAGCAAAGGTACCTACGCCGAAGTATGCGCACATGATACCGAAGACACAGAACATAATTGCCAATGGTTTATATTGCTTGCCAAGACCGTTTTGAATGTAATACATCGGACCGCCGGAGATATTGCCGTTAGCGTCGACAGTACGATATTTTACAGCCAGCAGGCATTCCGCATATTTGGTTGCCATACCGAAGAAGGCAGCCAGCCACATCCAGAACAATGCACCGGGGCCACCGGCCTTAATTGCAGTAGCAACACCGACAATGTTACCGGTACCAACAGTTGCAGCAAGAGCAGTACACAGAGCTTTAAAGCTGTTTACATCACCGTGACCATCATTCTTGGCACAGAAGATCAGCTTCAATGCCTGCGGCAGCTTCAATACCTGCAGCAAGCCTAAACGAATAGTCAGCATAATGCCGGTACCTACAAGCAGCACCAGTAGTGGCGGACCCCAGACAAACGAATCAATTGCATTCAATGTTTCCAACATGATGATTTCCCCTCTCATTTTCAAAGTTCCCTAAGTAAATAAAAAGCCGGAGTATGATTATCTGATACTCCGGTTTGTCAGCGGCCCTGATAGCTATGCTATAATTGTTGTTTTGCTCCGTCCACTGGCCTGAGAGATAAGGATGTGTATACGCACATCTTTGCACCTTCGGCGCCCATTCAAGGGACTCTCCAGAGTTGTGTCTGTACACGGTTCTTGCTTTTTATAAGCACCTGAGAGTTTTGCTCCTTCGGTAGGCATTGCCTTCTCCTATGTACTTCATCCACTCATTATTTACTTATGTATCTGATTATAACACATATTAAACAAATTTCAAGAGCTTACAGCAATGTATACACGCATACATGCAAAACTGTAAACTAAAGTATATTTATTGATTTTTTAATAACAAAACGGCGCTGTGGGAACTCTGGGGAGAGTCGCACAACGCCGCTTTGCTATATAAAGATGAAATACTAGGCTTACTTATTTATTCTTTTCTTCAGCCAGATGCTTCTGATAAGCCTTGGTTTCGGCAACAACTACGCCGGACAAAGCAATAAGAGCAATTAAGTTAGGAATAGCCATCAGGCCATTAACAATATCCGCCAAAACCCAAATCTCTTCCAGCTTCAGGAAAGGACCGCAGGCAATCAGGCAGATGAAAATGATGCGGTACGGCAGAATTGCCTTTACGCCCATCAGATATTCTACACAACGTTCACCGTAGTAGTTCCAACCAAGGATAGTGGTGAAAGCAAAGAGTACAAGGCCAACCAACAGCAGAATGCTGCCAAATGCAGGGAACGCCATGGTGAAGGCAGATTCAGTCATTGCAGCACCGTTCAGAGGTCCGCACCATACACCGCTGACAACCAGGGACAAGCCGGTCAGAGTACAAATGATGATAGTATCAATAAAAGTACCGGTCATAGAAATCAAGCCTTGCTCTGCAGCCCATTTGGTTTTAGCAGCAGCAGCTACGATAGGAGCAGAACCTAAGCCGGATTCGTTGGAGAATACGCCGCGAGCAACACCGCTGCGCATTGCCAGCATAACGGTTGCACCAAGGAAACCGCCTTGAGCAGCAGTCGGAGTGAAAGCAGAATTCAATACAGTTGCGATTGCAGCAGGAACCTGATCAGCAAAAACAATCATGATACCGACAGTAGTCAGAAAGTACAGCAGAGCCATAGCAGGAACTACCTTTGCAGCAACAGTTGCGATGGATTTCAGACCGCCGATGGTTACAGCAGCAACAACAACAGTCAGAGCAATACCGGTGTAAACAACAGGAATACCTGCAGAAATCTGGGTAATTTCAACAATGGAGTTTACTTGAGCAAAGGTACCGATACCAAAGTATGCGCACAGAACACCGAATACAGCAAACATAACAGCCAGCGGTTTGTATTTTTTGCCAAGACCATTTTCAATGTAGTACATCGGACCACCGGAAATATTGCCGTTAGCATCGACAGTACGATATTTTACAGCCAGCAGACATTCGGAATATTTGGTTGCCATACCGAAGAAGGCTGCCATCCACATCCAGAACAAAGCGCCCGGGCCACCTGCTTTAATTGCAGTTGCAACACCAACGATGTTACCGGTACCAACAGTTGCAGCCAGTGCAGTACACAATGCTTTAAAGCTGTTTACGTCACCACTGCCATCGTTCTTGGCACTGAAGATCAGGCCCAAAGCCTGTGGCAGCTTGAAAACCTGCAGCAGCTTCAGACGGAAGGTCAGCAGAATACCGGTACCAACCAAAAGTACCAGAAGCGGCGGACCCCAGACAAACGCATCAATTTCATTCAAAATTTCCAACATGATTCAAACATCTCCCTTTAAATTCCCATTAATTACTTATAAGCAAATAAAAAACCGGAGTATACAAAAAATACTCCGGTAAAAGTCAATGACATATGATAGGCAATAGCGCCATCACATAAGCTTTGCTCTGTCCACTGGCCTGAGAGATAAGGACGTTTCTGAATTTCAGAATACATCTTTGCACCTTCGGCGCCCATTTAAGGGACTCTCCAGAGTTGTGTCAGCATACGGTTCCTGCTTAAAATTAAGCACCTGAGAGTTTTGCTCCTTCGGTAGGCAGTGCCTTCTCCCATATACATCATCCACTCGTTATTTACTTATGTACGCTATTATAACACACTTTTTGAAGAACGCAAGCCTTTTTTCAAAATTTTTTTATGTATACACGAATACATAAGGGAGTGTAACTTTTGAAGCAAATCACCTGCCGTTTTCATCAGCAAAGCTACGCTCACTTAAAAGATAACAGGGTACAGCAATAAGCTGTACCGCAACAGAAACAATGATGAAGGTATTCAATGAATAATCATAAACAGCTCCCAACAGCCAGCTGCCCAAAAACCACGCTAAGCCAAAGAAAAATTCGAACGCACCGTAGCTGCTGGCACGATGCTTCTTGCTCGTCATGGTGGCAACCGCAGCCTTCATAACAGATTCCTGAGCGCCCATGCCTACGCCCCACAAAGCAACGCCCAGCATAATCATTCCCGGCGAAGTCGCGCCAAAAGCAAACACAGCAAAGAACGCGGAAATCGCAGTAGAAATAACCAATGCCTTCGTGCGCATTTTGTCAAACAGCCAGCCAAAGAAAAGCGCTGCCACCGCATCCACAAGCATCGCACCGGAATAAAGCAACGGCAAAATACTGTCATCAAAAAGCTTATTTTTTGCCAAATGCATAGTCACCAGCGGAAAATCTACAAAGCCGAAAGCAAAACAGCTGATACCTGCAAGATACAAATAAAAGCTTTTCTTGCCTACAAAGCTATCCTTCTTCTCTGTCTTAGCTTCCGGCTCAAAGGCTTCCGGATTCGGGAAACGGCTTTTAGCAAACAGTAAAAAAGCAATTGTGCAGACAGCAGGCAAAGCCAGAAAAGCAAAGGCTGCATTGTATACCTCGTATTCATCGCCATGCTTATACAGCATCACCGCATAAAGCAGCAAGGGGCCGATAAAAGCACCAAGCTGATCCAAGGCTTCCTGTATAGCAAAGCTTTTGCCGACACCCTCCTGCGAGGCCGCAAAGGAAAGAATAGTATTCTTCGCAGGCTTTTTTATCGCCTTACCGATGCGCTCAACAACAAGCAGCACACAGGCTGCTATCCAGCCGTCACGATGGACAAGCGCCAGTGCCGGTACGGCAAAAACATCCACAGCATAGCCTAAAATCATAAAGCCCCAATAGTTATGCGTTTTATCGACCAGGCGCCCAAAAAGATAACGCAGGCCATAGCCCAAAAGCTCGCCTACGCCGGAGATAAAACCGATGGTAGAAGCACTTGCTCCTAAAATTAATAAATACGCTCCCTTGATACTCGTTGCCGCTTCATGCGTCATATCGCTGAACAAGCTGACAACACCGAGCAACACGATGAACGCCATAGCGGAATTTTTATTGTGCATGCTTAAGCCTCCTGTTTAATGAATATCTTACTATTATAGCATAATATCTTGAACTTAATTATACTTTAATTTTCCAAAGAACTGTCAAATTATAAAAAGTGCCTGCAACACCATGTCACAGGCACTTAGTATCGAGATACTTATATTCCGGCTCAGCCTTTTTGCACCCTCAGCATAATCCAGCTGTTGTCAGCATCAATAACCTGCCATTTTTTATTCTGCTGAGCAATAAATCTATCATAGCTTTTTGGCGTAACCACAACAATACGATAGGGATTCTGCTCCAGCGTTGCATAAGGCATAACATTCTTGCCGGTCCAGGAAAAATCCTTGGGAACATAACCTGCAACCTCTCGCTCGTGCATCAGCTTGACTATTTTGCTGCTGCTGTAAAAAACTGCGGAAGTAGGATATTGGCCATATAAGCCTGCCTCCTGCACATCCTGCGCCGCCAGCATCTCCCCTAAGTCCTTCGCACTGCGCTGCTCACTGAACGGGACTGCAATGCTGAAAATAAGCGCGATATAAAATACTACCGACATTGCCGCAATACTGCAGGCACGCTCACCCGTCACTAAGCGCAATATATAGTCCAGCATCACGCAAACAATCAGCGCCAACGGCAGCAAGAACAGCAGCTCAGATGCTATCAGCTGATGACTTACCGCAAACCATGCTCCCACAAGCAGCAGGCCAAAGCCTCCGCCGACAAAATACATATAGCCGCCATTCACGCAGTCTGTGTATTTTGCCAGCATGCTTCCCAGCAAAAGGCTGGCCGGGAAGAGCAGCGGATAGGTATAGGTGATGTATTTCGTTGCCATGCATTGAAAGAAAATGAAAACAACAAGTGCCCACAACAGTAAAAATTTTTGCTGCTCCCCCAGCTTACGGTGTCCCTGCCGCCACCATTTATAGGCAGCCCAGGGAACAAGTCCGCTCCACGGAAACAGCGCCAGCAGATTTACCAGCGTATAATAATAAAACACATCGTCACGCGGATGCTCCGATACCGTTGCGCGCAGGAAGTTGTGCGTGCCGAAGAAGGTATTGATGAAATCACTGCCATGCAGGCTGTACATTACAGCATACCAGGGAACGGCAACCGCCGCACACAGCAGAGTGCCGCTTACAAGATGCATGCGCTTCAGTACGCGCCAGTCACGATGCCACAACAGGAATAACGTAATAATCAATCCCGGCAGCAGCACGCCAATCGGGCCCTTGGTCAAAACCGCAAAGCCTGCTGCAGCATACATAATATACCAATAGCGCGCCCTGCCGTCGCGATAGCCCAAATAGAAAAACAGCAATGTCGCACTGAAGAAAAAGAACAATACAGCATCTGTAATCACCGACTTGCTGATCAGAAAAAATTCCACACTGCTCAGCAGCACCAACGCACTGAAAAAGCCGCTGCGCGTATTTTCCAGCTTGCTGCCGCCCCACGCCAGCAGTGCTACACTGCCCAAGCCGAATAACGCCGGGAAGAAGCGTGAAGCAAATTCAGTAAAGCCAAACAGCTTATAAGCCAACGCCGTCAGCCAATAAAAGAAAATCGGCTTATCATACCAGTAGTGACCGTAAATCTGCGGTGACAGCCAATCGCCGCTCAGCACCATCTCCTTCGCCGTCAAAGCGTAATTAGATTCAACGCTGTCTGTAACAAGCAGGCTGCCATTGCCCGCAAACAGCAATACTGCGGCAGCTGCAAAAAGCAACAGCCAATATTTTCGTGGCATAAAAAATCCCCCTTCAGCAGCAGAGCTTCTACACTCCGCCTTTCATTAAGCACAGTATAAACGCTTTCACTTAATGATTACTGAAAGGGGTATTCATCTTAATTTCAGCTTGTGAGAAAGCCTAAGGATTACTTTTCATCCGTCGGCAGCTTCACATACATGACAGTTCCCAGCGGCTTGTTGTCGAGAACCTTGATGCTTCCGCCATGCTGCCGCACAATAGCCAGCGCCAGCGACAGGCCTAAGCCCAGGCCTCCCTGACTGCGGCTGCGCGCCTTATCCACGCGGAAGAAACGGTCAAAAATCTTCTGCTTATCTTCATCACTGATGCCACAGCCTTCATCACGTACCTCCAGTACAAGATGTGTTTTCACCTTGGCTGCACGCAGAGTAATTGTCGTCTGCTCCGGCGAATACTTCATAGCGTTATCCAGCAAAATAATCAACAGACGCGATAAAGCCATTTCATCACCCTGCATTACCAGATTATCCTGGATTTCCTGCTTCAGCTCCAGCTTTTTTTCTGCTGCCAAAAGCGACATCTGCGATGCAACCTTTTTACACAGCGCCGTTATATCCACCTGCGCCGTATACACGGGAAGAAAATCCTCATCGCTGCGCGCCAACGTCATAAGATTTTCCGTAAGACGGCTAAGTCTTTCCGACTCGCTTTGCAGCATATCTACCGACTCTTTGGCAAAATCGCTCAGCCTGCTGTCTTCATCCTCCTGCAGTCCCTGCACAGCCAGCTTCATAACGGCAAGCGGCGTGCGCATCTCATGCGAAGCATCTGCTGTGAACTGCTGCTGCTTGGCATACATGCTGCTTATAGGACGGATATTGCGTCCTGCCAGCCAATAACCGAAATAACAGGCAGCAAAATACAGCACCAGCGCCATACACAAAAGCAAAAACAGTGTTTTATAGGCTGCATGATAATAAAATTCCATATTCTTGAACATATACAGCCTGCCAACCTGCTTATCACCGTCAATAACAGGAGCAACTGCAGCCAGATAACGATAACGCTCTCCATTCACTCCATGCATCCGCAAAAGACGCGATGTATTCAGCTCCTTCGGCCAATCATCCTTATGACTCATCAGCGCCTGTCCCGCCTCACTCGTTCCAAGCTGGTTTAAAATTACCTTCGAGCCATCTGCATTCACAAAGTATGCAAGCATTTTCCCGCTGCGGATAGCTGCTTCAGAGCAGGGAGCCTCCTCCGACTCTATCCATTCTTCGCCCTCATGGTAAATCTGCGCTACAAGGTTTTCCTTTTCGTGCGCCAGTATTTCCCACCAGATAAAGGTGTAGGCAGCAGCCACAATAACCAAAATCAAAGCACCGAAGATGGCGGCATATAAGCAGGTCATGCGCCGACGCAGGTTTTCAAAAGGCTTATTCCACATAATAGCCCACGCCCCGCATCGTTTTAATCAGTTCTTCTCCGTTCAGCTCCATAATTTTTTTACGCAGCAGACGGATATGCACATCAAGATTGTTCTCCGTCACATCGCTATCAATGCCCCAGATACGGTCCTGCAGCACCGCACGCGGCATAACCTGCCCCCGGTTGCGCAAAAGCAGCTCCAGCAGCTTAAATTCACGCGGACGCAGCTCTACACGACGCTCGCCATATGCCAGACAATAGGTAGAGCTTTCCAACGTATAAGCACCGTAATGCAGCTTTTCCGCGCTGTACTGTCCCTGGCGGCGGCAAAGAGCGTTCAGACGCGCCACCAGCTCCTCCAGCTCGAAAGGCTTTACCAGATAGTCATCGGCACCGCTGTTTAACCCTTGCACCTTATCCGCCAACGTATCCTTGGCCGTCAGCAGCAATATTTTTCCCTGATAATCCTCCTCACGCAGACGCTTGCACAGATCAAGACCGCTCAAAAGCGGCATCATCCAGTCCAATACCAGCACATCATAGCCGTCGGCATACACAGCATCGTAGGCAGCCTCGCCATCCTGCACCCAGTTCACAGTTATATTTTGCTTTTTCAACAGCATGCTTAAAAGCTTGCCTAAATTTATATCATCCTCAGCTAATAAAATTTTCATTGCTTCCGCCTCCATTACAGCTATTGTATCACAATGCAGTATAGGCATGTAAAATTAATTTTAACTGAAAAAATCGCTGCCGAGGCTTTGCCTTCAGCAGCGATTGTCTTACATGATATATCTGTTCAATGACGGTACGATTTCCGCATAGGTGCCTTTTTTATTAGCCAGCATAATATTAATGGCCCATACAGTCTGTCCGCGGTCATCCTCCGTGCGTGTAGCCTGCAGCTTACGGTTGGTACCTGTAAAGCATACAATATCTTCCAGCTCCAGCAAAAGTGCCATATCCTCACGTCTGTAGCCTTCAAGGCAGCAGTCGGAAAACATCACCGTCAGCATTAGCATATCGTCCATCCGCCAGCATTCCAGGCGATAGGCACGACCGTCGCTCAGCTTGCCGTTATAATAGCCGACATCCTGCACACCGTCCTCATCCGGCTCATAGGGAGAAGGAACATAATCCACGCGGCAGGGAACAGGGTATTTTTTTATCAGCATAAATTCGTTCTCCTTAAAGAGCAAAGCGCCTCAGAGCTTGAGGCTTTGAGGCGCGCTTGCTTATACGTTATTCCTTATCAGGAGTTTCTTCTGCTGCAGGTTCAGCAGTTGCAACTTCAGGCATCGGAACATTATATTTAACTTTGATATCACGATAACGGCTCATACCGGTACCTGCCGGAATCAGCTTACCGATGATAACGTTTTCTTTCAAGCCCAGCAGCGGGTCAACCTTGCCCTTGATAGCGGCATCGGTGAGCACGCGGGTGGTTTCCTGGAAGGAAGCAGCAGACAGGAAGGAGTCGGTAGCCAAAGAAGCTTTGGTGATACCCAGCAGGATAGCACGGCCTTCTGCAGGAGCCTTGCCTGCTTCCAGCATCTCGGTATTCTGCTCTTCAAATTCTGCCACATCAACGTCTTCACCCGGCAGCATTGTGGTGTCACCGGATTCCTCGATGCGGATTTTACGCATCATCTGACGAACCATAACCTCGATGTGCTTACTGTTGATATCTACGCCCTGAGACTTATAAACGCCTACTACCTGAGATACCAGATAGTTCTGGGTAGCCTTCACGCCGCTGATACGCAGTACGTCATGCGGGTTAAGAGAACCTTCGGTCAGACGGTCGCCCTTAGCGATTTCCTCGCCCTCAACAACAGACAGCTTAGCGCCGTAAGGAATCTGGTATTCCTGGTTTTCGCCATCCAGTGCCATTACGGTTACCTTGCGGCTGTTGCCTTCCTGGGTAATATGTACGTGACCTGCAACCTCGGACAGAATGCCAGGATGTTTCGGTTTACGTGCTTCGAACAGCTCCTCGACACGAGGCAGACCTTGGGTAATATCGTCTGCACCTGCAACGCCGCCGGTATGGAACGTACGCATGGTCAGCTGAGTACCAGGTTCGCCGATGGACTGTGCGGCGATAGTGCCGACTGCCTCACCAACATCAACGTTCTTGCCGGTTGCCAGGTTGCGGCCATAGCATTTACGGCAAACGCCGAATTTAGCCTTACAGGTAAGTACGCTGCGGATTTTAACCTTTTCACGCAGCTGGCAGATACGTTCTGCCATAGGCTCGGTAACATATTCATTGATATGATAAAGAATTTCACCATTTTCATCCAGAATATCCTCAGCCAGGTTACGGCCAATGATACGGTCATGCAGGGTTTCAATGATGGTTTTCTCTTTTTTGCCTTCGGTAATTGCCTCAACCTCAATGCCGGCAATTTCGTTATTGCGGATACGCAGCTCCTTAACGGTACCGTCAGCCAGAACAGCATTGATAATGTCTTCGGTCATAGTTTCGCCGGTATGTGCCAGCACCTCGCCTGCACCGTTAACAATATCTGCTGCCACCTCTTTGCCGTTGAAGTTATGCATCATTGCTTCCTTCAGCACATTATGAGCAAAGGTATCGCTGATGTTGATGCGGACATTTTCGATATCCTCACCATTCATATCTTCGTCGGAATAGAGATTAATTTCTTCAACGCCTGCATCGTTGAGCTTAGCAAAAAGCTCTTCGGTGATGTTGGTATCTGCTTCAGCAATCAGGTTGCCTTCTTCATCAAGTACGCCGGAAGCCAAGGTACGGCCCATAACCTTTTCGCGGATTTTGTTCTGGCTTGCACCAAGAACAGCCTTGCTCAGACGGCTGCGTTCTTTAACCAGGTTCATACCAACAATATCGCAATCATCCTCACGGACAATTACGTCCTGTGCAACGTCAACCAGACGACGAGTCAGGTAACCGGAGTCAGCAGTACGCAGTGCGGTATCGGCCAAGCCTTTACGAGCACCATGAGAAGAAATGAAGTATTCCAAAATGGTCAGGCCTTCACGGAAGTTAGATTTGATAGGACGGTCAATGATACGACCAGAAGGATCGGCCATCAAACCACGCATACCGGCCAACTGACGAATCTGCTGTTTGTTACCGCGGGCACCGGAGTCAGCCATCATGGAAACAGGATTGAACTTGTTCATGGTGGATTTCATCAGCTTATCGGTAACCTTATCGGTTGCTTCATTCCACAGGTCAATTACCTTACGATAACGTTCGTCATCACTCATCAAACCACGGCGGAAGAGACGCTCAACCTTATCAACCTCATGCTCTGTTGCTTCCAGAATAACTTCTTTTTCAGCAGGAATCTGAATATCGGAGGTTGCGATAGAAATACCGGATTTACAAGCATTATCGTAACCCATTTTCTTAACAATATCCAGAATCTCGGCAGTACGCAGGTTGCCGTACAGCTTATGAGCTTTAGCAACGAGTCTGCCTAATTCCTTCTTGTCAATCAGCTTGCCAAGATGCCAACGCTCAACTTCAACGGTTGTTTCCACAACATTACCGGAAGCATCCAGGCGCTTCTCAACAACCTGATCTTTTTCTTTATGATAGTAACGCATTTCCAGAGGCAGCTCGCCATTGAAAATAGTGTTACCTACAGTTGTAACTACCAGGGACATACCGGTTTCACCGACAGCTGCACCCTTTTCTTCATCATAGATTTCGCTGTTGGGAATATAAACCTCGATAGGTACCTGCAGATCTACCGCATGGTGGAAGTAAGCCAGCTGAGCTTCGTCCACGCTGCTGTAGCGGGTTCCTTCACCCTTAACGTTCGGGTCATCCTTGCTGGTCTTTTCAATAGTCAGATAGTAGGAGCCCAAAACCATATCCTGTGTAGGAACAGCAACAGGCTTGCCGTCTTTCGGTGCCAGGATGTTGTTTACGGACATCATCAGCATACGTGCTTCAGCCTGAGCCTCAACAGAAAGCGGCAGATGGACAGCCATCTGGTCACCGTCAAAGTCGGCATTATAAGCGGTACATACCAAAGGATGCAGCTTAATAGCACGGCCTTCGGACAGGATAGGCTCGAAAGCCTGAATGCCCAGTCTGTGCAGAGTCGGTGCACGGTTCAGCAGTACAGGATGTTCTTTGATTACCTCTTCCAGAACGTCCCATACAGCGTTGGTAGCACGCTCTACCATACGCTTAGCACTCTTAATGTTAGTTGCTTCACCGCTGTTTACCAAACGCTTCATAACGAAGGGTTTGAACAGCTCCAGAGCCATTTCCTTCGGCAGGCCGCACTGATGCATTTTCAGCTCAGGACCTACAACGATTACGGAACGGCCGGAATAGTCAACACGTTTACCTAACAGGTTCTGACGGAAACGGCCTTGTTTACCCTTGAGCATGTCGGACAAGGATTTCAGAGGACGGTTGCCGGGGCCGGTAACCGGACGGCCGCGACGGCCGTTATCAATCAAAGCGTCTACTGCTTCCTGCAGCATACGTTTTTCATTGCGGACAATGATATCAGGCGCATGCAGCTCCAGCAGACGTTTCAGACGGTTGTTACGGTTAATAACACGGCGATACAGATCATTAAGGTCGGAGGTTGCGAAACGACCGCCATCCAGCTGTACCATAGGACGCAGTTCAGGCGGAATAACCGGAACTACATCCATAATCATCCATTCGGGACGGTTGCCGGATTTCAGGAATGCTTCGGCCACTTCCAGACGGCGAATAGCACGTACACGGCGCTGACCGCTCAGCTCCTTCATTTCATGGCGCAATTGCTCTGTCAAAGCTTCCAGATCAATAGCTTCCAGCAGCTCTTTAATAGCCTGAGCGCCCATACCTACACGGATGCCTGCTTCAGGATATTTATCACGTTTTTCCATGTACTCAGGCTCGGTCAGCAGCTGGCCTTTAACAAGGTCAGTGCCTTCACCCGGGTCAAGTACGATGAAGCTTGCAAAATACAAAACTTTTTCCAGGCTACGCGGAGAAATATCCAGAATCAAGCCCATACGGCTGGGGATACCCTTGAAGTACCAGATATGGGAAACCGGCGCAGCCAGTTCGATGTGACCCATACGGTCACGACGAACCTTGCTGCGGGTAACTTCAACGCCGCACTTGTCGCAGATAATACCCTTATAACGGATGCGTTTATATTTGCCGCAATGACATTCCCAATCCTTAGTAGGGCCAAAGATTCTTTCGCAGAACAGGCCATCCCGTTCCGGCTTCAGGGTTCTGTAATTGATGGTTTCGGGTTTTTTTACCTCGCCGTAGGACCAGGCTCTAATCTGGTCCGGAGAAGCCAAACCGATACGCATAGACACAAAATTATTTACGTCGATCAAGAATCATTCGCTCCCTTCTCTTACATATTAGTCGGATCATCTAAGTCACCATCGGGATTATCGGTAATAGTGAAATTACCCATATCGGCAATGATGTCCCCAGAATCACTATCATCCTCGGTAGCGTCATTATCAGCATAATCATCAACAGGCTTTTCAGGTGCGTTTTCAACAACCTGGCCATTGATGTCTAAATCAACCTCGCGAGCGGTGGTTGCAATATCGTCATCCTCATCGTCGCGCAAGGAAACCTCTTCCTCGTCCTCGTTGAGAACCTTGATATCCAGACCGATGGATTGCAATTCCTTAACCAGTACCTTGAAGGATTCAGGAATACCAGGATCAGGTACATTTTCGCCCTTAACAATTGCTTCGTAGGTCTTAACACGGCCAACAACGTCATCGGACTTAACAGTCAGGATTTCCTGCAGGGTGTAAGCAGCGCCGTATGCTTCCAGCGCCCAAACTTCCATCTCACCAAATCTCTGGCCGCCGAACTGTGCTTTACCACCCAACGGCTGCTGGGTAACCAAAGAGTACGGGCCGGTGCTGCGGGCATGGATCTTATCATCAACCAAATGGTGAAGCTTGAGGTAATAGGTCAGACCAACGGTAACAGGGTTATCGAAGGGTTCACCAGTACGACCGTCATACAAAGTGGTCTTAGCAGTTTTATCAATGCCTGCAAGCTCCAATGCATCAGCAATATCCTGCTCATGCGCACCGTCGAATACAGGTACGGAAATCTGTACTGCTTTTACGCTCTTGCCACCGAATTTATCAATTTCAACAGTTTCCGGCATACCATATTTTTCATAATCGTAGCCGTAATGCTCTAATTTCTTTGCGGTTTCGGAATTAGCCAGCTCTTCCTTGAAGGCTGCTTCAAATTCCGGAGTACCTTCTGCTGCGCCGGTTTTTTCAACGGCATTCAGCTTAGCTGCCAGGTTGGTAGTATCAATTTCCATACCCAGCGCACGTGCTGCCCAGCCCAGATGGTTCTCCAGTACCTGTCCGATGTTCATACGGGAAGGTACGCCCAGGGGGTTCAGTACGATATGTACCGGTTCACCGGTCGGCAGGAAAGGCATATCCTCACGTGCCATAATACGGGAAACGACACCCTTGTTACCGTGACGGCCTGCCATCTTATCGCCTTCGGAAATCTTACGTTTCTGGGCAATATGTACACGAACCTGTTCGTTTACTCCCGGCGGCAGATCGTCGCCGTTTTCACGGCTGAATACCTTAACGCTGACAATCTTACCTGCTTCGCCGTGCGGTACACGCAGTGAGCTGTCACGTACTTCACGTGCCTTTTCACCAAAGATTGCACGCAGCAGACGTTCTTCTGCAGTCAGCTCGGTTTCGCCTTTCGGAGTAACCTTACCTACCAGAATATCGCCGGGGCGTACTTCAGCACCGATACGGATAATACCACGCTCATCCAGATCCTTCAGAGCTTCGTCGGATACGTTAGGAATTTCGCGGGTAATTTCTTCTTTACCAAGCTTGGTATCGCGGGCATCACAATCATATTCTTCAATATGGATAGAGGTAAAGATATCAGCCTTTACCAGATCCTCGTTCAGCAGAACAGCATCCTCGTAGTTATAGCCTTCCCAAGGCATATAAGCAACGATTACGTTGTGACCTAAAGCCAGCTCGCCGTGATCGGTAGCAGGCCCGTCAGCCAGAATCTGCTTTTCGGTAACCTTATCGCCTTTAAAGACGATAGGACGCTGGTTAACACAGGTACCTTGGTTGGAACGTTTGAATTTCAGCAGCGGATATACATCCACTTCACCGTTTTCTGCACGTACACGGATTTCGTTGCCTACTACGCGGATAACTTCACCGGCACGTTTAGCCAGAACGCAGACACCGGAGTCAGAAGCAACCTTGTATTCCATACCGGTACCGATAATCGGAGCCTGAGTGCAGAGCAAAGGTACAGCCTGACGCTGCATGTTCGCACCCATCAGAGCACGGTTAGCGTCATCGTTCTCCAAGAACGGAATCAGCGCGGTTGCGATAGATACTACCTGTTTAGGAGAAACGTCCATCAGGTCAACCTTATCCGGAGTAATGGAAAGGACATCATCCTTAGCACGGGCGGTAACACGCTCGCCCAGGAAGTAACCATCATCATCCAACGGTTCGTTGGCCTGTGCTACGATATATTTATCTTCTTCATCCGCAGTCATGTATCTGATTTCTTCAGTTACACGTTTATTTTCTTTATCAACAACACGGTACGGAGTTTCCATAAAGCCGTATTCATTGATAACAGCATAGGTGGACAAAGAACCGATCAAACCGATGTTAGGACCTTCAGGCGTCTCGATAGGACACATACGGCCATAGTGGGAGTTGTGTACGTCGCGGACTTCATAGCCTGCGCGCTCACGGGACAGACCGCCGGGGCCGAGGGCAGACAGACGACGTTTATTAGTCAGCTCTGCCAGAGGGTTGTTCTGATCCATGAACTGGGACAACTGGCTGCTGCCGAAGAATTCCTTAATAGCAGCAACAACAGGACGGATGTTAATCAAAGCCTGCGGGGTAATAACCTCGTTGTCCTGAATGGTCATACGTTCTTTTACTACACGCTCCATACGGGAAAGACCGATACGGAACTGGTTTTGCAGCAATTCACCAACACAGCGTACACGACGGTTGCCCAAATGGTCAATATCATCGCCGGTGCCATGGCCATCCATCAGGTTCAGCAAATAGTTAAAGGAAGCAAATACATCCTCATTGGTAACGGTATGCATTTTTTCATCGATACCGGTGGTGAACATCAGAAGCATTTCTTCTTCATGGTTCTGAATCTTGACAGCACGCAGACCGCGTTCGTTATAAATGCCGCTCTCTGCAATCTTATCAAGATTTTCATCGGTCATCTTAGTGCCTGCCGGCAGGATGATTTCGCCGGTTTCTTCATCAGCAATAGCCTCAGCCAGTACGGTACCGCTCAGGCGGTTGCGCCAGCCAAGCTTTTTGTTGAGTTTATAACGGCCAACATTAGCCAGGTCATAACGCTTGCTGTCGAAGAAGGTGTTTTCAATCAGCTGTACGGCGTTTTCCAGAATAACAGGCTCGCCCGGACGCAGCTTCTTGTAAAGCTCCAGCATAGCTTCATCTCTGTTAGTGGTAGTATCCTTTTCCAGAGTTGCCAGCAGTGCAGGATGATTGCCGAAGCAAGCCAGGATCTCATCATTAGAGGACAAGCCCAGAGCACGCAGCAGCACGGTTGCCGGAACCTTACGGGTACGGTCTACACGAGCAGAAATAATATCATTAATGTCAGTTTCATATTCAATCCAAGCGCCACGGTTAGGAATTACAGTAGTACCGTAAATCTTCTTACCGCTGGGATCCATAGTTACACTATAGTAAACGCCGGGAGAACGCACCAGCTGGCTGACGATAACACGTTCAGCACCGTTGATAACAAAGGTACCGGTATCGGTCATCAGCGGGAAGTCGCCCATAAATACAGAGGATTCCTTAATTTCGCCTTTTTCCTTGTCTTTGAAAATCAGGCGTGCTTTTACGTTCATCGGTGCAGAATAGGATTCATCTCTCTCCTTGCACTCTTCAACGCTGTATTTCGGAGTTCCTAATTCAAAGCTTTCAAAGGAAAGCTCCAGATTACCTGCAAAGTCTTTAATAGGAGAAATGTCATGCAGAATCTCCATGAGGCCCTTTTGAACGAACCATTCGTAGGATTTTCTCTGGATATCAATCAAATGAGGCATTGCCAAAATTTCATTGATTCTTGCATAACTATACCGAGTCCTATCACCTACTGGAACCGGTTTAAACATGTAATTCCTCACCCCTTCTTGTATTATCAGCACACTAAACTCGGCGAATCATGCGTGACAAAAAAACAACAAGGTTCTTACCACAAGGACCTTGTCAGTTGTCTTCGATGATCTGCCTCATCTTTCATTATAAGCAAGATACGCCGTTCAACCACTGACCCGGCAGTATTTGTTGTCAATATTTACACCTGCAAAAATAATAATGATGTAGTATGATATGTTATCATAAATTACGCAAGTTGTCAAGATTTTTGTCAAAAAAAATACAGACACACCATCTTCGATGTGTCTGTATTCGCATAGCCGCAGCTTATTCAAAGCGGCCTTTAAGAACAATCTCTTTATCCAGCAGGGCAACCTGGCCTTTAGCAAACAATGCGTCGATATCCAGGTTTTCGTCCAGAACCAGCAGGTCAGCATCCGCACCGACTGCAACGCAGCCTTTAACGCCGGTTTTGCCGAGCAGCTCGGCAGGTGTAGAGGTCAGCAGCTTGATAGCCTCTTCCAACGGCAGACCGCGACGCACCAGACTCTTGATAGTCAGATGCAGATATTTAGGAGAGCAGTAGGTCAGACCGATGCAGTCACCATTTTCATTGAACTTAGGTTGAGAACCGAAAGCATCACTGCTCATCGTCAGGTGGTCGGTGCTCATGCCCTCCCAGCTCAGGATTTCCATAATCTGCTCAGCGCCGATTTCCATATCTTCATCAGTGCTGCCGGCAGTCATGTCGAAATAGCCGCCGCGACGAACGAGTTTAGCGCCTTCTTCCATCAGCTCGCGAGTACGCAGCATATGAGTAGGCAGGAAGTTCTTTGCAGGAACATCGGAATGGTCCAGTGCGTAGAACAGCGGGTCCAGCTTACCAACACCGGAGCCCATGTGCATGGTTACCAAGCCAGCAACGTTAGCCAGCAGGCCACCGCGACGGGTTGCGGTAGCAACCTCAATCAGCTCAGGTCCCTGAGGATTAGAGCTGCGATGATCGCTGACAGCAATCTTGGTGCCGATAATCGGTGGAACCATCATAATGTCTTTTTCGATAGAACCGGTAATGGTCGGAGAAGGGATACCGTAAGCACCGGTCAGACAGTAGGCGGTAATGCCTTCTTCCGTCAGTGCGCGTGCTTTAGCTACCAGGTTTTCTACGCTTCTGGTTACACCGTCTGTACCCAGCAGGCCCAGAACAGTAGTAATACCGCAGCTGGTAATCTGGCTCAGCATTGCTTCAGGTACGCGGGAAGCAGGGCCCTGCTCACCGCCGCCGCCGGTAATGTGCATATGCATATCAATGTAACCGGGCAACAGCTTTTTGCCGCTGAAATCAAATACCTCAACCTCAGGCATGCCTTCGTAGCCTTCAATTTTATCAGCAATACGCACTACCTTATCTGCAATAACCAGCACATCCTTTTTACCAAGATGAGCAGGTGCGTAAACATCAGCGTTTCTAATTAACTTAATCAAAATGTGTCACTTTTCCTTTCATTGTGTACTAAGCAGTTGCTCAGTACTGCCGACTTGCTTGCGCAATCGGCTTATTTCTTTTCGTCTTCCAGCTTAGCAATACCGATACCGGTGTAGCCGTAGAACAGAGCGATAATGAAACCGGTGTAGCAGAGAATTGCCCACGGTGCATAATCCAGAGTTTCAATGCCGGTGCAGGCGGTCATATAAGCACCTGCTGCAGACCAGGGAACCAACGGTACAAATACAGTACCTGCATCCTCCAAGGTACGGGACAGGTTCTTAGCAGCAAGGCCTCTTGCTTTATAAGCATCACGGAACATTTCACCGGGAATCAGAATGGACAGGTAGGAGTTACCGGTGCACAGGCCCATGGTAATACAGGAAGCAACGGTGGAAGCAATCAGATCGCCGGTGCTCTTAGCAAAGGTCAGGATTTTTTGCAGAACTACATCCAGGCAACCGGCCTTGCTCATGATACCGGCAAAGCAGAATGCGCAGAATACCAGCAGAGTGGTACCCATGATTTCAGCCATACCGCCGCGGTTCAACAGCTTGATAATCTGCGGAGCAGCAGTAGCGGGGTCAAAGCCAGGAGTGGTCAGCATAGAAATTTTGAAGCCTTTTACGGTAGCCAACAGCAAATTTTTCAGGTTGATGTTTTGGAAAATCAATGCTTCAGCGCCAGCCAGAACAGTGGAAGCCATCATAACCGGCAGAGTCGGTTTTTTTAAGATAGAGCCTGCCAGAATCAGCAGTACAGGCAGAATCAGCAGAATGTTAAAGTTGTACATGCCATCCAGCTGAGTCAGCATAGTGCTTACTGCTTCGGAAGAAACATCACCGCCGATATTGCCCTTTAAGCCTACGAAAGCGTAAACAACCAGGGAAATAATAGTTGCCGGAACAGTAGTCCAGAACATGTGAGCAATGTGTTCATAAAGAGTAGAACCAGCTGCAACCGGTGCCAGGTTAGTGGTATCGGACAGCGGGGAGATTTTATCACCGAAATAAGAACCGGCGATTACAGCACCGGCAGTAGCTGCCAGGTTTACACCCAAAGTGCTTGCAATACCCATCAGTGCAACACCCATGGTAGCAACGGAGCCCCAGGAGGTACCGGTTACGATAGATACTACTGCGGTAATCAGGAAAGCTGTTACCAGCATAAAGGTCGGGTTTACAATCTGTACGCCATAATAAATCATCATCGGGATAGTACCGGAGGCCATCCAAGTACCAACCAGCGCACCAACGCAGGTCAGAATCAGGATTGCCGGCATGCCCTTAGCAATCTTCTGGCAGATTTCGTCCATCATTTCATCCCAGGTAACACCAACGCGGTAAGCAATCAGGCCGGCAATAGCAGCTACCAAAAGCAGCAGCGGCTCGGTTGCGTAACCCAAATAACCTTTGCCGACAGTCAAAATAACCATCATGGCAATAATAGGAGTAACGGATTCCGTAAAGGTTGGCATACGCCTATTTGTTTTTTCTTCAGTTTTTTGCATATCCTTTGACATAATACCCTCATTTCTGCCGGTCATATAACCGGCTTAATTTTGCGCAAGCAACGCTATCTATAAAAATTTTATCATTATAGCTTAATTATCTCAACAGTTTTCTTTATCTATACTTATTGGAATTTTTCTTGTATACATAAGCAATTTATTCGCCGTCCTGTATTTTGTATACAAAATTTGTACTATAATTCGTGGACATTTGCTTAACCATGCGCTTTTTTATACTAAAAATTTAGGACTTCTTCAAACATGCTGAAGAAGCCCTAAATTAGAAAATTAATAAGCTTACTTTTCCTGTTATAGTGTTTTGATAAATTATTCTTATATAAAGAACAGAAAGTAAATTAACCCTTTATCTTTTCCTGCGACTCTTTTAAAAGCTCCAAAAAGCGCTTGGTCGGCAAGGTAAAGTTAAATTCATAATCATAAAGAACCGAAATAGGCATATTTCCCGAATACTTGACCGGGAATTCGGCTAATGTCCCCTGCTCCAGCTCCTTCCTTACCTTTACCCGCGGTGTCAAGGCTATACCGAGATTCTGCTCAACTGCCATCAGCACGGATTCCGAATCACTGAAGGTCAATATACTTTGCAGACGCGTGAAATCAACCTTAGATTTCAGATGCTTATAATATACCTCGCTTGCAGGATAGGCAATAAAGGGATAATCATAAATATTATTGTTTTCTCCCATCTGTTCATACAGTTCTTTGGAGGCTACAAAAACCATCGGCTGATTCCAAAGCTGTACACGCTTGGTATAAAGCGGCTGCACATCAATATGCACAAAGGCAAAATCATACAGCTTTTGTACAAAAGCATCATTTATTGTCGATTCTACCGTCATACAGCGGTTGACCTCTATATCCAGCTCGGGAAATTCCTTTTTGAGCTTCAGCAGCACAGGCAAAAGATAAAAGTTTATGCCCTGGGTAGAAACGCCTATTTTCAGACTGTAATTCTTCTTTTGAAACTGGCGCATTACCTCCTGGCTTTTCTGATAATCAGCCATCAGCTGCTGTGCTATCGGCACAAAGTTTTTCCCGGCCTGCGTCAGATAAACATTCTTGCCATCTCGGGTAAAAAGAATAACGCCGTATTCTTCTTCCAAAGCGTTGATATGATTGCTGATTGTAGGCTGGGTAAAATTAAGATATTTCGCAGCCTGAGTAAAGCTGCGGCACTGTACAACAGTCAAAAAAGATTGATATACTTGGATATTCATTTCGGATATTCCTCAAATTCTTATATTTCATCGAGAACAGGTACAAAATATGCTTCCACGCCAGTAATTTCTCCCGGCTGCAAACGCACAAAGGTTTCCGACGCTTTACCGTTGATTACAAAGCAGGAATAAGTGTACTTGCCGATTGCCTCACCGTTATCTGTTTCCTGCTGTACATCTGCTGAAGGAACAAACTGCTGGTAAATCAAATCGCAGTCATCGCATTCCTCCGCCTCGTAGCTCAGCGCACCATCAGGCTCTACAATAGCAATGCCTGCACCCTCACGCCCAAAGATAGGCTTCTTAATATAACGCTGTCCAGCCAACTGCTTGCTGTCCAAATAAGTCGGTGTTAAATGCGCAGCCAACAGTTCTTCCTCCTGCGGTGTCCAGAACAGACGATGCTGATATAAATACCATGCCAGTGCCAGCAGTGCTTTATTCTGCAGTACAATGGATTTTACCGGATTAACAAGATCAACAGCACCGAAATTAGCTAACTCCATAAGCTTTAAGCCAACAGGATAGCCATCCTCGCTTTCATCATCCATCAAAAGCTCCAGCGGATGCAGACGATACAGTATATCAAGCTTATCTTCCTTACTTTTGAAGATTTCATTGGGAATGTAAACTCCGTCATCATGTACAATCAGCTCATCCAGGCCGACAAGACGACAAACGAATGGCTGCTTGCTCAAAATGCGTTCACGCAGCACCTTTTGCACGCGCTCAAATAAAAATTTGGCGTTAGCCCAGTCCTCGCTGTAGCTTTTATCAGCAGCAAAAGCAATGCGCACTACATCCTTATCTGCATATTTAGGCTGTTCCAACAGCTTTAAAAATGGCTCTGCCAGCTCCTCACCATCCGAACGCGGCTGCAAATGCAGGCCGTACTCCTTAGCAAAATATGCTTCCGCTACCTTGTTGGCATAAAATGTTTCCGGCAAGGCGCAAGGAGTATCCGAATTTATCTCTACCAGCTTATAGCAGCCGTCAGTATTCTTTACAAAGTCAAGACGGCTAATATAGCTCACATAATCCGAGTTATCCGCAAGGATATACGGTGTGAGCTTATCCGTCATATTAAACAGATTAAAGGGCATTGCGCCATTATTATTGGTACGCAAAGCCTCTGCCAGGCGTGACAGTGCTGCTGTAAGGCCGGCACTGATGCGCTGCAGCTCACGCTTATTGGCATTGCTCATAAGCAGCGCACTGATAGTAGGATAACGGTTTTCCCACTCCGGCGCATCCACATACGGCATAATATTCAAATCAATTTTATCAAGCCAGGTATCAGGCTTACGATATTTATACATCTTCATCACCTCAGGAAATTGCGCTGCCGCTGGAGCGGCTCATGCCACTGCCGATACCGCTTTTACCTGTAGTGCCCGTACTGCCGAGCTTGGAACTTTGCGTGCTTCCTGCAGTTCCCTGTTGCACAGTAGAGCCATTGGCGGTGTTAGCGTTTGGTTTAGGATTAGTAGACGAGCCTACGGGTGCAGCATTCTGCTTCGCTTGAGGTGTCGGCGCAGTACGCACACCTGCCATCGGGCCTACACCAAAGGTACGGCCGATGAAGTACCAGGGAAAGAAGCCATGAAAAAAGCCGCCGCCGTTATCTTCATCCTTCTTTTCATCTTGATTATTCTGTGCAGAGTTATCATTCTTCCACTCACTGTCTTTATCGTTGCCACAGCCTGCAACACCTGTCAGCATAACTACCGCCAGTGCACCGGCCAAAAGCTTTTTACGTTTTTCGTCTGTAAGCATATAAAACTCCTTTATAAAAAATCTCTATCATTTTTACACAGCAATATAGTAGGTCATTTTTTATATTATAGCATAAGAAGCAGCTGAATTGCACTATGACTATGCTTCATTCACAAAATCAAAAAACTCCCGACACACCTAAGTGCATCGGGAATCGGATTGCAGACGAATCAACAATCTATGGGTGTTCTTATGAGTGAATCTTTTCATTGTTCATCAACCAAGCAAATCCTTTTGCCATGCGCAACGCAGGTTCTTTAAAATGATTTCCCTGATTCCAAACAAGAATACAACTCAACCTATAATCTTCCAATGTGCGATACACATCACGAATATCATTTTCCACCTGTGCCAGAATTTGGTTGCGTGTCTTTGCTTCCTTATCGCCAAGACTTAAATAGACTCTATTGGTTAATATTTTGTTGTTATGTACAAAATCAACAAATTTAGGAAACCACACAGACGGAGATACTGCTGCTATACCTTCGAATAAATTTGTTTGATAAGCCGCCCACAATACAAATAATCCGGCTAAGGAATAGCCGCCCACAAAAATCTTTATATCTTGATGCTCACTTAATAACGGAACAATTACTTCATTTTTTATACGTGTTAGAAGTTTTTCTGCATTGCCGGCAAAGGCAGCATCTCCAAAAATCGGCTCTGCCATCCATGGCGAAAGGTCGTCATTCCAGCTATCAACCTGCACTGTAATAAACAAAAAAGCTGTACTCTGAGTTATATCTTTTATATGTGAAAGCTCCTCTTCGATAAACGGCAACTCGTGTTCTCCTATTATTTGCAGCAAGACTACTTTTGCGTCGCGATTGCCTTGATAATTAACTTGCATCCTCTACTCGCCTCCTGGTTCCGTTGCAAATATTATATATTCTTTGAGGCAGAAAATCAAAAACTCCCGACACACCTAAGTGCATCGGGAGTCGAATTGCAGACGAATCAACAATCTGATAGTATCACGGCAGTACCAGCGGTTTTTCTAACGCAACATATAGTATTTACATATAAGCTCCAACATGCTCTCGACTTTCATGCCTCTGAGTCCTAAGCTCTTCATATCGACAGGCTCATCAGCTACCTTTGTAATAAACTCTAGCATATCTTCAGCAATCTCATCAGGTAAATGCAAGGACTTACCTTCTAGAAGAAGAGCAGACAAACGAAAAATATCATTCTTATGCTTCTTAATATTCTTGCTGTCTATACTCTCGCCTAAAATTTTCCTCTCAAATAAATCAAGCCATGCTTTTGCCTTAAACGGAATTATATATTGATAATCCAAAATGCTGATACCCTCAATACTAATCCTGCCAGACTTCATGAACTCATAGTACTCATCATTCAGCAAAATAGCTGATAAGCTGATCGACGAATCATCAATATGAATAGGAACAACATTAGCAGCAAAGCTTAACCGCACATTATACGGCGGTCTGCTAAACAATTCTATCATAGCAGGATATTCCTTGCTTATAGGCTTGCTGAATCTGTAAAACTCTGGCTTCTGCTTGCTCTTGTCAATATGCTGATAACCAGCCGTCTGTACATACTGCCAAAACTTGCTGACGAACTCCGGCGTAAGCGCTTCTACAATCAACACAATATCCAAATCCTTAGTAGCCCTAAAAGAACTAGCTTCGCTTTCCATATAGATATCACAAGCAGCACCGCCAATAATAACATATTGGTCGGTAAAATCACTAAACCATTCCCTAAAACTGCTTAATCCAGGTACCATGTTGTCCCTCCCAAAGCTCTTCCATAATTCCTTCCATCGCCTGCTCGACGCGTTCATCATGAACATCGTTTAGCGACACAAATAAAGATATCGGATCAGGTATATCCAGCTGCGAAAACAATAACGGATTATATGACCACAATTGCAATTCACTTTGCTTTTTGCTATCAAGTAATTCGCTATGCAGGGCACTTAAATCAACATTCTTTTTATACGCAGCATACTTAGCAGGCAAAGTATTGGCAAGCATACTTTTTTCAGCCAACGCATCTTCCCCGGCCAGCACCATGTCATTCGCAACACATTCATTATCGATATATCCACGCTTCCATATCGGCGAATTAAATCTGGCTTTCAATTCCTCAAACAGTTCCTGCTTCGCGAACTGACTGCGCAAAACATTATTTTGCTTGTCCTTCTCCACGTAAAACAATTCGCTGGCTTCCATCTCACGCATTGCTCGCGTTATACTCATGGCAGAATACGGCAAAAACTCAACAGCTTTTTTTATGTAGAGGAAAGTCTCGCGAGAATAAAGATACATCGTTGCCAAAAGCTGCGCCGGCAGTGAGAATCTTACATTTTCATTTTTTACGTCACTGACCGCTTGCAAAAACGTTCCCAAAAACGGCAGATAGGCTTGCCTGCCATCCACAATAAAAGGCACTTTCTGTTGAAGCAAGCCTTTCATTTTAGAATATTTTAAGCTTCTTGGATGATAGACAACAAGTAAATTTTTAGCACTGCTTATTTTTTTCATATGGTTAACCAGTGTAGGAATCGTAGGCTGCTCATATACAGGAGCTATAGCCAGGAATTTTACTTCATTTATTTCTACCAAAATATAATCGTAAGCATCGACAAGCAAATGACTTAAGCCAGCAAAATCATAAAACTTTTGGCTCACTGCATCTATCCCAAAAATATCTTTCAAGAATTTTTCCATCTCGCTATCTCCTTTCTAACATATTTTTTATCATTATACCATAACATTGTTATAATGTCATTTTTTATGTTAGAATGTTAAGCAAGGTTGAAACTTATATCTTTATGCCGGTTTTATCGCTGTTTTTATTTCTCAACATTAAATTATAAAATGACTGCCTTTACTCCTTAATGTATTCTTCACATAATTCAAGTTCAACTGTTTTATAATAATCGTCTTTAAAAAGCTCATAGAAAAACTCTCTGAGTTCTTTGATGAAAATAGCTTCAGTCAGTTCTCCAAATTTCTTATTATAAGTTTTAGGAGGATATTGCGCATTACAGAAAAACATAATAGTTCCATCATAATCCGAAATCCCCTTAAAGCAACCGAAAGGATACCCAAACCTATAACAAAACAAGCACTCAAAAATATCTGCCGCATCAGAAGAAAAATCATCGCTATAGCTTTCATCATATTTTTTACAAAAAGCTTCCGGAGTCTTTTCATCCAGATTGCTTACAATATAAGAAAGCCGGTAATCATTCTGGGCAAGATATGCTAACTGATGATAGACATCCATACTAGCAAGCCATTCAAGATTCTTTTTGCCAATTCCTCTTTTGCTTTCAAAATATTCTTTGATGTAATCAATAGGAGGCATTTTATAATCCTCGCTGATATTGTCAAAATCCTTGATGATAACGCCTTTTCCGGTATCGTTTACGTGATAATAACCCATGATATTGATAACGTATAATAAGTTGCGCAAATTCAATTCAAAAAGATAGACATAGAGACTACCTTTGCTTACAATTAAGTTACCACACAAAACATGAAAGAAGGTAGAATCTATGTCTGGTAACATTATACAATTAAATGAGCAATTTATCCACAACGAATTGCAAACTATTGTAAAAAATAGTGTAGAAGAAACTCTCAATGCTCTTTTGGACGCTGAGGCTGACAAACTTGTATAAACTGAACGCTACGCACGCGACCAAACAAGAAAAGGTTATCGTGCCGGACATTACGAAAGATCATTCTCTACACAAGCTGGTGACGTTACTTTAAAAGTGCCTAAATTAAAAGGTCTTACTTTTGAGTCTGCTATTATTCAGCGCTACCAAAGAAGTGAATGCTCCGTAGAAGAAGCCTTGGTAGAAATGTATCTTGCCGGCGTTTCTATGCGTCGTGTTGAAAGTATTACAGAGATTCTCTGGGGACAGAAGGTTTCAGCCGGAACCATTAGCAATCTGAATCAAAAATGCTTTGCTCAAATTGAAGAATGGCGCTCCAGAAAGCTTACAGAAAAGTATCCCTATGTCTTTGTAGATGGTATTTTCCTAAAGAGATGTTGGGGAGGCTCCTTTGAAAACGCATCTGTATTAGTTGCTATTGGCGTCACTGAAGACGGATACAGAGAAGTTATAGGTACAGCCGAGGGCCTCAAAGAAGATACCGAAAGCTGGAAAAATTTCTTTGTATGGCTGAAAAGCCGTGGCTTAGATGGCGTAAAACTTATAATTGGCGATAAAAATTTAGGCATGGTAGAAAGCATAGGTGAAGTGTTTCCAAATGCCAGATACCAACGCTGCACGGTGCATATGTACCGTAATATATTCTCTGTAGTACCACATAAAACTGTCAAGGAAGTTGCCAAGATGCTCAAAGCAATTCATGCTCAGGAGAATAAAGCAGCAGCTAAAGAAAAGGCAAAATCAGTAATTTCCAGATTACGTGAGATGAAACTTAACAAGGCTGCCGACAAACTAGAAAATGGTTTAGAGGGAACCTTGACCTATATGGATTTTCCGTCAGAGCATTGGCTACGTATACGTACCAATAACGTTATTGAACGTGTAAACAGAGAAATAAAGCGTCGCACAAGAGTGATTGGCACGTTTCCTGATGGTGAATCAGCATTGATGCTTGTATGTGCAAGATTGCGTTATATAGCCAGCAATGATTGGGGCAAAAAACGTTACTTGAACATGAAACATCTAACAGATATGCTTGCCGAAGAACTATATTGTGAAGCAAAAATATCTTAAAAACAGCTAGCTTAATAAGCAAAGGTATCTCAAGCAGAAGCTAGTTGATATTTAATGGTGAAGTGCACTAACCGTTAAACTTATATGCTAAACTTCTGCTAGGATGTCTGAAGAAATTTGCGCAAAACTATTGACAGTACCAAGTTGAAAGTTTTGATAGCTTTCTTAAAAATGGATGGAGCTACTACTATTTTGGTTGCTCCATCCATTTTTATATTTGCTCAACCTTAAAGCAACAGTCAATCAAAGGTAATATTGGGGTTTTCTCTATGACAGGCAATTATGACCATCTCTGGCACATTACCTAAGAAATAATCTTCAAGAATATCCCATACTTCGTCACTAGAAAAATCGCTTTCATAAATGTATGTGAGCATTTTTACAGCCAGTAAATGCCGTTCATACACTCTATTCAATAGCTTGTTATCGTAGTTTTTAGGCATGCTCAGAATGTTTATTAAATGCTGAATCTGGGTAACATAAATATATAGTTGACTATTAGCTCCACCCAGCATTTCAAAAGAAAGAACATCCATAGCCTCTAATACGCCCAAAACAGTAGAGAACTCGCCTGCCTTGCTGTTGGCATTATCAATTAAATACAGTTCACCATCTATCGTTTCTCGGATTATGTCATCAAACCTTCTGCTAACCCAGGCAAAATACTGGTTTACAGCACTAAAGAAACAATATGTTATCTCACCTTTTCTATTGGACATTTCCTGCACAATTCTGGTGGGCTGTTTCATATATCTTTTACGGAACGAATCCATGGACGCAATAATAACTTCTGTAATAGACCGAGCCTTGTACTCTTCTATATTAGCTTGTGTCTTGAATTCCATCGCAATGGTATTAACACTAACATATTTGCCATCTTCCACATGCTTATAAATAATATTTTCAAAAATCCCCCATAATCTCTTATACAAAGCCTTAGCGTTATTTGGAAAATCTATTTTTACTTGAAGGGCGGCAGTTAAATCAAACTTTTTATTAAAGGATAATTCATCACTCTTGGTATAAAGCAAATATTTAAACTTTTGAAAAGACATACTCCAGTACGCTTGTTCCCAAATTCTTTTCAGGTTAACCTTGCATATGTCGGGAAATTTTGTATCTATGCGGCTAACGCATCCAGAAAATTTATTTGCTATTTTTTCTTGTATTATACTACTAATTTGAAAGTATCCATTAGCAAACATGGGAATAGGTTTTACATAAATCGGAGAATAGCCCTTCTGGCTTTCGTAATCCTTTTGAATCATCAACAAAGCAGTTTTTACTTTGTTAATAGTATTATCCTCATCACCCCTTGGATCACCAAAAATATACGCAAAGTTCTCTGCATCAAGAAGCATAGCATGACGCTTACGAGTCGGTCGACCTCCGTTACCAGCTAAAGAACGCGCGTACAATTCAACAATCTTTCTAATTACTTCAACAACCTGAGATTTTCTAATAGAGGAAAGGCCGTGTAATCTATTAATGTGTTTAAAATCTCTGCTATTGTAGTGGTAATAAGCTTCACCATTTAACCCTTCTTTTCTGGCAGCTCTACCAATTTCCTGAACATAATCACATACATTGCCGGTAGGAGCAAAATGAACGACTTTTTCAATATCGTCTATATCTACACCCATACCAAAAGCTTTAGTAGCAAGCATTACAAATCTAATGCCTTCATTCTCAAGAGAACCTGAGTTTCCACTATCATAATGCTTTTTAAATCCCTCATATGCGTCGCTTTTTCTATCCTTGCTTAATGCACCGTGGTATACAGCTAAGTATTTTGCAACTAAAGGATTTTGTGCACGCAAGAATTCTTCACATCTATTAATTAAGGCCACGGTTGGGAAATATATTAAGATTTTTTTACAGTGAACGACCGCTTCGTTGGCAATATTCATAATCTCATCAAATTTATTCAACTCATATTCAACAGGTTTCCCAAGAGGATGTTTCAGTCTATTAATAGTAATCTTTATGTCATTTCTCCTCACATAGCCCAAATACGTAATGGGATTAATCATATGCAGGCTATTCAGTGTTTCAGAATACATATCTTCAAATCCATGGTAAATAGCTGTAGCTGTAAAAGTGGCAACAACGAATTTTTTGTCCCGCTCTCTACGCAGTTTACGAATATAGTCCCCTAAATACCAATAGTCCGGTCTAAATTGCTTTCCCCATGTAGTAACAATATGAGCTTCATCAACAATAACCATGCCTATGGTCCTGTCCCCAATCAAACTAGTAATGTCGCTACGACTCAATAAGGTTTCGGGTGAAATATAAAGAATGTGAATTTTATTTTCTGCAACCTTGCGCCTAATATCTTCC
>CAVCLW010000006.1:0-2551 GCA_963603005.1 Escherichia coli | reverse complement strand
CTTCCTTTACAATATTAGAAAGGTCAGAATTTATCGTTTCAACATATTTGTATTTTCGCTTGCTCAGATTATAAACCTGATCATTCATCAAGCCAATCAAAGGCGAAATAACTATGGTCAGGTAATTATACTTTTCAGCTAAATAAATAGCAGGAATCTGGAACATAACAGATTTGCCTGAGCCAGTAGGCGCAGTAACAAACAAATCTCTGTAGCTTTGGTTATTGCAAGCTTTTTCGGCCTCATCCGTTAGGTTGGCAATAATTCTTTCCTGAGAGATGCTAACAATCTCCCGTTCTTTACCATCGTTGAGTTTCTTCAAATTGTAAACCTGTAATTCTCTAAAACTATCATAACCCCAATATTTTTTTAATATTTGGGTAAACTCTTTTCTGCTGTTATAGCCTTCTTCTTCGGACTCCAAAGACACAAAATATAAACTAGCCCTATCTCTAATAACGCTAGCTAAATATGCCAAATGTTCCTCTAGTAGAAATCTATCACCTACATATCCGTTAATGTCAATAAATACATCTCCGGCCAAAGACTCAGCCTTTAGAACTAAACTAATGAAATCATTCTCTTCGTTCAAATATAATATTTCCTGAGCTGCGTTATCCTTAACTGTAAGCTTCTCAACATTAGAGTCAATAATATTAACCTGGGTTACGCCTGTTTCATCACCAGCCTTCAAAGCGCAATATGCACCCACTATTTGGCCATTTGTATTTTGGAAGTCATCATAAATCTCGACGTATTTATCAATATTACCAATTGGCAAATCATCTTGTGAATCATCATCAGTAATCAAATAATGGTTCAAAAGATTATTCTTTGTCTCCTCATCGAAGTATACATTCAAAGGGCACTTGTTCATGAAGAGATTATTATTCACTATATACACATTGTTGAACTGTTCTCGTATAAATGTTGCTAGCAAAAGGTATTCTTCATAAGTAATATACTTTCTTTTAGAAATTACACTAGCAAAATACATTATCTTATTCTTTACGGCTGCTTGCAAATCAATTGCTTCGCAACCAAAAGTCTCTAAAACATCCTTTGAAAAGCACTTCAGCACAACAATAGTATTTTCATCTATATACAGATTCTCTAATTTAGCTTTTATTAGTTCAACAAAATATTGTTGCATATGCTCACCTCTCCTCGTAATAATCATTAAAGAGCTGCCTAAAATGATGGCTACGCAATTTCTTCAATGCTTTTGCTTCAATTTGTCGAATGCGTTCTCTGGTCACGCCATATTTTTGCCCAATCAACTCCAAAGTTTTGGGATGCCCACTATCTAAACCGAAGCGCTCTACAATTATATCCCTTTCTTTGCTTTTCAATTGAGATAGTGCTGCATCAATGGAATCTCTTAAGGCTGCCGCCATTACCTGATCTTCCACGGACGGTTTACCTTCATCAGAAACGAACTCTCCCAATACCGTTTCTTCTTCCTCCCCAACCGGCACATCTAAAGAGACAGTATTAAGGTAACAGTTGCGTATCACCATTACTTCTTCAACTCTTGCGGTGTCTATATCTAGTTCAATCGCTATCTTGGTAATTCTCTCTGGTAAATCTATTCCCTCACGGTATAATCTGTTGTCCAAAGCAGTCACTTTAGTTATGATTTCCATCAGATGTACAGGTACTCTAATAGTAAATCCATTATCATAAATGGCTCTTAAAATATGTTGTTTTATCCAAGGCACTGCATATGTGGAAAATTTTTCTGCAATACTACTATCAAAAGTTTCAGTGGCCCGCAACAAGCCCATCATACCATATTGCGCCAGGTCTTCTAACTCCAAATCATTTCCAGCAAAGTTTAAATACTTAGTCGCAAACATATACACAAGCCTTTGGTTTTTTATGCATATATCATTCTTTGCTTTTTCGTTGCCTCTTTTGATGAGGGCACACAATATTTCATTGCTCTGCTTTACCTCATTAGATGCGGGATAATATGTTATCTCATCAGCAGTATTATTTGGCTTAACTAACTCACCTCTACCCGCATTAATCCGAGAATCATAATCAACCGAACTCATGTTAATAAAAACATATCCTCTAGAGCTCAATTCATTCTGAATCTCATGCTTTAGTTCTTCACCCAAATATTTAAAAGCCACATTAAAGCCAGGCAATAAAATCACATTATTGTCTCTCATATATGGTTTTAATGCCTGTAAAACATAGTTTAAATTCATGCCCTCACCACCATCTACTCAATTATTAACTACTTTAAGCAACAACCATTCCTAAATCCAATGCCTGCTGCAGTGCATCACGAATACTGCTCTTTGTCATTTTGAGTGAATTACTACCACATCTTATAACATTAGGTGAGCCAGGTCTCTGAGTAATTGCTTCAATAGCACTACTATAATCACCTGTACCGCATGTTTTGTGTGGCATTGGACCAACAAGGACCAAAGTATTTTCCGGTCTCCAGAATAACTTTTCAAAATTAAAGCGTTTGACATCATCATAGTCTAAGCAGAACTCAAAACGATTCTTGTCAAATCCCATACCTTTTATG
>CAVCLW010000005.1:0-80469 GCA_963603005.1 Escherichia coli | reverse complement strand
GATAAAATGCCTGTTTCACCCATTTCGTTACGGCCAAATGATACACCTAACTTACCTGCACCAATAATAGCAGAGTAATCACGTTGCCCTTTATTTCCTACTGCAACATGTACACTATTTTTATAGCTATCTTTTGTAATAACATTAATTACACCGCCATAAGCTTCACTGCCATACAAAACAGCTCCGCCACCCTTAACTACTTCAACTTTTTCTACAGTATCCAGATTCATCATATCCAGATGGCTCGCATTATTAAAGCTTGCAGGCACTCCATTAATGAGGACAAGAGTTCCTCCCTTTACTCCACGCAGGCTCAACGTACTATTTCCTGTAATCCAGCTTTGGTCATGAGGGCCCATCTGCGTAAAAAATACGCCCGCCTTATACTTCAGTGCGTTAGCAACATCGCTTGCGCCAGTTTTCTTCAATTCCTCACCAGAATAAACAGTTACATCGGCAGGAGTTTCCAAATTAGATTTTTCATAACCCAAAGCAGTAACGTTCATGCCAGGCAAGCTGTATTCTTGTAAAGCTTCTGTTTGTGCTGCTGCATTTCCAGTTGCCAATATGCTTAATCCAAGCAACAAATGTAAGGGAATCATTCTTTTCATCATAGTTCACTCGCTCCTTTACTAAATCATACTCAAAAAACTAATGCAAATCATTACGATAAAGATTATATATTCACTTGCTTTAAAGTGCAATAATTAACAGCAAATTCTTAGACTCTTTTTTTCGAAAAGAAAAACCGACTTAAAGCGTTATTCTAAGCCGGTTTTATCATTCAACTCATAAGTAGAATATAGCAAGAAATCTAAATCACGTCTAACTATATTCTACTTACGTTTAGATTTACTTCAAGTAAAACAAAGATACCAACCTGACTTCCTTAGTCCGTGCTGCATATCCCAAAGCTCTATCAGTAAAACCTCGTCGCGAAAAAACAATATAATAATTACTGCGACCTGTTATGTCAGCATATTCTCCTTGTAACTGTTTTATTAACGGAACATCAACCTTACTTTTTTCCCATACGCATTGCATAAAGCCAGCACTATTTTTCTCATAAGCAATCAGGCGGAGTTTTTCCACTGCGCAATTATCTTTTGGCCATAGGTAACCTATTTGCACAAATTTATGAAAATCGCCACGTTCACGCAAGGTAAAACAATACTGTCGACATATTTCTAAAAAAAGCAGCTTTGCATAATCATCTAGAGCTGGTAACACCTTAGTACGTAATAAATAGTTTCCGCACCCCATAGCTATGCTGCTTAAAAACGGATAAACAAAGCGATACCAAAAAGTAAGCATAGAATCAGCTAATAAATAACACGTCGTTTTTTGTTGCTTACCAAGCTTTGCTTCTACAAGCGGTACAAGCTTTTTTAGTAATCCTTTTTCGACCAGTACACCAACATACTTCGAAGTCTTATTATCAGGCATGCCTACTGCTTCCGCTATCTCCTTCATATGTATTGCGCCACAGGCAACTGAACATAATATTGCATGATAAATATGCGGCTGGCGAAAATACAATGCCAAAATCTGCTCGGCAACATGCAATAATGAAGCAGTAGGACTAAAGAATAAATTATACAGGTTATCCTTAAAGCTCAGTGTGCTATCTATAAGCTGCAAATAGGACGGTTTTCCTCCAGTTACTCCATAAAGCAACACTTTTTCTTCATTGCTAAATGGAATTAAGCAAGGCAAAACATCTTCATAATTTAATGACTGCAAAAATATTTTAGATAGCGGCAATTTGCTTTTTCCTAATAAATGTAATACATAGTCACATTCTCTGCCGCTAAATACCAGCAAAAGTCTTAATTTTTCTGCCTCAGTCTGCAGGCATGCAATTATTTCAGGCAACAGCTCACTAAAACTGTTTTCCAGTTCCTGCACATCGTCTATCAATAATACTATCTTTTCTCCCTTAGCCTTTTTATAAATTAACTTAAGTATATCTTGCCAATAGCCACTGCTGCATTGAACAATACCTTGCGCTAACAGCTCGGTATAAAAAGCTGCCTTATTGGCATTATTAGTACTTGCGCGTACACAAAAATATGCTTTATGCTTGCGTCTGACAAATTCTTGCAGCAATGCTGTTTTGCCAATACCGGCATCGCCAGTCAAACATACACAGTTCAATTCATTACTGTTATAAAGTTTTTCTAATATAGCAAGTTCCTTTTTTCGCCCAATAAACATAAAAATGCACCAACTCTACTCATAAGTTGCTTATATTATAACATTAAGCGTCTTAATCGTAAATTGGTGCATTCTACAACTTTTTCTTATTTTTCCTGCAGCTTGGCAACAGTTTCCTCTGGCAGCTGCATCGCCTCAGCAACATCAGCCACACTCATGCCTTTGGCCAGCAGGCGTTTGGCAATAGCTTCATTCATGCTTCCCTGCTCCTGCAGCTCATGCAGATAACTGGCGCGAATTGCCATAGCGTCCTTTTCGGTAGCAACCTTATCACTGGCAACCTGTTGAGCAATTTCATGGCAGATTTCATCCTTCAGCTTTTGGTAATGACCGTCGAGAATGCGGGTATCCTCAGGCGTGTGATTAACATAGCTGGCTCTGATTGCCATTTCATCATTCTCATTAGCACTTTTATTGTGCAAAAGATACGCACCAAGCTCATGTAAAACTTCATCCTTTAAAAATTGATAATGAGTATCTATAATATTATAATCATCCAAGTTATGATTTACAAAGCTGGACCTTATCGGCATTTCTGCATTTTCTGTATCCAGCTTGCTGCCAAGCAGATTTTCAACTATTCCTTTACGAATCTTGTTTTTCACTTCTTGTTGATTTTTGTTAAATACTTCAGCCATAATATAAGCCCCCTTTTAACGTCAGCAGCTTTCAGCACTACTTGTCGGATTGAACATAGTAGGCACAAAACAATTAAGTGTAAATCTCAATTAATTGCTTTTTTCATTCGCTATTTTATCACTATTCCTAGTTGATTGCAAGAAAACTTAGGAATAAATCTTTGTTATTTATACGACAAAAAGCTGCAGGCAGAACTTCTGCCCACAGCTTAAAGTTACCCTATTAAAATTATTTCACCCGCGAATTGATTACGTCAATGACAACAGTACCATACAGGCCTTTTGCATCATAGAACTTGATTTTCCCCTGCTGTACATGGCGCTGCTTCAGCTGCTCCGGTGAAAAATACAGCTCAGCGCTCAATCCCATCTGTCCCTTGTACTGCCTAATCATTTCATCAGGCGCCAGCTTGCGCCACAAGCCTTTCTTGCTGCTATGCGACAGCAACATCTGCAGGCCTTCGCTCTCGCAGCGCAGCTGCGCTTGCTTATCCTCCGGCAGTAGGCGTAAATATAATGTATAGATATTGGGTTGCAGCAAATATTTCAGCTCGCCCTCTTTGCCAAGGTCTATTTGGCAATGCACTTCCTGTCCCCGCGCAAGCTTAGCACGGAAATAGTGCTTATCATAGTTGTTTTCACTGCGGAAAAACACTAGTCCAACCATTACTGCCGCCATCAAGACAAAGGCCAGTATACGCTTCAACAATTTATTATTCATGCTGCATCACCCCGCCATGATAACGTTTGTAAATTGTCTTACCTGCCAGAAGCAGTAAAGCAACTATTCCCGGTGCGCAATTCAAGCTGCAGCTGCCGCAAATCCCTGTACAGCCTGCTCCCTGCGTAGTAATGCCGCTGACAGGAATTCCCATCGCCGCAATAAAATTTATCAGCTTATTTTTCATATGTGTTTCCTCCCATAGCTGATAGCCTGCACCGGGCAAGCATGCTGACATACGCCGCAGCAAATGCAGTTATGCTGGTTAATCTGCGCTCTGCCATCTACCAGCGCTGCAGCTTCCATCGGACACTTCTTTTCGCATAAGCCACAGCCTATGCATTGGTTTTTATCAACACGCATCCGCAGCACAAACGGCAGCCTGCAGCCTATGGCATGCATCAGTCCCTGCGCCGCCCCCACCGGGCACAAAAAATTACAGAAGCCACGACCGCCTTTAGTAAAGATGCCAAATAAAAGCACCCACATAATAGCTGTCAATAGCAAGCTGGAGGTCAGAGAAATAAAATAGCCCTGCGTATAGTAGTTTGCCAGCAAATCAAACAAAAAGAAATTGCAGTAAGAACAGGCCAGAATACCGCCGAAAAACGGCACCAGACAAAAGCCCGCCAGCATTCCGTAACGTATAGGCGCAATTTCTGTATAACGGCGCCAGCTTATTTGAAATTTGGACGGCACCAGCTTTGACAGATATTCGGTAAACGCGCCTGCCGGGCACAACCTGCCGCAAAAGAGAGGTCCCAGGAAGAAGGCTGCTGCCAACAGCAGCAGTGTGCTCAGCATGCTTAACGGCGTCAGCCGCCAGATGATTCCGTCAAGAATATGCTCTATCGGTATACGAAAACAAAGTCCGTGAATACTCTGCGGCTGCCAGCTGCCGTAAAGCAGATAAAACAGGCAGCGCTGGAAGAGTGCCACCGGCGCGTAAAACAGTACAAAGCCAAGAGCATAGCCTGCTAAGCGTTTAAGGTTATATAACATAGGCAATCACCTCGATGACAAATAGGGATAGGGTGTTTGTATTCCCTATCCCTATTTTAAGCTATTGAAAAAAGTTAAGCAAGTAATTAGAAGCTGTAGCGCAGACCAACACTATAAACACGACCAGAAGTAGGTTCACTTGCATAGAACTCTCTATCAAATACATTATCTACCGTAAATTGTAATACAGCATTTTTTGCTATTTCATAATTAAAGCCCATATTTACGATAAAGTACGGATCTTCAGAACCATATTCACCGGTTTCATCATCCGGTGCTTGACGAGCACTCACATATTGACAGTCAAGATTTACGCCAAGTTTATCTTTTTTGTAATTCAATCCAGCGTGTAATAAATGTTTTGGAATACCATAATCAGTAGAATTAACACTACCAAGGTTTGTATTAGCTACTGCTGTTCTTTCTACTTTGCCATGCTGCCAAGAATAATTAAGATATCCAGATAATTCTTCAGTAAGCTTATGTTCAAGACTAAACTCTACTCCGCGACGCTTTTCAGTACCATAGTTTTCATAAGACTTATAATCTACTACTTTAGTTCCTGGTTTATAATGATAAGTATATACTATCTTATCATCAGTTTTCACCTTATACATGGAGATACCCATATTGGTCTTATCAGAGATTTTTTTCTTCATACCAATTTCAAAGGTGTCAGATGTTTCAGGATCAAGATCCGGATTGGCATGTACATTCTGCTCATAACGGAAAATTTGACTAAACGGAGGAGGATTAAATGAATGACCATAAGATACATAATAATTAGTATTATCATCAGCTTTAAAATCAAAAGCAATTTTAGGACTCAATTCATTATATGAGCCTTCACCATGCTTACTGGAATTATTTACATCCAAACTGCCATCAAGGTTATAGCTTGTTGTGCTACCATTGTACTTCTTATAATGGTCATAGCGTAATCCAAGATACATAGTCCAAGGTTCATTAAATTTATATTCATCTTGAACAAATAAAGCTATATTCTGTGCTTTACCGGTGTTTACTTGGAATAAGCCATTCTTTCCCTTACTTGTATCTACGGAATTATGATCATGATAGTTTTTCAGATATTTTCTAGATTGGGTAAACTCCTCTTGTTTAAAATCACCACCAATTAAAATATCATGTTTGCCAATCTTTTCCCAAGCCTTTTGGAAATCAAAGACATAGGTTTTTCCAGGATATGAAGAATCACTGCCTGCTCCATACCAAGGAACCTCTTTAGCCGTGCTACTTGCACTACTATATCCGGATTTTTTCATATCAAGCAAACTGAAATTAGCATTTATTTTATTTTTATCATCATTATATGCTAAAGTATGTTTGTTGTACTCTTTCTCACCATCATAGCCTAAGGAAGTTCCTAAACTAGGAGATACATAAGTTCCATTTCCCAAATCAACTTTACCACTCCATACGGGCTTACCGTCTTTATAAATAAAGCTCTTAGGACTCGGATAATAATAAGTGCTCTTGGTATTAGCAAAAGTATATTTCAAGGAACGTTCAGCATCGAAATTATACTTTACATTTGCGCTATATGTTTCGCTCTCATATTTTCTATCGCCACGTGAAGCTACAATGTATTTACCATTGCTTAATTGTGGTGGCTTATTATCAGGAATAATAGTGCCACTGCCCTTGCTAGCAGCCTTTGTCTGATAATAATTTCCCCATCCATCAGACTTACGATTTTCATAGCCAACGCCGAAAGAAACTTTTTCATTAGCTTTTACATCAGCATAAAGAGCCTTTTTCCAAGTATTGTTGCTACCATAATTCAAAACTACGTTAGCATTCAAGCCTTTCTTCTTGGCATCCTTTGTAATAATATTTACTACGCCGCCAACAGCATGTCCACCATACAGAGAAGAACCAGCACCACGCACAACTTCAATACGCTCAATATTTTCTACCGGTATCATCTCCCAGTCCACAGTACTATTGAAAGGATAGTTCATCTGTAAACCATCTACTAATACGAGAATATCACCCGAGCCAAAACCTCTAAGCTGAATACCGCCTTGAATTGCTTGACTCTTATACACACCGGGTAAGGTCTGTAAAGCTTCCGGAACAGATGCAATATTACGGTTCTCGATATCCTTTGCTGTTACAACACTAACACTGGACGGAACCTCCTGAATCTGCTTCATGGTTCTCGTAGCTGTTACAACCATCTCATCCAGTTCATACTCCTGAACCTCATTAGCAAGAACCGTCGTCCCCCCCCAGAGTACATTACCACAAATCAATGCGCTCATCAATAAACCTTTACTAGTCAGTTTTTTCACAGATATACCTCCATTCACTAATCAAAAAATCAGACAATACATAAATCAATTAAGACAACAATTCAGACGAAGTCTTAATATGCATTTTCTCTTTTATATGTTATAATACTGTGTATAGCAGCTAGACAGTCAAGGGGGATTTGCAAAAAATGTCAAAAAACATACAAAATTATTTTACGACCGGTGAATTATCGCAGCTTTGCAAAATTCCCCGCAAGACTCTGCTTTATTACGATAAACTGGGATTGATTACGCCAGAGCTTGTTGACGAAAACGGTTACCGCTATTATAAGCGCAGCCAGCTGTTTTTGCTGCAGCTGATTCTTACGCTGCGCCAATTGGATGTACCGATTGCACGCATCAAGGATTATCTTGCCAACCGTTCGCCACAAAATTACCGTGATTTGTTTAATGAGCGCATAGATTTCTTCACGCAGGAGATTGCCCGTCTGCAGGCTATGAAAACAGAGCTGCAGAGCGAATTAGGTAAGCTTGATTCCATAGCTGACATCACATTGAATAAAATCTTGCTCATACATGAGCAAGCGCGTTATCTTTATCTGAGCAATGCTACTGAAGAAAACGAATGCTTCAAAAAGCGTTCCACACATATCGCCAAAATGTTTACCCATCTGAAAAATGATACTACCTTAACAACAAACGGCTTTGGCTACATTTACGATGCGGAAATTTTACAGGATTTCTCAACCAGGCACTTGAAGCATTATTTTTATACACTACACGATAAGCTTGACACTCCTCATTGCTTTCAAAAGCCTGCTGGCGCTTATCTGACGCTTTATTTTCAGGGCGTCTATATGTTCAACAATAAAAAATATCTGCAAATGCTGGCAGAATATTGTCAGGAGCATCAGCTCACGCCGATATCACCGCTTTATGTCACCTCGCTGTGTGATTACTGGCTGACAGGCGATACCGATAAATATATTTACAAGCTGGAGCTGCAGATAAAATAGCTTTTTCAAGCTATTCAAAAACCCCGCGGCAGTCGCCACGGGGTTTCGTAATCAGCAAAGCATTGAGCAGGCTTTGCTCTTTTTTATTTTTACAGCTTTAAGCTAAAATCAGCCTAAGGTTACGGCATCACTGTTCAGCATCGGGATAGGCTTGCCGTTTTTATTATTGCGGTACAGTCTGAGACGCTCAATATCGGCCATCTCAACAGGCAGCGCCAAACCATACTGCTCATTCAGCGCATTCAGTAAATCTACTGCCTTCATGCTGCCGGTCGGCGTAATCTTGCAGTCAAAGCTGAAGATTGTTTCTGTTTCGGTCTGCTCTGCAGTAAGCTGCGGAATGTAAAACTTAACGTCAATGTCCTTGAACTTAGCCTTCGTCTTAGGTGCAGCTTTTTTGAACAGCAGCTCCGGTGCAGCATTGAACTCCGCAACAGCAGCGCTCACGTCTTTGCTATAAGGCAGCGTTACGCGATAGCTTGCACCTGCCGCCTGACTCATCAGGGCAGCGTGATGCGTATCAACAGCATCGGCAGCCAGCACGCGGATACCGCGCGGCAAGGCAGCATCAAGCGCCAACGCAGCCTTTTCTACCTCCATCGGCTCGGCAAGCTCGATTTCTACGAACTCTGTATAGCTTACTACACCTACGCCCAGCGCAGAAGCCAGACTGAATTTCAAATGCGGATTAAAGCCTTCAGAATAGGCAGCAGGCAGCTTGGCACGGCGGATAGCACGGCCGATGGTGCGCACATATTCCAGATGGGAGATAAAGCGGATGTCCTTATCCTTGGTAATTTGCATACGCAGTTTCATTATGCCTGTACCTCCCCATTATTTTGATACTCATCTTTATAATCAACGATTTTTACGCCCAATGCCTGGCAAACGCCACAGCCGGTACAGCTTGCGCGACGGCAGTCGTGTGTAAGCTGCTGAGCATAAGCCTTACGCCATTCGTTCCACAGAAAGCGGCGGCTGACACCCGGAGAGATATGCTCCCACGGGAAAGCTTCGTTCTCACCGCGCTCGCGTGCAGCGTAAAAGTCTTTATCAAGGCCGGCATCGCTGATAGCCTCCAGCCAACGCTCGTAGGAGAAGCAATCGCTCCAGCCGTCAAAACGCGCGCCCTTTTGCCATGCCAGCAACAGCGCTTTGCCTACACGGCGGTCGCCGCGGGCAAAAACAGCCTCAATCGTACCGGTTTTGGCATCATGGTAGTTTAAGGTGATATTCTTATATTTTTTGATTTCATCCTTCAGCAGGAACTGCTTACGGCGAATTTCTTCCAAATCATTCTGTGCAAACCATTGGAAAGCAGTATACGGCTTGGGTACGAAGGAAGAAGCACTTACAGTAACCTTGCAGCCACGCTTACCGGTAATCTGGAAGTATTTATACTGTACCTTGCGTGCCAAATCAGCAATCGCCAGTACATCCTCATCAGTTTCATAGGGCAGACCGATCATAAAGTACAGCTTAACGCTGTTCCAGCCGGATTCAAATGCTGCACCGACAGCATTCATCAAATCCTCTTCCGTTACTCCCTTGTTGATAACATCACGCATCTTTTGGCTGCCTGCTTCCGGAGCAAAGGTCAGACCGCTCTTGCGCACTGCCTGTACTTCCTTAGCGATGGCAACACAGAAGCTGTCGATACGCAGAGAAGGCAGAGAAACGCTGACGCGTTCATCCTTAAATTCGCCAATCATCTTATGTACCAGCGGAGCCAGGCAGGAATAATCAGCGCTGGAAAGGGATACCAGGCTGATTTCGTTATAGCCTGTGTTATCTACCAGCTTACGCGACAGGTCCATCAGCACCTCCGGCTTACGCTCACGCACCGGACGGTAGACCATACCTGCGTGGCAGAAACGGCAGCCACGGCTGCAGCCACGGAAAACTTCCAGCATGATGCGGTCATGAACGATTTCACCGAAAGGAACAATCGGAGAGGTCGGGAAATCTACGCTGTTCATATCCTCTATAACACGCTTTTGGATAACAGCAGGAATATCATCGCGCAGCGGCTTAATTGCCTTAAAAGTACCATCTTCGTTATATTCCGCTTCATAGAAGGAAGGTACATAAATGCCCTTGATTTTTACCACGCGCTGCAGGAATTCTTGTCTGCCGCCGGGTTTGCCTTCACGTTTCCATTCTTTGTAACAACACATAACCTCAACTAAAACCTCTTCGCCTTCACCGATAACAGCAAAATCGAAGAAATCAGCCAAAGGCTCCGGGTTGTACACACAGGGGCCGCCTACAATAACAAAGGGGTCTGCATCAGTACGATCCTTAGCCAGCAGCGGTACGCCACCCAAATCAAGCATATTTAAGATATTGGTATAGGAAAGCTCGTATTGCAAGGTAAAACCTACAATATCACATTCCCTCAAAGCCTTTTTGGTTTCCAGAGTGCAAAGCACAATTTCACGCTCACGCATCTTCGCCTCCAGGTCAATCCAGGGCGCGTAAACACGTTCTGCGGCAATTCCGTCTTCCTTATTCAGCAGATGGTATAAAATTTTAAAGCCAAGGTAACTCATACCTACTTCGTATACATCGGGGAAGGCCAGAGCAATAGTTGCCTCTACTTCTTCAGCAGGCTTAACAATGCTGGCGAACTCACCACCGGTGTAGCGTGCAGGCTTTTGCACGCTGCTTAAAATATCAATAGTTAAATCCTTTTTCAAATTCATATTCTCCTCTATATTTAATGATGGAAGGGTTTATTCAAAACAGTTTTCGTCAATATTTATCTGATATGGCGCTTTAGCGTCGACCAATTCCTCTAATATTTTATAAAAAGGTTGACGAGAAAGTGTCAGAGGCGAAGCGACGGCGACGACGGCGTACTAAACGTACTCCTAGGAGTCGTTGCTAAGCATATGGCACTTTAGCGTCGACCGCTCCCTCTAAAATTGAAGGTTCTGCTTCTTAACCTTAATATTCAACAAGATTGCCACCAACATCAGGTTTGTCGTAAGCGAGCTGACGCCATAGCTCAAGAACGGCAAAGGTACACCGGTTACAGGCATAATACCGGCAGTCATACCAATGTTGACCATAACATGGAACATGAACATAGACGTTACACCGGTTGCCAGAAGCATGCCGAAGGTATCATCGGCATCAAGCGCAATCGCAATACCGCGCCAAATGATAATCATATACATAGAAATGATAAACACCGTTCCGATAAAGCCAAACTCTTCACCGGCAACAGCAAAAATAAAGTCCGTATGGTTTTCCGGCAAAAAGTTCAACTGGCTCTGCGTTCCGGCCAACCAGCCTTTGCCAAGAAATCCGCCGCTGCCGATAGCAATTTTAGACTGAATAACATGATAACCGCTGCCGAAAGGATCAAGCTCCGGGTTCAGAAAAACGCGGATACGGTTCTTCTGATAATCCTTCAGAATCATCCAAAACGCCGGCAACAAGGCCATAAAAGCCAGCCCCATGCGGAAGAACCATTTATACTTGAAGCCGCTGACAAAAATCATACCTATAAGGATAGCAATAAAGGTCAGCGAGGTTCCTAAGTCCGGCTGACGCATAACAAGTATAAACGGCACCAAAATATATGCAAAAACCGGCAGGTAATCCTTAAATTCCTCCAGCCATTCAATTCGCTTATCCATAAAGGTAGCTAAGCAGATAATGAGAAAAACCTTAGCAAATTCACTGGGCTGAAAAGACATAGAGCCTATTTGGATCCAGCGCTGTGCGCCCAATTGACTTTGTCCTACAAACATTACTGCCAAAAGCAGTATGATGTTAAGTATATACAGCTTGGTAGCATAATTTTTGAGTACACGGTAATCAAAAGCCAACGATGCAGTAACAATAGCCAGGCCAAAGAGCATAAACATACTTTGGCGCTGCACATGCCAGGCCTTACCGGTGCTCACTGCAAAGGAATGGGTAGCACTGTCGATAAGCCCCAAGCCACAACCCATAAGTATTAACACAGCAGCAATCAGCCACCAGTCAAGATTTTTCAGGATACGTTTAAAATCCACAATGTACTCCTTCCTGCATTATTGGATGGTGTCCTTCTTAGGGGCAGCCTTATCAGGGCGGGGCATATAACCCCTTTCCTGGAAAAATTCTTCAAATGCTTTATAAACAATAGGGCCTGCAGCAACAGAGCCGAAACCGCCCTGTTCCACAATGCATACTACAACAAGCTCCGGGTCGTCTACCGGTCCATAGGCTACAAACAAGCCATGGTCACGTCCATGAGAGTTTTCGGCAGTACCGGTTTTACCGGCAATAGGCTTAGGCAGACCGGCAAAGTACGATGCCGTACCGCCCTCCTGCGTAGTAGCACTCATGCCCATGCGGATATAGTCAATTGTCTGCTGTGATACATCAATATGCTTGCCTTCGGCACGTTTAGGTTTTTCAAAAAGACTGCCGTCACTGTTTATAATACTGTCAACCAGATATGGCTGATACTTGGTACCGCCATTAGCAACAATACTCAGCATAACAGAAAGCTGAATCGGTGTCGTCAGGTTGAAGCCCTGACCGATAGCAGCGTTGAAGGTATCGCCTAAGCGCCAGTCCTCATCCCAGATTTCACGCTTTACCTTTTTAGAGGCAACAAGGCCGTTGCTTTCGCCTTCCAGGTCAATACCGGTGCGTTCGCCAAAGCCAAAGATATGCGCATATTTTTCAATATTATCAATGCCGACGCGATAACCAAGCTCGTAAAAATAAACGTTATCACTCATCGCCAACGCTTTGATAAATGTCAGCCATCCTAAAACCTCGCCGCCGGCGTTACCCATAGTAGGAACCATCGGATGAAAACCACCGTCGAAAATTGGCTCATCCAAGCCAACCTTTTTCAATTCGAAAGCAGCACTGCCGGTAACAATCTTAAAGGTAGAACCAGGCGGATATTCACCGGTAATAACCTTGTTATTCATCGGGTAATTGGGATCGTTATTAATAGAATTCCAATTCTTTGAGGAAATGCCATGCACAAACCAGTTGGGGTCATAGCCCGGACGGCTTACCATCGCCCTTACCGCACCGTTACGCGGGTCGATAGCTACTACCGCCGCTGCTCTCGCTCCGGGAGCAATACCGGAGCTTCGCAGAAAGGCAAGATGCTTATCTGTAAAAGCCTCCAGCTCCTTTTGCAGCTCGTAATCTATCGTCAGCTTCAGATTTTTGCCGGGAACAGGTTGCACGGAATCGTAATGCTTGACAACGTTACCGGCAACATCAACCTCCTCCATAAAGGCGCCGTCCTCACCGCGCAGATATTTATCATAAGTCTTTTCCAGTCCGGCCTTACCGACAAGACTGCCCTGAGTAATATTCTTGAACAAGCCCTGCTCAATTTCATAAGCACTTACCTCGCCTACGTAACCCAAAGCATGTACAGCAAGCTCATGATAAGGGTAATTGCGGATAGGCTGCACCGAAAGCATAACCTCCGGCATATAGCGGCGCTGTTCTTCTATTTTGGTTACCATCTGCTGATCAAGATTATTTTTCAGCATAATCGGTTCATAAAAATTTTCACTCGCCTTAATTTTAGCGTTAATTTCTTCTACTGGCATCTGCAGCAAATTACTGAGGCGCTGCAGTGTTTCCGGTTTATAGCTGGACTGCTTCTGCAATACTACCGCATATCCCGGCAGATTGTTAACCAGCTCTTTGCCCTCACTATCATAAATAATTCCACGGGGAGCAAGAATACGCGACTGGCGCAGCCTGTTGCCGTCAGATTGCTTGGCGTAGTAATCACCGCGCCACAGCTGCAAATAAACCATTCGTCCCAGCAGCACAGCAAATAATACCAGACACACAACCAGCAAGGTGTGCAATCTGGTTATCCGGTTTCTATCTTCCATAGGCTACGTCTGTCTCCTTTCCCGCTTCCTTGTTAATAAGATATATCTTCTTTTCTGATCCATTCATAAATCATCTTCATTATAACTACAACAGGCCATACCAACAGCGCATTGCCTATAATATAGCCCAGGGAATCCCATAAATATGCAAAAAATATGCTCCAGCGCCCGCCACTGCGCAAAAGTTCCAGCCACCAGTAAACAAAACGCAGGATAAAAGTAATCGTCGCAATAGCGCTCATATGATAAAGATAATTATCCTTAAACACCTTTTCCTTTGTCAGGCCCACTATATAACCTACACAGATACGACTGAGAATATGGAAGCCAAAAATACCCACCGTCATTGCATCCTGCAGCAGTCCGGTGATACCGCCGACTACCGCACCAGCTTTTTCGCCGCGCAGCATCGCATAAGCATATACCGCCAAAAGCAGCAAATCACAGGAAAGCCAGCCTGTATAATATACGGACATCGAACCCTGCAGCAGCATTAAGAACAGAAACAGGACGGGCCAAATCAGTCTCCTCATTTTGCCTGTCCTCCCTGTAATACAATTTTCGCTTCCGGCGTAAAGCCAACAATAACCAATACCTGTTCAACATCTGCAATATCAGCAGCAGGTACAATATCTGCTTCCTGCAGCAGACCTACACTATCCATATGAGTAGCAGTAACCTTACCGATAAGAATATCTGCTGGATGAGTGCCGCTATAACCGCTGGTAACGATAATATCGCCCTCACGCAGGCTTGCTTCGCGGTAAATATGCTCCAACAGCAGCTTATCCTTGCCGCTGACACCGCCGGCTACGCCGACAGCACGTGAATCAGCGCGCAATACCCTAGCACCTACACGACAGCGCGGAGAGGTGAGCAAAAGTACACGGGCATAATCATCATATACCTCGTCAACCACGCCTACCAAGCCGCCGTTTACTACAGCCATATCAGGTGCCAGGCCTCTGTCCTTACCGGCAGCGATATATATGCAGTCACGTAAATCGCCGAAGCTGCGGGCAATTACCTTTGCTGCTACAACCTTCTGCGATTTGTGCTGCTCCTTATACTCCAGCAAGCCTCTCAGCTGCCTGTTTTCTGCATACATCGAAGCCATCTGGATATTGGCATTACGCAGCTCAATATTTTCTTGTTTCAGCTTTGCATTTTCGCTCTGCATTACTGTCAGTGCCTTCCAATAGCCACGCACGCCATCACCGGCATTGCCTAACCCGGTCAGCATACTTTCTACCGGCAGCACTACTGCCGCCACCGCTCTGTTGACCAAAGGAAAACGGCTTCTGCCTGCTACGGCCATCGCAAGCATAGAAAACAGGACCAGAACAAACAAAGCTACCAACATAACCTTCTTATTCATGCTGCATTCCTACTTATTTAGAGGTCATAAAGCCTTTGCGGTAAATGTCAATATTTTCTACAGCAATACCGGTGCCGAGAGCAACACAGTTCAAAGCTTCATCAGATACGAATACCGGCATACCGGTTTCCTGAGAAATAAGTCTGTCCAGATTGCGCAGCATAGAGCTGCCGCCTGTCATAACAATGCCACGGTCCATAATATCAGCGGACAGTTCAGGCGGTGTACGCTCCAAGGTGTTACGAACAGCGTCCACAATCATGCTTACAGGCTCGTTAACAGCTTCGCAAACATGGTTGGCATTAACCTCTATACTCTTAGGCAGACCGCTGAGCAAGTCACGGCCGCGAACTTCCATAACAGCAGGCTCATCAACCTTCATTGCGGTACCGATTTCAATTTTAATATTTTCTGCTGTACGCTCACCGATAAACATATTAAAGGCTTTGCGGATATAACGTACAATAGCACTGTCGATAGCATCGCCGCCGCAGCGTACGCTCTTGCTGACAACAATGCCGCCCAGAGAAATTACGGCAACCTCACAGGTACCGCCGCCGATATCAACAACCATGCTGCCGGTTGCTTCCTGTACAGGCAAGCCTGCACCGATTGCTGCCGCCATCGGTTCTTCAATCAAGTAAGCCTCACGCGCACCTGCTTCAATAGTAGCATCAACAACGGCACGCTTTTCTACTTCGGTAACACCGGAAGGCACACCAACCAGAATACGCGGACGTACAAAGGTACGGTTGCCCATAGCCTGTTTAATAAAATATTTCAGCATAGACTGAGTAATTTCATAGTCGGCAATAACGCCATCCTTCATCGGACGGATAGCGATAATGTTACCGGGAGTACGGCCAATCATTCTCTTAGCCTCCGCACCGATTGCCAGTACCTCGTTAGTGTCCTTTTCAACAGCTACTACCGACGGTTCGCGGATAATAATACCCTTATCCTTGCAATGCACCAGCGTATTTGCAGTGCCCAAATCTATACCCATGTCATCCGACATATTGTTAAAAATACTGATATTAGGGAAAGTAAACTTCATTTCCGACTATCCTCCTAAACTTCTAATGCTCCATCTTCCTGAAAGCTGTAATAAGCACCGTCCCCGATAATCAGATGGTCCAGAAGCGGAATCCCCAACGTTTGTCCTGCCGCCAGCAAAACAGCTGTCAGCTGCCTGTCCTCAATGCTTGGCATCGGATCACCCGATGGATGATTATGTGCCACGCAGATAGAGGCTGCATGCTGCAGAATCGCCGGCAGAAATACCTCACGCGGATGCACCACCGAGTTGGTCAGCGAACCCTCTGATACCAGCTCTGTGCCTATTACTTTATTCTTACTGTTTAACAAAATTACTAAAAATTGTTCCTTTGTGGCATAACGCAGGCGTGGCATCAAAAATGCCGCACCATCCTGCGGACAGCCAAAATGGATTTTATCCAAAGGGCGGGCCGACGCAATACGTCTGCCTATTTCCAGAGCTGCCAAAACTGTTGCTGCCTTGGCCTGCCCCATACCCTTGATTTGCATAAGCTCATTTAAGTCTCTCACTCCTGCCAGACGCCTGTACAGGCCTCCGTCAGCTGTGAGCTCCTTAGCAATCTCCAACGCTGATTTTTGAGCAGTGCCTGTGCGCAGCAATATTGCCAGCAGCTCCGCATCAGTCAGCGCCTCCACCCCACGCAGAAAAAGCTTTTCCCGTGGTCTGTCCTCTAAGGGAAGATTTTTAATACTCTCTGTGTTTATTGTTTTGTCGATACTACTAAAATCACTGCAAAAATCGCAGGTCCTGCTTACCGCAGGATTAGTCACTCTTCATAGCTCCTCATACTCCCAGTCTTTGCATCATTAAGTATAACAACGACAACGGCAGACCTACAACATTGTTATAGCAGCCATTGATTTTTTCCACCAGGACAGCACCTCTGCCCTGAATACCATAGGCTCCTGCCTTATCCATAGGCTCGCCTGTAGCAATATAAGCATCTATTTCTTCAGCAGTCAGCTGACGAAAGCTTACATCGGTAATGCATACCTCGGACAGCTGCTGTCCCTTATAACATACAGCAACGCCTGTCATAACCTGATGTGTACGTCCGGACAAACGCTGCAGCATAGCCTTAGCAGCTGCTGCATCCTGCGGCTTGCCCAAAATAACATTATCAATTACTACGATTGTATCTGCAGCAATAACCGGAAGCTCATCTCCCATTTTTGCTGCTACAGCAGCGCATTTGCCGGCTGCATTATGCAAAGCAACCTCCTGCGCCTGGCTGGCAGTGCCGCTGTCTTCTGCAAAATCCGCCGGACAAACCAGCGGAGTAATACCTATTTGCTGCAGCAGCGCCTGTCTGCGCGGAGAGGCTGATGCCAAAATAACTTTCATGCTTCAGCCTATTCCTTTTTACCCATATCAATAACAATCTTCGGCTGCTGGATTTCAAAAATAACAGCCTGCTTGCCTTCGCGTACCGCATCACGTTTAAAAATACGTGCATAGTTTACGGTTACCAAAAGCCACAAAACAATACAACCGGCAATAAACGGCAATTCATCCATATGAAAGAACGTAGCCATACTGTGTCCGCAGGCAACACCTGCAAGAATGCCTGCTACCGGCAGACCGTAAATAACCAGCTTAGCCTTGCGTTGGTCAAAATCGCGGTATTCCGCACCTACTACATCGCCGGCCTTAGCACCTACCGGGTTCCAGCAATCTATGTATTTAGGCAGGCCTGTCAGTTCGCTTTCAGCTTTATCAACCTTTACCTCAGCGCGCTCGCCCTGCTTTTTAACAATAATACCTCTAATTTCTGCCATTGAAGCAAATCCTTCCTCTACCAAATATTTAGCTTAATAAGCGTGTACGAAAATATACCAATAGCCGAAGCCGAAAACTACGCCGTAAATTGCCAGGAAAACAAGAACGCCTTGCCAGCATACAGGATAACCGAAGTTGATATCCTCACCGAAAATACCACGGCGGTTAAAAAAAGTATATTTTTTACGTTTTCTGAACCACGCCAATTTGTTATCGGGGCCAACCAGCTTGGCAATCAGATAAATGTAAATAAAAGAACCAAAAAATATTTGCATAACGCGGGCGCATACTACCACCGGTTCTACGTTAGCTATTGTTTCCATCTGTCAAAGCCTCCTATACCAAAACAATCATCAATTAAAGCTGAATGAATTTATCCGGCATTTCTTTACGCAATACACGGACAAACTCATCACTGGATTTAAACAGCAAACCCGCCAGCTTATTTTTCTTGCCTTCGGTAAACACCAGCAAGCGCTGCGGATTTTCATCAAGTGAATTATAGCGATGGATATAATGCTTAATCGCTGTTTTGCGGAAAAAGCTCTTTACATATTTATCGGTAAAGCTTTCTGTACGGGTCAGGTCAACAACATAACTGCGTTTAATAAAGCCTAAGCCGTGGCTGATTACCTCAAGCTTCATATCCTTGTAGAGTATCAGAGTATAGCCAAAGGCTACACGCCAAATCCACAGAGCCAAAAGCACTGTATCCATACCCCAGCCCAGCATATCAAAGCGTCTATGTTCCTGCAGCCAGGTCCATTCATGCCAATAAAGGCTCGCAATCATAAGCAAGGCAATCACTGCAAAGATTTTTCTTTGCGTACTTGTTCCAGATTCTTCACGATACAATTCTTCCAAAAGAGTTCCCTCCAGCTTCCTAAATTGTGCAATAGCAACAAAGCAATCTTATCCAATTAATTATATCAAATTTTACACTTAAAGCATATACCTCAGGCAATAAAAATCAGTGCAAAAATGTGAATTTTACCTGCATCAGACAGCTTTCCTGCAAAAGCAAAACACCGCTTCGCCGGCTTACGCCATTGAAGCGGGTTTCAGTAAGTATTATGCTTTATTAAAATATAGCATCTGATATTACGTCAGCCTTAAGTAACATCTGTCATTCCTGAGGTTTTTCATTGCTAACCATTCAGCAACACCGTTACATATGAGCTTATTTGCGCACCTGACCGTTACCGTTAATCAGATACTTCGTACTCGTAAGCTCCGGCAGCGCCATAGGTCCGCGGGCATGCAGCTTTTGTGTGCTGATGCCGATTTCAGCGCCGAAGCCGAATTCGTTGCCGTCGGTAAAGCGGGTAGAGGCATTGACGTAAACAGCAGCAGCGTCCACGGTATATTGGAAAAGCTGTGCCGCCTGATAATTATCGGTAACAATACATTCGCTGTGACCGGTGCCGTATTTGGCAATATGAGCCATGGCCTCCTCAATGCTGTCCACAATCTTGACGGAAAGGCGCAAATCGCCGTATTCCGTAGACCAGTCTTCTTCAGTTGCCGGATGCACCTGACCACTGTACTCCTGCACAGCCTCATCACCGCGTATTTCTACGGCAGATGAATTATACATCATCAGCATCATCGGCAAGAATTTATCCGCAATATCCTTGTGCACCAGCAGTGTTTCCATCGCATTGCATACGGAAGGACGCTGCACCTTGGCATTGAAAGCAATTTTCATAGCCATCTCCACGTCGGCATCCTTGTCAACATAGGTATGGCATACGCCCGCACCTGTTTCGATAACCGGCACGCTGGCATTACGCACCACCGCCTGAATCAGCCCGGCACCGCCGCGAGGAATAACCACGTCGACAAGGCCATTCATATGGATTAAATCCTGCACAGCCTGTCTGTCACTAGTATCAATAAACTGAATAGAACCCGCAGGAATGCCTGCACCCTCCGCAGCCTGCGCCAAAATCGCAACAACAGTTTTATTGGACTCCATCGCCTCACTGCCGCCCTTAAGGATAACAGCATTGCCGGACTTCAGGCACAGGCCTGCGGCATCCGCCGTAACGTTGGGACGTGCCTCGTAAATAATGCCGATAACGCCCAAGGGAACGCGTATTTTAGTAATATGCAGACCGTTAGGCAGAGTTTTGCCGTCAATAACATTACCAACAGGGTCAGCCAGGCCTGCTACCTGACGCAGGCCGTCAGCCATACCACTGATGCGCTCGGCAGTCAGCTTCAGACGGTCCAGCATTGAGCTTTTCATACCCTTGGCTGCAGCAGCAGTCATATCACGCTCATTCGCAGCTAAAATTTCAGACTGTTGTGCCTCAAGCGCAGCAGCCATCGCCAAAAGTGCCGCATTCTTAACTGCGGTAGAAGTAACGGCAAGCTTTGCTGCAGCCTGCTTTGCAGCCTGCGCCTTAGCCTTCACCAATTCATACGTTGCCATAATCCTCACCCTGCCTTATAAAATAACCAGGTCATCGCGGTGGATAACCTCATCAAAATTTTTATGTCCCAGAATATTTGCAATCTCGCCGGAATTGCAGCCCTTAATCTGCTCCAGCTCGGCAGAAGAATAATGCACTAAACCACGCGCCAACTCGTGCGCATCCTTATCGATAACGCTCACTGTACTTCCCGGCAAAAATTCACCCTGCACGGCAAACACGCCTGCCGGCAGAATGCTGCAACCGCCGGCCTTGCGAATAGCCTTGGCACAGCCATCATCCACAACAATACTGCCGGCAATCTTGGCACCAAAGGCCAGCCAGCGCTTGCGGAACTGCAGACGGTTTTCACGGCTCACGAACAAGGTTCCCAGCTCTTCGCCCTGCAGCACACGGGTAATGGCATTCTTTTCGGTACCGCTGGCAATTACCAGATGAATACCGCTGCTTGTCGCAGCCTTAGCAGCCTGAATCTTGGTAGCCATACCGCCTGTACCACGGGAAGAGCCGACACCGCCGGCACTTGCCTCAATCTCCGGAGTAATTTCCGCAACCTCAGGCACAATAACAGCATCGGGATGCGTTTGCGGATTAGCGGTATACAGGCCATCCACATCCGACAAAATGATAACAAGGTCAGCATCCACAATGCCTGCAACAAGAGCAGACATATTATCGTTATCGCCGATTTTCAGCTCATCGAGCGCCACAACGTCATTTTCGTTGACGATAGGGATAACACGCTGACGCATCAGCTCCATAAAGGTATTACGCGTATTTGTATAACGATGGCGGTCAATGGCCTCTGTTTTGGTAATCAGCACCTGCGCCACGATCTGACCGTAATCGGCAAAGAATTTTTCGTAGGTGTGCATAAGAACGCCCTGACCTACGGCAGCAGCGGCCTGCTTGCCGGGAATAGTTTTGGGTTTTCCGGGCAAGCCCATGCGGTCCACGCCCACAGCCACGGCACCGCTAGTTACCAGAATCATTTCCTTACCCTGATTCTGTAAATCGCTGATTTCGCGCGCCAGACGGTCAATCTGACTGAAATTGCGCTTGCCGTTGGCATAGGTAATCGTACTCGTACCAACCTTAATGACAATACGATTAGCCTTTTTTAAAGCCTCACGGCTTGCTTCATTGTTTAACATTTCCCCTCACCTGCAGTTCTAGTTTTTTATATTTTTTGCGTTATCCGCAATACGTCTCTTTCGCCAAGGACGCAGAGAATGTGTCGGATGCTAAATGAAACGGACGACGGCGTACTCCTTGTACGTCGAGGAAATTTCATGACGCAGATAGCACGTTATCCGCACACTTGCTTTTTAGAGACTGTGGAGAATGTGCCGGATGCTAAATGAAATTTACGATGGCGTACTCCTCGTACGTCAAGTAAATTTCATGACGCAGACGGTGCGTTATCCGCAGGATCAATCCTTGTAGTCGAAAACCATATCCCTAATACGCACACTCTGACCTTCCTGTACGCCTCTCTCCTTCAGCGCCTCATCAATACCAAGACGTTTCCAGATCAATTGGAAGCGGTAAAGTGCCTCGTCATTATCAAAGTTAGTCATAGCAACAAGACGCTCAATGTTCTTGCCGCGAACCTCCCAGTCGGTATCATTTCCGACAACAATTTCATAGCTGTCCGGATCAATTTCGTCAAAGCGTGCCAGGTCTTCTTCATCCTCTTCCGGAACATATTGCAGCAGCAGGTCGTAAGCCTTAAACATCAGCTCACGCAGACCTTCGCCGGTAGCAGCACTTGCCTTGCAGATTTCGTAGCCCTTAGCCTCAACATATTTTTTAAGACGCTCAAAGTTTTCCTGCGCTTCCGGCAGGTCCATTTTGTTGGCAACAACCAGTTGCTTACGACGTGCCAGACGCTCGCTGTATTCTGCCAGCTCTGTATTGATTTTGTCAAAATCCTCAATCGGATCACGGCCGTCAACGCCTGCAACGTCAACAATATGCAGCAGTACCTTGGTACGCTCTACGTGACGCAAGAAGTCATGGCCAAGGCCAACGCCCTCATGTGCACCTTCAATCAAACCGGGGATATCCGCCAGCACAAAGCTGCGCTCCTCGTCCAGACGTACTACGCCCAAAACCGGGGACAGCGTTGTAAAATGGTAGGCAGCAATTTCGGGGCGGGCAGCGCTCACCTGTGCGATAATGCTGGACTTGCCTACACTGGGATAGCCTACCAGGCCAACGTCAGCCAGCAGCTTCAGCTCCAGCTTCAGCCAACGGTTTTCGCCGGGTTCGCCCTTTTCGGCAAAGGTCGGAGCACGGTTGGTGCTGGTAACATAGCAGGCATTGCCCTTACCGCCACGGCCGCCCTTAGCAGCCACATAGGTCTGACCATCCTCAACCAAGTCTGCCATAACGGCGCCGGTTGCATCATCACGTACCAAAGTACCCATCGGAACCTTCACGAAAACAGTATCGGCGCGTACACCGGTGCAGTTTTTAGTACCGCCCTGACCGCCGCGCTTAGCAACATATTTTCTCTTGTAACGGAAATCAATCAGGGTATTGAGATTTTTGTCCGCAATCAGGACAACATCACCGCCGCGACCGCCGTTACCGCCGTTCGGGCCACCCTTTTCTACAAATTTTTCTCTGCGGAAGCTGCTCATGCCGTCGCCGCCATCTCCTGCTTCTACATAAATTCTCGCTCTGTCAATAAACATTTTGTTTTCTCCTATATCGTAAATTTAGCTATTGCTAGGTATATTTATCTATATTATAGCTTATCTTGCAGGGAAAGTGCAACGTGGTAACAATCAAATCCGCAGAAAAGCTTTGAGTTTGCGAAGATTTCACTTCTGATTTATATGACGCAGATGGTGCATTGCTGTAGCCGTTACCTATTTCAAGGCTACAGCTAATAAAAAATGTGCCTGCAGCTATTTTTTATATACACAAAAGCTGCAAGCACGTTTATAAAAGGAAAGGAGAATCTTATAGCTTACTTACGCAAAAATTTATCAACCGCATGTGCGGCGCCACGCCCTTCGGCAATAGCCCACACCACCAGACTCTGTCCGCGACGTGCGTCACCGGCGGCAAAAACGCCGGGCACATTGGTCACATAACTGCTGTCATCAGCCGCTATGCTGCCGTTAGGTGCCTTCGCCAACTTGAATTCCTCAAACAGTCACTCTTCGCTGCCCACAAAGCCCATAGCCAAAAGCACCAGCTGTGCAGACACCCTCGCAGGGAGCCGGGCAGACGTGAGATGTAAATTCCGGGAAATTATTGGTTTTATTCAGACGGGCATAGGCATAATCATCCATCCCATGGTAAACAAGATCATTGAATTTCGGCATCAGATTATGCAGCGGACAGCCTGAAACCATGCGGTTAATCATTACACCGCTATGGCAGAAGGGAACACCGCAATCCATACAGCGCGCTGCCTGGCAGCGCAGTGCTTCCTTATGCGGCAGGCTGCTCGTCTTAATTTCCTGCCAATCCTTAATTCTTTCTTCGGGGGGCACGCAAAGCAAGCTCCGCACGCTTGTAATCCATAAACCCGGTAGGCTTACCCATTATGCCTTCACCTCCTCAAATACCTTCAGGATGGCAGCTTTCCGGCTGTGGATCAATAAGATTCAGTTCCGGACCGATACCGCTGGTTGTATCTGTAAAAACCTCCTCACGGATAGCATCGATAGGAGGATTCGTTACCTGCGCAAAGAGCTGTTTAAAGTAGTTATATAAAAGCTGCGGCTTTTCACTGAGTACTGCTTGGCACATTCCTTGACAAAAAAGTTATGCGGTATCTGCAGCAGCACACCGGCACCGTCACCGGAGTTCATATCTGCTCCCTGACCACCGCGATGGTCCATGTTATGTAAAACCACCAAAGCCTGTCGTAAAATTTTATTAGACTTCTTGCCCTTAATATTGGCAACTACGCCAACACCGCAGGCATCGTGTTCAAACCAAGGATCGTACAATCCCTGTTTCTTGGGCAGCGAAGTATTCATAATAAATTCCCCTCTCAAAGCATTTTATCAATAAATCTATTAACAGTTCTATTAGTGTTTCTATTGAAGGCCACTACAACTACTGTAATTTTTATTATAATACCACGTTATTACTATTGCAAATTGTATACATGTATATTTGTTTGTATAACAAAAGTTCTGCAAAAGGTAATTTTCTGAAAGAGGTAGATTTTATGTTTTTATTGTGCTGCCGTAGTTATCAAAAAATTAAAATTACAATCAATCTACGCTAGTGGAACTTTTAATACAATAGAAAAAGCCTGAAAAGCACAACTGAATGTACTTTCCAAGCCTTTTCACCTTTTCTGCCATAATTATAACAATGACAAATCGTTATTAAAGCTTAACGTCAGCGTCTGGAAATTGCTATCTTGCCATTGTTAAGAACTCTAAGAATGTCCTCGCTGAGTGCCTTATCCAAAGCATAGGCAAATGTTTCCTCCACTACCTTGGTAAATTTACTGCAGCCAAATCTTCTGGCGCCTTCTCTTGCTAATTCTTCTCTTTGCATACTGCCATTTTCACGGATGGCAACATAAAGCCCATTAATCAGCTCTTCTGTGCAAACCTGCTGCAAATTACGTTCGCCAATTTCACGATAAATATTATAGAGTTCAGGCTCCTGCTGCACATTCCACACGAAATCTTTATCTCTGTCATGCACAACACTAACATTCATCTCTGTAATTATTTCCGTAAACAGATTATTAAACTTCTGACTAGCTTTATTAAAGCTCCAAAGCTTCATAACCCTTTCCCGTAAAGCAGTAAATTCAATGGGAGCTTCCTTAGCAAGAAGCTTGAGAATAACATTTTTTACCATTTCTCTATTGGCAGCCTGGTAAAAAACATTTTGTTCTCCCTGTAGCTTGATATTAGCCAGCTTATATTCTTTCGGTCCGCGTCTTGACAGCTTTCTCTTCAACGTCTGCCTATCAGTCTGAGAGGCATCTGTACTACCTTCAGTCTTTGTGTTTTCAGCAGTACCCGCCTCCTCTTTAATATTAGCATTCGCAGTTTCAGCTTCCGCAGGCTCTGCTGAAGCATTTCCTCCGGATGCAGGTTCTGCAGACTCCACTTCAGTATTTTCTACTACAGCAATCACCGGCTGGTCCGGCTGTTGAGCCACAGACGTTTCCGCAGGCTTTGTTGCAGACGGAACAGGTACTGCCTGAGATATTACTGCAGTACTGATTTCCGACTGTGTTGAAACAATAACAGGATTTGAATCATCATCATCTTCAGGCTCCAGTTCAGCGACAGCAGCCTGCTCCCGTACAGCATCCGCTTGCTGCTCTTTTATGCTTTGCTGTGAAGCTTCAAAATCCTTGCGAGCTGTCTCACGCTCATCACTAAGCAATGCCTGGATTTTCCGCTTTACCAGTTCCGGGTCATCCAGCCAATCAAGAACCCACAAACGCAACAGCTTCCAGCCCAAACGTTGCAGAATACTTGGCTGCAATACAAAGCGGTCTCTAGCAGTAGCAGCCTCCTTGCAATTTTCACTATCCAGTAAAATTCCCAGCAAATACACCTCAGAATTATAAGGATTAATAACACTGATATCCATTTTAAATTCGGAATTACCAATGTCACAGCTAACATCATACCCCATAGCTTTTATAGCCTCAGCAATTTCTGCAACAACATACTCCGCATTTTCTGCTTGCGTAATCGCCTTTTTATTCATACGAAGTGTTTTGCGGTTTTCGGCATAATCAAGAAATTCCTTAAGATTGCGTACACCCTGAGCTGTTACATCATTACGTATTTGCTCCGGCCGCAAAACAGAAAAAATAATCATTTCCTGACGCGAACGTGAAACTGCAACATTCAGGCGTCGCCAACCGCCATCACGATTCAACGGGCCGAAGTTCATTGTCAGCTTGCCGTCTTTATCCTGCGCGTACCCAATCGAAAACAAGATAACATCTGCTTCATCACCCTGTACATTCTCAAGGTTTTTGATGAAAACTTCTTGCGAAATATTATAGGCTGACAAGTCCTCATTTTCCGGCAAGTGTAACGTTTTCTCCAGCATATCCTCAATATAGGTCTGCTGTTTGATATTGAAGGTAATAACACCTATGCTGCGCTTGCGCAGCTCCGGATCACGATAGCGTCTTAAAATTTCAGCTACTATCGCCTGTGCCTCAGCCTTATTGCAGCCTGATTTACGGTCATAAAAGCCATCAGGATGCACTATTTTTACTTCAGATACAAGGTCATCCGGTGTTGGGAAGGTATAAAGACTGCTGTCATAATATTTAGCATTACTAAAAGCAATCAGACTTTCATGCTGTGAACGGTAATGCCATTTCAATTCAGTAACGGGCATAGAAATAGTCTGACAGTCTATCAGAAGGCTTTCCATATCCTCTACATCTTCATCGACATCTGTAATCCCGGCAGCAAAAAAGGTTGTCGGCGGCATTTGCTTCGGATCACCTACAACTATAGCGTCTATGCCACGAGCAATAGCACCTACTGCTTCACTTGTCGGTATCTGTGAAGCCTCGTCAAAAATTACCAGATCAAATTTTGGAAAATCGATGGCTAAATATTGGGCGACAGAAATCGGATTCATCAACATACATGGTGCTATCTCCGGCAGCAGAGTTTTTATCTCGCTGAACAGCTTACGAATCGGCTTATTTCTGCCTTTTCCCTTAATAGCTTTCTTAAGTACGCCTATTTGCTCAGCATAGCTATTGTCATTCACTACAGAAGCAACCTTGTGACGCAATTTTAATTCAATTTCATCAATGCATGCCTTTTGATATGTTTCAATAACCTCACGATAACGCTTTATCATCTCGTTATATTTTACGCCATAAAAATCAGCAAGGCGCTCATCCTCAGCTAATGTTTGCATCACCAGATTATAGTAAAGAGAATAAGCAAAAGCAGCCTCAATATCTCTGTCTGTGATTTTGCCATGCTCAAAGGCCTCTACAACACCATCAAGCCCCGCAGCTTTTAATTTGACAGCAACAGCATTATATGCACTTCTGCTTCTCAGCCTGCCAACATTTGCAGCAAATCTTTCCAGCATTTTCTCCAGACTGTCAAGCGCAAAGAATGGCTTATTCCATACAGCATCGGACACATCATACTCTCTGACAAAATGCTCCAGACTATCGGCAAAATCAACCAGCTTTTGCACCTGCATTTGCAGCTCACAGCTTTCTGCTGCATGAATAAAAATACTTAAAGGAAGCTTAAGCTCATTCTTGCGCTCATTATATTGCTGTATAAAAGCCATAGTTGCGGTGATAGCGCTTTCAACAGCAGCGCTGTCGGTATTAACACCGTTATACATGCTGCCAAGATAAGCTTTTACACGCTCTCCCAGAAGCAATACAGCATTCCCTTTATCAACAAGACCGCTAAGATAATTGTAATTATATTGCATTACCTCACGCTTGATAACCACGCCAGGCTTAGCAAAATGCTGCAAATCAGCCAAAAGACGATTACATTTGCCTTCTAAATCGCCCATCTTCACAGCAAATTCCCATGCTGTTTTGGCTCCCCTAATATCCATTTGCAATACCTGTAAGTCAAAATATTGCTCACAAGCAGCCAAATCTTTTTTATAGGCCTCCAAATGACGTAAAAATTCCTGAAGTTTAGAAACTGCCTGTTCAGGTGTCTCGCTCGTAGCCATGGCAGGCAGCAGATTCTGTGGTAAAACCAAAGCTTGCCAACTATGCAGACGCTTTAATAAATCATGAAAATCTATCTCATTGATTTCCATTCCTATAGCAGCAAAAAATGATTGCAAAGCACTTTTTGCTTTCGGTATTTCCGCATGTAAGTCATCAATCTGTTTGCTGAATTCCTGCCTTAACAGCATGGAATACGCAGTACCGTTATAGCCATCCAAAGCACTGTCATAGATGCCACCCATTTCCAGCATAGCGCCTTTATATTCGCGCACTAAATTCTGCCATTGCAGCACCTGCGCATGAGCCGGAAGTTTCGGAACGCGTTCAAGACGGATTTTCCCTTTTTCTGCAACATTCTGCTTCAAAATTGTTATTGCCTGATACAAGGATATGCCATACTCACGCTGTCCATGCATAGCATTAATAATCGCATTCAGATTGGTGCGCAGCTTACGGATTTCCGCTATTGCTAAAGCATATTCCCGACTGCTGACAGCACCGTCTGTAATCTCCAGCGTTTTTTCCAGACGTGCAAGCACCGAAAGCTTATTAGCATCCTCAGAATGCAGTGATAAACAAAAATGCGCCAGTCCCAGCTCATCTAAACGTTTTTTGACTACATCCAACGCTGCCTTCTTTTCAGCAACAAACAGTACTTTTTTTATCGTTATATAAAGCATTAGCTATAAGATTGGTGATAGTCTGTGATTTACCGGTACCAGGAGGTCCCTGCAGAACAAAGCTTTCACCGCTCAAAGCCTTGGCTATAGCAACCAGCTGCGACGAATCGGCACTCGAAGGCACCAGCATATTATACTTTTCCGCAACCTGTTCAATATTAGCTTCTGTAATTTCTTCATTTTTAGGAGTCCATTTACGTCCACCATGCAACAGGCTGTCAATAACCTTGTTTTGTGCCAGCTCAGCAGCATGGTTATGAATATCACTCCACATTACAAATTTGGCAAAGGAAAAATGTCCTAAAGATGTATCCATATCAACATCCCATTGGAATTTATCCTTGACTGCCAATTTGATTTTGTTCAATATCAGCTCAATGTCTACGCCATGTGCATCCAGCGGCAACGGGTCTAACCCCTCAATTTCTATGCCAAAATTTTGCTTTAAAAATTCCAGCAAAGTAACATTAATCTGAGTTTCTTCCTGCCTGCTGCGTAATATATAACTGTCGTCAGCACTGTTACGAATTAAATCAACAGGAACAAGGATTAAAGGAGCATACAACGCCTCATTGCTTATATAGTTATCAATACAAGCACACAAGTCTTCATCATTTTCAAAACCCTGCTTCGGAATTTTCATTTCTTCCGCAAACCAACGCAACTCACCTAATACAAGATACAAGGTATTAGCACCATTTTCTTCTATACTGCGTTTGGCGGTTTTAACCGTATTTTTCAAGCGCTTTGCCAACTCTGCTACATCGCCGGCTTTCAAAAACAGCTGCTCTCGTGTAAAGCTGGTATCTATAAAAGAACCAACAGCATAATTTAAAGCTCTATTAACAGCTTCTTTATTATCCTTCAACATCTCTTTTTTGATACCAAACTCTGCTAACTTTTTCTCAAAACTTACATTTATTTCTTTTTCAGCAAGAGGATTTTCAAGTATATCCGCAAAATCATAACGCAAATGGAAAGCAAGTCCGTCAGCAAGTCTATCCTCAAGTCTGCCAATATCATGCCAAGCTATAGGCAAATTATTACTGTAAAGCTTCGGTATTCTGAAAGCATTGCCCTGCTCATCCTGCATATTAACATAGCGTCGTTTATATATACTAATTAAAGGATTCGTCAGCGATACATCAAGCAGTTTCTTTTCCCAATAGCGTTGCTTCGCGTAGGCCTTGCTGTCCTCAGGCTCTAGCTGCTTCACTGCCTGAAGCCTAATCTCAGGCTTTTCAGCCTTCTGTAATACAAATTCATTAACATCCGGCGCCGGCTGCTCTTCTGCACTGACAGCCAAAGCAATCGGTCTGACAGGGTTTTCATTGCGCTTACGCAAGCTATCAATATCCAAAGCATAATTGAATTTCTCAGGCTCATCCAGGTAAGATTTGGCTTCTTTCATTGCACCTTCAAAATTCATTCCATCAACGCAAAAATTAACACAATTTACCAAAAAAATTCTTGGATTTCCCTTAGCAGTTTTTTCCAGCATCAATTGATAGCTGTTCGTATAACCGCCGGCAAATCTGTCCTCAGCAGTTTCTCCCAGCCAACAGCCGGCAAAGGCATGCCCATGTACGAGTATGAGTAAAGGATGCAGACCTGCTGCCTCCAGACAGGAAGCATATAAAACAGATAAATCCAGACAGGTTCCCTTATGCTCCTCCAGCACTTTATGCGGCAGCCGCACCCTCTGTGCCATATCAAAGCTTGCCGGTGGATTGTTATATACAATACCGCTTTGGCGTAAAGCCTCATAAATTGCCGCCATCATATTCATGACCCTTTGAGGATCACCAGACTGATAGCCTTCAAAAGACGATGCTTCGCCCCAGTCAGACAGCACCTTAGCCGCCTTTGTAAGTACAGCAGAAACTGCAGGATGATTAGGCAAAACAAACGCCGCCAGCGTTTCACTGCTGAATTTAGAGCCTGCCCATTCATCACAGGCCAATAATTCTACAGGCCAACGTTTTTGTGCCACAATTTCTCCCTGATATATAATCTCTATATTGAGCATACCAAGCTGCTTTTCCGTCAGCTTAAGCAAATAGCTGGTTTTAAAGCTGATAGCAGGTACGAATTCACATACTTCACCTGCCGGCAGATCTACAGCACCTTCCACAACATAGGCATAGTCGGGATCAAAGCTTATTCGGATAACAGCGCCATTGAAATCAAATGTAGTATTATTCGCTATTTGAAGATTTTTAATAAGCTTTTCTCCATTTTGCTGAAGAGCATAATTAAAGACAAGTGTACCTTGGCACCCATCATTAATTTCTATAGCTATATCTTCTGAAGAAGAAGCTACGGAAAGCACCTCATTTTCAGCTTCTCTCACTCCTGCCTTTATATCTTTTTGCATACGACCGTCTTTTGAAAAATACGCATCCATATAATTGCTCCTTATCTTTGCTCAGCATCTATATTTTGCCAAAGTTGTTAATTTAAGTCTATTTTTAATATTAGACACATATCTTTTTATTCCTCTATTTATATCAGAAAACTTTTTATAATTCACATCAGAATTCTTTTTCTTAAGAATATCATCTTCCGTAACATTTAGTACACTTTTTTCTCTTTCTATTACACATGGATTGTTTTTCTAGACATTTTTAACTTTGTACTTGACAAACCGTGAAATTGTTGCGATAATGTGAAGAACACAGCGATGTGTTTGTTTTAATTTAAGAACAAAAAAATGCAATGACCGGGAAAAATTACCTGCCCCAGCATCCAGAGAGACGGCGTATGGTGCAAGCCGCTAGCAAGCAGGCAAAGAAGCTCACCCGCGAGCAGCTTCTCTGAACCAAGTAGGAGCAGACGTTTCCAGCACGTTACGCTGCCGATTCGCTAATCGGGAAAATTAAGTACAACTTAGGGTGGTACCGCGAAAAATTTCGCCCCTATCTGCAAGCGCAGATAGGGGCTGTTTTATTTCATGGTACACTCTTTCTAACTTAAAAATTTTACAGGCTGTCCAGAAGAGCGTCAGATGCGAAGAAGCGCGACGCCGGCGTACATAACAGTACTCCTAGGAGCGCTTCTGAAGCAGATGGCCCCTTATAGGCAGCCCTTAAAGAAAGAAGGACTATCTTATGGGAATGACAATGACGCAAAAAATCTTAGCCAAGCACGCTCACCGCGACAGCGTAAGTGCCGGCGACCTGCTTGTTTCTCAAGTAGATTTAGTATTAGCTAATGATATCACCGGTCCTCCGGCTATCAACGAATTTGAAAAAATCGGTAAACCGGTATTTGATAAAAACAAAATTGCTCTGGTTCCGGACCATTTCTCCCCCTGCAAGGATATCAAATCCGCAACCATGTGCAAGCGTATGCGTGACTTCGCCCGCAAGCACGAAATCAAAAACTACTTTGAAGTAGGCCAGATGGGTATCGAGCATGCACTGCTGCCGGATAAAGGCCTTGTTGCTCCCGGCGAAATCATCATCGGCGCCGATTCCCACACTTGTACCTACGGCGCACTCAATGCTCTTAGCACCGGCATGGGCCAGACCGATATCGGCTGCGCTATGGCCAGCGGCACCTCCTGGTTCAAGGTTCCGCAGGCTATCAAGGTTAACCTGACCGGCAAGCTGCCGAAATACGTTAAAGGCAAGGACATCATCCTGACCATCATCGGTATGATTGGCGTTGACGGTGCCCGTTACCAATCCTTGGAATTCACCGGCGAAGGCGTCAGCGAGCTTTCTATGGCCGACCGTCTGACTATCTGCAACATGGCTATTGAGGCCGGCGGCAAAAACGGCATTTTCCCTGTTGATGAAAAAACCATTGAATTCTTAAAGGAACGCGGAGTAACCCGTGAATGGGAAGCAGTTACTGCCGACGAAGACGCTGAATATGCCCGCGTACTCGATATTAAGCTCGACGAGCTTGTTCCTGTAGTTGCTTATCCGCATCTGCCGGAAAACACCCATCCTGCTAAGGAAGGTCATGCAATCAAAATCGACCAAGTTGTCATCGGTTCCTGCACCAACGGCCGTTTGGAGGATCTTGAGCAGGCTGCCGAAATTCTCAAAGGTCACAAGGTTTGCGACCATGTGCGTATGATCATCATCCCGGCAACCCAGCAGATTTATCAGGAGGCAATGCACCGCGGTTACATTGATACCTTTATTGATGCAGGTGCTGCCGTTTCTACTCCGACCTGCGGCCCCTGCCTTGGCGGTTACATGGGCATCCTCGCTGCAGGCGAGCGCGCTGTTTCCACCACCAACCGTAACTTCCGTGGCCGCATGGGCCATGTCGACAGCGAGGTTTATCTGGCAAGCCCCTATACCGCTGCAGCCAGTGCCATCACCGGTTATATCACCAGCCCTGAGGAGGTAGTAAAATGAGCAAAGTTTGGCGTTACGGCGACCACATCGATACAGACGTTATTATTCCGGCAAGATATCTGAACATTGCCGACTTCAAGGAATTAGCAGAACACGCTATGGAGGATGCGAAGGAAAACCTAGAAATTAACTTCGCCGCCAACGTACAACCCGGCGATTACATCGTAGCAGGCAAAAACTTCGGCTGCGGCTCCTCCCGTGAGCATGCCCCTGTAGTATTAAAGGTTAAGGGCATCAAATGCATCGTAGCAGACAGCTTTGCCCGTATCTTCTACCGCAATGCTATCAACATCGGCCTGCCGGTGCTGGAAATAGGCGCCGACGTAGAAAAGATTGAACCAGGCGATGAAATCGACGTTGATGTAAACAAGGGTGAAATCAAAATCCTCAACAAAAATATTACGATCAAAACAAAACCGCTGCCGGAATTCATCCAGCATATCGCAGACTGCGGCGGCCTGATTAATTATATTAAAGGAGAAAACAAATAATGAAGATTTGCTTACTGCCAGGTGACGGCATTGGTGTAGAAATAGTTGATGCAGCTGTAGAGGTTCTCGACGCTGCTGCCAAAAAATTCGGCTTTGAAATTGAATATGACAAGCAGCTCATCGGCGGCTGCGCAATCGACGCAACCGGCGTTCCCCTGCCGGAAGCAACCATCGCCAGCGCTAAGGCTGCCGACGCTGTACTGCTCGGTGCTGTCGGCGGACCGAAATGGGATAACGTTGCACCGGATATCCGTCCGGAAAAAGGCCTGCTTGGTATCCGCAAGGCTTTGGGCCTGTACTGCAACCTGCGCCCGATGACCGTTTCCAAATTCACCGCGCATCTTTCTCCGCTGAAAAAGGAACGTGCAGAAGGCGCCGACCTGTTAATCGTACGCGAGCTTACCGGCGGCATCTACTTCGGTGAGCATACCGAAGCGCACCTCAATGCTGACGGTGTTGAGGAAGCAAGCGATATTGAGCTTTATACCCGTCCGGAGATAGAACGCATTGCCCGTTTTGCTTTTGAAGCTGCCAAGAAACGCCGCGGTAAAGTAACCAGCGTTGATAAAGCCAATGTATTGGGCTCCAGCCGCATGTGGCGTAAAATTGTTGCCGAAATGCAGGCAAAGGATTATCCTGAAGTCGAGCTGAACAACTTCTATGTTGACAACTGCGCTATGCAGTTAGTGCTGAATCCGAAGCAGTTTGACGTTATCTTGACCAACAATATCTTTGGCGATATCCTCAGTGACGAAGCCAGCACGATTGCAGGCAGCATCGGCCTGCTTCCGAGCGCCAGCCTCGGCGACAGCACCGGTATGTACGAGCCTATCCACGGCAGCGCACCGGACATTGCCGGTCAGGGCATTGCTAACCCGCTGGCAACCATCCTCAGTGTTGCTATGATGTTGCGTTACTCCCTGAACCAAAACGAAGCAGCAGACGCTATGGAAGCAGCTGTTGACGCAGTTATGGAGCAAGGCTACCGCACGCCTGACCTTTATGCTGAAGGTCTGAAGAAGGTCTCTACCTCTGAAATGGGACACCTGGTTGCTCAGGAGCTGCTCAAATAAAAATATCGGCAAGCGCCATCCCCTCAGCGTTTACCAAAACATTTATACCCGTAAGCCTTCCGTTTAGGACTTACGGGTATAATTTCCAACACTTGGCATTATTATATTTTGATTTTTTTGTTTTTTTGATTTTTTTATGATTGTTGTGGTGTATTATGATGCAAATTTCAACTAAAAATATTGATTCTGTATATACTAATAATGCTTCAAGCAATACGGCTGCCTTCCGCCAAGGCCTTCATGACGGCATCCCCATAGGATTGGGATATTTTGCCGTAGCCTTTTCTCTGGGAATTATTTGCCGTTCATCCGGTCTTTCTGTATTCCAGGGCTTTTTAACAAGCCTGCTCAACAACACTTCAGCCGGTGAATTTGCCGCCATTACCCTCATCGGCCAACATGCCAGCTATACCGAAATAGCACTGGTCACTCTCATCGCCAATGCACGCTACATGCTGATGAGCTGCGCGCTGAGCCAAAGGCTCAGCAACGTGCAAGGCTTTATACATCGTTTGGCTATGGCCTTCGCTGTAACGGATGAGCTTTTCGGTATCGCTATCTCCCGTCCCGGTGTTTTGAATCCATACTATTACTATGGCGGCATGGCCGTAGCAATTCCTGGCTGGTCGATTGGCACAGCCTGTGGCATTATCGCCGGTGCAGCGCTGCCAGAACGCATTGTCAGCGCACTGAGCGTTGCGCTGTTTGGCATGTTCCTTGCTATTATCATTCCGCCGGCACGCGAAAGCCGTATCATTCTCACTGTTGTAATCACAAGCTTCGTCGCCAGCTTCGCAGCAGCATATCTGCAGCCGTTGGCACAGCTTACCGGCGGTACACGTACCATTATCCTCACTGTAGTCATCGCAGCGGCTGCAGCCTGGATTAGGCCGGTACAGTCCCAGCAAAAGGAGGACTAGCAGATGGAACATAATATTTACATTTATATTGCCGTAATGGCGCTTGTTACCTACGCTATCCGCGTGCTTCCGCTCACACTCATCCGTAAGGAAATCAAAAATCCCTTCATCCGTTCGTTTTTATATTATGTCCCCTACACGACGCTCGCAGTAATGACCTTTCCTGCTATCCTGCAGGAAACACAAACACCTGCTGCAGGTGCTCTTGCCCTAGGCGTCGGCGTTGCCACCGCCTGGCGCGGCATGAGCCTTTTTCATGTGGCTTGCTGCTGCTGCGCCGTCGTGTTTATCGTAGAGTTTATCATGGTGCCGTAAAGTGCAAAAAGCCGCCGGCTCAGGAGATTTTTCTCCGGGCCGGTGGCTTTTTGGTATTACTGTAATTAACGTGCATTTAATCCCAATTCATTAATCAAGGCACGCTGCAACAAATTTGAAAAATTAATATCGTTATCAATTGCCAGATTATTAAGCCATGCAGGAATCGAGAGCGTCTTCTTTACAGCCTTCGCATTATACTTTTTGTCATAAGCAAGCTTATCAAAAGCAACCATCATCACAAATTGATTGCCTTCCAGATTGATTTCATTGGGTTTTGATGCCTGAGGATATTCTTCAGGCTTTTTACCTTCCAACATCAGGCCAATCACTTCCTGCACCATCTCCAAAGCTTCTTCCAAAGAATCTCCTTGAGTATTGCAGCCGGGAATATCCGGAACATAAACAGAAACGCCTACTTCCTCAGGTTCAAAAATTACCGGATAAAAATATTTTTTAGACATAATACGCTCCTTTCTTCTCCTTATCGTTTTAATCCAGCCTGCTTTAAAATAGCCTGTTCTAAGCCTTTCTTTAATTCTTTAGTATGTAAAGGTACAGCAACAGTTATATTCTGCTGTGGATTAAAATATTTTTGATGAGAACCATTATTGCTCTTCACATAAACAAAACCATTTTGTAAAAGCAATCTGATCATTTCTTTAGGGGTTAGTGGCATAAACGCAACCTCCTTTAATTTATTATACTACGTAATATTACGTATGTAAAGGAATGCACGCTGCAACAAAAAAGCCTTCGCGCATATCTGAATATACACGAAGGCCAAAATAATTTATTAAGCTTCTATCTCACAGCAGCCAATGGAACATGCCGAAATAAGAGAAAACACACAACACGGAAACGCCCAGCGCAGAAACGCCGAACATTTTCATAAACAGATTCTGCTGCTGCTTCTGATTAGCATTAGCGGCCGAAGCATATGCTGCCAACGCCAACGCACCGCCTGTAGAAAGCGGACTGATGGCAGCGACATGTGAAATCGTTGTAATCGAGGAAGCTAATTCGAACTCATTCACCCCGCCAAGCTGCTGGGCAACATGCGGCACAGTCGGCAGCAGCGTAGGCATAACAACACCGCTGCTTGAGCTGAACCAGCTCATAATACCGGAGGTAAGTCCCATAACAGCGGCAGCACTTTTAGCGCTCATCAGCGAAACAAGCACATTGGAAAGCACCTCAATACCGCCGAGATCTATAATCAGCTGCATCAAGACACCGACACCGGTAATCAGCAGCAGCGTATTCCAAGGAATGTGCCTGATAGCTTTGCTCTCATCGGAAACACGTAAAAAGGACAATACCGCAGCAACTGCAAAGCTGACCAATCCGACATTAATACGCAAAAGCATAACCATAAGCACCATCACTACAATACCGGCAATAGTCGTCAGCTGCCTTTTGTTAAAGCAGGGAACTTCTTTTTTCTGCTCCACAGCAGCAGAACGCAGCTTATAGCCTCCCAACAAAATATAGATAATAACGGCATAAATAGTAAATGAAAGAATACCATTCATAAGAAAATCATTTTCAATACCGGTTAAGCCAAACTCTGCGCACAGATTCGCACCGATAATGCCGGTAGCAGCAAGCGGTGATAAACCACCGGCGCAAGAACCCAAAACAGTTAAGGTTGAAAGCAGCACAGGACTGATTTTCATTTCTGCTGCCAAGGACATGGAAAAAACCATCATTATAGCCATAGTCGGTACAGAGCCGGGACCAAGCGCAGCAAGTATAATCGAGAATACATAAATAATGATCGGAATCAGGTAAACACGCTTACCTGCCAAGGAAATAACTTTTTGTGCCAGTAAATCCAGACTGCCGTTAATCTGTGCCAAACTGAACAAATAAGTTACACCCAAAAGCATCAGAAACAAAGAAGCATTGAAGCCTTTAATAATTTCCGCATCACTGATGCCTGCCATACGTCCCAAAAGCAAGGCAAAAGCTATGCACAAAAGACCCGTATTCATTTTACGGATAAAACCAAGCATTATCGCCAGCAGTAAAAAACCCAAGGATAACAGAGCCATCGGAAACCTCCAAAAAATTTATTTGAGAGTGTATTTGAGAGTGCAACAACGGGAATATTAAATATAACAGAATCGCCATTTATATAATAACACTTAGGAATTACTTTGTAAAACGGTAGTTTTGTTTATCTTATTCTTGTTTGGCATTAAAATTATTCCATATAGGAATAGTCTTTTTATTGTCGCCTCTGTGCAGATATAGACTATGCTATTCCCACTCTTTAAAGCAAAATAGTTTATTTCCTGCAAAATAAATGTTACAATAAATAATTGAGAGAAGATTAGACAATTTTCATAGCTATAACAACGCTGTGAAAATTACATTATGGAGATGATTGCTTTGCCAAATTATGCAGATATCAACGGACGGCCGATGAAGAAGCTGCAAATACAACAATACCTGCGCAAGCTGCAGCTCAACGATTTCGAGCCGGCTGTTAATTTAGCAACCCTGACTAAATTGCAGGACGCGCACCTCAAATATATCCCCTATGAAAATTTTGACTGTCTTAACGGCAAAATTACCTCGCTCAAAAGACAGGATATGTTCAATAAAGTTATCATGCACAACCGCGGCGGCATCTGCTTTGAGCTGAACGGACTTTACAACTGGCTTTTGGAATCCCTGAGCTTTGATGTGACCAGCTATTCCGCCCGCTTTATCGATAAAATGGAAACCTACCAGCTGCGCCGCCACCGCGTAATGTGTGTAGCTTTAGGCGATAAGCGTTATCTTACCGATGTCGGCGTGAACAGCGAAAGCCCGCGTGTACCGCTGGAAATCACGGAAGGACTGATTCAAAGCGACGGCATCAGCCAATACAAGTTTACCCGCAGTGAATTTTGGGGCTGGCTGCTTTGGCAGAAGGAACGCGGCAAAATTTGGAAACGCCTCTTTGGCTTTACCGAAGAGCCGCAGATAGACAAAGACTTTATTACCGCCAGCTTCTGGTGCGACGCACATCCAGACTCACCGTTTATCAAAAGCAAAAAGCTGTCTATTTTCCGCGAGGACTGCAATATTACCATCCGCGGCAACTATTTAAAATTTTACCTCGGCGGTCGCGTTAAGTACCGCTATAAAATTAACACAGGTGCTGAGCTTAAGGAAATTCTTTGGGAGTATTTCGGTATTAATGTAGAATACCGGCTCAAGGATGACGGTATAGAATACTAAGCCGGCAGGAGATTTGTAAAATGCCTGATTTATTTTTTCCCAGTTATACAAAAAAAATACTGTCTGCTTTGAATGCTGCCGGCTATGAAGCATATCTTGTCGGCGGCGCAGTACGCGACCTTCTTTTGGGTAAATCACCGGATGATTACGATATTACCACCAATGCTCTGCCGGAGCAGGTTTTGGCAGTTTGCAAGCAACATGATTGGAAAACTGTTGACCAATTAGGTCACAATTTCGGTTGCGTAGTCATTGTTATCAACGGCGTTGCTACCGAAGTAACAACCTTCCGCGGCGAACGCTATAACGATGACGACATGCATCGCCCTGCCGCAACCTGGTTTTGCAGCAGTCTGCGCGAGGATTTGAGCCGCCGTGATTTTACTGTCAACGCTATGGCGCTATCACTGGACGGCACATTGTATGACTACTTTGGCGGTCAGCAGGATTTACAGCAGAAGATTTTACGCACTGTAGGTGACGCTAAGCAACGCTTTCATGAGGATGCGCTGCGTATGCTGCGTGCCTGCCGCTTTGTGGCACAGCTTGGCTTTACGTACGAGCAGGCAGGCTGCGAAGCACTACCTGCCTGCGGTGCGCCGAACACGCCCTACTACCTGCCGCATGGCTACAGCTTTCCGGTTGAACGCTGCGCCGGCCTTTCGTTGGAGCGTGTACGCAAGGAGCTTGAAAAGCTCCTTACATCCGAATATACAGGCAAGGGCTTAATGCTGATGATGGCAACAGGTCTTTTAGATGCAAGCTGTCATGCCCGTGAAAACGGCTGCGATACTATTATTCCCATTCTGCCGGAAGCACTGCATCTTTTAGGTCTGCACCAAAATCCGCGCTTTCATTTATACGACACCTGGGAGCACACACTGCTGGCGATTGACAACAGCCCGCGCGATTTAGCCATCCGCTGGGCGTTGGTGCTGCACGATTTAGGCAAGGGTTTGCCGAATGTACGCAAGCTGAACAAGGAAGGACAGCCAAGCGATCCCGGCCACGAAGCAGAAAGCGCCAAAATGTCTAAGGCTATCCTGGCACGCCTAGGCTATAACAAAAGCTTCGTACATCTGGTGACCTGGCTGGTAGCGCAGCATATGCGCTTCGCGCCTATGCTGCTCACCGGCGAGCGCACCCTGCTGCGCTGGGTGCGCAGCGAAGCCGCCAACTCCGGTTTTCGCACGCAGGCAGAGCTGACACAAGCCTACAGTCTGCTGGTCGAGGTTTTTCTTGCGGATATGGGAGCAACCCACGCCCGCGAAAACGAGCAGCTGATGGCCGAAGGTCGCCTTTTAGGCCGTCAGGTTGTGGAGCTGGTACGCACACGCATGCCTGTATGCACCAAGGATCTTGCCATCGGCGGACGCGAGCTGTTGGAGCTTGTTCACCAGTCCGAAATCAAAAATATTTTATTCTATCTGTTGGAACGCATCCAATCCGGCAATCTTCCCAACGAAAAAGAAGCTTTGCTCACAGCAGTCAATAAGCATCTTAAGCGTAAAACTACACTCAGTTTAGGAGAGCAGCTATGAAAACAAAACGCATTTTACTGGCCATTGTTTGCCTGATAGTCATTTTTGGCGGCCTTAATTATCTTTTGCAGCAATCCCCTATGCCCATCGGCACTCCCGGAAGCACACCTGCAGCCGGTGCCGCACAATTCGTAGGCAAACACGATATCAAGGATTCACCCTATTTTAAACATCCTGATTTTTATAATATGCAATCTGACGAGCATCTTACTATTTTGCCGAAATTTGCCACTACGCAGCAAATCACTCATTATACCTGTGGTCCGGCCGCTGCAAATATGGTAGTAAAATATTACAATGGCCAAACGCTTGATGAAGAGCTGGCCGTTGCCAAAATCATGGGCAGCAGCAAAACCGTCGGCACCAACACCAAGGGAATGGTAAACTACTTTGAAAAAATCGGTTGGGAGGTTCGTTCCTCCGTCAAAGATAAAACTCCCGACAACTATAAGGATTTCCTTAAATTTGTCGAGAGCAATCTGAAAAACAACACACCTATTATTGTAGAAAACGTCGATTGGGGCGGGCATTGGCGTGTCATTATCGGTTACGACAGCATGGGCACCGCACACAAAAGTGACGATGTGCTTATTATGGCAGATCCCTATGATACTACCGACCATCTGCAGGACGGCTACAGCATTGTGCCGGCAGAACGCTTCTTCTATATGTGGTTTGACCACCAGCTTTTCCCGCAAAGTGAGCAAAAACGCCAATGGCTGACTGCTAAACCGAAAGATTAAAAAGCACTCCATAATGTTCTTTCCAAAACAAAACCGTTGCCGCATTTCCCTGCAGCAACGGTCTTTTATTTTATATTGATAAACTTTTAGCTTGCAGCTTCCTGCTCCGCTCCACGCACATGCGTAAAATAAGAGTACACTGCTACGCTCATAAGCACGCAGCCGGCAAACACAAGCACATAACGCGAGCTCATAAAGCTGCCCAAGGCACCGCCAACAAGCGGTCCTACAACACCGCCAAACTGCTGCGCGCTTGTAACCAGGCCAAAGGCCTTACCGCGCATATTGGCAGCAGTAACACGCGTCAGGTTAGCATTGATATTAGGCACAGCACCTGCCAGGAACAGGCCATAAACAAACTGGATGGCTGCAAACTGCCACACAGTATTGATGAACACCTGGAAAAGGTTAATAAAGCCGGCGATAAAGGTTACTATACAGAATACGCGCACATAACCGAAGCGCTGGCCGCGCTTTCCCCAAAACGGTGCCGCCAGAATACCGGTAATACCGGCCAGCGAGAAAATCACCCCAGACATCTTGATAGCAGCATCACCCATATCATGCATCAGCTCGCCTACGTACAAGGTAATCAGCGGCTGAATCAGCATTACGCAGGTCTGCACCACAAAGAACATAGCCATAATATACAACAGGCCCTTGTTATGCAAAGCGTTCTTTAAATCAGCCAGCAGATTACTTGCTTCGCGCGCGCCCTTATTCAGTACGGACATATCCTTAACGATAAACACTACGGCACTAGTTGCAATAAACAAGGCCAGACTGCCTACATAAAACGAAGCACGCATGCCAAACCAGCTGCTCAGATAACCGCCCATCAACGGTCCCATGATTGTGCCGCTGGCTACCGCAGTCTGCATCAGTCCCATACCCCAGCCCATACGCTCCTCCGGTAAGGATGAAGACGCCATCGACATACAGGCAGGCACAAAGCCGGCAACAACACCGCACACAATACGCACCAGAAGAAGCTGATAGACATCCTGACAAACGCCTGTCAGGAAATAGGTCAGCGCCAAGCCATAACCGGCGCGAATCGCCATCTTTCTCTGCCCGACATGGTCAGCCAAAGCTCCCCAATATGGTGCCATCACGGCCGAACCCATAAAGGTAACGGCAAAGGTAATGCCTGCCCAGAAGTTAACGTCAGGCTGAGCAACATGCAGCTCACGCAGCAGATATACAGGCAAAAAAGGGATGCACATTGTATAGCTGGCACAGCATAAAAAAACTCCCAGCCACAATACCGGCAAATTAGCCTTCCAATTGCCTTTGTTGTCAGAAGTAAAAGCTTGTATTGACATTTTATCTCCCTCTCATCTCTCTAATTGCTATTATAACACAATGCAGGCAGATAGTCACAGCAGATAAACGCCGAAGCTTTTTCTTTCTAGACAATAGATACACTTTTAGCGTATAATATTGTTTAGATTAAATTCGTATTGTTAGCGATAAAATAAACCGCCGACAAACTTTATCAGTGTAAAAATCAAATGCAGACCTTGAGCCTGTAAAGGAGGTATATTAAGTAACTAATTTTATAGATAATTGTGTAAAAATGCTGTCAAATATGACAGAAGAACTTAAAAAGCCATTAAGTTTAGTTTATGCTGACTTTATAGCAGTCGGAGCAGATGGAAAGAAACCAGTGACAGTTGAAAAAGTCTGTCTAACTACGGGATAGAACCCTGATGGTATCTGCTGGACAGTGGTAAATGCGAAAACCAAGCACGGTTGGCGAACCTGAACGCAAATAAAAATATTATGAAAGGAAAAGCTACTTTTGATGTAATCGACAGACTTTGATAGACAAAATACTGCCGATATGTACCGATGGCTAGTCGGGAATTTACGCCTTCGGAGTGTACAAGAACTTATGAGTAGTTAAATCCTTGTGATTTAACCAAAGCATACACGATGAACAAGGAACTACAAATCGTGAGATTGTAGCGAAACATCTAGTATAGATATATTTGTCTATATTTTTAGTAGCAGAGTGCAGAATTTGAAACCTTATAGCATGCAAGAATTAGAAGAATGCGGCTTTTTATCAAAAATGTTCGGCAGCAAGCCTACCGAAAACGGTTGGAAGGAGCTCAACAATCTGTTGGCAGAAGCACCCGACGCTTTGGCTGTCAGTGCCGATGATGTACATCACGCTCTGAAAAAATGGGGCGTAAAATTCAACGATGATAATTTCAACCAACGCAGTGGTATTTACCGTAAGTTGGCAGATGTTATCTTCACTGAAGTACAAACTAAAGAAGACAGCCTTTGGGCGCAGCTTGCACACTTAGCTGAAATTTTGGAGCTGCCGCCGCATCTGGCAAAGCAGGCTGATAAGGCAGCAAAAACAGCTGCTTATTTTGTCCGTTGCCGTGATTTGCTTGCAGGCACCGAAAAGCTGGATATAAAGCAATTAAATGAGTTATTCGGTTATGACTACGAAGACAGTCTTTCCATGCGTAAGCAGGTTTTTCAGGCTCACTTCAATCAGAAGTTTGACGAAATCAGCAGTGCACAGCGCTATACTCCGGATGAAGAAGCTACCCTGCGTGCCGACTGCGCAACACTGGATATCCCCTACGAATTAAAGAATAATATTGTCAGCGCTCTGGAAAAATACCGCAGCCTGTGGAATGCAGAGCATATGCCTTTAGGCGATATCAAGCAGGATGCCTTCCCGCTCAACCACGGCGAAATCTGCCACGCTTATACCAACTGCGGTCTCTGCCAAAACAAAATGATAGAACGCGAAGACAACTACTATGAGCTGACACGCAAATTCCGCATTGATGAAACCGTTGCCTTCAAGGGCGAAAAAATTGAGCATCCCAAATTCACCGAGGAAATGACTATTATCGAAGAGCTTGGCATGTTCTTCCTTACTAACCAACGTTTAGTTTACATCGGTAAGAAGAATGCCTTCCATATCCCGCTCAACGTTCTCAACGGCGCTGATTTTGACGGCATCAACATGGTAACCTTCCATCACACCGATGATACCGACAGTATTTTTAAATTCAGCGACGAAGCTGCCGGAGTTTTGTACATTCTGTTCGAAAGAACCTTAAAGGCTGCTAAAGCTTAAAACCGCATACATAACAAAATACCCCTGCAGAAATTTTCCTGCAGGGGTTAAATTTTTATCAGCTATAAAAATTACAAGACAGCTTAAGCCGTCAAAGAATTACATGCACTCTTTGATTGCTTTAGCCATGCGTTGGATACCTTCAACAATGCGGTCATCCGGCATGTTGGAGTAGTTGATACGCATGCTGCGGTCAGTCTTTTGGTTCGGATAGAAAGCATCACCGATAACGCCGGCAACCTTCATCTCGATGCACTTGTTAAATACTTTACGTGCGCTTACGCCTTCAGGGAAGGTCAGCCACAGGAACAGACCACCTTCCGGATGAGTCCATTCGGTGCCAGCCGGGAAGTATTTCTCCATGGATTCAAGAATCAGATCACGACGATGTTTGTACAGAGCAACGATTTCTTTAACGTGTGCATCCAGATCGTATTGTTCCATGTAGGCATCTGCAACGCCTTGGTCAAAGTTAGAGGTGTGCAGGTCAGCGCTTTGTTTGATTTTAACAAACTCGCTCAGCAGGCTGTGCTCAGCTGCAATCCAGCCAAGACGCAGGCCCGGGCAGAAGATTTTGGAGAAGGTGCCCAGGAACATAACCAGGCCTTTGGTATCCATAGATTTCAAAGACGGCAGAATAGTACCTTCATAGCGCAGTTCGCCGTACGGATTATCTTCGAGTACCGGCAGGTTGTGTTTGTTAACTACTTCCATGAATTTTTGACGGCGTTCCATGGACCAGGTACGGCCGGTCGGGTTTTGGAAGTCAGGAATTACATAGATAAATTTGCAGTTCGGAGTGGTGGACAGGATTTTATCCAGCTCTTCCGGAATCAGACCACCGTTATCGGTCGGAACCTCAACAAATTTCGGTTGGTAAGCGTTGAATGCGTTCAAAGCGCCAAGGTAGGACGGGCTTTCGCACAGAACAACGTCGCCGGGATCCAGGAACAGCTTGCCTGCAAAGTCCAGGCATTGTTGAGAGCCGGTGGTAATCAGAATGTCATCAGGATCAACATTGGTGTGGTATTTATCAGCCATGCGTTTAGCAATTTTTGCACGCAGGGACGGACGGCCTTCAGTAGTTGCATATTGCAGCAGCTGGCGACCTTCCTTCAGTACCAGGTCATGAGAAACCTTGGCAATTTCTTCTACAGGGAACAGTTCCGGTGCAGGCAGACCGCCGGCAAAGGAAATAATATCAGGCTGAGCAGTTAATTTTAACAGCTCGCGGATTTCAGAAGCTTGCATACGCTCCATACGTGTTGCGAATTTCATGTTTAAAAACCTCTCTTCATTGGAAACTATATTATTTTAACGTAACCCTTATTGTAGCACCACAGTCTAAAACAAACAAGCAAAATATAGCTTTCGCTTAATCCCGTCTACTTTTATAATAAATTGTGTTAACTTATTAACGGTTTGTACGGGATTTTGTTTGTTTTAATATTTCATATACTTCAGCAAGCCTTCCAAGCCTTCCATAATATCATCGTAAGTCACTTCAAAGTCACCGGTATACCACGGATCAGCAATGCTTGCGCCCTTGCGCTCGGTATAATCCAAAAGCAGGTGTACCTTATCCTGCGTATCTTCACCAATTACTCTGCGCAAATTACGGATATTATTGCTGTCCATCACCAGAAGTAAATCATAATATTCGTAGTCACGCTTTGTTACCTGTACTGCATGCTTGCCTGCGACGCTGATGCCAAGCTGCGCCAGCTTGTTGCGCGTGCCGTAATGTACAGGATTACCGATTTCTTCTCTGCTTGTCGCTGCCGAAGCAATTTCAAAATCAGCGGCAATACCGCGCTTTTTTACAATGTCCTTCAATAAAAACTCTGCCATCGGCGAACGACAGATGTTGCCGTGGCAGATAAAGAGAATTTTATGCATGGGTTTGTCCTTTCTAAAACTTAAGAATTAATTAGAGCCTTATTTAATCCGTTTCTGAATATCTTCAACAGATGGCAGTTGCTTTTCCAGATCATCCGGCAGGCTACTGGTTATTTTGTATTCGCTTACACCAATCGGCTTTGAAATATCCTTGAGTGAATATTCTGCAACCACATTGTTTTTGCTTTTGCACAGAAGCAAACCAATAGACGGATTATCCTGCTCTTTTTTTAAAATGCCGTCCACGGCTGACAGATAAAAGTTTAGCTGACCAGCATATTCCGGCTTGAAATCACCGGTTTTCAATTCGATAACCACATAACAGCGAAGATTCAGGTTATAGAACAACAAATCAATGTAAAAATCATCGCCGCCTACGTTCAAGTGATACTGGTTTCCCAGAAAAGCAAACCCTGTTCCAAGCTCCAGAAGAAGCTTTGTGACATCCCTAACAAGTGCCTGCTCAATATCCCGTTCGAGCATATCCTCCCGGAAAGAAATAAAATCAAATACATATGGGTCTTTCATTGTCTGCACTGCAAGTTCACTTTGCGGAGACGGTAAGCGGTGATTAAAATTTGTAACTTTATCTGCCAGAACCTGCCGCTGATACAAACCGCTTTCGATTTGATGGATCAAAACATTGTGAGACCATCCATTTTCAGCCGTTTTTTCAATGTACCATATACGCTGTTGTGGGTCTTTGACTTTTTCCAAAATTGCAATATTATGGGACCACGGAATTTGTGCAGACACCGTCTGCACAAATTCCCGATCTGGATAGATCTCAGCAAATTTTGCCATGTATTTTAGATTACGAACAGAATATCCCTTACTTTCTGGAAAAGCAATCCTAATATCAGTGGCAAGATTGTCAATAAACTTGTTGCCCCATGATTTATGTTCATTAATCACACAACCTATATCATGATAAAGGAGCAACATATCTGCATTCGCATGAACTGCTGCACGGTACTGTGCAGCCCTAATTTCGCTCTTGATATTTTCGATAATGGAGAGATACTCAGTTGTATTCATTAGCACACTCATCGCCTCGCTTTCACATAATTCTTATCATTATTTTCTCTATATAAGATGCTTTAATACTCAATCCTAAAATAATCAAGATATGCCTTATATCTATCCTGCGCAGCAAGGCAGGTATCCGTCAGATAACCGTTTTCCTTACCCCACTCCTTTAAGCCGCGATAGTAAAACATTTTCAGATTATCTTCTATAATAAACGGAACAATATTATATTTCAGGCACTCTTTAAACATAATCAGCCTGCCAACGCGTCCATTGCCATACTGAAACGGATGAATCCTTTCAAAACACACATGAAAATCCAGAATATCTTTAAACGTCTTACTCTTTTTCGCATTATATTTTGCCAAAAGCGCTCGCATCTGCTCGCTAACCTCTTCCGGTAAAGCGGTATCTCTGCCGCCAACCTCGTTCGGAAGCTTTTTATAATCACCGACAGCAAACCAATCCTTACGCGCATCACTCGTGCCGGTTTTTAAAATAAAGTGCAATTCCCTAATCAGCTTTTCGGATAAAGCAGTCTTTGCCTTATCTATAAGCAAATCAATACAGCGAAAGTGATTAGCAGTTTCAATAACATCATCCACGTTCAAAACTTCATTTTCCACACCAATCGTATTCGTTTCAAAAATATAACGCGTCTGCTCATGTGTCAGTCTGCTGCCTTCCATATGATTAGAGTTATAGGTCAACTCAATTTGCGTTTTATGATAGATACCGCCTGCATATCTGCTTGCTTTTTCTTCCTGCAGAACATTTAACAAGCTACGCTCGCTCTGCTTAATCTTATTAACACGCTCCGGTTTTACTGCCGTTTCTGGAATACTCCATACTCTGCCATGCAGCTCTGCTCCCTGCACACGTCCCTGTGCGCAATAATTACGCACGCTGCGCTCGGATATCTGCCACTTTTCCGCTGTTTCAGCTACTGAAAGATACTTCATCATCTCACCTCAGTTACGTTGTATCTAAGAATAGTATAGCATGTTGACGGCAAAAACTTCAATTAATTTGTTTTGACAGCCAATTATTTTTGCCGTCAACAAGCGCTCCGCAATTTTTTATTATTGCTTTTAGCTTATTTACATATTCTCACACATAGAAAAAATAACCAAGGGACTGTCACCGCAAGTAAAATAAACTTACGCGACAGTCCCTTTTAGCTTATCATTATTACTTCAACAGTTCCTTTTCTTCCAGATACACAGCCAGCAGCTGCGCTACCTTATTCACCAGCTTCAGGCAATTTTTCAAATGTTCACGTGTATTAAACTCGTAAGGCATCAAATCACCGCAGGCACAGGAGCCGAATTCCTTGGCAAAGCGCTCATGGAATCCCAACGTTAAGGGATAAATTTCTGCCAACGGCTTATCACTCGGCTGATTGCGGCCGGCCAACGTACTGATGACCATCACACAGCCTGCCATCGCTCCGCACAAATCGCGCGCATGGCCAATGCCGCCGCCAAATCCAGAACACAGACGGAATGCATTATCATCAATATTCACGCCTGCCTCCTTACGAAAGGTTTCCACAATCGCTTCGCAGCAGTTATAACCGCTCTTAAAATTATTGCCTGCTGCCATGCCCATTTTTTCGCTAAATTCACTCATGCTTTTCTCCTCCTTGCATAACAATATTAAAATGCTCACTTTTTGTCGTTATCGCTTTCCGTCGCATACGGCCAACCGCTCATACCGCCCTCCAGGCTGTAAACATCACGGAAGCCACGGGCGCGCAGGATAACCTCCGCTTCGTAGCCACGCAAATCAATCTGACAGGCTGTAACTATTTTCTGCTCTTTATCCATCTTGCTGATATCCGCTGTCCGCAAGGTATCAAGCGGCAGATTTACTCTCGACGGAATGTCGGCAATACGCTTAGCTGCTACCTCTGCCGGCGTACGTACATCAACAAATAAATAATCCTCCTGCGTACGCTTCTTTTCAAAGTCTACAGGATTAATGCTGCGCAGCTGGCCGTCAAGTTTATTTTGCAGGACATTAGCTGCCGTTGCGATATTCTCAATCGGCGTATTAAACGGCGGAGCATAAGCCAGATCAAGTCCGGACAAATCCTCCAGCGTTGCACCTAAAGAAATTGCCGCCGCCAATGTATCAATACGCTTCGCTACGCTCGCTCCGACAGCCTGCGCACCTAATACGCGTCCGCTGCTCTTTTCCGCCAACAGCTTCAGCACAATGCGCCCTACTCCCGGCATATAACCCAAACGGTCAGAGCCTGGTACAATTGCGCTTGCAAAATCAATACCGGCCTGCCGCGCAGTCCGCTCGTTCAAACCGGTTGCCCCTGCCTCCTGCGCAAAGAAGCGACAGGCAGCAGTCCCCAAGACACCGGGATATTGCTTCCGCGCTCCGCAGATATTATCCGCAATCACGCGGCCATGCTTGTTGGCGGTAGAACCCATAGGCACAAACACCTTGGCTCCGCTGACACGATGAGTATTTTCCGCACAGTCACCTCCGGCATAAATTGCATCATCGCTTGTCTGCAGGTATTCGTTAACCGCAATACAGCCGCTCGGACCTATAACAAGGCCGGCCTCGCGCGCCAGCTCCACGTTCGGACGCACGCCGACGGCAACGATAACCAGCTGTGCCGGGATTACGCGTTTATCTGTCTGCACTCCGCTAACTTTACCGTTTTCTATGGTAAAGGCACCTGCTCTTTCCTCCAGATAAATATCGAGCAGCGGATTTTTCGTATCACGCAGCAGCAGTGCTGCCATATCCTCATCAAGCAGCTGCGGCAGCAGTCTGTCCTGTTGTTCCAGAACGCTGGTGTGCAAACCGCGGCGCACAAAAGCTTCTGCCAGCTCCAGACCGATAAAGCCTGCGCCGATGATAACTACATCCTTAACGCCGCCTTCGGCAATTTCCTTATCTACCGCTTCAACATCCCACGGAAACCAGAAGCTGTGAATACCTGAGGCATCAGCATTAGGCAAGGGAAGCTTCACCGGCGTGCTGCCAGTTGCCAACACCAGCACGTCATAAGACAGCTGTTTCAGCTCTCCCTTTTCCATATAATGCACGCATTTTTGCACTCTGTCTATTTTCTGCACATTACAGCCGCAGCGGGCGTCAATGCCCTTCACGGCCGCAAAATAACCGCTGTTGCGCAAGGCTCCCTGCGGTGTATGGTCAAAGCTGTCCATGCTCTTAACCTCACCGCTGATAAAATACGGAAAGCCGCATGCGCCATAGCTCAGTTGCGGTCCGCGTTCCAGCACGATAATCTCTGCTTCGGCATCCAGCCTGCGCAAGCGCGCCGCCGTTTTCATACCGGCGGCCACCCCACCGACGATTACTACACGTTTACTCATAATGTCACCTCCAAGAAATAATTTAACGTTATCTTACTATTATGAAAATTCAGCTGTCAAACTTACTTTTGTCAGCAAATATTACTCTATACTCATTATAACAAAACAGCCTCCGAAAGCAAAGCTTCAGAGACTGTTTACCAAAATTATTATATACTATTTTGCTTCATACACACTCAGAGCTTCCATTGCCAAGGCGTAGCCCGCAAATCCCAGGCCGCAGATTTGGCCGACGCAGCCTGCCACCGTTACAGAATGATGGCGGAACTCCTCACGCTGATGGATGTTGCTGATATGCACCTCAATAGCAGGAATATTTACTGCCTTCAAAGCGTCCAGAATTGCTACGCTGTAATGCGTAAACGCCGCCGGATTGATAACAATGCCGTCAAAATGACCGTAAGCATTCTGAATAGCGGTAACTATATCGCCCTCATAATTGCTCTGCAGCAGCTCCACCTCTACGCCAAGGCGGTCAGCCGCCGAGCGAATGTAAGCACACAGGCTGTCATAATCATCACGGCCATAGATATTTTTTTCACGGATGCCTAGCATATTAATGTTAGGACCATTCAAAACTAAAATTTTACGCATCTTTATCCCTCCAGCTTAGCGGCAATATTCAGCAGCTCATGCAGAACTCTGCCGAAATCGCCGTTATTATCAATAGTATAATCCGCATATCGGCGGTACAGCGCAATACGCTCGTTATATAAAGTATAAAGCTTCTGCTTATCGGCAGCAAGCAACGGACGCGCATCACCGGCAATACAGCCGATGATGTTTTCCGGTTTGCGGTCGATAAAAACCACAACACCGCCGCGCTTCAGCAGCTCCATGTTTTCCGCACGCTTTACGGCACCTCCGCCTGTTGCAATAACAGCTCCGTCACATTCCGCCAGATACGCCAGCGTGCGCGTTTCCGCTGCGCGGAACGCATCCTCGCTTTCCGCAAAGAAAGCCTTGATTGTACGCTGCTCACGCTCTTCGAGGACAGCGTCGGCATCATAAAACGGCAGCTGCAAGCGTTTCGCCATGCGCTTGCCAAAGGTGCTTTTGCCACAGCCCGGCATACCAATCAGCACAATATTTTTCATATATTCTGCTCCAAATCCTGCATGATTTTGACGATAAGCTCGCTGTCATATTTTTCGCCCTGCCAGATTTCCTGAGCAGCCACAGCCTGTGCCACAAGCATGAACAAACCATTGACAGTCTGCATCTTCGCCTCGGCAGCCTGCTTCAAGAACAATGTCTGCTTAGGATTATAAATCAAATCTACAGCAGCATCAAAATTGCTAATTTCCTCAGGCGTAACCGGTGCAGCGTTAACTTTGGGATACATGCCCACAGGCGTGCAATTGACAATTACATCGCCTGTCAAAGCTGCCAAGCCGTCATAATCAATAAACTTACACTTAGGCGCAATCTTGAGGAAATCCTTATCAACATGGGCAACGTCACGCGTAACAAGATACAGCTTGCCGACACGCTTATCAACCATATATTTGACAACCGCACGCGCAGCGCCGCCGGTGCCCAGCACAGCAACACGCTTAGCACGCACATCAATATTGTTGTATTCCAGCATTCTGCCAAAGCCGAAGTAATCGGTATTGTAGCCTTCGGCACCGTTTTCATCAAATTTAATCGTATTTACAGCGCCGATAGCCTTAGCCTCACGTGTAATGCTGTCCAACAGCGGCATAACATGCAATTTATGCGGAATGGTAACATTGCTGCCCGCATAATTGGCACGCAGCTCTTCCATACGTTTGGGCAATTCCTCCTGTGTTGTTTCCAGCAGCGTATAATCGCCCTCAATGCCTGTATACTTAAAAAACAGCTCGTGAATCTGCGGTGAAAGGCTGTGTCCCAGTTTACCGCCCAAAAGTCCGTAATGCTTCATCTGTTTATTCCTTTCGCTCGTAAGCACGATAATTGCCAAGAACCTTGCAATAGGTGCTCTTAGATTTTATTTCTTCCATCACATCAATAACCAGCGGGTCTGCCAGATTACCGGTAACATCAATGTAGAAAAAGTATTCCCAAGTTTTGCCGACAATCGGTCGTGATTCCAGATTCAGCATATTCAGGCCCATATGATAGAAGCTGGCAAGCATTTTATACAGTGAGCCTGTTTCATGCTTCACGGCAACAATCAAGGTAATCTTATTTGCGTTCGCTACGATTTCCGGTTTTTTAGCGATAATAACGAAGCGAGTGTAATTATTGCTGTTGCTGTTAATCGCCGGCGCAATAACCTTCAAATTATATAGCTCTGCTGCCTGCTTACCGGCAATAGCACCCAAGCTTACATCCTGCTTTTCGGCAACCTCCTCCGCACTCTTGGAGGTACTGAAATAAGGAACCTGCTCTATATCCGGATAATCATGGAAGAAATCAGCGCACTGCTTCAAGCCCTGCGGATGCGAATACACTGTTTTAATCGTGCCAAGTGACGCACCCTCACAGCCTAAAAGATTTTGTTCAATCTTTACGCACTGCTCGCCTACGATACTGCAATCATACTGACGCAGTAAATCATATACCTCGGTAATACCGCCGGTCGAAGAATTTTCAATCGGCAGCACAGCGTAATCCATCGTACCGTCGCTGATACTAGAAATTACCTCTTCAAAGGTCTGGAAATGATGACGGTTGTATTGACATCCGTGAAAATATTCCTCTAACGCCTGATGCGTAAAGGAGCCTGCAGGACCGAAGCAAGCAACCTCATAGGTTTTGTCGTTTGCTTCCGACAGCGCAGTTTCTTCCAGCAGACAGGCCTGATCAATAATACCGCGCATAATATTTTTCACAGCCACGGAATATTCCTTGTTCTCCAAAAAGCCTGCAACCTTTTCTATAACCTTAGCTTCACGGTTTTTGTCCTTAACAGGCAGTCCTTTGGATTTTTTATAGGCAGCCACCTGCATTACCAGGTGCAAACGGCTTTCCAATACGTCTGCCAGCTGCTGGTCAACCTTATCTATTTCTTGGCGGATTTTTTCTAAATCAAGCTTCTGCATCTTATTTCTCCCATTTCTTCGCTTCTAAAAGTAAATCCCACAGCGTCCACGCAACCACCGCTTCGATAACAGGCACAGCACGCTGCACAATACAGGGATCATGCCTGCCGACAATTGCCAGCGTTGTATCCGCCTGCTCCTTAAGGCTCACAGTCTGCTGCTCGCGCGCAATCGACGGTGTCGGCTTAATGGCCACGCGCACTACCAACGGCATGCCATTGGTAATACCGCCGGTAATGCCGCCGTTGTGGTTTGTCAGCGCCTGCACCTTGCCGTCAGCATAATGCAGCGCATCATTCGCTTCGGCACCCGTCAGCCCGGCAAAGCCAAAGCCGTCGCCAAACTCTACTCCCTTAACGGCAGGTACGGAAAACAGCGCATGGCTCAGCATGCTCTCCACGGAATCAAAATACGGTGCGCCGATGCCCGCAGGCAAATGCAGTGCAATGGCTTCAATTACGCCGCCCACACTGTTAAGCTCACTCTTGGCCTGCAAAATGCGCTCCTGCATTTTTGCGCCGACAGCGTCATCCATAACAGCAAACTTTTTCGCATGCAGCTCAGCTAATTCTTTATCACTTACACCCATAGGATTGAAGCGTTCTTCTTTGATATCGTTAATCTGCAGAATATGCGAACCGACAACAATACCGTACTGCGCCAGCGCCTGCTTGGCCACAGCACCGGCAAAAACGAGCGGTGCCGTCAGTCGACCAGAAAAATGGCCTCCGCCGCGATAATCATTAAAGCCCTGATAACGTACATGCCCTGCGTAATCCGCATGACCGGGGCGCATTTTATCTGCCAGAATGCTGTAATCCTTGGAATGCTGGTCACTGTTGACAATACGTGCGCACAGCGGCGTACCTGTCGTAAAGCCATTGAAGAAGCCGCTTTGGATTTCTACCATATCGCTTTCCTTGCGTGCTGTGCTCAGCGCATTCTGTCCGGGAGCACGACGCGCCATTTCCGCAGCAATCGCCGCTTCATCAAGCGCCAATCCCGGCGGCAGTCCATCAAGCACTACGCCGATGGATTTACCGTGCGATTCGCCGTATATCGCCATTTTTATATTCATGCCAAAAATTCCGCTCATGCCAGCACCTCAATTTTTCCGCCTACGCTCTTGTAATCCTCCCAGAAGCTAGGATAGGATTTGCTTACACTGCCTGCACCGGTTAATATAATCGGTTCGGCGCAGCACTGCGCAGCAATTGCCAGGCTCATAGCAATACGATGATCGTTCCAGGCATCTGCCTCTACACCGCCGCGCAGTCCATCAGGCTTGCCAATAATCGTCAGGCCTTCCGGCTCTTCCGTAATTGCCGCACCCATTTTGTTTAATTCACTTGTAATAGCTGCCAATCTGTCGCATTCCTTGATACGCAGGCGTCCTGCGTTGATAATCTTAGTTGTTCCCTCGCTTACTGCTGCCAGAACTGTAAGCACAGGAATAATATCCGGGCAATTTGAAGCGTCTATTACCGTTGCCTGCGTTGCACTGCTGTTTACGGTTACACTGTCAGCATTTTTGGCAATATCAGCACCCATGCGCTGCATAATTTCTACCACAGCCTTATCACCCTGCAGCGAAGTAAAATCTACACCGCTTGCCGTAATGCCTGCGCCCAAAGCACCGCCGACAGTCCAAAAGGCTGCCTGCGACCAGTCGCCCTCAACCTTGCTGTCCTGCGCCTTGAAATGCTGCTTGCCGGGCACAAGATAATGACGATGTGCACCATCTACATTTTCTACTTTAACACCGTACTTCGCCAAACAGTTCAGCGTCATATCTACATAAGAAGCAGATTCCAGCGGTGAAGTAATAATAATTTCGGAGTCGCCCTTTAATAACGGTAAAGCAAAAAGCAGACCGCTGACAAACTGACTGCTGACATCTCCCGGCAGCTCAAATTTACCAGGCATCAGGTGACCGTTAACCGTCAACGGCAGATTGCCGTTATCATTAAAATATTGCACAAACTGCTTATCCAAAATATCGTAATACGCCTGCAAAGGACGCGATACCAGCTTGCCGTGACCGATAAAGGTCAGCGGACAGCCAAGATTTGCTCCCAAAGGAATAAAAAAGCGCAAGGTAGAACCGGATTCACCGCAGTCAACATTATCTGCCGCCGCAATTGGATTACCTGTGCCTGTAATCTGCAAAGCCTTACGTCCCTCTATCATGCTGGGGATTTCGTCCACGCTCACATTCATAGCACGCAGGACGCGCATCGTTGCTTCAATATCCTTGGACATGCTAATATTATCGACAATGCTGGTGCCGCCTGCAAGACCTGCACAGATAATTTCTCTGTGTCCCATGCTTTTAGATGACGGAACCTGCACCGTTCCTGCCAATTTTGCAGGATAAATTTTTACCTTTTCCATTTAGCCTCACCCCAAATACCTTGGCACTTGCTGCCAATCTACTTTCTGCAGTACGCCCTCGCCTATCTGCTGCAAAATAATGAGGGTAATGCTGTTGCCGTTCTTTTTCTTATCTCTTGCCATTGTATCAAGCAGCTGCGCTTTTTCTACGCCCGCAGTCAACGGCAAATTGTACTTTTCAAGTACGCTCTTAATACGCTCGGCGCTGCCTTTGGCTGTCATTCCCAGCTCTTCGGTGCGCTTTGTCAGCTGATACATGCCAATCGCCACACCCTCGCCGTGCGTGAAGCTGCTGTAGCCAAAATGCTGCTCTACAGCATGTCCCAAGGTATGACCGAAATTCAGCAGCATACGCAGGCCTGTATCAAATTCATCCTGCTCTACAATGCGCGCTTTTATTGCACAGCAGGCAGCAACAACACTATCAATATCTGCCAAAAGCGCAGCATCATCAGTATAGCCGGCAATTTTTTCAAAAAGCGCTGCATCCTTAATGCAGCCGTATTTAATCGCTTCTGCCAGACCATCGTGCAAAAATCTGGTAGAAAGAGTTGCCAGTAAATCTGTGTCGATAAATACAGCCTTCGGCTGATAAAAAGCACCGGCAAGATTTTTTCCGGCCTTTAAATCTACAGCTACCTTGCCACCCACGCTGCTGTCAATCTGCGCCAGCAGTGAGGTTGGTATCTGCACAAAGGCAATGCCACGCATAAAGCTGGCAGCGGCAAAGCCGCCCAAATCACCGACAACACCGCCGCCAAGCGTCAGCACAACATCGGTGCGCGTTAGTCCTGCTGCAGCAAGCTGTTCCAATACATCGCTGAGCACCTGCATGTTCTTGCTCTGCTCTCCGGCTTCAATTACCACCTTATGCACAACAAGGCCAGCCTCTTCGAGGCTAGCCTGTAATTTTGTTGCGTATAAGGGGGCAACATTTGTATCGCTTATAATTGCAGCCTTGCGCGCCTTCGGCAGCAAAGCTGCAACCTTAGAGCCGACCTGCGGCAGCAGGCCGGCGGCTATTTCAATATCATAGGCATGAGCGCCTAATGCAACCTGAATTTTCTTCATTAAAAAAGCTCCCTTCTCCGTGCTCCCGCCTTGCGCATCAGCTCCTTCAGCTTTTCGCCGTCATCACCGCGCAGAGCGTCGCGCCACAGCACCAGCTGCTCCATATATTTGTCTATTTCATCCGCAACCTTTTCCCTGTTGGCAAGGAATAAATTGCACCATAATTCAGGATTGATATCTGCTACACGAGTGCCATCTCGGAAGCTGCCGGCAACGAAGTACTTGGTTTTATCATCAAAGGAAGCGCTGTCCATGAGCGCCACCGCAGTAACATGCGGCAAATTACTGGTATAGGCAATCGTGGCATCATGCTGCGCCGGTGTTACCTGCACCGTATGCTTGCAGCCAAGAGCCAAAGCAAATTGCTCCAGCCAGCTGATTGCAGCCTGTGTGTTATGCTTTTCCGGCACGATGATGTAATTCGCATTCTGAAAAATATGCGCATCGCTCATGCCCAAGCCGCTGCCCTGACGTCCGGCCATCGGATGGCCGGAAATAAATTCCATGCCATCCTTTAAAAGTGCCTGCCCTCTGCTGATCATATCGTTTTTAACGCCTGCAACATCAGTCAGCAAAACGCTTTCATTAAAGAAATCAACGTTTGCAGCTATAAAGCCCACGATTGCTTCAGGATAAATAGCGCAGATAATTACGTTGGCCTCCTTAAGTCGGTTATCAGGCTCAGTCATGCCAACATCAATCAACCCCTGCTGCTTCGCTTCCTGCAATGTTGCTGCATCACGCTCTATACCGATAATCTGCTTAACGCCCAACTTACGCAATGCTTTGGCATAGGAGCCGCCAATCAGCCCCAGGCCAACGATAGCAAAGCTGAGCTCCTGCCACCTTGTACTTCTATTTTCGCCACCAAAATCAGCTTCCAAAAAAATCACTCCTAATCTGCCATACTACTATTATAACTCTCTGCCGACAATGTTCGCAATGCCTCTGAGGTCGCCCATCAGCTTAGCAAAACGGTCCGGTTTCAAGGATTGGGCACCATCACACCATGCTGCTTCCGGATCGTTATGTACTTCAATCAAAAGGCCGTCTGCGCCGACTGCAACTGCTGCTTTAGCCAGTGGTTCTACCATCCACCACATGCCTGCTGCATGACTCGGGTCAACTACTACCGGCAGATGGCTGAGTCTTTTTACTGCAGGAATAGCACTTACATCAAGCGTATTACGGGTGTAGGTTTCAAAGGTGCGGATACCGCGTTCGCAAAGGATAACGTTCTCGTTGCCCTCGCTCATGATGTATTCCGCTGCCATCAGCCATTCCTCAATTGTTGCTGCCAGACCACGTTTCAACAGAATAGGCTTATTGGTTTTGCCCAATTCCTTGAGCAAATCGAAGTTCTGCATATTGCGGGCGCCGACCTGAATCAGATCAACATCCTCAACAAAGCGTTCCACCATGTAAGGTGACATAATTTCCGTAACAATCGGCAGACCGGTGGCAGCCCTGGCATTTTTCAGGAAATCCAGACCTTTTTCCTTTAAGCCCTGGAAGGAGTACGGAGAAGTACGAGGCTTGAACGCACCACCACGCATCAGCGTAGCGCCTGCGGCCTTAACATCCTCGGCAATTTCCGTTACCTGCTCCTGAGTTTCTACGGAACAGGGACCTGCAATAACCTGCAGCTTTTTGCCGCCAAACTTTCTGCCTGCAACATCAATAATGCTGTCCTCTGGGTGGAACATGCGGTTCGCACGTTTGAAAGGCTCCTGCACACGCATTACCTTTTCTACACCCTCGACAACACGCAAAAGGTTGATATCCAACGCGCTGGTATCACCAACAACACCAAACAGTGAAGCATTTACGCCATCACTGGCATGAATCTGAAAGCCCTTGCTTTCTAATTGGTTTTTCAGCTTAGTTTTTTCCTCAACAGTTGCATTTTGTTTGAATACGATAATCATGATAAAATCTCTCCTTTAATCTAATCTACAATGCTACAATACTACTCCCAGATCAGGAGCTATTACAAACCCTTATGCTTTTTGATATTGCTAAGGGATAATGCCTTGACTTACATATCTCTGCCGACAATTCTGGCAATACCTTTCAGCTCACCCATCAGTCTGGCAAAGCGTTCAGGTCTTAAGGACTGTGCGCCGTCACAAAGCGCTGCTTCCGGATTGTTGTGGACTTCAATCAAAAGTCCGTCAGCACCGACTGCTACAGCAGCCTTCGCCAGCGGCTCTACCATCCACCACAAGCCTGCTGCATGGCTCGGATCAACTACTACCGGCAGATGGCTGAGCTTTTTCACAGCGGGAATTGCGCTTACATCCAGTGTGTTGCGCGTATATGTTTCAAAGGTGCGGATACCGCGTTCGCAAAGGATAACGTTTTCGTTGCCCTCGCTCATGATATATTCCGCCGCCATCAGCCATTCCTCAATCGTTGCTGCCAGACCACGCTTCAAAAGAATCGGCTTATTGGTTTTGCCTAATTCCTTCAGCAATTCAAAGTTCTGCATGTTGCGGGCGCCAACCTGAATCAAATCTACATCCTCTACAAAGCGCTCAATCATATAAGGTGACATGATTTCTGTAACAATCGGCAGGCCTGTTTCCTTTTTGGCACCTTTTAAATATTCCAGGCCAACCTCCTTCAAGCCTTGGAAGGAATACGGCGAGGTGCGGGGCTTGAAGGCGCCACCGCGAAGCATCGAGGCACCGCCCAGCTTGATGGACTTAGCAATGTCCGTAACCTGCTCCTGCGTTTCTACGGAGCACGGACCTGCGATAACCTGAATCTTACGTCCGCCGATTTCAACACCGCCGACATTAATCACGGAATCCTGCGGATGGAACATGCGGTTGGCCCGCTTGAACGGCTCCTGCACTCGCATTACCTTGTCTACCGCATCATCAATACGCAGCATATTGATATCAAGTGTGCTCGTATCGCCGATGATACCGAAGATGGTCATGTTGACACCATTGATTTCATTAATTTGGAAGCCCTTGCTTTCCAAATTGCTGCGCATCTTCGCTTTATTTTCCTCCGGTGCTCCCGGCTTGAATACTATTACCATAAATTGTCTCCCCTTCGTTCTTACACCCTTGTCATTTAATTTACCCTATTGCTATAAGCTACCATGCTACAAAAAAAGCAGGCTCCCGTAAAAGAGCCTGCTGTAAAAGCTAAATCTTAATTGCAAGCACTGCGCTCGCAAATACTATTTATAGTCTCCAATACGATGATTACTGCTATATGATTTTTCCCATGCAAAATAACCGGTGCTAAAATAATAGTTAAATACCGGTGCGTAATAAAAACCATATTCAATTGCAGTGTTCATCATTTTAGATTCCATCATTTTCACCTGCAACAACTTCAGCATTTCCTTATGCTTCAAAATTTATCGCCGTAATTTGCGATTGAGGTTATTTTACTCCTACTGCTCCGCAAACGTCAAGGAAAAAGCTTAATTTTATTTATTTTTTATCTGACGGCACTTTTATTGTAAAGTAGGTTACAGTAATAATGCTATCTTCAAAGCAGTAACACAAAATTTTACTGCTGATTTATAAGACACAGTATAGCCTACTTATAAATTTTGCCACCCGCTCCACAGCAGCATCAGCGCGCCTATAAGCACCACCGCCAACGCCAGCTTACGGAACAGATGCTGATTCAGGCGATAGAAAAATTTTTCTCCCAACCATATAGCCAATAACATCATCGGTATAGTATACAGCAGCAAACTCAAATCAACGGTACCGCTGACATTGCCGTAAAAATAATTTACCAACACCGTCAAAAAGCCGCTTAAGCCAAAGAACCAGATCATGTTAGCCCGCATAACATCCTTCGGCAGCTTTTCGTTAAGAAAATATAAAACCAGCGGCGGTCCGCTGACGCTGGTAGATGCGCCGAAAAAACCGCTCAAAATACCTGCTCCCAAGCGTCCACAGGTTTTATTTTTTATCGGCAGCGTACATTGCAGGCTAAGCAAAACTGTGGCTACCACAAGCACCGCTCCCAAAAACACCTCCAGCTGTGCCGCAGGCAGCACCTTCAGTACCCAGCTTCCGGGAAGCATGCCTATTATACTTCCCAATGTCGTCAAAATAACGGTTTCTTTATCAAAGCCTTTGCGCACCCTGTACATAGTAATCGCCCGCAGGACCAAATTCAACAGCAGTACAAAAATAACCGCCGCTTTTACCGACATCACCAGTGTAAGCACAGGCATAGCCACCAAAGCGAAGCCAAAGCCGGAAACAGTAGAAAAAAACGACGCGGCAAAAATAATCCCGATTGTCAAAATAATCGCAGTACAATCCATTTACTTCTCCCTCAACAAATAAACTATTCTAAATTTAATTGTATCAAGTGCAGCAAAGGCCGTCAAATTAAATGTCATATTAAAGCTAAAAATCCGTGTAAACCAAAGTCAGACTTCTGTTTACACGGATTTTCAATTTCAGCTTTCTTCTATAATGCAGGGATTAGCCAACGCGCCCACGGCATCCGCACGACAGCGGTTGCAATGCTGCATCTGTGGCATCCACTGCTTACAAACATTACGCAGTTGAGAAATTTCTTCAGCCGCAGGCTCCGCAAGATGTGCAAAGCCCGTTCCCTCCACCGGCAGCATCGGTAAAATATTCTGCAGCTTCGCTCCCAGCAAAGCCATACGTCTGGCAATCGCCGGGATTTCCTGGATATTCACGCCGGGTATCGCCACCGTATTTATCTTCACCTTCACGCCATATTCGCCAAGCAGCTGCAAGCCTTCTATCTGCCTTTCTAAAAGCAGTGCCGCAGCCTCTTCACCGACATATTTTTTGCCTTCATCATTAATAAAGCTGTAAATATGCGCCCCTGTATTGCTGGTAATTGCATTCACCGTCACCGTAACATAATCAACACCTAAAGCTGTAATCTCCTTGGCATACTTCGGCAGATACAAGCCGTTAGTTGATAAGCAGAAGAAAACATCCTTATCAACCTCACGAATCATGCTCAGCGTTCTGCTGACCGCCGGCCAGTTGGCCAGTGCATCGCCGGGGCCGGCAATGCCTGCTACCGTCAGCTTCGGCACCTTGGCCTTCATCTGCAGATACCATTCGACCGCATCCTCCGGCACCATGACACGAGCCACAACACCGGGACGGCTTTCATTTACACAACTGTATTTGCGCAGGCAATAGTTGCACTGCATGTTGCATTTGGGTGCGACTGGTAAATGAATACGAGCGTAATCGCTGCATTTAGCTGTAAAACAGGGATGTGTTTCAAGCTCACTCATGATTTACCTCACAAATACTTTCACGCAAGCCGGCATATCGGCCATCTGTTTTATATTGCTGCTGCAAGGCACCGTTAACAATCTGCTCAATGAGCAAGGCAGCACCACGCGCTCCAATCAGCGTATTATCGGTAAAGCACAGCCGGTCAAAGGCAGGATAAGCACAGCGCACTAACGGCACCTGCTGTTCATCCGCCAATTTCTTTAAGAACGACGAACCGCAAAACAATACAGGCTTGTGCTTTGCTGCAGCCTCTGCCATTTTATCCAAGCTAAATTCCGCAGTGTCCTCTGCTATAACAACGCGCATGCCCAGTTCTTCGGCAAAAAAGCTCTGTAAGCCCGCTAAATGTGCATTGTCCGTAGCCAAAGCCACCGGCAGCTGATACAAATTCACCAGATAATCCGCACAGCGATAAACGAGCTTTTCAGCCGCTGTTTCCAGTTCGGCAAGCTCATCGGAAAAATCAATTTTCAAAGCTTCACCTAACTGACGCAAAAACTTCTGCATGCCTGCCACACCATAAGGATAGGCGCATTTGATATATGGCACGCCAAATTTTTCCTGCATCTGTTTCGCCAACGGCTCACCATAGCCAAAGCAGATATTCAGTTCTGCCTGCGGCATTGCTGCAATATCCCGCAAGCTGCAATCCTGCAGCGCGCAGTTAATTTTAACCTTAGAACCTAAAAATTTCTTCAGCTCGGTCAAGTCATTATCCGCATAGGGATCATCGTTCATTATGCCAAGAATATTTATCGCGCCAGCTTCTTTTTTCTCCGCAACTCGGAGCAAGGGCAGCAACGCTAAATAAGCTGCTTCTGCACCGCTGTCAATATTCCCTGCATATCCCGGCGCTTTTACATGCAATAATTTTTGCGAGCCTTCGGTAGTAGCCAAAATGCCGTCTACATCATCACCAATCATATTCGGCACACAGCCGCTGACTACAAATACCGCACCGCAATGCGCAAAAATACGTTCTACCTCCTGCAAGGCTTTACGCAAAACCTTCTCCCCGCCATTAACAACATCTTCATCATAGATAACATCAGAGGCCTGACGTACATCATAAGGCTTGCCTGCATATCTGAATGTCAGGCTGCCCCACTGACAGCCGACAACGGAATGCTGCAGGATTAAGGCATCCTTAATACCGCCAAGAGCACGCACAGCACCAAACAACGCACAGCTACTTAATGGTTTCATTATTTTCTCTGCCTCCATACTCTGCTATACAGTTCGCGTGATGCTTTACTGTCTTTATCAGCCTCGCGCATCGGATAAAATACCGGGTCATAGGCCAGTTTGCTCAGCAAAAGACTGCTGCCTGTACGCTGCGGTTGCTGCAGCATCTGCCAAACCTCTTCCATAATATCCACAAAGCCCTGATAAGACCACACCGAGCGGTCAAACAAATTATAGAGCACCGGAACATTTAAAGAAGCATAGCGCGGATGACCGTTGCAGATAACAAAATCACAGCTCTGCGCAGCTTCACGCAAAGCCTCTTCCGAAGGCTCCAGTAAAATTTCCGCATCACAGCCATACTCAGCCTTAGCAAGCTCAATTCTATCCTTAAATCTCTGCATCATTGCATCATCCAAACCGGTTTCCGCCTGGTAGGAAGGATTCATGATAATGCATATTTTCGTAATCGGCAGACCATAATCCTGCTGATAAACACGCAACGCATCCGGCAAATATGCAATACCATGCGCAATCAAGCAAAATTTATGCTTGGCAAATTCCGCGCGCAGCTCCTGATAACGGGCGGCAACCCGTTCATATTCTTCCTGCAGCACGCGTTCAACAGCATTCTCGCAACCAAGCATTTTACCAATCTGCCTGTACAAATCACTGATTCCTTCAATACCATGCCACTCCTGCATATCGGCAACATGCAGAAACGGCGTGCCAAAGCGTTGCTCCATCGCCAACGCCCACTTCTTGCGACGTACTATATTCAGCGCTGCTTGCGGAGCCTTTTTGATTGTCTGCAAATCAGCAGCAGGCAGATAAGCATTAACGGTAATTCCCATTTTCTGCAGCATATCGCTCATGCCCTGCAGCTTATCCTCACCATTATAGCCCCAGACAAAGGCTTCAATATTTACGCTCAGCGGCTCTACGCTTTGAGGTTCCATCACCTGCTCAACCAGCGCATCCATCAACTCTACATAACCGCAGCCGGGATAGACCGCACTGGAAGAAAACTTTTGCTTCTGCTTTTGGCAAGCCTTTTCACGCAAAACCTTGCGGCCGTTGCTCTTGTCCATATGCGAAAAAACCTGCGACGTAATCGGCACAAGCTTTGCTTTAAACTGCGGCTGCAGGCTGCAGGCCAAGCCAGACAAATCATCATTGATAATATCCGATACCACGGAAGGCAGCAGAAAAATAATCTCCGGCTGCTGCTCACGCTCAACCTTTTGCAGTAAAGCCGTCAGTTTTTTTTCACCGCCGAAAATTACATCATTGTTGCGCAAATCGGCACATTCCAGCTCATAAACCGGGCTTTGGCCGCTGCGCACATGACAGCGGTAATGAAAGCCGCAGCCGCGCGGACTGTATAAGACAACGGCGGCATTTTTGATTTCGCTGATGCAGGCAAGATTTCCCGACACCTTGCCGTTGACGGCGTAGCGATGCAGATAGCTTGAAGGGTTCATGCCAAAGAGCATGTTATCCTGATAATATTGGTTCATAGAGTTTTCCTCTCTTCATAATATATCATTGCAAATTTTACTCATCATCTGTTACAAGTTCAATTTTATTGATGACACCATAATTTTTTATACGGCTGCTGGTCGCAGCTATTGCCATATCGTTGAACAAAGGAACTACCGGTTGCTCTTCAACAGCAATTTCTTGTATTCTATTGAATATCTCGCGTCGTTTCTGCTCATTTGTAGTATGCTTTACCTCGTTCATCAATTCAACAATTTCATCATTTTCATACGCAACGCTATTGTTCTTGTTTAACGCTCCGTCAGGCATTACAAAGGGATACAAGGCAGTATACGGATCACCGTTGGCCAAACCTTTCTGCAGACGAACTATATTGCACTCCCCTTTCCGTATCATTTTTAATAAGGTTGCATATTCCAATACTCTTATTTTAACATCTAAACCAATATCTTTCAGCCAATAAGCAATAATTTCTGCTTCGCCTTTTTGCAAAGGCTCCGCACCGTTAATTCCGTAAACAATCTCTACACGCTTATCCCCTAATACTTCATGCGCAAGACGCTTTGCTTCTTCTAAATCATATCTTACCGGGAACTCTTTATATCCCGGACTGCAATAATTCAAAATGTTAACAGTCGGTATGGCATAGCCCATATATAGAGCATTAACTAAATCCTGCCTATCAATTGCCAAACTTACAGCCTGCCTCATCCTGACATCATTAAAAGGAAATTTAGTACCGTTTAATGCCAAATAGCGTACCATCGTCGATTTATTTTTATAAACAACAAAATTGCTATCCTTTTTCAGTTCTTCCGCTAAAAAAGGCGGTATTGCATTCAAATCGGTTACGCCGTCAATTTCGCCGGATTTTAATGCAGCATAACGTGTATCCGTATTAGGTATTTTGCGCACAATAAATGTTTTTATTTTGCCCTTTTCACCCCAATAATTATCATAACGCTCTATCTTAACATGACTGTTCAGTTTATTTTCTATTATTCTATACGGTCCGGTGCCTATTGCGAAGGTTTTAAAATTACCATCTTCAGCGAAGCATTCCGGAGCATAGATTGGACTGCCGAAATCCGTCATCTTATACAGTTCATTAATATTCGCTTCTTTAAAGGTCAGTTTAACAGTATAGTCATCTATTTTTTCATATTTCAACAGCGAAGGATAAAATGCATCTATATTTAAGCCATAAAAGGTTGAACGCTTAACACCTTTTTTCATCCGGTCAAAATTAGCAATCACCGAATCCGCATTAAATTTTGTTCCGTTATGAAACAGGACATTTTTACGCAGATGAAAAATCCAAATTTTACCATTGTCCTGCATCTCCCAGCTTTGCGCCAGACAAGGTGCAGGCTTATTATCCTTATCCTTAGTAATCAAAGGCTCCCAAACACCTAATGAACTGCTGCAATAATAGGCATCCTTATTACCGGGAGCAAGCTGACGATAGCCTGCAAGAATCACTGTATCATTATCTTTATTTATCGCAGATTCCTTAATATCTTCCTGCTTGCCGCAACCGCTCGCAAGAACGAGTAATATAAGAGCAATAATACAATATATTTTTTTCATAATACTACCAAAACATGTAATTTAAAGAAAAGAGGGCAGTAAAACCGCCCTCTTAAACATCATAAATTAAATATCAAATTGAGCGGACAGCATGAAGGTTCTGGGGCTGGACAAATGCAGTCCGGAACCATAAGCAATCCAATAATCTTTACCGGTCAAATTATAGCACATAGCACTCAATGTAACAGGCATTTTATTAATTTGTGTCTTGTAATTAACGCCTGCATCAAAAGTAGTATAAGAAGGAACTTCCCATTCAATCGCATTGCTTGCCGGGAAAATAGGAGTAGGGCCAACATATACGGCTCTTGCCAAAAGTGACAAATCATTATTCGGTTTATATTGCAAGCCGGCAACAGCATTGAATCTTGGAATCCCGCTTACTCTGTAACCATCATAGGTGCCTTTATTGGTTCTTACTCTCTCTGTATCAAGATACATTAAACCACCAAAAGCATTCCATTTATCTGCAATAGCTCCGTTGAAAGACAGCTCAATACCTTTGTACTCGTTTTCGCCGTCGTTGGTAACCCAATACCAATCAGGCTTTTTATCGTCGTATATGTTTAAGGTAGAGGACTCTCTGTTTTTAAACAGAGCCAATGTAGCCAAGAAGTTCTTATTGCTGTATTTAACGCCGATTTCGTCCATTTTGCTCTTAGACGGGTCTAAGATTTCACCTGCATTATAAACGGTGCTGCCGCTGACTTTTTCGCCTGCATCAAAGAATTCGGAATGGCTGGCATAAATAGATACTTCATCGGTAGGCTGGTAAATAAAGCCAAAAGCAGGACAAACATCGCTGGACTTAACAGTTTTTACATTACTGGATTGAGTCGGATCAGGATGGTGAACCGCTTTTGACTCATGCTTATGCACGCCTAACATCATCTGAGCCTTGCCTAATTTCATAGTATCCATCAGAGAAACACCCCAGAAGTTTCTTGTTGTGTCATGGAAGCTGCTGAATTTAGGAATGGTTACGCTCTCATTAGGATTAACGCCACCTGCTAAGGTACCACCCAAGCCTTTGAAGTTAGTCTGCCCATAACCACCGACAACACCGGTCCAGGACTTATACCAGGATTTGTCAGCTGCTAAAACAACATCATGCTCTACTTCACCGGTTTTAAATTTATTTTCGATACCGGTCTGTACATAATATTTATGTACAGGGGTTCTTCTGGTAAAATATTTGCCTGCATAATTGCCTGCATCATCAAGAATATATAAGCGGCTGCCTAAACCGGTAATATTTTTACGCAAATTACTTCTTGTCCAACCGCCGTTAAAGAATGCTTTGGTGCCGTGACCAATTGCCTGCTCATGGTTCAATACCATCACTGCGCATTCAGCGGCTTTGGTCATGCCGGGGAAGCTGTAATTGTTTTTGGAATTCGGAGCAGAGGGAACGTGAGTCAAAAGACCATTATTTACATTGCCGGAATCAAAGCCGAACCATCTCATACCGTCATCAACTTCATAATATTGATAACCGACGAGCAAATTAGATTTACTGTCAGCGTCCTGATGGTCGATGTTGGCAAAAATGCTGGAACCCTCTTTGCTTGCTTTATAATGACCGGGGTTGCCATTTAATACCTCTGTATTTACTCTGACACCCCATTCTTTATTTTTACCAAATCTTTTGCCGATATCAAGATATTCACCTAAGCCGCTTTCACCGGAAAATACTTGTTTATATCTGAGTACAGGCTTATCAAGGGCTTTTTTGCTCTCAACATTTACTACCGCAGCAACACCGGTGCCTTCACCTGTGGGGAAGGAGCCGGAAATAGCTTTATTCGGTCCTTCGGTAACCTGAATGCTTTCAGCCATAAAAGTCGGAACTGTAAACTGCCATAACATTCCCGGAACGCCATTCAGATAAAAGAAGGAACCATTGATGGATTTACCTCTTACAGAAAAATCACCATGCAGCATGGTACCGGTCTGACGCACGGAAGGAATATTTACCAGAATATTATCCAAAGGCTGGTTCATACCGCCAAAGGTTTCCATAGCATTAGCTGTAACATTGGTTTGAGAAAAAGGCACATCCATTACATTTTTATTGCCAATGATACCAACGTTACCAGTCTTGGTGACCATCCCCCCCGGCAATACATTTGCACTGCCTTCGACAACAACCTCATCAAGATTGCCATGCATAGTTTCCGCACTTGCACCCATCACAAAGCCTACGCTTGCTACTGCGCACAGCACTGACATTACCAATGCTTTTTTCTTTTTCGTCATACTTATACACCTCATCAAAAAATTTATTTTTTAACCTTCGCTGCCGAGCTGTCCTAGTTTCGCATGCAACAACGGTTAAAAGCCATATATTACTGGTTATTCGTTTTCCGGCAAGAAAAAACGTCCTCCTGCACAGTTACAGAAAGACGCACTCATCCACTAGTAGTCTCCCGTCACTCGCAGTACACTCCCGTTAACTTCTTCAGGCAATTCTTCTGGCTCAGTTTCCTCGCAAGTCTTGCCTTCCCGGGTTCCCAGTGACATCATTAAGGCTTGCTCCACTTTACAGCTGCGTGACAGCGCAGGCTTCGCACCTGCTTACTTATTAAGTCTTTCGACACCTGATAGTTCAAGCATTTTTTGTTTTTAATATTATATTTGTTACATTTTTATTTGTCAGAATTATAGCACATCTATATATTCATGTCAAGAAAGCCTACTGCTTGCGAAACTCTCCTGCAATAATCGGCTAATCACTTATAAGTCCACAAAATTACTCATGCTCATTCATCAGCTCAACCTTACTCAAATCCACTCCATAAATTAAAGGCTTGTAGTTTTTCAAACGCTTATTGTAAGCAACAATATTCATATCGTTAAAAAGCGGAATAACAGGCTGTTCATAGCCAATAATGTCCTGCAGCCTATCAAAAACACGCTGTCTTTCTTTCTCATCAGCTATATGCTTCACGTTATTCATTAAAGTAATAACCTCAGTATTTTTATAAGCAAAACGATTGCTTACATTCAACGCGCCATCAGGCATTACAAAGGGATATAAAGCACTGAAAGGATCACCATTTGCCAAGCCTCTTTGAGTGCGCACAATATTGAAATCACCCTTGCGCAGCATTTTCGACAAAGTAGCATATTCTATAGACTTAATCTTTACATCCAAGCCGATTTCCTGCAGCCAATAAGCAATAAGCTCCGCTTCCCCCTTTTGCAAAGGCTCACTGCCGTTGATACAATAAGTAATTTCGCATCTTTCATCGCCTAATACCTCATGCGCTAATCTTTTTGCTTCCTGCAAATCATATTCTAGTGGCAAAGCCTTATAACCGGGCTGGTGTAATTTAAGATATTAACCGTCGGCTCAGCATAATCCAAGTACATATTATGCACCAGATTTTTTCTGTCGATTGCAAGGCTTACAGCTCTGCGCATACGCACATCGTTAAAAGGGAACTTGGTACCGTTAAGCCCTAAATAACGAATCATTGTTGATTTATTTGTTCTAACCTCAAAGCGTGGATCTTTTTTTATTTCCTCAGCCAAAAACGGTGGTATCGCATTGATATCTATGACTCCGTCTATTTCTTCCGATTTCAGAGCAGCATAGCGTGTATCCGTATTGGGAATCGTCCGCACAACATACTTAGCTATTCTGCCCTTTTCTCCCCAATAATTATCATTGCGTTGAAGAACGACGTATTTATTTAAAGCATTCTCTGTAATCTTATATGGTCCCGTACCTATCGCAACGCTCTTAAAATTGCCATCTTCCGCAAAGCACTCCGGTGCATAAATAGGACTACCGAAATCAGTCATCTTATATAATTCATTGACATTTGCTTCTCTAAAAAGCAGACGAATAGTATAATCATCCAGCTTTTCATATTTTATGAGAGTCGGATAATATGTTTCCATATTCAAGCCATAAAAGGAAGAACGCTTATAACCTTTTTTCATACGGTCGAAGTTGGCAATGACAGAATCTGCTGTAAACTTTGTGCCATTGTGAAAATACACATCCTGACGCAGATGAAAAATCCATTCTTTGCCGCCATCACGCATCTCCCAGCTCTGTGCTAAGCAAGGAGCCGGTCTGTTATCGGCATCTTTAGTAATCAACGGTTCCCATACTCCCAGAACACGGCTGCAGTACAATCCGTCTTTGTTGCCGGGAGCAAGATGCCTGTAAGCTGCCAGAACAACAACATTCTTCTCACCGCTTTTATCTATATGCTTTTGCTCTTGCTTTTGATTCCCGCAGCCTGTTAATAATATAAACAAAAGCAGAAATATAATGCTTAAAATTTTTTCCATAGCAGACTTACCACCAATACAATCAGAAGAAAAGAGGGCAGCCTAAACCACCCTCTTTACAAATGAATTATTAAATATCAAACTGCGCAGACAGCATGAAGGTTCTGGGAGCGCCAAGAGCTACAGAAGTACCTCTGGAAATCCAGTAATTCTTGTCAAACGCATTATAGCACATTGCGCTAAAAGTTACCGGTACGGTGTTGATAACAGTTTTATATTTCACACCCAAATCAACGGTCATATAATCCGGAGCTTTTACACCGTTATCATTAACATGTGCTTCACCAACATAATTAGCTCTGCCGATAAAAGAGGTGTTTTTGTCAGCCTCATATTCAGCAGCTAAAACAGCATTCCACTTCGGAGTACCGGTAGCAAACTTGCCTTCCAGATTTTCCTTACCCATGGTGAGCTTTTCACGCTTGCCGTTCAAATACAGTACACCGCCCATCAGATTCCATTTATCGGCAACCTTACCGGTCAGAGAATACTCTATACCTTTGAAGCGGTTTTCGCCTTCTTGTGTATATTTTTGGCCGATTGCGGTATTGGTAGCTTCTTTGATATAGCTTGCCTGGTTCAGATCAAAGAATGCCAAGCTATGCAGAACATTAGCATTTTCGTATTTTACACCGATCTCGTTCTGTTTATTTTTGATAGGCTTCAGAATCTCGCCGGTGTTATCGTAGCCGGTGCCAACCTCAACAGGTTTGGTATAAGCTTGTGCATGGCTTGCGTAAACAGATACATTTTCAACAGGCTTATAAGCAACTGCAAAAGTCGGATTCAGGCTATCCTTGCTAACCTTTTTACCGGCAGCAGTTGTTGTTTCGGAATCACGATATTGTAACGCACCGAAAACGGAAACCTTGCCAATCTCTACTCTGTCAGCAAGCGTCATAGCTTTAGCAGTTTCTTTGCCATAACCGACAGAATCGATAGAAGGAGCAAAAATCGGCGTACCGGTCAGATGTACACCATTCCAGATATCACCGGAAAGATTGGAAGGATTCTTACCACCGGAGTTTACAGCCTTGCTCTTGTAATTGAAATAATCAACAGCTAAAGAAACGTTGTTTTTAATATTGCCTACTTTAGTTTCGTTGGAAACGCCGGCCTGCCAATACATGCTCTTGCTGTCGGAAATATAATCTCTGAACTTGCCGCTCAGCTTACCGTCATTACCCAAGGTTAAGGAACCACTGTTGGGATCCCATTTATGCTCGGAATATTGACCATACCCGCCGTTAATGAAAGCCTGCCAGCTATCGCTTAACTTTTGTGTATGATTCAAGGTCATCATGTAGCCATGGTTATATTTTGTTTGGCTGTCAAAGCTCAGATTGTTTTTGCCACTCGGAGCACTTGCCAAATGGCCTGCTTTTACACTGCCGGCCTGCAGCCATCTTTGGCCGCCGTCAACCTTCCAGTCAAAGTAACCGCCAAACAGGTTAGTAGTGCTCTTCTCATCTTGATGATCTACGTTAATATAAACGCTCTTATCAGTAACCTTTGCACCTTCCATAGAAAGACCGCCGTTTTCATTATGAGCATTTACACGTACGCCCCACTCTTTATTTTCACCGAAGCGTCTGCCCAAATCAATATCTTCGGTCAATGTACTGCGACCGGAAAATCTTTGAGTATATCTGGTTACATCCTTATTGGTCGCACGTTTGGTTTTAGCATTCAAAAGACCTGCCGGAGCATCTGTACCATTGGTACCGTTATTGGAGAAGGTTGCACCATTCAGAACTGTGTTAGGACCGGATACAATATCTACACTCTCCAAAGTATATGCAGGAATGCTTCTTGTCTGGTTGAACAGATTAGGAATACCGTTAATATAATAGTGAGCGGCGTTCATATTAACCCCACGCATACTGAAGTCAGTATACATCGGAGAAGGACTGCCAACTCTGATAGAAGGATTGTTAGCTAAAGTACCGTTTAACGGTTGGTTAGGATCATAAAAGGTTGTGATAGTTTTTTCGGAATACTGCTTTTGGGTGAAAGGAACATCAATAACCTTGATATCGCCAAGAATACCAACTCTGTCATTTGCAACAAGGAAACCGCCGGGCAGTACATCCTTGCTGCCCTCAACAATAATTTCATCCAAATTGCCATGAATAGTTTCCGCACTTGCGCCCATCACGAAGCCTACGCTTGCTGCTGCGCACAGCACGGACATAGCCAATGCTTTGTTCTTTTTCATCATACTCATACACCTCATCAAAAAATTTATTTTTTAACCTACACTGCCGAGCTGTCCGAGTTTCGCGTGCAGCGTCGGTTAAAAGCCATGAATTATGGGTTCTTCGTTTTTTGGCAATAAAAAACGTCTTCCTGCAAAATTACAGAAAGACACACTCATCCCCTAGCAGCCTCCTGTCACTCGCAGTACACTCCCGTTAACTTTTTCAGGCAATTCTTCTGGCTCAGTTTTCTCGCAAGCCTCGCCTTCCCGGTTGCCCAGTGACATTATTAAGGCTTGCTCCACTTTACAGCTGCGTGACAGCGCAGGCTTTGCACCTGCTTACTTATTAAGTCTTTCGACACCTGATAGCTTGAATTCATTAAGTTTATTTTGTAATATTTGTTACATTTTATTTGAGATTATAGCATGAGTTCACATTTTTGTCAAGATGTTATCCCGCAAAGGCAAAGATAAAAAGCATATATATATTAATTAAACATTTGAATCTTTCAGGATTTGCATCAACAGTTGGCTTAATTAATTGGAATAAAGTTTGCATTAGTTACTTTAATTGTCCTTGCTCTATATGCAAGATTCTGTCGCAAAGCCATTCCGCCAACTGTTTATCATGCGTAATAAACAGATAAGCCAGCTGCTTTTCCTCACGAATATCACGCAGCAAATGTAAAATCTGCGCCTGTACGGAAATATCCAGCATAGATGTCGGTTCATCCAAAATAAGCAGCTTTGGCTCTAACAGCAATGCTCTTACCAAGCAGATACGCTGAATTTCGCCGCCGCTCACCTGATGCGGATAACGCTGCAGAAGCTCTGCATTGAGCTTTACCAAATCCAGCATCGCCTTGATTTTATTTTCATCATAAGACAAATCGAAAACAGTAAACGCTTCCCGCAGGCTACAGCCCAAGGTCTGACGCGGATCAAGAAAGCTTTCGGGACGCTGTGAAATAAATTGTACATTGCGCCTGAAAACGCTTAAATCTTTACCTGTCACCTTAGTAATATCCTGCCCCTGAAAATATATTTTACCGGAATCACAAGGCAATAAGCGCAGCAAAATACGCGCCAGTGTACTTTTGCCGCTGCCGCTGCCACCCATCAGCGCCACTGCTTCACCGGGCTTAAGCTCCAACGACACATTATGCAGAAGCTCAAATTTCTTCCCCTTGCTGCGGTCCACAAAGCACTTAGAAATATTTTCAGCCTTCAGCATACAAAAAGCACCTCACTTCCGCATCGCCTACCTGCTGCATAGCAAGTGCTTCTTCCTTACAGCGCGTTGTACAATAGGGACAACGTTCTGCAAACTTACAGCCGACAAAGCTTTCTCCCGGAACAGGAGCCTTGCCGGGAATAACCTGTAAGCCGTTCTTAGGTAAAGCCTGCAAAAATCCTTTAGTATACGGATGCAACGGTTTTTGCCAAATATCCGCATTATGCTCCAAAACCTGTCCTGCATACATCACCAGCACATCGTCACACACCTCTTGTGCCAAAGCAATATCATGCGTAATAATCAGCATACTTAAATGCAAATCCTGCTTAATCGTCAGCAAATTTTTGCGTACAACAGCGCCGACCTGTTCATCCAAACCTTTTGTCGGTTCATCAGCTAAAATCCATTCCGGCTTACTGCTGACAGCCATAGCGCACAATACACGCTGCAGCATACCACCGGAAAGCTCATGCGGATACGCTGCCAGAACACGCTCGGCCTCCTCTAGACCGAATAAACGCAGACATTGCTTTTTATAGCTGTTATCGCTGTCCGCCATTTGATGAACGTCCAAAATATCCTGCATCTGCTTGCCTATTTTGCGTACAGGATTCAGGGACTCACTGGGGTTTTGCGGAATAATACCAAAAGCAGATAATATTTTCTTCACCTGCTCGCCATTATAAAGGACTCTACCCTTTTTGATGACTCCCGACGGCAAAATATTTAAAATTGCCTGCCCCAATACAGATTTACCGCAACCGCTTTCACCGATAATCGCAGTAAAATTACCTCCGGGCAAACTCAGGCTTACATCATCTACAGCATAAAATACGCCTTGCGGCAGCTTAAAACCTACAGATATATTTTCTAACACCAGATTTTTTACCATTTGCGTACCTCATCAAGCTGTGTATCTAAGCTGTCACGCAGATGCTCACCGATAATATTAAGAGAATAAATCAGCAAAAATACAAACAGACCGGGAATTATAATCAAATGCGGTGAGCTGCGATAATACATAATAGCATCGTTAATCATTACACTCCAGTCAGGAGTCGGCGGCTGTACACCTAAGCCCAAAAAGCTCAGGCCGGCAATCGCCAGTATGCCTCGGCCAAGGCGAATGGTTACCAGCACAAGCAGCTTGTTTGCAATGTTGGGCAGTAAATGACAGACAATAATTCGCAAATCACTGCAGCCAAGACAACGCAGCCCTTCAATGAAAGGCTCTCCCATCAGCTGCAGCACCTCCGCACGCACAATACGCGAAAAGCCGGCCCAGGATGTCACAACCAACGCCAGTACAAGGCTATAAATACTCGGACCGAGAATACCAGCCAAGGCTATCATAAAACAGCTTCCCGGTATACCTTGGAAAATATTGCTCAAAACGGTAAAGAACATGTCTAATTTACCGCCATAAAAACCGCACAACAGACCAACGCCCACGCCTAGAATCAGCGCTAACACCGATGAAATCAAGGTCAAAAGCATTGATGCCCTGCCACCGTAAAGAATACGGCTGAACATGTCACGCCCCAAAGCATCCGTGCCGAAGAAATGCTGCCAACAGGGACTTTGCAGACGGTTGGCCATATCGGGTTCAAAGGGATTATGCGTTGCCAGGAGCGGAGCTAAAATACTGCCGAGAATGATAAACGCAAGTACAAATATAGCAAAATTAAGCTGTATTTTTTTAGTCATGTACTTCAGCGCCTCCTCTCAGCTTCGGATTCAGATAAAACATCAGTAAATCAACCGCCAAGGTTATCAATACCAAAAGCCAGCCTGTAAAAAGCACATAGGCCTGCAATACGGGGTAATCACGGAAGCGGATTGCTTCCAAAGCCATACTGCTGATACCAGGCAACGCAAAAATGCTTTCCGCGATAACCGAACCGCCCAAAATACCTGCCAAATAATTACCCAAAAGAGCAATTACCGGCAGCATGGCATTAGGAAAGGCATAATAAAAAAGCAATTTTATTTTACTAATTCCGCGCACACGCGCTACAAGAAAATATTGGGAAGCAAATTCCGTCAGCAGCGAGCTACGCATATAGCGGCACACTGTTGCCGAGGTAGAAAACGAAACCGCCAGCGCAGGCATAATAAAATAGCGTAAGCTCTCACTGCCGCTTGTCGGCAGCAGACGCAGCGTTTCGCTGAACAGCAAAATCATCAGCAACGCCAGCCAAAAACCGGGTACAGCTAAAAGTATATTAGTCAAAAACTGTACCGCATCATCCAGCCAACTGTTTTTGTAAACAGCGCATAAAGTGCCCAATGCAATGCCAACACCCGCAGCAATGGCCAATGCCAGCAGCGCCAGCTCCACTGTCACCGGCAGACGCAGCAAAAGCTCATGCAGAATATCCTTGCCGGTAATGTAGCTGCTGCCGAAATTACCATGCAGCACCTGCACAAACCAGCCGAAATACTGCACATATATAGGTCTGTTCAAGCCAAGCTCTTCACGCATCGCCGCTATCTGGGCATCCGTAGGTGCATCCAAGCCATCCTGATTCAAGGCAAACTCCGCCGGGTCTCCGGGTGATAACAGTCCTAAAATGAACGCCAGCAAGCTGATGCCAATCATTACCGGCACAGCCAATAAAATTCGTCGATAACAATATCTAATCATATTTCTCCGCCAATTCTACCTTACTCAAATCTACACCATAGATTAAAGGTTTATAATTTTTTAAACGCTTATTATAGGCAACGATGTTCATATCATTGAAAAGAGCTACCAACGGTTCCTCTTCCACAGCGATTTCCTGCACCCGATCAAAAATCCGCTGACGCTCTTTTTCATCAACTGTATGTTTTACCTCTTGCATCAATCCCTGCAGTTCTTTATTCTGGTAGCCTGTGTGACTGCTTATATAAATAGAACCTGTCGGCATCAGAAAGCTGTTAAGTACCTCGTATGGATCTCCGTTTGCCAGTCCCTTTTGCAGACGTGCGATATCATAATCGCCCTTGCGCAGCATTTTCGCTCTTGTAGCATACTCCAAAGACTGAATATGGACATCCAATCCTATTTTACCCAGCCAATAAGCAATCAGCTCAGCCTCGCCCTTCTGCAACGGCTCCGCACCGTTTATGCAATAGGTAACATCACAGCGTTTATCCCCTAATACTTCATGTGCCAGCTGCTTAGCTTTTGCTAAATTATGCTCCAAGGGAAATTCCTTATAACCGGGACTTGTATAATTTAACACATTCATTGTCGGCTCTGCATACCCAATATATAATGCATAGACAAGATTTTTACGGTCAATCGCCAGGCTTACAGCCTGCCGCATACGAACATCGTTAAATGGAAAACGGCTGTTATTCAAAGCAAGATAGCGTATCATTGTCGATTTATTGCTTGCCACAGCAAAGCGCTTATCTTGCTTGATTTCGTCAGCTAAAAAAGGCGGTATTGCATTTAAATCCAATACTCCGTCAATTTCGCCGGATTTAAGTGCCGCATAGCGTGTATCTGTATTGGGAATATTGCGCACAACAAAATCTTTTATCTTGCCTTTTTCACCCCAATAATTATCATTACGCCTTAAAACAACATACTTATTCATGACGTTCTCGGTAATTTTATACGGACCTGTACCTATAGCTATGTCCTTAAAATCACCATTGGCATCAAAGCATTCAGGGGCAAACATCGGACTGCCGAAATCCGTCATTTTATATAATTGGTTAATATTCGGTTCCTTAAATACCAATCTGACAGTATATTCGTCCAGTTTTTCGTATCTGATTAAGGAAGGATAATATAAGGCTAATGATAAGCTGTAAAAATTAGAACGCTTCAAGCCCTTTTTCATTCTGTCAAAATTAGCAATTACAGAATCAGCATTAAACTTCGTTCCATTTTGAAAATATACATTTCTTCTTAAACGAAATATCCATACCTTGCCATCATCCTGCATTTCCCAGCTTTCAGCCAGACAAGGTTCAGGTAAGCCTGCTTCGTCCCTTGTTATCAACGGCTCCCAAACTCCAAGAATCTTGCTGCAATAATAGGCATCCTTATTACCGGGAGCAAGATGCCGGTAGGCAGCCAGTGTAACAATATTTTTGTTTTTATTATCTATGTGATTTTGTGATTCTTCCTGCTTGGCGCAGCCGACACACAATAAAAGCATCAACAGCAGAAAAAAGCTCAATATTTTTCTCATATTCGCATACCATTATACATCTTATTTATATAGAATAAAAGAGGGCAGAAAAACCGCCCTCTTTAAATTTTATTTTATTACAGACTAAATTCAGCAGACAAGAAGAAGGTTCTCGGAGTAGACAGGTAAACCTGATCACCGCGAGCAACAGTCCAATAATCCTTATCAAACAGATTGTAACACATTGCACTGAATTTTACAGGAACGCTATTCAGCTTAGTATTATAGGTTACACCTAAATCATAAACCATGTAAGCCGGTGCTTCCAGATGCTTGCTGTCTTTTGTAACAGTGCTGGAATTATAGTTTACAGTGTAGAACGGAGTGGTGCCAGTATAGGTTGCACGGCCGATTACACTAAAGCTATCATCTGCTTTATATTCCAAAGCTGCAGATGCACTCCATGCTCCCTGACCGGATTCGCGTACACCGTTTTTGTACTCGTTGCCTTTACCCATGTTCTTATATTTAGCATCCAGATAAGCAAGACCAACCATACCATACCATTTATCTGCTAATTTACCGTTAACAGATAATTCAAGACCTTTGTGGTTAACTTTACCATCTTGTACAAGGAAAGGTTTAGCGTAGCCTGCTACATCCTTGCTCACATTATTGGCCTGGTCAATATCAAAGTATGCCAAGGTATACATAGCACCTTTATTCTGATATTTTACGCCAACCTCATTTTGTTTAACCTTAGTCGGCGGTAATACTTCACCGGAATTCTGGTAGCTAGTACCGGCACTTGCGCCAATATCAAAGTTTTCTGCATGGTTGCCATAGAACATTACATGCTCATCAGGTGCATAGCTCAAGGAATAAGTCGGGCAGGTTGCATCGGATTTAATTTCTTTACCCCAGGATTTGCTGCTTGCATTCCAGGATTTTGCCGTAGCAGCATGTTTGTGAATGCCAATCATAGCATCCCATTTGCCGAAGCTGATGCTATCCAGCAAGGAAACACCCCAAATAGAAGTTTTGTTGTTAGGTCTTGTAGTATAACCAATATATCTTGCATCAACATCCTGGAAGGAAGTTCCTGTGAAAATGTTGGAGCCGCCAACCAAAGTTGTACCGGGTACAGTTGTAGAACCATTACGGTTTCTCCACGCCTTATCAGCAGACAGCATTACCTCATGCTTCAGCGCACCGGTTTCGAATTTATTCTTGGTGCCTAACTGAGCATAGTAAGAGCGTTGCGGAGTTGCACTGTTAGTCTGCAGGAAATCATAATTACCTGCATCATCTTTAATCCAATAGGAGCTCATATTAGGAGATACATTTTGATTCAGTTTTTGTCTGCTGTAGCCAAAGTTAGCAAACAAAGTCCAATTATCATTCATGTATTGCTCATGATTCAAGGTTGCAAACCAGCCATAGCCTGCTTTCCATGTACCTGCAGCAGCATAGTTTTTACCTCCGTCCGGAGCACTCGGAAGATGAGTTACACCGGGAATAGTTTGTTTAACACTATTACCGTTAGCATCCTTTACAGTTGCTGTTCCGGGATTTGCCAATTTAAACCAACGAATACCATTCGTAAATTGCAAGAACAAGTTGCACATTTTTCCTAATCAAATAGCATAAATTTCA
>CAVCLW010000004.1:0-82557 GCA_963603005.1 Escherichia coli | reverse complement strand
ACTAGGTCGACCCACACTCATGTAACAGCCCGACCCATAAATTTGGACCAATGCCAATAAAAATAAATGGCCTTGCTTAAGCTTCTGCAGACAAAGTGCATCTGCAGGATATACTGCTTATTTAATTGTCCGCAGGTAAATGAGCCGGATGCTTATGCTTACTTGCGGTTTTAAAGAACTTAGTTTAAGTTTACTTGAAATACAGGGGAATGTCAAGGGAGGGAACTTTTCATGCGAACATTATACTTACTATAATCCGGTTATAATACGGGTACTTCTATTTTAGAAATGAAGTTGTCATGCGAATCGGTTGACCAGTAATTTCTTAATGTTTTGATATAAATAATGTTATTTGTTTTTAAATTCAGTGCTTTGCAAAAATTAGTTAAAAGTGGTTTGGCCGTATTAACTGCATCGGCAAAATTGGTATTAACGCAGATTTGCAGATACAGGCCGTAAGGCTTTATGTAATTGTGCCTTTTTTTATTAGTCTTGCAGAAAACTTTGTAGGATTTCGGAGAAAAATCGGTAATTGTTTCATTAAAAATAAAACCGCTGATACTATATTCTTTAAGCCCGTTTTGGTCGACAGCCGAATTCAGCAGGGTGGCAGCAGCTAAAAAACGTTCCTTTTGCGGTAACGAAAGCGGGATTTGCTCACTTACCAAAAAATATTCCTCTTCTCTATAGGACAAGGTAATTTCGTTCAGTTTGCAATCATTGTAGATGTTTATAGTATTAATTTTAGATTTTATATTATCACATAATTTTGTAGTGAGCTCTATTTGCTTTGTCAATTTATGTAATTGCTTGTTGAGCAGAGAAAGCGTATCGTCAGGAGTGCGGTGCTCCAAAAAATTCTTTATATCGTTAAGGTGGAAGCCCATTGTTTTCAAATCCAAAATAATTCCCAAGATGAAAAACTGCTTCAGCGAGTACATGCGATAACCGTTCGAATCTACATAATCAGGCTTAAACAAATCCTTTTTATCGTAGAAAATCAGCGTCTGTTTTGATATGTTATATAATTGCGCCAAGTCACTTGCGTAAAAGAAGTTGCTTTTGTTTACCATTTAAAAATCTCTCCTATTGACATTATAGTTACTATATGGAGTATACTGTATCATCATAACATAAACAACATAATAATGCTAGAGTATTAGCATTGAGTTAGTGCATGAGTGTATGATGAAGTTGTTAGGAGGTATTGTATTTTTATGTTGAAACTGAATCGAAAAAAAGTTGCCGCTTTATTCATGATTTTGGGAATTTTGCCTCAAAGCGTAAGCTTTGCAGCAGAAAAGCTGGATCAATATAATTTGGACGAAATTGTAGTAACAGCTTCTCAGGAGAAAATTAAGCAGGAGCTGAATACTCCTGCTACTACCGAAATTTTCACTGCGGAGGATATTAAAAACTACAACGGCAGCAACGTACAGGAAGTATTGGAATATGCTGCGGGTGCGATTGCCGCTCAACCTACCGGTGTTGGCTCTACGTTTGGTATGAGAGGTCTGACCGGCGCAAGCCGTAACCCGACTATTCTGGTTGACGGTGTTCCTTTAAATATGCAGGGCTTCGGTAACCTGGACGCTATTCCCGTTAATGCTGTTGAAAGAATCGAAATCATCCGCGGTACCGGCGCAGTTCTTTACGGCACCGATACCTTGACCGGTGTTATCAATATTGTTACCAAGCAGACTCCGCAAATTTCCGCAAGTGCAGGCTACGGCAGCAGAGGCAAGCGTCTGGCTACATTGAATGTAAGCGAAGATAAATTCGCTATGGCATATACACATGACAGAATTGCGGAACGCAACTGGTACACTGCGAAGAAAACATCTCAAGGCAAGTGGATGGAGAAAAACAGTGTTATGTTAAAGTACAAACCTAATGATAATTTATCTATGAGATATATGCTGACTGATAATCAGAATGATTACGATAAGTTTGCTGCCCTCAAAAAGACAGGCTCCAACGAAACCAATATTGTATTCCATGATCTTAATGTAGCATACAACAACAAAGGCCTGGATGTTACCGTGTTCGGTCAGAAGCGTAAATACAAAAACAATGCTTATAACGCAGCTCACGAGCTGATGTCCAAAAATTCTCTGCGCAGAAACAGCTGGAACTATGGCGTAGATGCTAAGTATAATTTTGATATCGGCAAGTTCAACATTACTACCGGTGCGGAAGTGGCTTTGGAAGCAGATTCTCACGGTAACGTTAAAGGCACATCCTTCGATCTGGATATGATTAAACGTCACAGAAAGGCTGTATATATTCAGGCTGTTGACAACATGACCGACAAAACCACCTTATCCTTCGGCGGCCGTGAAGTAATGTATGACGACATGAAGAATGAATTCCTGCCGTCCTTACAATTACTGCACAAGCTTAACAATAAGGATACCGTATTCCTGAACGTCAACAAATCCTTCCGTATGCCTACCATCGGTGACCAATATTCCGACAGCGATTCTATGATTTTCAATGATAACCTTGGCCCCGAAACCGGCTGGAACTATGAAATCGGCTGGAAGAAGCTGTTGTCTCCGCGTGAATTCTTAAAGGTTTCTTTGTACCATTTGGATATCAGCAACAGAATCTTTACGCAGAAAATCGACGATGACCACAGCATGGTTGTCAATGCCAATAAATTCAAAAACACCGGCTTAGAGGTTTCCTATGAAGGCGTTTTGAGCGACCACTGGAGCTTCAAGACCTCTGTTGCATATTCCGATCCTAAGCAGATTGATAAACCGGGTGCCGATTTCAGAAACTGCGATGATAAGCTGCTGATTAACAGCGTTTTAGGCTATAAAAACGGCAAGCTGGCAACCAACCTGTTACATCAATATGCTGCTATGCGTTATCTGTCTTACGCACCGTATTCCGGCAATGGCATCAAGCAATATCTGAGCTTTAATGCTACCTATCAGTTCGATAAAGAAAACAGCGTGAAATTTGCTGTCAACAACATTCTGAACAGAACCGAAGAGATGGCTGCTTCCAGAGGCTGTCTGCTGCCGTACCGTGACTGGTTCATTACTTATGAAAGAACATTTTAATAAAATGCTTTGAAGGTGAACAATGAAAAAGCTGTTTCTGGTAATAATGGCATTGTCCTTATTGTTAGTCACCGGCTGTGGCAAGGAGTCCTTGTCCTCGCAGGAGCAGGGCAGCGGTTATACCGTTGTTGATGCCAGAGGCAAGAAAATAACCTTTGCATCAGCACCGAAAAGAATAGTTTGCTTAAATTACAGCGCTACAGATATTTTGACGGACCTTATACCGACAGAACGGATAATTGCTACGGATATGTGGGCAAGGGAAGAGGATTTGTCGAACTGCTATGAGAAGCTGAAAGGTATTCCTGTATGCGAAAATAATCCTGAGCAGATTATGAAATTTAACCCAGATCTTGTTATTCTGACTGAAGGCAGAGCTAATGAGCTGGCAGATACTCTTGACAGTGTGGGCGTCAAGACCTGTGTATTGCGTCAGCCGAAAACTATACAGGAAATTCCGGATTATATTAAAATTGTGGGTGAGGTAGCAGATACTAAGGCTGCTGCCGACAGCCTGGCAGAAAAGGTTGCTGCATATATCAAGGCTTCTGCCGGTGGACAGAAAATCGAAAGTGTTTTGCTGATTCATCCTAACGGCGGTATCGGTCAAAAGGGCTCGATGCCTGCCAGCATCTGCGAAGCATGTAATATTGAAAATCTGGCTGCAAAGTACGATTTTCCGCAGTCCTCCTATCTTAGCAAGGAACAGATTATTGCTATGAATCCCCAAAGAATAATAGTGTTGGACTGGTCCTTTGGCGGACAACACAAAAATGCAGAGATACGCAAGGAAGAAATTTTAAATGATCCCAGCTATCAGACTGTTTCAGCCGTGCAAACTGGCAAGGTTGTTATTGTGCCGATGAAATATATGCATTGCTCCAGTCAGTATGTGATGAAAAATCTGGAAGAATTAAAACGTATTATGCGCACAACCCTATAATAAAAAAACAAGCAGTGAACTACGAAAAATAGTTCCTGCTTGTTTTTTAGAATATGTAAATATATGGTATGGGGAAAGTTTATGTTTAAAACATTTCCCGGCTATTACAAAACATAAAAGGAGAAGGTTATGAGAAAAATTGCAATTTACGGTAAGGGCGGTATCGGCAAATCCACCACCACCTCCAATTTATCGGCAGCACTGGCCTTAAAGGGCTACAAGGTTATGCAGGTAGGCTGTGACCCGAAGAGTGACAGCACAAAAAACCTTATGGAGGGCAAACGCATTCCGACAGTATTGGAGCAATTAAAAGAAAAGGGAGAGTCCTTGAAGCTGGAAGATATTGTTTTTGAAGGCTTCGGCGGCGTACTGTGCGTAGAGGCCGGCGGACCTACTCCGGGCATCGGCTGCGCAGGCCGCGGTATTATTTCTGCCTTTGAAAAGCTGGCAGAGTTGGAGGCCTTTGAAACCTATAAGCCTGACATCGTTATCTATGACGTATTGGGTGACGTAGTCTGCGGCGGCTTTGCTATGCCGATTCGCGGCGGCTACGCACGCGAGGTATTCATCGTATCCTCCGGCGAAATGATGGCTTTGTATGCGGCGAATAATATTGCTCAGGCAATCAAAAACTTTGGCCGTCGCGGTTATGCACGCCTGAAGGGCATTATACTTAACGCCAAGAATATCGAAAACGAGCAGGAGCTTGTAGCAAAGGCTGCGGAGGAAATCGGCACCGAGGTTGTGAAGTATGTTCCGCGCAGCGGCGATATCCAGATTGCCGAAAATCAGGGCGGTACCGTCAGTGAGTTTGTGAAGGATTCTCCTATGGTACAGGTATACAACGAACTGGCCGAACGGGTTTTGGCTATGAGTGAGGACGAAGAGGAATAGGAGAAAAATATGGATTTACAAGAAAAGGCAAGACGCAAGCTGCAGGAAAAGCTGGGCCTGCCGCCGCAGGCTGTGGGCATGGACGGCAATGAGCTTTTAGAACGTTTGAACCGTTTGAGCAAGGTGCAGACTATTAAGGACATTCCACAACTGACGACAGCACTGTTCCCCGGCACTCATTGTCCGCTGATGGGTGCTGCTATGATTGCCGGCGGCATCAAGGACTGCCTGCTGGTTATCGTAGGTACGGACGAATGCAGCTATTATACCAAGAGCCTGACTCTCAGCGATCGCTACGGCGGTATTAACGGGCGCTGTGTTTCGGTAGTATTGAACAGCCATGATGTAACCTTTGGCAGTGCGGAAAGCATGCACAAGGCGTTCAAAGAGATTGTAGCGGAATATCAGCCTAAATGTGTAATGCTTGTGACTACTTGCGTTATTGAGGTTATCGGTGATGATTATGATGCCATTGCCGAGGAGCTGACAAAGCAGTACAGCATTCCTGTGATGGCGGTGCATACCGAGCACTTTAAATGTGAGGATCATTTCCCCGGCTTCGAACGTGCGATTACAGCCTGCCAAAGCATTATGCAGCCACAGGAGTGCGATGGCAGCGTGAATTTTTTGGGACAGCGCTTCGGTGATTTTGCAGATACGGAGCTGTATGCGCTGCTGCAAAAGTCCGGTGTGAAAATAGGTGTACAGTTGCCAAGCGGTTGCACAAGTGACGACATCCGTCGCGCTCCGGCGGCAAAGATCAATATTGTTGTCAATGATATTGCTCTGCCGTTGGCGCAGGCTATGCAGGAGCAGTATAACATTCATTATGTTTACTTCAACCGCTTTGCCGCACCGGAAAAGATTCTGCAGGCCTATCAGCATCTGTTTGCTTATCTGGAGCTGCCGCTGCCTGCGGAGGTCAATGCAAAATTCGACGAATGCAAGGCGTTGGAACAGGAAACAATGCCTGTTGTGCAGGGGGTGCCGTATATTTTCGGCAATACGCAGTACGACTGCTTTGAGCTTAACAACTATCTGTGCCGTTTAGGCCTTGTGCCGCAGCTGATTCAGAGCAATAAGCTGCGCCAAGAGCATTTTGAGTATATCAAAGGCATTCTGGCGACTACCGACCCGTATGTCTGCAAGGCGGCTAATATAGCACCGCTGCAATATGTTTATGATGTACTGCATCCGTGGATTTACATAGGACATGAATTTGGTGAACGTTTGCGCCGCAAGGGAATTGCGCAGCTGCACAGCGACTCGGCAGGAAAAATGCTGGGCTTTGAATGCAACACCTTCCTGCTGAAAATTTTGCAGCAGGCTGTGGCTGATGCCAAAGTATTCAGAAAGGAGGCTGGCCTGTGAGCTTAGTAAGATTTTTACCGACACCGTCGGAAAGAATGGGAATTATCTGGAGCCTTTTGGCCGTACAGGGAGCCATCGTGCTGGAATACGGCCCTGCGGGTACTACGCATTACAGCATGGGCTTATACGGCGGCTTGGGCCTGCGCTTTCAAAACCGCATGTTCACTACGCATATGAGCGAGGACGATGTTGTAATGGGTGACGTAACACGCCTGGAGGATGCCATCGTTGAATTGGATGAAAGCTATGCGCCGAAGGTTATCTTCGTCGTAGCCTCTTCCGTGACTGCCGTCATCGGAACTGACATCAAGGGCGTGTGCCGCTATATGCAAAATGAGGTCAAGGCCAAGCTGGTAGCCTTTGAACAGGGAGGCTTCCGCGGTGATTACAGTATCGGCTTGGCAGAAACATATAAGCTGCTCGTGCGCAATCTGCCAAAGAAGGATGTAGCGCAGGAGGTGGGCGTGTACAACATCATCGGCGCCTCTGCGTGGCGCTACCGCATGGCGAGCGATATTTGGGAAGTGAAAAGCCTGCTGGATGAAGCGTTGGGAATGAGCTGCAATGCCTGCCTTTGCTGCGACACGAGCGTGGAGGAGCTGGAGGATATGGGCCTGGCACAGGTAAATATTGTGCTGGGCAACGAAGGTCTTGCGGCTGCCAAATATCTGCAGGAAAAATTCGGCACGCCGTATGTTTACGCTGTTCCCTACGGTTACAACGGTACGCTGAGCTTTTTGGCGCAGGTTGGAGAAGCGATAGGCAGGGAGCCGGATTCTATGGTACTGCTACGCCTGCAAACAAAGGAAAAGAGCCTTTCCAGACTCAGTCTTTCCACTATGATGGGTAACAACAAGCCAAAGAAGGCTGTAGTTAAGGGCGATTATGATTTGGTACAGGGCGTGAGTGCCTTTCTGGAGCAGGGCGGCATCACTGTACTGCACAAAATGTGTGCGCACAGCCTGAAGGAGATTGCCGAGCCGGCGGCAGATGTGGAAGCCTACGCTGAAGAGAGCGATTGGCTGCAGGTAATTCGTGGACTGCAGGATACACTTATTTTGGCAGATGATGTGGCACTATTGCAGGCTGATGCAGATAATATGAAGGTGCTTATCAGCGCACCGTTTATGAACAGCGCTGTGGCTACGCACATGCCGTTTATGGGTGAAAGGGGAGCGGATTACCTGTTTGAGCGGATGCAGGCGTACTGCAGAAGATAAAAAAATAGCGCACGCTCTTAAAGTGTGCACTGAGAAGACAAAAAACCCATGTCTTGCCGATTTCGGCGGGACATGGGTTTTAGTAATTTCTTATAAACCAATCTCAGCTCTATTCTGCTTTAACCTTAAACACAATTGCATACAGCACCGGCAGCACCACCAGCGTCAGCAGCGTTGCACCGGTCAGGCCGCAGGCAATAGCCACAGCCATCGCATTCCAGAACTGGCTGGCGAACATCGGAATCAATCCCAGTACCGTAGTGAAGGCCGCCAGCATAATCGGACGGAAACGCACAATCGCCGATTCCGTAATCGCCTTGGCAGGCTCCATTCCGGCATCAAGATGCTGCTGAATCTGGTCAACCAGCACCATACTGTTACGGATAATCGTACCGGTGAGCGCCAGAATACCCAGTTCCGCCATAAAGCCCAACGCGGAATTAAACAGCAGAAGACCGAAGATAACGCCGATTATACCCATCGGTGCCGTCAGCATAATAACCAGCAGCTTGCGGATATCCTGCATCTGCAGCATAATCAGAACGACAATCAGCAGCAGCATCAGCGGTATAGGCTTCATCAGATAATTCAGGGTATCGTTGCTGTCCTCCAGCGAACCGCCGACTTCGATGCTCATGCCGGCAGGCAGCTCCTTGCGCAACGGCTCCAGCTCCTTATACACCTGCTTGGTAACATCGTTGCCGGTAACGCCGTCAACAATACCGCCGTTGACGGTAATCGTAGGACGCAGGTTGCGGCGCCAGATGATATTGTCCTCGCTGGTGTAATCAAGATGCGCAATTTGTGACAGCGGCACAGCGCCCTTGCTCGTAGGAATGGAAATAGTTTCCAGCTGTGAAATATCTGCACGCTGGTCAGGCTGCAGGCGGAAAACGATACCAATCTGCTGGTCGCCCTCCAGATAGGTTGCCACGGTATAACCGGATACCTGCGCCTGCAGAGCGTTGGCCACAGTCTGGCGTGTGAGCCCCATTTGCAGCAGCTTGTCATTATCGACCTTCAGCTTAACGGCGTTGGTCTGCTCCAGCCAGTCAAGACGTGTCATGTTGACATAGGGATTAGCAGCCATCACCTTACGCACCTTCTGCGCATATTCCTTAACCTGCGCATCGCTGTTGCCGCTGACGCGGATCATAACAGGATAGGGGGCAGGCGGACCGAGCGGAATCGAGCGGGAGTAAACAATAGCCTCCGGCAGATGTTCGGCGGCAAGCTCGCTGATGCGTTTCTCCAGCTTCTTGCGGTCCTCAACGCTCTTGGCTACAACTACGAGCTGTGCATAGTTATCGCGCGGCTGTACCGGGTCGATTACCAGTACAAAGCGTGGTGCGCTTTCGCCTACGTAGGTGGAAACGTGGTCTAATTCTTTATCGTCCTTGATCAGATTCGTCAGCTTGCGTGCTGCGGCATCTGTAGTTTTAATTGAACTGCCCTCAGGCATATTGAGCTCTACCAACAGCTCCGGACGTACGGAGGCGGGGAAGAATTCCTGGCTGACGAAGCGCAGCATGAACATGGACAGGCCCAGCATCGCCAGAGTAATGCCGATAACCGTAATGCGGTGTCCCAAGGCCCAGTGCAGCAGCTTGCGGAAGGCGCGGTAGAAGCTGTTGTCATAAGATTCCTGCTTGATAACTGTAGGACGTATCCATTCATAGCCCAATACCGGTGCCAAGGTTGCGGAAACAAGCCAGGACAGCATCAGTGTTACGGTCATAACCGGGAAGAGGCTGTAGGCAAATTCCGAAGCGCTGGCCTTGGAGAAGGCAATCGGCATAAAGCCGAGGCAGGTAATGGTGGTACCTGTCAGCAGCGGCCAGGCGCAGGTTTTGAAGGCATAGGAAGCTGCTTCCTTACGCGGCATGCCTTCGGACATTTTTACCTCCATCAGCTCAACGACGACGATGGCATCATCGACGAGCATACCAAGGGAAACAACCAGTGCGCCCAAGGATACCTTATGTAAATCGATGCCCAAAGCGAACATGGCGCAGAAGGAGCCTAACAAAATCAGCGGGATGCAGCAGGAAATTACGTAACCGCTGCGGCGTCCGAGTGTCATCAGGCTGACTACCAGCACGATGATAATCGCCTCGTAAAGGCTTTCGGAGAATTCGCTGATGGATTTTTTTACCACCTCAGGCTGGTTGGCAACCTGATTAAGCTCCAGTCCTAGCGGCAGCTCCTTTTGGATGCGGGCGATTTCCTTGGCCAGATTTTCGCCAAGCTTGATATTATCGCCGCCGTCCTCCATAGAAAGTGCGATGCCGACTGCCGGCTTGCCGTTATAGTACATCATTGTTTCCGGCGGGTCTGCATAACCGCGGGTGATGGTTGCGATATCACCCAGGCGGAAGACACGGCCGTTGGCGTTTATGGGAATGGCAGCAATATTTTCCACGCTGTCGGGGCTGCCGGTAATGCGCAGGTAGGAGTTGGCTGTGTCGGCCTCAATCATACCGCTGGCATTAATTGATGTCTGTGCCTTGATGGTGTTGGCGATACTGTTGATATCCAGTCCCAGCTGTGCCAGTTTGGCGGTTTGCATCTGCACGAAAATTTTCTCCGGCTGCACGCCCACCAACTCAACCTTTTTGACATCAGGCACGCTGAAGAAGTCGAGCTTGATTTTTTCGGCGTATTTACGCATATCCTCATAGGTATAGCCGTCACCGGTAATTGCGTAGATATTGCCGTAAACGTCATCAAAGCGGTCGTTATAAAACGGACCTACGGTACCGGAAGGCAAGTCCTTCTTGCCGTCATTGACGATGTTGCGCAGCTCCAGCCAACGCTGACGCACAGTGTTACCTGAAACCTCATCCTTAAGCGCTACCGTAATAACGCAGACACCGGGGCGCGAATAGCTGGTGATTTTCTTAACCTGCGGCAAGCTTTGAATCTGCTTTTCCAACGTATTGGTCAGATGCATCTCAACATCCTTGGCACTGGCGCCGGGCCAGGCTGCGGATATTACCATCTGCTTGACGGCAAAGCTGGGGTCCTCGCTGCGTCCGAGCGATTTAAAGGAAAACATACCCATAATCAGCACAAGCACAGCGAAGAAGTAAACTAACTGGCGATGGTTAATAGCCCATTCTGCCCAGTTGGCATGATGTTTTTCGTTGTTTGACATCAGATATCACCGCCTTTGGTCAGACGCACCTGTTGGTTATCGACAAGCTTGCTGAGGCCGGCGGTTATCAGAATATCACCCTTGTTTAAGCCGCCTGCCAGACGCACGTTGTTGCCTACGTAGCCGGCAACCTTAACGTCCTGCAGCACTGCGCGGTTGTTGCGTACCAGCCAGACCTGTGTCTTGCCGTTCACCTGATACAACGCGGTAGCCGGAATAACCAGCTCGTCCTCGGACATAGCGGCGTCCTTGAAGCTGACCTTGGCAGTCATGCCGAGCTTCGCTTCTGCAGGCAGCTGCGGCACCGCAACGCGCACCTTGTAGGTACGCGTAATGCTGTCGGCGATAGGCGAAATTTCGCGGACTGTTCCCTTCGCCGTAACATCGGGAAGCGCCCAAAAGCTGATATCTGCCTGCTGGCCGATGCTCAGCTTGACGTTTTCCGGCACATTAATCTGGATTTCTCGTTCACCGCTGCGCACGATGGTGACCATCGGCGTACCGGCTGCCGTTACCTGGCCTGCCTCGCCGGTGATGGCTGCCACAATGCCGTCGGCATCACTCGTCAGCTGCGTGTAGCTCAGCTGGTTGCCGCTGGCGTTGGCGTTGGCCTGTGCCTGGCGCAGCGCAGCATTGGCTGCCTCCAGCTGGGTGTTGTACTGGTCGCGCGTTGCTTCGCTCACAGCACCGCCGGCATACAGCTTGTTAAAGCGTGCCGCATTGTCGGCCGCCAGCTTTTGGTTGGCAATGGCAGATGCCAGCTGTGCATTGGCTGCTTCTACGCTTTGGTTTACATCCTTCGGGTCAATTGTCATAAGAATCTGGCCGGCGTGTACCCGGTCGCCTACGTTGACAAGACGGGAAGCGATTCTGCCGGCAGTCTGGAAAGCCAGCTGGCTTTCGTAGCGTCCGCGCACCTCACCGGGATAAACGGCGGAGGAATCGGCAATGCTTTCGCCGATCGTCATAGTCCGGACGATGGGGATGTAGTTTGCCTCCTGCGGCTTATGCATAATACTGCTGTAAAGCTGCCAGCCTGCGGCTGCCAGTACAATAACGGCAGCTCCGGCAACAAGTTTCTTTTTATCAGGAAGTTTGGGAAGTTTTTCCATAATAGACTGCATGATTTAACAGCTCCCTTGCAGAATAATTTTATTGTTGTAAAATTTTTAATCGTTCAATTAAATTATAGGTTCTAAAGAAGATAGCGTCAAGCAACAAAGTTGTAAACAAAAATAAAGCTGCCGGAAAGCAGCTTTATCAGAGAAGTGTATTTATTTTTTGCTAAGCGATGCAAGGTAGGTGTTTAGCGCCTGCAGCAGGTAATCAAGCTCAGCGCCGTTTTTGAAATTGCCCAGCTCGCAGATATGGCTGTGCATCAAAAAGAAGAACATGATAATACCTTCCATAGTGAAGGCAACGTGGGTTGCTTTGATATCCGCAACGATTTCGCCGCAGGCAATCGCTTCCTCAACCAGCTCCGTCATGAACTGGTGGATACGGTACAGCTTGCTGCGCACATAATTTTCAAACATGGGCTGCGGAGTCAGCAGCTCGCGGTAAATCAGATGAATGTTGTAAGGGTTCTGCTGCTGCATTTCGGCAATGCCGTCTACATAGGTACGCAGCTTGGTAAGCGGTGAACCTGGCTGCTGGCGGATTTTGTCCTGCAGCTTCAGAAATTTTTCTGCCTCGGTATATAAAACCTCCTGATATAAATTCTTCTTGCCGCCGAAATAATAGGAAATCAACGCGCTGTTGACGCCGCTGGCAACAGAAATCTGCTTTATGGACACGGCAGCGAAGCTGTCCATGGCAAACAGCTTGGTTGCGGCCTCAAGAATTTTATCAGCAGAATTGAGATTAGGACTTTCATCTATCATATAACGCAATACCTCGTTGGAATAAATAATGTATGAATATATTATACACGATTTGGGCGCAGATGTAAGCTGATTTTGTTAAAAAAGTGATATTATGAAAATATCTTGTTAAATATGAAAATTTTGTTCGTTAATATGTTGGCTATGTATGGCTTTTCTGTTATAATAAAAAAATAACGGAGGTCAGCAAATAAGAAATGAGTACATTGGCTATAGCTTTGATGATTGTAATAGCCCTGCTGTTGGCAGGTGTGATAATATTATTGATACAGGGACGCCCCAAGGCGGACATGACGGCGCAGCGACTGGAGCTTTTGGAGCGCAGGCTTGCGGAAAGCATGTACGACCTGCGTGGCGAGCAGAGCACACTGGCGCGGGCGGCACGCTTGGAAAACCAGGCGGCGAGCGACAGGCTGAGCGAACAGATTGACAAGCGCGTGGCGCGTCTGGCGGATATGACGGACCAGAACCTGGAGCGCATCCGCATGACTGTGGACGAGCGCCTTAATCAATCGCTGGAGCAGAAGTTTGCGCAGGTCAACAAGTGCTTGGGCGAGGTGCACCAGTCCTTGGGACAGATGCAGAGCCTTTCCTGCGGTGTGGATGAGCTGCGGCGTGTTCTGTCGAACGTTAAGGTGCGCGGTACCTGGGGCGAAATGCAGCTTGGCAATATCCTCAAGGATATTCTTGACCGTGCCAGATATGTGGAAAATGCTGAGGTGCGTCCGCACAGCGGCCTGCGTGTGGAATATGCCTTGCGTTTGCCGGGGCAGCGGGAGCAGGAGGTGCTGCTGCCGATTGACGCCAAGTTTCCGCTGGAGGATTACCAACGTCTGCAGCAGGCGCGTGAGGCCGGTGATACGCAGGCGGCGGATGCGGCGGCGAAGCAGCTGGAGCGACGCTTGAAGAGCGAAGCGAAGGATATCTGCGAAAAATATATCTGCCCGCCGTATTCGACGGATTTTGCCGTAATGTATCTGCCGAGCGAGGGCCTGTTTGCGGAGGCTTTGGCCTTGCCGGGACTGGCTGAGGAGCTGCAGCTGAAATTCAGAGTGTGCGTGGCAGGGCCTACGACGCTGGCGGCGCTGGTGAACAGCCTGCAGCTGGGCTTCCGTACGTTGGCGGTGCAGCAGCGTACTACCGAGGTCTGGCAGCTGCTGAACAAGGTTAAGCAGGAGCTTGCCGGCTTGGAAACAGCTCTTGATAAAACAGCCAAAAAACTGGAGGAGGGGCAGAACGCTCTGCATACTACCAAGCGCTATACAGCACGCTTGCAGAAGCAGCTGGAGGCTGTGCAGCTGTTAGATGAGGGAGATAAGCATGACAAATAATAATGAGCCTCTTCCATATAAAAAGCCGCCGCTGTGGGTACAGATATTATTATGGGCCTACGGCTTTATGTGGCTGAATATGATTTTTGTTACGGGCTTAAACAGCCTGTATCTCGGTTATATAGATTATGACAGCGGCAGCATTGCCTTCGCCATGACCTGTGGCTTTTGGCTGATTTTCAAATATTTGCCGCGCTTGCTTTAAGAGGGGGAATTTATCATGGAGCAATGGGATATTTATGACAGTGAACGCCGTCTTACCGGACGGACAATGAAGAAAAATGACTGGATACTGCAGGACGGCGAGTATCATCTGACGGTGCTTGGCGTTGTGCGCAACACCGACGGACGCTTTCTGATTACCAGACGTGTTCTGACGAAGGCCTGGGCTGCCGGCTGGTGGGAGGTTCCCGGCGGTGCGGTGCAGGCGGGCGAAAGCTCACGCGAGGCTGTGAACCGCGAGGTGTGGGAGGAAACCGGTCTTGATGTTTCTGCCTGCGCGGGCGGACCGGCGCTGACCTATCACCGTGAGAATTCGGGCGAGGGCGATAATTATTTTGTTGACTGCTATCTTTTTACGCTGCCCTTTGCACCGGAGCAGGTAAAAATCCGCTCTAATGAGGCACTGGAATACAAGCTGGCGACATTGGAGGAAATTCAGGAGCTGGCGCGCGCAGGAATCTTTTTGCATTATGACAGTATTAAGGATGTTTTTGCAAAATAAAGCTATCTGCCGGCGTTTGCTGTTGAAAAAACACAGCCGGCGTGGTAAAATATTATGGTAAATGCTTAAATAAATATGGCAAAGAGAAAGTTTGGAGGAATTTACAATGTCAGGACATTCTAAATGGGCGAACATTAAACATAAAAAAGGCAAGGCTGACGCTCTGCGCGGCAAAATCACTACTAAAATCAGCCGTGAAATCACTATTGCCGTTCGTATGGGCGGTGCAGATCCTACCGGTAACATGAAGCTGAAGCTGGCTCTGTCCAAAGCTAAGGCTAACAATATCCCTAAAGACAACATTCAACGTGCAATCCAAAAGGGTGCAGGTGCTCTGGAAGGCCAAAGCTTCGAAGAGATTACCTATGAAGGCTATGGTCCTGCAGGCGTTGCTATGATGGTAAGCTGCCTGACCGATAACCGTAACCGTACTGCTGCTGATGTACGTCACGTATTTTCTAAGCACGGCGGCAACCTGGGTGCCAGCGGCTGCGTAAGCTACATGTTCAAACAAAAAGGTATCTTCGCAGTAAGCGCCGAGACCGGTGTGAGCGAGGATGATCTGATGATGATCGCTCTGGATGCAGGTGCTGAGGATATCAAGAGCAGCGAAGACGGCTTCGAAATTATCACCGATCCGGCTGCTTATGACGATGTAGAAAAAGCTTTGGCTGATAACAATATTGAAGTTGCAATGTCCGAAATCACCATGGTTCCCGATACTATGGCTGAGCTGTCCGGTGAGGATGCCGAAAAGGTTCAGAAGATGCTGGACGCATTGGATGATTGCGATGATGTACAAGACGTTTACACCAACGCTGACTTGCCGGAAGACGACGAGGAATAATATTATTATTACGAAGTAACTGCAATGTGTGCGAATCATAGTTGCAGAAAGGAAAGCAGGCAGTTGATGTCTGCTTTCTGTTTTTTGAGAGGTTTTTTATGCTGGTTTTAGGAATTGACCCCGGTACCGCCATCTGCGGTTATGGCTTGGTAGATATGACAGGCAACCGTCTGCGACCGGTTTTTTACGGCTCGGTGCTGACGGATAAGGATATGCTGCCGGAGCTGAGGCTGAAGAAGATTTATGATGATATTTCGGATATTATCGAGCACTTCAAGCCGGATCTGCTGAGCATCGAAAAGCTGTTTTTCAACCGCAACGTGACTACTGCGATTCCTGTAGGACAGGCACGCGGCGTTGTGCTTTTGGCTGCGGCCAACAAGGGACTGCCGGTGATGGAATTTACGCCGATGCAGATTAAGCTGTCGGTAGTAGGCACAGGCAGTGCGACGAAGGAGCAGGTTATCTATATGGTGATGCATCTGCTCAATATCCGCGAAAAAATTAAACCGGATGATACGGCCGATGCGCTGGCAGCGGCAATCTGCGGCATCAATACTGCGTCTACGCGCAGATGGCAGGAGGGCAGATAAATGATAGGTTCATTGAAGGGCTCTGTTGAAAGCCTGGGCATAGATAACTGCATAATCGAAACTGCAGGCGGCGTAGGCTACCGAGTTTTCATGCCGGCGGCCCAGCTGGCACAGCTGACGCAGGGTGCAGCAGTACGCCTGCACATCCACACCGCAGTACGCGAGGATGCCATTGTTCTTTACGGCTTTTTGAGCCAAGAATATTATGACCTCTTTGAGCTGCTGCTGACCATCAGCGGCGTAGGTCCCAAGATGGCCTTGGGCATTTTATCAGCAGTCAAGCCGGATGCCTTTTATCTGGCGGTGCAGAGCCGTGATATCAAGGTGCTCACTAAGCTGCCCGGTATCGGCAAAAAGACGGCAGAGCGTCTGCTGCTGGAATTGAAGGACAAGGTCGGCCCCGTGGCTGCCGAAAGCGGTGACAGCTTCGGCGAGGCGGTAGCTGCCGGTGGCAGTGGCGCCGTAGCGGAGGCAATCGAAGCGCTTGCTTCCCTAGGCTACAGCAACAGCGAGATTATGCCCGTAATCAAGAAAATCGAAGGCGCAGAAACCAAGACGAGCGAGGAAATTCTGAAGCAGGCCTTAAGGCTGATGATGAAGTAATTTCCCGCAGATAAATAGTCTGGCGGTATTTGAGCCTGCAGCAGTAGGCTGCAAAAGGCTTACTAGGAGGAACTTATGGAATTTGATGATAGAATTATTGCCGGGGCGGAACAGGAAGCAGATGGCTGGCAGTACAGCCTGCGTCCGCGTCTGTTAAATGAATATATAGGTCAGACGCAGGTCAAGGATAATCTGTCTATTTTCATTAAGGCTGCCGCTGCCCGCCACGAAGCGCTGGACCACGTGCTGCTGTTCGGACCTCCTGGTCTGGGCAAAACTACACTGGCCAACATTATTGCCAATGAGCTTAATGTCAACATCCGCGTTACCAGCGGACCGGCGATTGAACGTCAGGGAGATTTGGCAGCAATTCTGACCAACCTTGGCGACAATGATGTACTTTTTATTGACGAAATCCACCGCTTGTCCAAGACCGTAGAGGAAATCTTGTATTCCGCTATGGAGGATTTTGCCTTAGATATTATTATTGGCAAAGGTCCTGCGGCGCGCAGTGTGCGTCTGGATCTGCCTCATTTTACGCTTATCGGCGCTACCACGCGCCTGGGCGCGATAGCAGCGCCTTTGCGTGACCGCTTCGGCGTACAGTGCTGCCTGGAATTTTACAAGCCGGAGGAGCTGCAGTTTATTATTACGCGTGCAGCGGAAATCCTGAATGTAAAAATTGACAAGGAAGGCGCTTTGGAAATTGCCCGCCGCAGTAGAGGTACCCCGCGTATCGCGAACCGTCTGCTGAAGCGTGTGCGCGATTTCGCCCAGGTGTTGGGCGTGGAGGTTATCGACCGTCAGCTGGCAGACGAAGCGCTGGCTAAGCTGGAGGTTGACCGCTACGGCTTCGACCGCAACGACCGCAAAATTTTGACGACTATCGTCAAAACCTTCGGCGGCGGTCCTGTCGGCATTGAAACGATTGCCGCAGCCGTGAGTGAGGAGTCCTCAACCATTGAGGATGTAATCGAGCCGTATCTGATGCAGCAGGGAATGCTGAACCGCACCTCGCGCGGACGTATGGCAACACGCGAAACCTATAGATATCTGGGAATGCCGTTTCCCGAAAATCAGTAAAGCAGCTTAGCTGCTCAGGAGGAAAAATGAAATTATTATTACACGCCTGCTGCGGTCCCTGTGCCTGCTACCCTACGGAGCAGCTGACGGCGGCGGGTACAGATTTTGATATTTTGTTTTTTAATCCTAACATTCATCCGTACAAGGAGTTCAAGCACAGGCTGAGCACCCTGCGGGAGTTTTGTGAGAAGAAACGCTACAATCTTATTATCGACAAAAGCTATCCTATCGAGGAATGCATCCGCGGTATGCTGGCAGAGCCTACCGTGCGCTGCGCCTTCTGCTACCGTATGCGCTTGCGCTATGCAGCGCAGTTTGCCAAAGAAAACGGCTACGATGCCTTTTCTACTACACTGCTTGTCAGTCCCTATCAGCGCCATGAGCTGATAAAAAAGGAGGCGGAGGCAGCAGCGGCGGAATTCGGTATTCCGTTCTATTATGAGGACTTCCGCGTCGGCTATCAGCGCGGCGTGGATATCAGCCTGGAGCTGGGGCTGTATCGCCAGCAGTACTGCGGCTGTGTCTTCAGCGAGCGTGACCGCTACGAAATCCGCAAAAAGCCTAAGGCCGAAGCAAAGCAGGATAAGTTTGTGGTTGTAAGCAAAAATATTAAAATGGTGAACAGATAATTAGAGTTTATAGCAAGACGCAGAAAAGCCTCTCCTAGGGGAGAGGTGGCATCGCGAAGCGATGACGGAGAGGGGAAATGACTAGACTGCAGACCCCTCTCAGTCACCCTATCGGGTGACAGCTCCCCCCTAGGGGAGCCTCTCTTGCTATACGGACAATTCACATTGTCCCCTTAATGGGAGCTTTTCAATGTTTACTGCTCCTCTTATTAAACTTAGCAAATCGAGGAAAAGTATATGCTTAGAAAATTACTGATACTGGCTGTATTGTTATTTACTTTTATATTTGCTTCTGCTGCAGTTGCCGCCGAGCAAATCCGCATAGGAATTGTGGTGGGGCAGGCAACGGCAGAGCTGAGCTGTGAGGATGAATTCACAGTGCGTGATTCAGCGGGCAAAACGACTACGATGCCCAAGGGAAAATATTTCATCCATGCGCAGCAGGGAAAGCTTTTCTTTGATGATAACAATGTATTTGGTAATGAAGCGTTTGTTGCTGCGGCGGCAGGAAAAAAGTCACCGCAAATCAATAAACGCAGCTACAATGGTTATTTTCAGCTGCAGGCCGAACAGGGCAATAAGCTTTTAGTGGTCAACAGACTGCCGCTGGAGGATTATCTGGCGAGCGTACTGCCGGCCAAAACGATGTCCGTATGGCCTGATGAGGTTATCAAGGCGCAGGCGGTTGCTGCCCGCAGCTACGCTTTATATAAAATGCAGCACAGCGATAAAGCCTATGCTTTGCTTGCGACCGACAGGGAGCTGCCTTACGAAGGCACCGGCAAGCGCATTGAAAAGGAAGCTGTGACGAAGCTGATTCAGGCGACGAAGGGACAGTATCTGGTTGATGCTTACGGTCGGGCGATTGAAGCTGTCACTACTTCAAGTAGCGGCGGCAGAACCGAAAGCGCGCTGAATTTGCGCGGTACTGCCGTAAGCTATCTGCAGTCGGTAGAGGATTACGACAGCGACAGCCCGGAATATACCTGGGAAAGCCGCATTGCTCCGGTGCTTCTGGAAAGCCTGGCAGCGCAGCGCGGTTATACCACCGGCAAGCTGACGAGTATACGCCTCTCCCCGCTTGATGATGCAGGTGTTGACAGAACGCCTACGGGACGGGTAAAATATATTATCCTTTCAGGTGAGGCCGGCGCTGTCAAAATCAGCGGCAGTGAGCTGCAGGACCTGTTAGGTCTGAACAGCACCTTATTTGATATCGAAACCGGTACGCCGGTGCCGGAAACGCTTAAGGTGCCTATCGAAGATCATTACGGTATGGAAATAGGCAGCAAGGATATAGGCATTAAGGTCAATGAGTCGAAAAAGCCCGTCTGGAAAAATTTAGTGCGCAGCTACCATTTGCTGGGCGGCGGCAAGGAAGAAAAAATTATTTTCCGCGGCAAGGGCAAAGGCTCCGGCCTCGGTTTGAGTGTCTGGGGTGCGCGCGGCATGGCGAATGCTGATGCCAAGGCTACCTATAAAACGATTCTGGCACATTATTATCCCGGAATTCAGCTTGTCCGTTAGCAGGAAGCTATGCGTCCTGTAATATATAAGAAAAGAGAGAATTTTGCATGTTAGTAACTGATTTTGATTATGATTTGCCACAGGAGCTTATTGCTCAGCATCCTATGGAGCCGCGCGACCATTCGCGCCTGCTGGTTGTTGACAAAAAGACCGGTGAAATTGAGCATAAGCATTTTTATGATCTGGTAAATTATCTTAAGCCCGGCGATGTGCTGGTGTTTAATGATACCCGCGTTATTCCGGCGCGCCTGCACGGCACGAAGGATACCGGCGCTCATGTCGAGGTATTCCTGCTGACCCGCAGAGATGCAACCGACTGGGAGGTCCTGGTGCGCCCCGGCAAAAAGCTGCAGGTTGGTGCCAAGATTAACTTCAGCGATGAATTAAGCTGCGAGGTTATCGAGCACACCGACTTCGGCGGACGCGTAGTACGCTTTAAGTATGACGGCATCTTCGAAGAAATCCTTGACCGTCTGGGTGAAACTCCCTTGCCGCCGTATATTACGGCACCGCTGGAGGATAAGGAGCGCTACCAGACTGTTTATAACCGTGAGCGCGGCAGTGCTGCCGCTCCGACTGCAGGCCTGCACTTTACCAAAGAGCTGCTGCAGAAAATCAAGGAAATAGGCTGCGAAGAGGTTTTTGTAACATTGCATGTAGGTCTTGGTACCTTCCGCCCAGTAAGCGAGGCGAAGATTGAGGACCATAAGATGCATAAGGAGTTCTACACCGTATCTCAGGAGGCAGCGGATGCAGTAAACAAGGCGAAGGCCGAAGGCCGCCGTATCATTGCGGTTGGCACCACTGCAGTACGTACTCTGGAGGCTGCGGGCGCTGACGGTCAGCTGCACGCCGGCAGCAGCTGGACGAATATCTTCATCTACCCCGGTTACAAATTCCGTCTGGTGGATGACCTCGTAACCAACTTCCATCTGCCGCAGAGCACGCTGCTGATGCTGGTAAGCACTCTGTCTACCCGTGAGATTATGCTGCAGACCTACAAGAAGGCGGTTGAAGAAAAATATCGCTTCTTCTCCTTTGGCGATGCCATGTTTATTACAGACCTCAATAAATAAGATTTTTTGCCTTCGCCGCAAAGCCGAAGGCGCTGATAAATAATTTTAGGAGTTGCATATGACAAAACACGCAGTAACCTACGAACTAATTAAAGAATGTCCGCGCAGCGGTGCGCGTCTCGGCCGCCTGCATACGCCGCATGGTACGTTTGAAACTCCGATGTTTATGCCTGTAGGCACACAGGCAACGGTAAAAACTCTGGCACCGGAAGAGCTGTACGATATGGGCAGCCAGGTTATTTTGTCGAATACCTATCATTTGTTTTTGCGTCCCGGTCACGAGCTGGTGCGCAAGGCAGGCGGTCTGCATAAGTTTATGAATTATAAACGCGGTATGCTTACCGACAGCGGCGGCTTCCAGGTGTTCAGTCTGGGTGCTATGCGCAAAATTACCGAAGAGGGCGTAATGTTCCGTTCGCATATCGACGGCAGCAAGCAGTTCCTCTCCCCGGAGGTTTCTACTCAGGTGCAGGAGGCATTGGGCGCGGATATCGCGATGGCCTTTGACGAATGCATTCCGTATCCCGCAGATTTTGATTATGCCAAGCGTTCTACCGAGCGTACCACTCGCTGGGCTAAGCGCTGTCTGGAAACGCATACGCGTGAGGACCAGTCCATGTTCGGTATCGTGCAGGGCGGTATGTATCCCGAGCTGCGCCGCATGAGCGTGCAGCAGCTGACGGAGCTTGATTTCGCCGGCTATGGTATCGGCGGTCTGTCCGTAGGCGAGCCTAAGCCGATGATGTACGATATCCTTTCGCAAACCACCGAGCTGATGCCGAAGGATAAGGCACGCTATCTGATGGGCGTAGGCACTGCCGACTGCATTGTAGAGGCAGTAAACCTGGGCGTTGATATGTTTGACTGCGTATTTCCGACACGTGTTGCCAGAAACGGTACCGCTATGACGCACACCGGCCGTCTGGTAGTACGCAACGCAACCTACGCAGAGGATTTCCGTCCAATTGAGGAAGGTTGCGACTGCTATGCCTGCCGTAACTTCAGCCGTGCTTATATCCGCCATCTGTTCAAGGCAGAGGAGATTTTCGGTCTGAGACTCTTGTCTATTCACAATCTGCATTTCCTGCTGCATTTTGCCAAGGAAATCCGTGAGGCTATCGCTAATGACTGCTTCCCTGAGTTCCGCGAAAGATTCTTAGAAAATTATCGTTGATAACAAGGATTTTTCCGATTTACAGAGAATATATAAAAGTGGTATAAATAAACCAAACTATTGCATACTAAAAGGTTTGCAAGAGGAGCCTGCAAATATGTCCGAATTTGCGGGAAGTGATAAAATGTGGAGGTGTTCAATATGCAAGGTGGAGATACAATGGCTTTGCTCAATTCTCTCTGGCCCTTTGTTTTAATGGGCGGCATATTCTATTTCATGCTGTGGAAACCCCAGAAAAAAGAGCAGCAGAAAAGACAGGATTTGTTAAACAGCCTGAAGGAAGGCGACGAAATCATTACCATTGGCGGTATTTATGGTAAGATTACTGCTATTTCCGAAAAACGCGTTAAGGTAGAAGTTGCTGAAGGCGTAGTAATCGAAATGGCGCGCAATGCTATCAGCGGCTTCCAAAACCCCGCTAAGAATTCCTGATGGTGATTGCAGAAGAAAAAGTTGAGCTGCGCAAGTATTTTAAAAGGCTGCGGTCGCAATTGACCGCAGAGCAGGCTGCTTCCGGCAGTCTGCTGACTGCCCGTCAGATACTGGCCTGTGATGCATATCGCAAAGCGAGCTGCATCATGGGCTATTTGGCTTTTGGCAATGAGCTGTCTGTAGACCTGGTTCTGCAGCAGGCCTTGCACGACGGCAAGACTGTTGCCGTGCCGCTGGTGCAATCTGCTACGGAGATGGCTCCGGTACAGCTGCAAAACATGCTGAACTTTGAGCTTGACCGTTACGGCATCCGCAGTGTCCGCCAACCGGCGAAGCTGCTGCAGCCGCAGCAGCTTGACCTTGTACTGGTGCCCGGAGTGGCCTTCGGCCGCGACGGCAGCAGACTGGGGATGGGCGCGGGCTATTATGACCGTTTTCTGCCGCAGGCGGAAAACGCATTGCTCATGGGCATCGCTTACGATGCTTTTATTCAGCCGAGTCTGCCGCGGGATGAATTTGACGTGCTTGTACAGCTTTTAGCAAGTGAAAGCGGGATTACCACTCTCAGTCCGCTTAGCTTATAAATTAAATCCAGTTAATCCAAAAAAATCTTAAGGAGGAAGTTATTTTGCGTTGGAATGAATTCGGGAAATTTCTGATTGTCGCTTTGGCGATTATCGGCGGTTTCTGCGTATACATCTCGCCTCTGGCTAATTCCATTAAACAGGGCTTGGATCTGCAAGGTGGTACTCATGTAGTTTTACAGGCTGTGGATACGCCGGAACTTAAGGTTGACGATGACGCTGTCAACCGCAGTGTAAAGGTTATTGAGCGTCGTGTCAATGAGTTGGGCCTGACAGAGCCTGTTATTCAGCGTCAGGGCAAAGACCGTATTATTGTTGAGCTGCCTGGCGTAAAGGACCCTGAAAAAGCTATTGCTATGCTGGGCCGTACCGCTATGCTGCAGTTTAAGGATGAAAGCGGCAAGGTTGTTCTCACAGGCAGTGACCTGAAGGACGCTAAGGCACAGGTTTCCCAAGGCAATCAGGCTGTAGTAGGCCTGGAATTTAATGATGAGGGCGGCAAAAAATTTGCTGACCTTACTGCCCGCAATGTAGGCAAGAAAATTGCTATCGAGCTTGACGGCCAGGTGCTGACCGCTCCTGTAGTACAGGAAGCTATCACCGGCGGCCATGCACAGATTTCCGGCTCCCGCAATGTTGAAGAAGCCGAGCATCTGGCAATTCTGCTGCGCAGCGGCAGTCTGCCGGTTAAAATCGAAGTTATGGAAAACCGTACCGTTGGTCCTACCCTCGGTCAGGATTCCAAAGACAAGAGTGTTAAAGCCTTCAGCATCGGTATTATCGGCGTATTTGTATTTATGCTGCTGTTCTACCGTCTGGCAGGCGTAGTTGCGGACATTGCTCTGCTGCTGTACGTAATGCTGCTGCTGCTGGTAATGCGTTATCTGGGTGCAACACTGACACTGCCCGGTATCGCAGGTATTATCCTGTCTGTCGGCATGGCGGTTGACGCCAACGTACTGATTTTCGAACGCTTCAAGGAAGAAGTTAAGCGCGGCAAAACTCTGCGCAGTGCGATGGATTCCGGCTTTGGCCGTGCTATCGTAACCATCCTTGACTCCAACCTTACTACTATCATGGCCGCAGCCGTACTGTTTTACCTGGGCACCGGTCCTATCAAGGGCTTTGCTGTTACCCTGGCACTTGGTACCTTGCTGAGTATGTTTACCGCAGTAACCGTTACCAAATTCCTGCTGCGCTTTTTGATTTACAGTAACATCACCAAGAGTCCCTTCCTGTTTGGTGCAAGAGCACCGAAAGCAAAAGAGGAGGTGGCTAAATAATGAAGTTATCTATCGTTAAGCGTTATAAAATTTTCTTCGCTATTACCATCACCTTCCTGATTATCGGTATCGGCTCCATGCTCTTCAAGGGCTTCAACCTGGGCATTGACTTTACCGGCGGCAGTATCATGGATTTGGAATTCAAAAATCCTGTTACCGTTTCTCAGGTACGTGAGGTGCTTAAAGAAAAGAATCTGGGCAATGCTATTATCCAGCTGGAAAGCAGCGACAGCAATGCCAAGAGCTCTAAGGGCGTGCTGATTCGTACCGGCGTTATCAGCGACGAGCAACGTCAGCAGGTAATGACCGATCTGAAGAGCAAGGTTGGTGACTTTGCTATCCAGCGTGTTGAAAACGTTGGTGCTACCGTCGGCAGCGAGCTGATTCAACAGGCTGTTATGGCGATTGTGCTTTCCTGGTTCCTGATGATTGCTTATATCACCATCCGCTTTGAATTCCGCTTTGCTCTGGCAGCGATTGTCGCTTTGATTATTGACGTACTGGTAACTCTGAGCTATTTCTCCCTCTTCCATATGGAGCTTGATTCCTCCTTCGTTGCAGCTTTGCTGACGGTTGTAGGTTATTCTGTAAACGGTACCATCGTTATCTTCGACCGTATCCGTGAAAACCTGAAAATCCATCGCCGCAGCGAAAGCATGACGGAAATGGTAGACAACAGCATCTGGCAGACCATGGGACGCAGTATCTATACTGTAGGTACTTCTCTGTTTGCTGTTGTAGCTATCTTCATCTGGGGCGGTGAAACTATCCGCAATTTCTCCTTTGCTATGCTGGTAGGCTTCTCCAGTGGTGCTTATACCTCCACCTTCCTCGCAGGTCCGTTATGGATGATGCTGCGTAAGCTGAAACCCGGCAGAGATTAAAATTAAAGCTTATAGCCTGTGTGCATTCGGGAAAATGAATGCCGCAGGCTATTTTTTCTTGTTTTTACTACTGAAAAAGGCTACAATAGAAGGCGTAATGATAAGCTGTTAACCAGCATGGCTGTCGCTTTTTAGCATATAGCAAGCACAGCACTTCACATAATCTTTAGCCATAAGCAGGGAGAAGCACAATGATTTATATTTTGAAATTTATCGCAGCCTTTTTGCTGCCTCCGGGGTTGTTTGTGCTGCTGGGAATAATCTTGAGTGTTTATTTATGGCGGCAGCGCAAGCGCTTCGGCCGTTTTGCTTTCAGCTTAAGCGCTTTTTTGACGCTGCTGTTGTATTTCAGCTCTACCTTATTGGGAGCCAAGCTTTTGGGGCAGCCGTTGGAAAAGCGTTACAGCCAGCAGGAGCCTGCGGCTGCGCAAGTGATAGTTGTTCTGGGCGGCGGCAGTGTTGGCTCTGTTCCTGACGGTGCTGAGCGCGGAGGCCTGATGTCTGCCGGAGCGGCGCGCCTGCTGACGGCAGCGCGCTTGGCGAAGCAGCATTCGCTGCCGGTGCTCATCAGCGGTGGGCAGGTGTTCAGCGATGGCGCAAGCGAGGCGCTGGTCGCCGAGCGTATTCTGCTGCAGCTGGGACTGCCGCAGGAGCAGATTATTGTTGAAACGCAGGCTAGGACAACGAAAGAAAATGCTGCCTATTCTGCTGCACTCTGCCGTGAACGCGGCTATAAAAATGTACTGCTGCTGACAAGCGCGCTGCATATGCCTCGCAGTATGCAGTTCTTTGAGCGTTATTTAGGTGAGCAGGGCATTAAGGTTGCCGCCTATCCCTGTGATTATACGCTCAACCCTAAGGGGCAATTTAATCCGCGCTGGCTGGTGCCACAGCTGCAGGCATTTGATATAACCTGTATGGCATTACACGAATATGTGGGGATGGCAGGTGCTTTTTTACAGCGTTAAATTGCAGCAGTCAGCTGCAAGCAGCCTGTGAATTTGCATATTTTCCACCTTTTTTGTATAATAAGTAACAGATAGAAACAAATATTATTTTTGGGTGGGGTATATTATGAAAAAAATTCTGTTCTTAGTTTGCCTGCTGCTGTGTCTGCTGCTTGCCGGCTGCGGACCGCAGGAAAAGAATACCGCCGACAGCGGTAAGGTTTTGTACACAGTGACGGATGCAACAGGCACCAAGCTGAGCTTCAGCGAAAAGCCTCAGCGCATTGTGAGCTTGAACGTATCTGCCGATGAAATTTTGCTGGATATGGTTGACAGTAAGCGCTTGGCAGCCTTGTCGCTGCTGGCTGACGATTCCGGTATCTGCAGTGCTGGTGACAAGGTCAAATCCGTCAAGGGCAGAGCGCAAGGAAGCAATCTGGAAAGCGTGCTGGCCATGCAGCCCGATCTTGTTATCATTCCGGATTATACCGTGGAGCCCATTCAGGGACTGCGCAGTGCCGGACTCAAGGTCTATGTGTGCCATACGCCGAATAATGTGCAGGATATTTTTAAGTTTATGAAGGAAATAGGCTCTGCCGTAGGCGAGGAAGCCAAGGGCGAGGAGATGGCGAAAAATATGGAGTCGCAGCTGGAGGCGGTGCGCAAGCAGGCGCTGCAGGCTGCAGGCGAAAAGCCGCTTAATGTGCTGGCGCTGTCCTTTACCGGACCGCTGGGCATGAGGGGTACTTTCAGCGGCCTGTGCTATTATGCAGGCGTACATAACGCGCTGGACGGCATGGATATTCCGTATCAGGGCAACCTGTCGGAGGAAAAAATGCTGGAGCTTAATCCGGAGCTGATTATTACTCCGAGTTGGGATTACAGTAAAAAAGGCGACCCGGAGCAATTCCGTCAGCGCATTTTACAAAATCCGGCCTATAAAAGCATTAAGGCTGTAAAGAACGGCCGCGTACAAAGCCTGCATGACAATTATTTATACAGTACTTCGCAATATACAGTTAAGGCGGTGCAGGAACTGGCACATGCCGCTTACGGAATTTAGTTAGGAGATGCAGTGGCAATGAGATTGCTCAAAACAATTGGTCTGACACTTTTATTGGCAGTGGGAATGCAGCTGTGTGCTGCCGCCGAGAAGCAGGAAGCGTTTTATACGGGTGAAAAAATCAAGGGATATGACAAGGGCAGCTTTGTGGTTCTGGAAGAGGATGATATTAATTTCCGCAGTGCCGCCGAGGACGGCAATGTTTTGAAGGTGCTGCCGCATCATTCGCTGCTGCGTGTTATCCGTCAAAGCGGTGACTGGCTGGAGGCCGAATCGGATGGTGTGGACGGTTTTATCTATGCGCCCTATACCGTTGCCGGAAGCAGGGACGAGCTGACGCAGGAGGATTTTGCTCTTGGCTATGCCGCACTCGGACAGAAGTTTGACGAGCAGAAGGCAGAGGAGCGCCTTGGTGCCGTCAAGCAGGAGAAAATAGATAAAAAGCGTAAGCAGACAAACTATACATTTGAGGGAGCCGTAATCAGTGTTGCCCGCAAAAAAAAGGCTGTGGAGGCAATCCGCGTAGTCGATCCCAAATATATTACAATGCGCGGCGTAAGCATCGGTGACAGTGCCGGCAGAGCTGTAGGACAGTACGGCCTGCCTGATGCGGTTGTTTATGCTGCCGATAATACTACCTACGAATATTTTTGGCAGGATGACAAGGAGCAGCCGCTGCGTTTTGCGCTGGAGGTTGATAAGCAGAGCCGTGTGACAGCCTTTATTCTGGAAAAACTGAGGGTAAAATAACACTATGCAGTCAGTCTTTGCGGACTAAATACAATCAGGCCTTAAATGAGCATGTATACACTAAAAATCCTGCTTTATAAGCAGGATTTTTTTGTATGCTGGCAGAATTATAACAGTTATAATATATTAAAATTTATACTACTAAAGGAGTTGAGCTGAATGCCTTTTTTAATCTTAGTTATAATTATATGTATGATAGTAGCATTGTTTGCCGTGCAGAATGCGGTAGCAGTGTCTTTGAACTTTGTTTTCTGGAGCTTCAGCGCGTCACTGGTGCTGGTAATACTCGGTGCGTTTTTAATGGGCGTGCTGGTTGCCACTTGTTTTATGCTGACGATGAAGGCCAAGCATTATCTGAAGGATAAAAAAATGCGTGAGGAAATGCAGCAGCTGGAGGCTGAAAATAAACGCCTGCAGGAGCGCGTTGCTATGCTGCAGCACACCCAGCTGCTGCATAACGAGGCAGCACAGGCCGAGGCTGCCAAGCAGGCAGAGCCGGCTGCAGCGGAAAAGACTGCTGCCGAGAGCGGTAGCCGCCAATGATGCACAAGGAACGAATTTGGGATATAAAAGAATATAACAGTCAGATGGCAGACTATTTGGCGGAGGAGCTGAATATTTCGCCGATGGTCACAGGTATTTTGCTGGAACGCGGTCTGCAGGATGCAGCTTCGATGCGTGATTTTCTTTACGGCAGTGCTACGCCTTTTCATGACCCTTTTCTGCTGAAGGATATGCAGCGTTCGGTTGAGCGTATAGAGCGTGCCCTGGCGGCGGATGAGCAGATTACGGTTTACGGCGACTATGATGTGGACGGAATCAGTGCCTCTTCCTTGCTGTACCTGTATCTGAAGCAGCGCGGCGGCAGGGTTGCCACCTACATTCCGCAGCGCAAAAGCGAGGGCTACGGCCTGAATGACGAAGCTTTGAAAAATATTGCGGAGAAGGGTACAACGCTGGTGATTACCGTGGACTGCGGCATCAGCGGCCTGCACGAGGTAGCCAATGCACCGAAGTCTTTGGATATTATTATTACGGACCACCATACGGTGCCGGAGGTTCTGCCTCCTGCTTACGCAATTATCAACGCTAAGCAGCGTGACTGCGGCTATCCGTTTAAGCATTTGAGCGGTGTAGGCATTGCCTTCAAGCTGTGCCAGGCGCTGGAGCAGCGTGAGCCGGGCAGGCTGCCGGAGTGGCAGGGATTGACGGAGCTGGCGGCGCTGGGAACAGTAGCGGATATTGTGCCTCTCATCGGCGAAAACCGTGAGCTGGTGCGCCGTGGCCTGAAGGCTATGGAAACAACGAAGCTGGTGGGACTGCGTGCTTTGATTAAGGCCAGCGGTTGTCCGGCAACGGGCATTGCTTCCGATAACATCGGCTTTGGTCTGGCACCGCGCCTGAACGCCGTGGGCAGGCTGGAGCATGCGCAGTTGGCTGTGGAGCTTTTGGTAACCGACGACAGCGTTAAGGCGGAGCAGATTGCCGCCGAGCTTAACCGTGAAAACACACTGCGTCAGGAAATCAGCCGTCAGATTATGGAAGAGGCGGAAGCACAGCTGGCGCAGGAAAAGCATATCGATACGGCAATCGTGCTTGCTTCCGAAGGCTGGCATCAGGGCGTTATCGGTATTGTGGCTTCGCGCCTGGTAGACAAGTACCACCTGCCGACGATTCTTATCAGCCTGAACAACGGCATTGCCAAGGGCAGCTGCCGCAGCATTCCGGCGCTCAATCTTTATGAGGCGATAGATGCCGAGCGTGATTTGCTGACGCAGTACGGCGGTCACCATCAGGCTGCGGGCCTGACGCTGCCGGCAGAGCTGCTGCCGGAATTCAAGCGCCGCTTCCGCGAATACGTTGCGCAAAAGCTGCGTCCGGAGGATTATCTGCCGCATCAGGCGATTGACTGTGTTTTGAGCGGCAGCAGTGAAATCAGCATCAGGGATTTGGAGCAGCTGGCACTCTTAGAGCCCTGCGGCTGCGAAAACCAGGCACCTGTATTTGCCTTCCGTCAGGCGCTGCTGCATAATCAGCGCGCTATGGGCAAGGAGCGCAATCATCTGCAGTTTGTGCTGGATAAGGGCTACAATTCTTATCGCGGACTGATGTGGAATAATGCGGATTTGTTGCCGTATATGTTTGAAAATATGGTGGCTGATGTTGCCTTTCAGCCGAAAATAAATGTCTGGAATAACGAAACGAGCGTGCAGCTGCAGGCTGTAAGCATTCGTCAGCAAATGACGCTGGGGGATATGCGTCAGGCTGCCGATGATAAATGGCGTCTGCTGCTGGGATTGGCCAAGGTGCATAACAAGGTGCTTGCTTATACAGAAGATAAGCAGTCGCTGCCCGCCGAGGTACTGCAGACTGCGGGGGATTATCTGGAGCTGGCTTCCTATGAGGAGGCTGCCGGGTTGAGTAAGGAAAGATTGCAGCAGGCCGAAGAAATAGTGCTGCTGGATTTGCCTGCTTATCCGCTGGCGGATATTATGCGCAGACTGCGCCGGCAGGGAGCAAAACATGTGACAATGCTCTTTAATCAACTGGATTTGCAGGAGCAGCTGCAGCGACTGGCTTTGACGCATCCGGACAGGGATGCGATGATGCAGGCCTATAAGCTGGTGATGAATGCACTCAAAATGCGGACGACCGTGAGCATCGATGAGCTTTTGTCTGCTCATGCGGAACAAATAAGTGAACAAGCTGTAAAAATTATGGAAGAGCTTGGCTTTATCCGCTATAATAATGGTATAATAGAAAAAGCTGCTATTAAACGCTGCTCGCTGGAGGATGCACCCCTATATGTAACCCTGCAGCAGGAAAGAGAGCGTTTGGAGCACATTTATAAAGAAAATTACCGCCTAAGTCAGCACGAGTTGTTGCGCTGCTGATGAAGTGCAGATGGGAGTGGGGAGAATGCCCTCAACAAACGCAATAACTAATATTACTGATATAGATGAATTGTTTGCGCGTATAGAAGAATATCTTACGCCGGAGCAGGTAGCTTTTGTCCGTAAGGCCTATGAGCTGGCAGCCAAGGCACACGCTGCGCAGACACGTAAATCCGGTGAACCGTACATCATCCATCCGATTGGCGTTGTAAGCATCCTTGTGGGACTGCAGATGGATGATAAAACACTGGCTGCTGCTTTCCTGCATGATGTGGTAGAGGATACGGATTACAAGCTGGAATATATCAAAGAGCAGTTCGGCACCGTAGTAGCAAATCTGGTAGACGGTGTTACCAAGCTGGGCAAAATTGAATATATTTCCAAGGAAGACCGCCAGATTGAAAACTATCGCAAAATGTTTTTGGCGATGGCACGCGATATCCGCGTTGTACTGATTAAGCTGGCTGACCGTCTGCATAATATGCGCACGATGAAGTATATGCCTGTGCATAAGCAGCAGTCTATTTCCCGGGAAACATTGGAGATTTATGCGCCGCTGGCACATCGTCTTGGTATCTATACCATTAAATGGGAGCTGGAGGACCTGGCCTTCCGTTATATGGAGCCGGATATTTATTACGACCTGGTAGAGCAGGTAAAAATTAAACGCCGTGAGCGCGAGGATATGATTAATGAGGCTATGACAACGTTGAAGGACGCTGTCGAGAAGGCCGGTATCCGCTGCGAAATTCAGGGCAGACCGAAAAACTTTTACAGCATTCATAAAAAAATGCTGCGTGACCACAAGCAGCTGAGCGAGATTTATGATCTGCTGGCTATCCGTGTGCTGGTAGACACCGTTAAGGACTGCTATGGCACGCTTGGTATCGTACATAGCATGTGGCGTCCTATTCCGGGCCGCTTCAAGGACTATGTAGCGGTGCCGAAATCCAATATGTATCAGTCCTTGCATACGACTGTGCTTTCCAATGGCGGTCAGCCGCTGGAAATCCAAATCCGTACCTTTGAAATGCACCGCATCAGCGAATACGGTATCGCTGCGCACTGGCGCTACAAGGAAAGTGGCGGCAGCAAGCCTGCAGCCGGCGGTGACAAGGGCTTTGATGCCAAGCTGAGCTGGCTGCGTCAGCTTTTGGAATGGCACAAGGATATGAATGATTCGCGTGACTTTGTCAACACGGTCAAGATGGATATCTTTGCCGATGAGGTCTTTGTCTTTACGCCGCGAGGTGATGTTATCGACCTGCCTGTTGGCAGTGTGCCGATTGACTTCGCTTACCGCATCCATACGGATGTAGGCAACCGCTGCGTAGGTGCTAAGGTCAACGGACGCATCGTACCGCTTGACTACCAGCTGAAGAACGGCGATATCGTAGAGGTTATCACCTCCAAGCAGTCCAACGGCCCGAGCCGTGACTGGATTAATGTCGTAGGCTCTTCCGATACACGCAACAAAATCAAAAGCTGGTTCAAGAAGGAGCGCCGTGAGGAAAATATCGTCAAGGGCCGTGAAATGCTGGAGCGTGAGGTTAAACGCCTCGGTTACGAGCCTAAGGTGCTGATGTCTCCGGAAAAGCTGAAGGAAGCAGGCAGCAAAATCCGCATCGATACAGATGAAAATCTGCTGGCAACACTGGGCTACGGCGGTGTTACACTGAACACTGTTATGTCTAAGCTGGTGGAAATCTATAAAAAAGAGCAGAAGCTGGAAACCACCAAGGACCTGGCGCAGGTACTGGCAGAGCTGAAGCCGCGCAAGTCCAAGGCTAAAGCCAGCCACGGCATCCTCGTTAAGGGCGAGGAAGGCATCATGGTTAAGCTGGCGCGCTGCTGCAACCCGATTCCCGGTGACCCGGTAATCGGTTATATTACACGCGGCAGCGGTATTTCCGTACACCGTGCGGATTGCCCCAATATCCTGACCAATAATCCCGAGGAGCAGCGTCGCCTGATTGAGGTTGCCTGGGATGTAGGTATTGATGATGTCTATAAGGTTAATATCGTGATTACGTCCATAGACAGAACCGGACTGATGAGCGATATTATGAATGTGACGAGCGAAACGAAAATTAATATTTTCTCGCTTGCATGTCATACAGATAAAAATAAAATTGCTACCATGCACATGGGACTTGATATCATGAGCCTGGAGCAGCTGGAATATTTTATGAACCGTATCCGCCGCATGAAGGGTGTTTATTCTGTTGAACGCCTGATTTCTACGGCGAACGGCAGCGGAGGCAAGAAGAAATGAGAGCAGTTGTGCAGCGTGTAGACCGCGCAAGTGTTACTGTAGATGAAAAAATTACCGGCGAGGTACAGAAGGGCCTGCTGGTGCTTCTGGGTGTCGCTGAGGGCGATACAGATAAGGATTTGGCCTATATTATCGACAAGGTTTGCGGCATGCGCATTTTTGAGGATGAGGCAGGCAAGATGAACCTGTCGGTTAAGGATGTAGGCGGTGCGATTCTGGCGGTTTCCCAGTTTACCCTGTGCGGTGACTGTCGCCACGGCAAGCGCCCCTCCTTTACGGCGGCTGCAGCGCCTGATGTGGCCAATGCATACTATGAGCGCTTTGTCGACGGTTGCCGCAAGGCAGGGTTGCCGGTAGAAACAGGCATCTTCCGCGCGCATATGCTGGTAGAGCTGGTGAACAACGGTCCGGTAACTATTTTGCTGGACAGCACGAAGCTGTTATAATTATATTGTGCATAGATTTATCAACGGAGGTTGAAGAATGAAGATTTATCATGTTGAAGCAGGTATGCTTGCTACCAACTGTTACTTTGCCGTAAACGAAGCTATCGGTGAAGGCGTTATTTTCGATCCGGGCGGAGATTACCCGACCATTATGCGAATGATTGAGCAGGCTAAGGCCAAGGTTGTCGCTATTGTGCTGACACATGGCCACAGCGACCATATCGGTGCGCTGGCAGAGCTGCGCAAGGCCACAGGTGCGCCGGTATATATCGGCGAGGATGATGCCGACTGCCTGACACAGCCGAACAGAAACCTTTCCTTCTTTATCGGAGAAGAATTGAAAAATGAGCCTGCGGACCACCTTGTACATGACGGTGATGTGCTGGAGCTGGCAGGCATGAAGTTTGAAGCCTTTGCTACGCCGGGACATACCAAAGGCGGCTTCTGTTATTACTACGCGCCGGGCAAGGTAGTTTTTGCCGGTGATACTATTTTCTGTGAATCTATCGGACGCACCGATTTGCCGGGAGGCAGCTATCGCGCACTCATTCAGTCCATCAAAACCAAGCTGATGGTGCTTGATGACGATGTTAAGCTGCTGCCGGGCCACGGACCTACTACTACCGTGGGCTGGGAGCGTCGCAGGAATCCTTTCCTGCAATAAAAAATCATGCTGAAATATTGGCCTCAAATACGTAAAAGCACCTTCTTTAAGCTGGGTGTTGTTACGGCAATTTCTTATGTTTTATATTTAATGGCAGGCTTTTTACTGCCGCTGCTGCTGGCAGTAGGTCTGGCCTTCGCACTTTATCCGCTGGTTAACGCTATCGCGCAGGTGCGCATGGCGCATGGCATGATTAAGCTGTCGCGCGTGGTGGCGATTATCCTGGCATTACTGGCCTTTTGTATCTTTATTTTTATGATTATCGGCTTCATCATTTTGCCGCTCTTCGGCCAGATGAACGAGTTTCTGCAAAAGCTGCCGGCGTTGGCTGCCAAATCCAATCTTCAGGATTTGGACAGCATGCTGAAGGATCCGTCTACCATTCCGCTCTTGCCGTCCGACTTCAATATGCTGGTCAACGGTCTGCTGAACTGGGCGATGGGCTTTGTAGGAACGGTGCTGCGTAATCTTGTCCAGTCCAGCTTGGGGATTGTACAAAGTCTGATAGGCCTGATTATCGTGCCCTTCCTTGCCTTTTATTTTCTTAAGGACTGGCGCGAGCTGCGTTCGATGGTGATTAATCTGTTCAACTACGACGCGCAGGACAAGGCCGCGGAGGTTGTGGACGAAATCGGCAGAACCATGAGCGCCTATGTGCGCGGTATGGGCAAGCTGAGCCTGATTTCCGGCTTTGTTATTACCATCGGCACGGCCTTTTTGGGTATTGACTTTCCGCTGGTGCTCGGTTTTTGGGCAATTCTTGCCGAAACCGTACCGGTAGTCGGTCCGCTGATGGGCGCTGTGCCTGCAGTGTTTATTGCCTACGGGCAGGCGCCGGAGGCTGCCTTTCATGTAGCGCTTTTTTATCTGGTATATTATCAGCTGGACGCTAATTTCATTATGCCGAAGCTCATGGGAAAGAAGATTGATTTACATCCGGTGATTTTGATTATCAGTCTGCTCATCGGTGCAAAGCTGTTTGGTATTCTCGGTATGGTTTTTGCCGTACCGGTAGCAGCAATCTACCGCGTGCTGTATAAGCAGCTGTGGCACGCCGGTGAAGGGCAGGAGAATTAAATGCAGTTTTTTTGCTTACGTAATACATTAGAGCTTGATATTACGCGGCCTGTGAGTGACATGGCCGCATTTTTTGGCTATCAGCAGGCGCTGTCTGCCGCGCTGACGCTGACGCTGACGCGCGAGCGCGGCTGCGTGAGCGCCTGCCTGCAAGGTGCGGAGCAAGGCTTTACTGTGAGCGAGCCCTGCAGCGAAGCTGCGGCGAGCGGTGATATAACACGCTGCGTGAAGCTTGTCGTGCTGAAGGTTTTTTCTGAGCTTACCGGTCTGCAGCCAAAGCTGCCCTGGGGAATTCTCACAGGCGTGCGCCCGACGAAGCTGGCGCATAAGCTTTTGGACAGCGGCGTAGAGGCTGCAGCCTTGCCGAAATATCTGAGCGAAAATTATTTGCTGCCAATGGCGCAGGGAAAGCTGCTTACAGAAATTGCTTTAAAGCAGAAGCATATCCTCAGCGACAGCACACGCCTTACGGATACCGGTATTTATATCGGTGTGCCGTATTGTCCTTCACGCTGCAGCTATTGCTCGTTTCCGGCGGGAATTGTGCCTCAGGACGAAGAATCTCAGCAAAACTTTGTAAATATGATTGAACAAGACCTGCAAAATGTGGTACAATTAATAGGTATGCATAGCTTGCGTGTCAAATCACTTTATATCGGTGGCGGTACGCCTACGAGCCTGAATGATAAGGTTTTTGCACACCTGCTGCAGGCTGTGGAACAAAGCTTGCTGCAAAGCAGCTGCGAAGGCTTGCAGTTTTTGCGCGAGTTCACGGTGGAGGCCGGTCGACCGGACTGCTTCAGTGCCGCTAAATTGGCGGCGATGGAGGAGGTGGGAGTGAACCGCATCAGCGTCAATCCGCAAAGCTTCCATGATAAAACGCTGCAGCTGATTGGCAGGCGTCACAGCGTCAGGGATTTTTACAATGCCTATGAGCTTGTGCGCAAAAGCAGTATTCCTGTTGTGAATGTGGATCTGATTATCGGTCTGCCGCAGGAAACGGAGCAGGAGATAGCCTATTCTTTGGAGCAGGCAGTTAAGCTGGCGCCGGAGAATCTTACCGTGCATACGCTTACGCTGAAGCGCAGCGCACCGCTCTTTCAAAAGCAGGAGCAGGCAGTGCTGACAACGCAGGCAGCGGAAAAAATGGTGCAGCGGGCCGCTGAGATGGCTGCTGCGATAGGGTTAGAGCCTTACTATCTGTACCGCCAGCATTATATGCTGGGGCATCTGGCAAACATCGGTTATGCCAAGCCGGGTACGGAAAGTATCTATAATATCCAGATGATGGAAGAACGTCATCCGGTGATTGGTGTGGGACCTGCATCTGCCAGCAAGGTGCCTTTACCTGACGGACACCATCTGCATAAACTGAATATGCCGAAAAATGTGGCAGTGTATGGGGCGCGCCTGCAGGAGCTGGCAGAGCGTCGCCGTGATTTGTTTAATATAGAAGGCACAGACCTGTAAAAGGGCATGAGTGCCGTTAGGAGAGGATAGACTATGCTGACAACAGCACCCAGAGGTACGAAGGATATTATGCCTTCCGACGTTAACGCATGGCGTTATCTGGAAGAAACCATGCGCAAAATCTGCGCACAATATGGCTACAAAGAAATCAGAACTCCTGTGTTTGAGCATACAGAGCTGTTCCAACGCGGTATCGGTGATACCACCGACGTTGTTGAAAAGGAAATGTATACCTTTACCGACCGCGGTAACCGCAGCATTACCCTGCGTCCGGAAAACACCGCCAGTGCTGTCCGCGCTTACGTTGAGCATAAGCTGAGCAAGGATGACGCTGCCACGAAGTTCTATTACATCGGACCTATGTTCCGTTATGACCGTCCGCAGGCAGGCCGTCTGCGCGAGTTCCACCAGTTCGGTGTGGAAGCTTTGGGCGTAACCGGTCCGAATGTCGATGCGGAAATCATTCTGCTGGCTGTGCAGGTACTGCAAAGCCTGGGCCTGAAGGACTTGAAGCTGAAAATCAATTCCGTAGGCTGCCCCAAATGCCGTCCGCAGCACAGAGAAAAGCTGCAGGCTTTCTTCAAGCCTAACTTTGACGAGCTGTGCAAGGATTGCCAGGGCCGTTTCGACCGCAATCCGCTGCGTCTTCTGGACTGCAAAAATCCGCACTGCCATGAGCTGGGCGAGGGCGCACCGAGCCTGGAGGAATGCCTGTGTGATGAATGCAAGGAACACTTTGAGGGCCTGAAGCAGCTGCTGACCGCTGCAGGTGTTGAATATGAGGTTGACCACAATCTTGTGCGCGGCCTTGATTATTATACAAAAACTGCTTTTGAAATCCAGTACGCTCCGCTGGGCGCACAGAGCGCTGTTTGCGGCGGCGGCCGTTACGACGGACTGGTACAGGAAATCAGCGGTGACGAAGCCCGCCCCGGCATCGGCTTTGCTATGGGTATGGAGCGCGTGCTGCTGGCTCTGGAGAAGCAGAATCTGCTGCCGGAATTTGATGAAAGCATTGACGCATATGTTGTCTGCCCCAAGCAGGAAAACTTTGCGCTGGCCTTCAAAACTGCCATCGAGCTGCGTCGCGCAGGCTTTAAGGTTGAATACGACTTTAACGGCCGCAGCATGAAGTCCCAGATGAAGCAGGCCAACAAATTCCAGGCTAAGCAAGTGTTAATATTTGGCGAGGATGAGCTCAGCCGTAATGCCGTTACCGTGCGTAACATGGCAACAAGCGAGCAACAGGAAATCGCTGTTAATGATATTATTAGTTATTTCAATACTTTATAAGTAGAGGTGCTAAAGATGATTAATGAAAAACGCAGCCATCATTGTGGTGTGCTGACCAAGGAGCAAGCCGGCGAACAGGTTGTACTGTGCGGCTGGGTTGCTAAACGACGTGACCACGGCGGATTGATTTTTATCGATTTGCGTGACCGTAGCGGTATCGTGCAGGTTGTTGCCGATCCCGAAAGCGCAGGCAGCAGCTTCAAAACTGCCGAAGACATCCGTAACGAATATGTTATCAAAGTAATTGGTAATGTACGTCTGCGTGATGAGGACACTATCAACGAAAACATTCCTACCGGTACCATCGAAGTACTGGCACATGATATCGAAGTGCTGAACGGTGCTAAAACTCCTCCGTTCTACATCAAAGACGGCATTGACACCGACGAAAACCTGCGTCTGAAATACCGTTATCTGGACCTGCGCCGTCCGGAAATGCAACGCAATCTGATTCTGCGTCACAAAGTTGCTAAGCTGATGCGTGACTATCTTGATGATAACCATTTCCTCGAGATTGAAACTCCGATGCTGTGCAAATCCACTCCGGAGGGTGCTCGTGATTACCTCGTTCCGAGCCGTGTAAACCCTGGCAAGTTCTATGCACTGCCGCAATCTCCGCAAATCTTCAAACAGTTGCTGATGGTAGCCGGTATGGAGCGTTATTTCCAAATCGCTCGCTGCTTCCGTGATGAGGACCTGCGTGCCGATCGTCAGCCGGAATTCACCCAGCTGGACATGGAAATGTCCTTCATGGAAGTTGACGAAATCCTGGAGCTGATGGAAGGCTTAATCCACCACATCTTCAAGGGTGCTCTGGGCAAAGATATCCAGATTCCTTTCCAACGTCTGACCTGGGATGATGCTATGGATCGTTTCGGCAGCGATAAACCGGACCTGCGCTTCGGCATGGAGCTGAAAAATGTCAGCGAAGCTGTTCAAGGCTGCACCTTCCAGGTATTCAACAATGTTATTGCTAACGGCGGTCAGGTAAAATGCATCAACGTTAAGGGTTATGCAGATATTCCGCGTCGGCAGCTGGACGAGCTCGTTAAATTCTGCGGCATCTACGGTGCTAAGGGTATGGCTTGGCTGCAATTCCCGGCAGAAGGCGGCGTAAAATCCTCCATCGCTAAATTCTTCAGCGATGAAAACATTGAAGCAATCAAAAAAGCTGCTGAAGTTGAAGCAGGTGACCTGCTGCTCTTCGTTGCCGATAAACCGTCTGTAGTTGCTGCTTCTCTGGGCGCACTGCGTATCGAAATGGCTAAACGCCGTGGTCTGATTGATCCGGATAAGCTGGCCTTCACCTGGGTAGTTGACTTCCCGATGTTCGAGTACAACGAGGAAGAAAAACGTTATGTTGCAATGCACCATCCGTTCACCGCTCCGCGTGACGAGGATCTGCCGCTGCTGCTGACCAACCCCGGCAAGGTTTATGCTAAGGCTTATGATATGGTTCTGAACGGCACCGAAATCGGCGGCGGTTCCATCCGTATCCATCGCCGCGACGTACAGAAGAAGGTATTCGAAGCTATCGGCCTGTCCGATGAGGAAGCACAAGAGAAGTTTGGCTTCATGATGAACGCATTCGAATACGGTGCTCCGCCACACGGTGGTCTGGCATTCGGTCTTGACCGTCTGATCATGATTATGGCTCAGCGCGATTCTATCCGCGACGTAATTGCTTTCCCGAAAACTCAGAGCGCATCCGATCTGATGACTCAGGCTCCTAACGATGTTGATGAAAAACAGCTGCGTGAGCTGCACATCAAAACCAGCCTGCTGATGAAGAAGGACAAAGAAGACAAATAAGCACTTTAGCCTGCTTCTGTCAAGAGGATAAAGCAAAATAAATATTCAAAAATTTTTAATGGAAGCGTTGAAAAACGCTTCCATTTTTGGTATTATATGTATGTCGATAGAAGTTAAAGACAATTGAAGAATAGTTGTTAATTATACCCCTGCGATGTTCGTTACATTGCTCCAAAGGTTTTGAGCCAACACTCTAACCTAGGGAGCCTGATACTCCTTCTTTCAAAAACATGCCTCCTTTGAGTGGACGTTTGCGATTGGTAGGGAAGGCACCCACCTGCACATGCAGGTTCAAAACACGGAGCTGGACGGCATTGTGGGGATTAATTTTTTTATGAGATAATTCAAACTAGGGATTTTGCTATTAAGCCTCTCCTTGGGGAGAGGTGGCATCGCAAAGCGATGACGGAGAGGGGAATTGCTGCACATAAAAGATTTCGTAAGTGTGAAGAGTGCGGACCCCTCTCAGTCACCCTGCGGGTGACAGCTCTCCCCAAGGAGAGCCTTATGTACCATTGATAACATATAATTTTCGTCATAGAAGGATACAGGTAAAGAGCGATGGAAAATCTATTCGGTAATTTATTTGAAACTGAAAAGCGACAGACGAAGCCTTTGGCTGACCGCATGCGTCCCGAACGCCTCAGCGACTTTGTAGGGCAGGAGAGCGCCGTAGGTGCAGGCAGTCCGCTGCGCCGCATGATTGAGCGTGATGTGCTGCAGTCTGTACTCTTTTACGGACCTCCGGGAACAGGCAAAACAACGCTGGCGAAGGTCATCGCGCATGTCACCGGCGAAAAGTTTGAGGCCATCAACGCCGTTTCCAGCGGTGTGCCCGAGCTGCGCAAGCTTATCGCCAAGGCGCAGGAGGACAGGCGCAACGGACGCGGCCGTACTATCGTGTTTATCGACGAGATTCATCGCTTCAACAAGGCGCAGCAGGATGTGCTGCTTCCCTATGTGGAAAACGGCACGATAGTACTCATCGGTGCTACTACCGAAAACCCTTTTTTCGAAATAAATTCGCCGCTGCTTTCGCGCATGAAGGTGGTGCGTCTGGAAAAGCTGCAGGCACCGCAGATTCAGCAGATTTTGGAGCGTGCGATTGCCGACACGGAGCGTGGTTTTGGCAACAGCTTTAAGGCGGAGCCTGAGGCGCTGAGGATTATTGCCGATTTTGCGGCAGGTGATGCCCGCAGTGCGCTGAACATTCTGGAGCAGGCCGAGTTCATGCTGCCGGAGGAGGGCGAGCGTGTGCTGACGGTAGCAACGCTGCGCAGCGTTATCGGTACGGCGCTGCAGCGTTATGATAAGAAGGGCGACCAGCATTACGATATTATCAGCGCCTTTATCAAGAGTATGCGCGGCGGCGATGCGGATGCTGCGCTGCATTATCTGGCGCGTATGATTGAGGGCGGCGAGGACGTGCGCTTTGTGGCGCGTCGCGTCGTTATCTGTGCGGCAGAAGATGTAGGCCTGGCGGACCCGCAGGCGCTGGTGGTAGCCAACGCTGCGGCTCAGGCTGCCGATTTTGTCGGCTGGCCTGAGGCACAGATACCGTTGGCGGAGGCAGTGTGCTATATCGCCAACGCACCCAAGAGCAACACAGCCTATATGGGCATTGCCAAGGCGCGCGCGGATGTGCGCAGCCGTAACTGCGGCAGTGTGCCCAAGCATTTGCGTGACGCGCATTATCCCGGTGCTGCCAAGCTGGGGCACGGCATAGATTACAAATATCCGCACAACTTCCCCGGAGGCTGGGTGGAGCAGCAGTATCTGCCGGATGAGCTGGTGGGAACGCGCTATTACATTCCCAGCGGTCACGGTCAGGACAAGGGGCGCAGATAAAAATAACACAATTAGAAATTTAAGCTATACAGCTAAATTTTGCAGAAATTATTTGTGTCGCAATCTAGCATTTTTTCTGTTAATAGTGTATACTATACCTATATTATAGACTATTGTATTAGACAGAAAGGGTGTGAAGATCATAGCTTTAAGCAACAGGCAGAAGCAAATTGCTGAAATTGTACGTCTGGACGGACCTATTACCGGCGAGCATATAGCCGAAAGGCTGAATGTAACCCGTGCTGCCTTACGCAGTGATCTGGCAATCCTTGTTATGGGCGGTATTCTTGACGCGAGACCGAAGGTTGGTTATTTTTATACCGGTAAAAATACTTTGGGTATGCTGATGGAAGAAATTTCTGCTATTACTGTGCAGGATCTGCAGTCGGTACCGGTAGCGATTAAACATGACAAGAGCGCCTACGAAGCAGTTGTTACCATGTTCCTTGAGGATGTCGGAACGGTGTTCGTGCTGGATGAGGAAGGCATGCTGAACGGCATTTTGTCGCGAAAGGATTTACTGAAGGCTGCTATCAATAATAATGATTTGCGTGATATTCCCGTGGTCATGGTAATGACGCCGATTTCCAAAATCATCGTAGCTACTCCGGATGAGCCTGCCGCTTCGGCAGCTCGCAGACTGATTGATAATGAAATCGACTGTCTGCCGGTAGTAAAAATCATTGATGAAAAGAAGCGCATGTACCAAGTATTGGGACGTATTACAAAAACTAATTTTACTCGTCTGCTGGTAGATCTGGCTGAGGGTAAGGGGGGTAATTATCATAATAACGAAGCTTAATCCGGTTATTTATGCTGTATCTGACTCTATTGGTGAAACTGCGGAGTCCGTAGTTAAGGCAACCACCAGTCAGTTCGTAGAAGAAAAATTTGATGTTATCCGTGTTCCTTACGTAAAGGACAAGGAACAGATTGATAAAATTGTAGAAGAGGCTGCAGCAAATAATGCGGTTATCTGCTATACTATCGTATCACCGGAGCTGCGCGAGCATATGGCGGACAAGGCTATGAGCAGTGATGTTGAGGTAGTTGACGTTTTGGGACCGATGCTGAAATCCATCGAAAAGTCTACCGGTCTGCTGCCGAAAAATCAGGCTGGCCTGATTCACTCTCTGGACCACGAATACTTCAAGCGTGTTGAGGCTGTGGAATTTGCTGTTAAATACGATGATGGCAAAAATCCTTTGGGCCTGCTGAAGGCGGACGTTGTTATTATCGGCGTTTCCCGTACCTCCAAAACACCGCTGAGCATGTATCTGGCACACAAGCAGATTAAGGTTGCCAACGTGCCGTTGGTACCGGAGCTGGCTCCGCCTGAAGAGCTCTTCAAGGTGCCTCCGTATAAGATTATCGGCCTGTTGATTGACCCGTTCAAGCTGAACGAAATCCGCAGCGAGCGCCTGAAGACCATGGGCCTGTCCGATACTGCGACTTATGCCGATATGAAGCGTATTGATGACGAGCTGGCTTACGCTAAGGGCATTATGCGCCGTCTGCACTGCCAGATTATCAACGTTTCCAACCGTGCGATTGAAGAAACCGCCGGCATTATCATGGAATATGTGCGCAAGAACAAGGAACGCCATCACGAAAACTAAATCAGTGTAGCTCTGAGCTGCTGTTGCAGTGTGTCAGAAAATAAACGGCCATTGGCAGCAAAACGTCTGCCGGCGGCCGTTTTTTGATAAAATATGCTTAATAACCGGAGGGGGTGCTGTAGTGCACAGATACGTTTTTCATATTCCCTGCGCTGTTTATGATAATGGTGCTTTAAAGCCTGCTCCGTGGCAGCAGGTAATAGACGAGTTTGCCGAGGTGCTGTATAAGCATACGGACGGCTTTTTCGTACAGGACGCCGTTGGCTATTACAAAGGACGCAGCTATACGGAAAAGCTGCTGGTGGCCTATACCGCTGCCGATATAACAGATGACTTTGTGCGGATTGCCCGCGTTTTGCAGCAGGAATGCTATGCCTACGAGCGTGACGGTGAGCTCTTTATCGCGAAGTGATATTTGTACTTTCAACGGATTAAGGTTTTATGCAGCCTCGGTAAGAGGGAATAGCTGTTGCAGGCAGTAGCACAAAGCTTTGCAAATATGCTATAATATATTATTATGATTTAGATTTAGAGGTGCAAAAAACTATGGCACGCTTTGCTGTAAAGACATTAGAATTTGATAAAGTAAAAAATATGCTGGCCTCCAAGGCCGCAACCTTTTTGGGCAAGCAGGCAATAATTTCCCTGCAGATTGAAAGTGAATTCAGTAAGGTTAAGCGCCTGCAGGAGGAAACTGCGGAAGCGTTGCGCATTCTGGATGAAGGCAGACGTTTTCCCTTCGGCAGTGCGTTCAATATTACAGCCGACGTGAAGCGCGCGGAGCTTGGCAGTGTGTTGGAGCCGGAGGAGCTGCAGCATATCCAGACAACGGTGCAGGCCTTTGCTTCGATGAAGGATTTTACTACGGAAAATGCGGAGACAGCGCCTAATCTGGCCGAATACGGTGTGGAGCTGACGCAATTTTCCCGTCTGGAAAAGCAGATTGGCAGTGCGATTGACGAGCATGGCGAAATTAAGGACAACGCTTCCCCGAAGCTCGGCGGTCTGCGTACTGCGATTCAGATTGCCAAAAACCGCGTGAAGGAAAAGCTCGATAGCATTCTGCATGACCCGAATAACCAGAAGTATTTCATGGATAACATCGTGACGATGCGCGGTGACCGTTACGTTATCCCTGTGAAGCAGGAATATAAGATGAACTTCCCCGGCATTGTGCACGACCAGAGCGGTACGGGTGCAACGCTGTTTATCGAGCCGCTGGCTGTTGTCAACCTGAACAATGATATCAAGCGTTATGTTGCAGAGGAGCACGAGGAAATCGAGCGTATTCTGCGTCAGCTTACGCAGAACGTGGGAGCGGAGGCGAAGGCACTGCTGGCTTCGCTGGAAATCTTTACTACGCTGGACGTTATCTGTGCCAGAGCTTTGCTGGCGCAGGAGCAGCATGCGGTACGCCCGATGCTGGTGCTGAGTGGCGGCGTAGAAATTGCGCAGGGACGTCATCCGTTGCTGCCGAAGGATACAGTAGTGCCTTTGGACGTACAGCTTGGTGATAAATTTACGATGCTGCTGATTACCGGCCCCAACACCGGCGGTAAGACGGTAGCACTGAAGGCTGTAGGTCTCTTTGCACTGATGGCGCAAATCGGTCTGTTTATCCCCGCAAGCAGTGCAAAAATGCCGGTGTTCCGTGCGGTTTATGCGGATATCGGTGATGAGCAGAGCATTGAGCAGAGCCTGTCAACCTTCTCTGCGCATATGACGAATTTAATCAGCATTTTAAACGAGGTCAAGGCAGGAGATTTGGTGCTGATTGACGAAATCTGCGCCGGCACCGACCCGAACGAGGGCGCGGCTCTGGCTATGGCGATGCTGGAGCACCTGCATGAGCATGGCGTGCTGACGATGGTAACAACCCACTACAGCGAGCTGAAAACCTTTGCCTACGGTTACGAGGGTATGGAAAATGCCAGCGTGGAATTTGACCCAGTGTCGCTGCGTCCTACCTATCGCTTGCTGATGGGCGTGCCGGGAAGCAGTAATGCCTTCAATATCAGCCGCCGTCTGGGCCTGGCTGAGGATATTATCCAAAATGCCGGCGAGCTGCTGAATCAGGAGCATGTGCATATGGAAAATGTACTGCAGGAGCTGGACAGCGAACGTCGCCGTTATGAAAGCGGCAGCAAGGAGATTGAGGACCTGCGCCGTGAAAGCGAGCAGCTGCGCAACGCACTGGCGTACTCCAAGAGCGAGTTTGAGCGCCGCAAGAATGAAATGCTTCGCAAGGCGCGTGAGCAGGCAGACGAGATTTATCGCCGCAGCCGCCGCGAATCCGAAGCAGTGCTGAAGGAGCTGCGCTCCATGAAGGCTGACTTCGATACAAAGCGCCTGGAGCAGGCGGCAGAGGAAGCGCGCAAGAAGCTCAACAAGACGCTGAGCGAGGACGCACCGTTGCCGGAGGGAGCACCGTTATCTGCCAAGACGGCCAAGAAGGGTCTGAATGTCTTTGTTGTTTCCTTAGGAAAGAACGGCATTATCACCGATGTCAACGGCAATGATGTGACTGTACAGGTAGGTATCCTGAAAATGACTGTGCCGGCAAAAAAATGCCTGCTGACCAAGGCACAGCCTGCACATACCGATGCTGCGCCTAAAAAGCGCAAGGGCTTCAGCAAGAATGCTGCTGCCAATTACGCACACCAGATGTTCATTGCCAAATCAGGCAGTGCCAAACAGGAAATTGATTTGCGCGGGATGACGCTTGATGAAGCAATTCCCGTTGTAGATAAAGCTATTGATGATGCACTGATTGCCGGTATCGGCCAGCTGCGCCTCATCCATGGCAAGGGAACCGGTGCCTTACGCGCCGGACTGACAGCGTATCTGTCGACCAACCGCTTTGTCAAGAAGCTGGAGACGGCGGCGCTGGAGGCCGGTGGCAGTGGCGCTACGGTAATTGATTTGTAATTTTGAAAGGAGTAGTTAACTATGACTATGAGTATTGCTGCAAAACACGCTAAGGGCAAATCTGCCCAAGATAAAATTTTCGGAGCTAACGCTGCTGCAGTGGCAGCTGCTGCCAAATACGGCAAGGATGCCGTTACCAACGCTACCATCGGCGCTATTTTAGACGAGGATGAAAAGCTCGTCTGCCTGCCGACTGTAGAGGAGGTTTTCCGCGGTCTTTCCACTAACGAAATGATTGCTTACGCACCTATCAGCGGTCTGCCTGAATATCTGGACTGCGTACTGACTGCTGCCTTCGGCAACTCCCGTCCGGAAGGCTATATTTCCGCAGTTGCAACCGCAGGCGGCACCGGTGCTATCCACCATGCTATCTGGAACTACACCGATAACGGTGACACCGTGCTCTGCTCCGACTGGTACTGGGGTGCTTACAAAGTACTGTGCCAGGATATGGGCCGTAATTTTACCACCTATAAAATGCTGGACGAAAACAATAAATTCAACCTGCCTGCTTTAAAGGAAAAGGTTGACGAGCTGCTTGCTAAGCAGGATAACCTGCTGTATCTGCTGAACACTCCGGCGCACAATCCTACCGGCTACAGCCTGAGCGGCGAGGATATGGACGGCGTGCTGGCAATTCTGAAGGAGGCTGCCGTACCGGGCAAAAACATCGTATTCTTCCTGGACGTTGCTTATATTGATTATGCCGGCGAAAAAGAAGAAGTACGCAAAATCTTTAAAAAGCTCTCCGGTCTGCCTGCCAACATTCTCTGCATTGTCGGCTACAGCATGTCCAAAGGCTTCACCATGTATGGTCAGCGTACCGGCGCTATGATCGGCGTTTCCTCCGACAAGAGCGTTATCGACGAGTTTGCTGCTATCAACCAATACACCAGCCGTGCAACCTGGTCCAACATCAACCGTCCGGCTATGCGCACTCTGGCAACCATTTACAGCGATCCCGAGCTGCTGGCCAAGGTTTGCGCCGAGCGTGATTACTATTATCAAATGATTAAGGCACGTGCCGACCTGTTCACCAAGGAAGCGGAAGAATGCGGCCTGCCGATGCTGCCGTATGTAGCAGGCTTCTTCCTGTCTATCCCCGCTAAAAACCCGGATGCAATCTGCGAAAAGCTGCATGAGGACAACATTTTTGCAGTTCCGCTGGCTGCAGGTGTACGTATCGCTGTCTGCGCCGTACCTCTGAAGAAAATCAAAGGCATGGCTGCTAAGGTCAACGCTGCAATGCAAGCCGTTGGCGAATAAAATGCTTAAGCTGCAGTTGTCCAATGGACAAATTATCGAAGTAGAGGAAGGCAGCACACTGTTGCCTTTAGCTCAAAAATTGAGCGATAAATATGCTTCTCCCATCGTTATGGGACTCTATAACGGTGAGGAATGTGACCTGCAGCGTCCGCTTACTGCCGACGGCACTGTTGATTTCGTGGAAGTCAACAATTCCGTAGGCATGCGTGTTTATGTGCGCACGCTGCTGTTTATGCTGATTGCGGCAACCAAAAAGCTTTATCCCGATGTACATCTGGAGGTGCGCAACTCCCTGGGAAGCGCGCTCTACTGCAAGGATAACAGCGAGCGTAAGCTCACCGCTGAAGATATTCGCAGCATTGAAGAATATATGCATAAAATGGCAGAACGCAGGGAGCCTATTAAGCTGCTGCGTCTGCCTAAATCCGAGGCTATTGATATGGCCTGCGCCATCTGCAGCGATGACAACCTGGCGCTGCTGGCCCAGGTGCCGGATGACACCGTGCTGACGATTAACATTCTGGAGGGCGTACCAGGTTATCTCTTCGGCCCCATGTGCCCGGATGCCGGCTATGTGCCGCACTTTGAGCTGCTGCCGTATGCTGACGGCGTGATTATCAATTACCCTGACGACGGCAACTGGCAGGTGCTGCCGCCCTTTGTAGATCAGCCGCGCCTTAACGATGCCTATCAGGAAGCAGAAGAATGGTCAGCCATGATTCATTGCAATACTGTTGGCAAGCTGAATAAAATTATTGATTTAGACTATGCCGAAAAGATTATTCAGGTAGCGGAAGCGCTGCATGAAAAGAAGCTGGCTAATATTGCCGATATTCTGGCAAGTCACCATGAGCTGAAGCTGGTGCTGATTGCAGGTCCGTCCTCATCCGGCAAGACCTCTACGGCACAGCGTTTGAGCATCCAGATGGCAGTTAACGGCCTGCGTCCGATTGCTATTTCTATGGATGACTATTATAAAAATCGTGTCGATTCGCCGCGTAAGGCTGACGGCAGCTATGACTTTGAATGCCTGGAGGCTATCGACCTGGAGCTGTTCAACGAGCATCTGCAGCGTCTGCTGGCAGGTGAAAAGGTCAAAATGCCCAAGTACAATTTCCGCACCGGCTGCCGTGAATATCGCGGCAACGAGCTGCAGCTGCAGGAAAATTCCGTGCTGGTTATCGAAGGCATTCATGGCCTGAACGAAAAGCTGACGCCGTCCGTACCGGCGGAACATAAAATCAAAATTTACGTTAGTGCGCTGACGCCGATGTCTTTTGACGAGTACAACCGCATCCGTACTACCGATATGCGTCTGCTGCGCCGCATGGTGCGCGACAGTCAGTTCCGTTCGCATGATGCGGAAACTACGCTGAGAACTTGGTCCGACGTGCGTGAGGGTGAAGAAAAATACATCTTCCCATACCAAAGCAGTGCCGATATCATTTTCAACACTACGCTGATTTATGAATTTGCTGTGCTGAAAAAATATGCGGAGTCGCTGCTGCGTGCTGTACCGCAGTCCGCAGGCATGGCCTACACTACTGCGCGCCGTCTGCTGAACATTTTAAGCTACGTTAAGCCGTTGGAGGATGAGGTTATTCCAAATAACTCTATTCTGCGTGAATTTATCGGCGGCAGCGTGTTTAAGGACGCGCTATGATTTTCACAACAAAATATTGTGGTAATTTGTCTGCTGCCCAAGTTGGGGCAGCAGACAGACGCAAATAAAAAAGCTGTTGTACGTTTGCTTGCGTACAACAGCTTTTGTGTTAGCGGTAAAAAATTATTTGCGGAACAGTTTGTCGAAGTGCTCCAGCAGACCGGCCTTGAAGCAAAGCACCAGGCCACCGACAGCGCCGACTGCTGCCTGCAGAATCTGGTAGGGCAGTTTGATATAAGCGTAGTGCGGTGTGCTGTAAATAAAAGCACGTCCCAGAGAATAGCCCACAACCATGATGACAGCTCCCAAAATTACGCCGAGAGCAGCGCCATTGAAGCTTACCTTGCCGCCGCGGTGTGCCAAGAGGCAGATGACAACAGCCTGAATGCCGTGAGTAACCAGAGAAACGAACATCGGTGTCGGGTAGAAGAATAAATCGCCCAAGAAGGCACCAACGCCGCCGACGATGAAGGCAGCCTTGGGGTTATCCAGCAGAATTGCTGCCGTGCAGATGATAACATCATTGAGATATAAATGGCCGCCCGGTACCGGCAGACCGAAAGAGCTCATCATAATATTGAGCGCCATAAACAGTGCGGTGATGCAGATTGCCAGGGTGGCGTTACTTTTTTGTGCGTTACGTTCTATATGTTCCATATAAACATTCCCCTCTTTATAAGATGATAAAAACTATTATATCGCTGTTTGGTTATAATAATATTGCCAGAACAGAAAAATTATCTATGGTCAGATTAGCCGGGGAATTTCTTTCGCTAATTCTTCATAAAATTTTTGGTAGAATAAAGCAGGTATTTTTGGTATAATTATTGAATAGAGTATAGGAATAAGTAAAAAATGGGAGGTCGCTATCGTGACAGAACTTAAGAAATTCAAACGTGTAGTTTTAAAGCTTAGTGGTGAAGCCCTGGCCGGTGAAAAAGGCTTTGGCATTGATCCGACAGTAGTATATGCCTTGGCCAAGCAAATCAAGGCTGTAGTTGAGACAGGGGTAGAGGTTGCTATCGTTAACGGCGGCGGTAACTTCTGGCGCGGACTCAGCGGCAGCAACAAAGGCATGGACCGTGCTACTGCTGACTACATGGGAATGCTGGCAACCGTTATCAACTCTTTGGCGTTGCAGGATGCTTTGGAAAACTTAGAGGTTCCGACCCGTGTGCAGACCGCTATTGAAATGCGTCAGATTGCAGAACCCTACATTCGTCGCCGTGCTATCCGCCACATGGAAAAAGCAAGAGTCGTTATTTTTGCCGCAGGTACCGGTAACCCCTATTTCTCCACCGATACCACCGCTGCTCTGCGTGCTGCGGAAATCGAAGCAGATGCTATCCTGATGGCTAAAAAAGGCGTAGATGGTGTTTATGACAGCGATCCGGCAGTTAATCCGGATGCGAAGAAATTTGATGAGCTGCCTTACATCGAGGTTATCAAACGTCATCTCAGCGTAATGGATTCCACTGCAATCAGCCTGTGCATGGATAACAACATTCCTATTGTAGTATTTAATATTGATGAACCGGGTAACATTCTGCGTGCTGCTGCAGGCGAAAAAATTGGTACCCTGGTAGGAGGTAAGGAATAATGGCAACAGTTAATGAAATTATCAGCGGTATCGAGAGCAAGATGGAAAAATCCGTTGCTGCCCTGCGTGTGGATCTGGCAAGCCTGCGTGCTGGTCGTGCAACTCCCTCTCTGCTGGAGAAGGTTATGGTTGATTACTATGGTTCCCCGACACCTGTAACTCAGGTTGCAAGTGTAACCGTACCGGAACCGCGCATGATTGTTATTCAACCGTGGGAGAAAAACATCCTGAAGGATATCGAAAAAGCAATTATGAAATCCGATCTCGGTCTGAACCCGAACAGCGATGGTATCTGCATTCGACTGAACCTGCCGCAGCTGACCGAAGAGCGTCGTAAGGACCTGGTTAAGGTTGTACATAAAAAAGCTGAGGAATACCGTGTTGTAGTCCGCAACCTGCGCCGTGATGCCAACGATGCTATCAAAAAGACCGAAAAGGCTAAGGAAATCACTGAGGACGAGGCTAAGAAGGGTACTGAAAAGGTACAGAAGCTGACAGATAAGGTTATGAAAGAAATCGACACTGCAGCTGCTAACAAAGAAAAAGAAGTAATGGAAGTATAATGGAAGTATAATGGAAGTATAATGGAAATTCCACAGGTTTTGGCACTGCCTCTCAAGGAGGCTGCCCGTCGTCTGGAGGCCGCAGGCTGCAGCTATGAGGTGCAGCCTCTGCTGCCGCCGCGTGCAAGCGAGGCAGACTTTGAAGGACGTGAGGTGCGCAGATATGTAGTAAGACAACAGCAGTTGTCTGCTAATAGATTAGCTCTTACCATTGTGTATAGATAAGGAAGGAGGTGCGACGAATGGCTCTGAAAATTGATAAGGATTCTTGCGTAGGCTGCGGTACTTGTGCTGCTACCTGCCCCGTTGGCGCTATTACTGAAGTTGACGGTAAATACGAAATCGGTGAAGACTGCGTAGAATGCGGCGCTTGCGCTGCTAGCTGCCCGGTTGGCGCTATTGAGTAATTCAAGACTGCAATGCAAAATCAGGAAGGCGGCCTCCCGCAAGGGGGAGGCACGCCTCTTCTTTAATCAGGGGAAAAGTAAAGAAAACTAAAAGCAAGTTACAAATTTTAGCGAAAGGCTTGATGCTTGTGTTTAGAGGCTTGTTTCAAACAAAAAATAAGACTAAGAATAATATCGTAATGCATACTGAAGATCTGGATATGCATAATATTCCTCAGCATATTGCTATTATTATGGACGGTAACGGTCGCTGGGCTAAGGCTCAGGGCAAGGTGCGCACCTTTGGCCATCAGGCCGGAGCGGAAACACTGAAAACTATTGTCCGTGCAGCTGATAAGCTGGGAGTTAAGGTTATCAGTGCTTATGCATTTTCAACCGAAAACTGGAAGCGTCCGGTGACGGAAGTAAACTTCATTATGGAGCTTTTGAGCCGTTATCTGACCAACGAAATTGACGAATTTAACGAAAATAACGTACAGGTGCGTTTTATCGGCTCGCGTAAAGGTCTGCCTGAGATTGTGCAGCAGAAGATGGAGCACGCAATAGAGGCAACGAAAAACAACACCGGTATTATTTTGAATTTGGCTATAAACTACGGCGGACAGGCAGAAATCCTGCATGCTGTGCGTACTATTGCGGCGGAAGCTGCCAACGGTACTCTTGCCGTAGACGATATAGATAATAATGTGATTGAAAACCATTTGTATACCAAGGGCCTGCCTGCGCCGGATCTGCTTATCCGTCCGGGCGGTGATTTGCGTATCAGCAACTTTTTGCTCTGGCAGATTGCTTATGCGGAAATCTGGACGACCAAGGTGTTCTGGCCGGAGTTTACACCGGATCATCTGGTGGAGGCGATTTTGGCTTATCAGGGGCGCGAGCGCCGTTTCGGCGGTTTAGTCAGCCGGTAAGACGCCGTATACGTCGTCAGGGCTCCTAGCAGTACGAGTATGTACGGCGTCGTCGCCCTTCCTCGTCTCCGGCATCTTCCCGGCTGCCTAGAGAAGGAGAAAAATAGGTAAGATGCCGTATGCTTCGTCAGGGCTCCTAGCAGTACGAGTATGTACGGCGTCGTCGCCCTTCCTCGTCTCCGGCATCTTCCCGGCTGCCTAGAGAAGGAGAAAAATAGGTAAGATGCCGTATGCTTCGTCAGGGCTCCTAGCAGTACGAGTATGTACGGCGTCGTCGCCCTTCCTCGTCTCCGGCATCTTCCCGGCTGCCTAGAGAAGGAGAAAAATAGGTAAGATGCCGTATGCTTCGTCAGGGCTCCTAGCAGTACGAGTATGTACGGCGTCGTCGCCCTTCCTCGTCTCCGGCATCTTCCCGGCTGACTAGAGAAAGGTGAAAATAGGTAAGACGCCATATACTTCGTCAGGGCTCCAATCAATTTTATAATTCAAAGAAGGATGTATTTTAACTATGTTAACACGTATTATTACCGGTGTAATCGGTATTATTGCGGCAGTCGGCATTATCACAAAGGGTGGTATGCTTTTTAATGCGGCTGTTACTGTTTTGGCTGCTGTGGCCTGGTACGAATACCACAAGATGGTAGAGAACAAGGGCTATCATGCCTACACGCTGACCGGTGGCGTTGGTGCACTGCTGATGGTGCTGGTTGCCGGTGCAGGCTATTATTTTGAGCTGGAGGGCGTTTATACGCTGGCATTTATTGTGATGCTCACAGCGCTGTTCTTCATTTTCAGCACGATTGAAGGCCTGTGGCTGCATTGCAACAGAGGCGAGCAGCATTGGGCAGAAAACAGTGCGCTTACTGCCTGGGGCATGCTGTACTGCGGTCTTTTGTTTGCACACATTATTTTGTTACGCTCCTTTGACGGCGGTCCGCATATCGATTTGGGCTTCCGTGTATTTGAGTACGGCGAAATCTGCCTGTGGATTGTGCTTTTGGGCACTTGGGCAAGCGATACCTTTGCATATTTCTTCGGCCGTGCCTTCGGCAAGACTCCGTTCTGCAGCGTCAGCCCGAAGAAATCCTTTGAGGGCGCTGTCTGCGGCTTTGTCGGCTGCTTTGTGACTGTACTGTTTCTGTGCATTATCTGCTTGGGCATTGCTTTGTGGCATGCTGTGGCAGTGGCGTTGGCGGTGGCATTTTTTGCTCCGGTCGGCGATTTGATTGAATCCATTGTCAAACGCAGCTTTGATATCAAGGATTCCGGTAAGATTTTCCCCGGTCACGGCGGTGTGCTGGACCGTTTCGACAGCCTGCTGTTTACGGCACCGGTTGTGTATTATCTGCTGATGATTATCAGCGCTTTATCTATGTTTCAAGAATAGAGGATAGCAAATGAAGAATATTTCTATTTTGGGCAGTACGGGCTCTATCGGTCGTCAGACCCTGGAGGTTGCTGCTGCCAATCCTGAAAAGCTGAAAGTACGCGCGTTGGCTGCGCATAAAAGCGATGAGCTTTTGGAGCAGCAGATTAAGCAGTTTGAGCCTGATATTGCCGTTTTGACGGATAAGGACGCTGCTAAGCGCTTGGCTGACCGCTATCACGGCAAGACGGAAATCTTAGCCGGGGAGGAAGGTCTTCTGGCTGCTGCTACCTACGAGGGAGCGGATACGGTGCTTGGTTCTATGGTAGGCTATGCTGGCCTGCGCCCGACGTTGGCTGCTATTGCCTGCGGCAAGAACATTGCGCTGGCTAATAAGGAAACTCTTGTTGCTGCCGGCAGCATTGTTATGGAGGCTGTGCGTAAGCACGGTGTAAGCCTGACTCCTGTGGACAGTGAGCACAGCGCTATTTTCCAATCCTTGCGCGGAGGCACGGAAAAGGAAGTCAAGCGTCTGATTATTACGGCGAGCGGCGGTCCCTTCCGCGGCAAAAAACGCAGTGAGCTGGAAAATGTAACTTTGGCGCAATGCCTCAATCACCCAAACTGGAGCATGGGGCAGAAGGTAACGCTTGATTCCTCTACACTGGCCAACAAGGGCCTGGAGGTTATGGAGGCACATTGGCTGTTTGATATGCCCTATGATAAAATTGCGGTTGTTGTACATCCGCAGAGCATTGTACACAGTCTGGTAGAATTCTGCGACGGCAGTGTGATTGCCCAACTGGGTGTGCCTGATATGCGTTTGCCGATTCAGTTCGCTTTGAGCTGGCCGGAGCGCTATGATTACAGCTTTGAACAGCTTGATCTTGTTGCTGCGGGTAACCTTACTTTTGAAGCACCTGATTTAGAAGCATTTCCTTCCTTGAAGATTGCTATTGACTGCGGTAAGGCCGGCGGCACTCTGCCCTGTGCCTTCAATGCTGCCAACGAGGAGGCTGTATATGCCTTTTTGGCAGGCAAAATTAAATATCTGGATATCCCTTATATCACTGCTACGGTTACAGCGCAGCACAACAATGTTCTGCGTCCGCAGCTGGAGGATATTGAAGCAACGGATGCCTGGGCGCGTGCTGCTGCCAAAGGGGTTATTGCTAAATTATAGACTGAAGGCCGGCAAAGCTTGCCGACTATCGTAAGGAGGTAAAATGCTAACAATATTAGCCGCTGTTTTTGTTTTTGGTGTGTTGGTTACGGTACATGAATTCGGTCATTTTATTACGGCGAAGCTCACAGGTATGCGTGTCGATGAATTTGCCATCGGCTTCGGTCCCAAGCTGTATCAGCAAAAGGACGGCGATACCCTGTACAGCCTGAGGGCTATTCCGCTGGGTGGCTATAATAAAATCGCAGGCATGGATCCCGATGATCCGCCTGAACCGGGAACCTTTAAATCCAAGCCGATTCCCTCCAGAATGCTGGTTATTCTGGCAGGTGCGCTGATGAATTTCCTGTTGCCTATTATTCTTTTCAGCGGCATTTTTATGCTGGAGGGCAGACAGGAGCTGGTGAATGAGCCAATCCTGGGCACTGTTGTAGACGGCATGGCTGCGGAAAGAGCAGGCTTGCGTAACGGCGACCGCATTCTGACGATTAACAATAAGCCTGTCGCTACCTGGACGGAGGTTGTTACCAATTTGCGTGCGAGCGGAACTAATCCGGTAACGCTGACTGCAGAAAGTAAGGGAGCTGTAAAAAGCTACACCATGACTCCTGTGTATGACAGGGAGGCAGGCCGTCCCTTAATCGGCATCAGCCCCAAGTTCAACAAGGTCAGCCTGGGCTTTTTCGGCTCAATTAAAGAAGGCTGCGTATATACCAAAAATATTATCGTTTCTATGCTGAACGGCCTGTACAAGATTGTTTCCGGCAATGCCCCGGCTGAGGTGGCCGGTCCTATCGGTGTGGCGCAGATGGCCGGTCAGGTGGCGGAAAAGGGCATGCTGCCGTTGATAACCTTTGTTGCCTTTTTGAGCATCAACCTGGGCGTTATCAACCTGCTGCCGCTGCCGGCACTGGATGGCGGACACTTTGTACTGCTGCTTTTGGAAGGCCTGCGCGGTAAACCGCTCGGCAGCAAGGCTATGACAAACATCCAGATGGTTGGTATTGCGCTGATTTTAGCGCTGACAGTATTTTCCACCTTTAAGGATATAACACGTTAAGAGGTGAATGAAAGTGATAGAACGTAGAAAAACCCGTCAGCTGCATGTAGGCAGCGTGGCTGTGGGCGGCGATGCTCCGATTGCCGTTCAGTCTATGACTAACACACATACAGACGATGCTGCTGCAACCTTGGAGCAGATTCAGCGTCTGACAGATGCAGGCTGCGATATTATCCGCTGTGCCGTGCCTGATATGGCAGCGGCGGAGGGCCTGAAAACAATTTGTAAGGAAAGTCCGATTCCTGTCATTGCCGATATTCATTTTGATTATAAGCTGGCTTTGGCAGCGATTGAAGCAGGCGTTGACGGCCTGCGCTTAAACCCCGGCAATATCGGCGGTGAGGAGAAGGTGCGCGCTGTGGTAGAAGCAGCGAAGGAACGTAATATTCCTATACGCATCGGTGTCAACGCCGGCTCCCTGCCGAAGGATTTGCTGGAAAAATACGGCCATCCCACCGCGGAGGCTCTTGTGGAGGCGGCTTGGCGCCACGTCCGCATTCTCGAAGCGATGGATTACCGTAACATTAAGATTTCACTCAAAGCGCATGATGTGCCGCTGACACTGGAGGCTTATCGTCTGATGGCAGCGCAGTGTGATTATCCGCTGCATGTTGGCATTACGGAGGCAGGCACCGTCAACAGCGGTATTATCAAATCCGCAGTAGGCATCGGTACGCTGCTGGCCGAAGGCATCGGCGATACTATCCGCGTTTCGTTGACCGGTGACCCGGTGAACGAGGTGCGTGTGGCCTATGATATTCTGAAATCCCTTGGCCTGCGTGAGCACGGACCGACGTTAATCAGCTGTCCTACCTGCGGTCGCACCCGCATCAGTCTGGAAAAGCTGGCGCTGGAGGTTGAACGCCGTCTGGCAGGTATTGAAGAACCCATTACGGTTGCCGTTATGGGCTGCGTGGTCAACGGACCCGGTGAAGCACGTGAGGCTGACGTCGGCATTGCCGGCGGCATCGGCGAGGGACTTGTTTTCCGCAAGGGCGAAATCTTGCGGAAGGTTCCCGAGGATCAGCTTGTAAGCGAGCTTTTTGCTGAAATAGATAAAATTTTACTTGAGAGGAAGGTATCCCGTTAATGAAAGTTTCTAAAATGTATGCACCCACTCTGCGTGAGGTTCCGTCCGAGGCTGAAATCCCGAGCCATCAGCTGCTGCTGCGTGCCGGTTTTATGCGTAAATCCACCAATGGCATGTACACCTATCTGCCGCTGGCTTGGCGTGTTATTAAAAAAATCGAAAATATTATCCGCGAAGAGATGGACCATGCAGGCTGTCAGGAAATCATGATGCCGATTATGCAGCCGGCAGAAATCTGGAAGGAAAGCGGCCGTTGGGACGCTTACGGCGCAGAAATGGTACGCTTGAAGGACCGTCACGGCCATGAATACTGCCTTGGTCCTACCCATGAGGAAATGGTTACTACTCTGGTTAAGAACGATGTACGTTCCTACCGTCAGCTGCCGCTGAACCTGTATCAGATTCAGGACAAATTCCGTGACGAACGTCGTCCGCGCTTCGGCCTGATGCGCAGCCGTGACTTCATTATGAAGGATGGCTATTCCTTCGACCGTGATGAAGCAGGTCTGGACGTTTCCTATAAGGCAATGTATGATGCTTATGACAAAATCTTTACCCGCTGCGGTCTGAACTTCCGCCCGGTAGAAGCAGACAGCGGTGCTATCGGCGGTACCGGCAGCCATGAGTTCATGGTGCTGGCAGACAGCGGTGAAGCAGAAATTACCTACTGCACCAAATGCGATTACGCTGCCGATATCGAAAAGGCAGAGCTGTACCCGCTGGAAGCTCCGGCAGAAGAAATGCAGGAGCTGAGCGAGGTTGAAACTCCAAACTGCAAGACCATTGCCGATGTTTGTGCTTTCCTCAACGCTCCGATTGAAAAATCCGTAAAGGCTGTTGCTTACCAATGCGAAAAAGGCCTGGTACTGTGCTTCGTTCGCGGTGACCACGAGGTTAACGAAACCAAAGTACAAAACACCGTAGGCGCAGTTGAGCTGGAAATGGCTGAGGCAGAGCTGTTGGCTAAGGCTGGCACTGTCGGTGGTTATATGGGCCCTGTAGGCCTTGATCCCGAAAAGGTTATTATCGTTTGCGATGCAACCGTTATGAATATGCACAATGTTTGCTGTGGTGCTAACCATGAAGGCTTCCACTACATCAACGCTAACCCGGGCCGTGACTTCACTCCGACCTACGTTGCCGATATCCGTCTGATGGCTGAGGGCGATCCCTGCCCGCACTGCGGCGCTCCGATTGCTAAGGCTCGCGGTATCGAAGCAGGTCAGGTATTCAAGCTGCACACCAAATACAGCGCAGCTATGAAATGCACCTATCTGGATGAAAACGGCAAAGAGCAGCCGATGGTAATGGGCTGCTACGGTATCGGCGTAGGCCGTACTATGGCTGCCTGCGTTGAACAGAGCCATGATGCCGACGGTATGATCTGGCCTGTTGCTATTGCTCCGTATGAAGTGCTTGTTGTACCTGTAAACGTAAAGGATGAAGCATCCTTTGCCAAGGCTGAGGAAATCTATAACGAGCTGCACAAAGCAGGCGTTGAGGTTGTTATCGACGACCGCAAGGAGCGTCCGGGCGTAAAATTCAAGGACGCAGATTTAATCGGCTATCCGCTGCGTGTAGTTGTAGGTCCTAAGACTCTGCAGACCGGCGAGCTGGAAGTTAAAGTTCGTAAGACCGGCGAAGTAAGCATGCTGCCGTTGGATAGTGATTATATCACCGCTATCAGGGAGATGCTGCAAAAGCTGTAAAAATAAGTCAGTTCCCATGTCTGCGCCCGGCGCAGGCAGAGGGAACGGAAGCTGTGAGGTGATACTGGCATGGATTTAATTAATACTTCTTTTTTGCATAACAAAGAGGTTGTTATGGTTATCAGGCTGGTTGTTGCTGCAATTCTCGGCGGTATTGTCGGTATAGAAAGAGGCAGCGGTGACCGTCCTGCCGGTTTCCGTACACATATTCTTGTGTGCGTGGGCTCGGCGCTGTTTATGCTTGTTTCGCTTTACGGCTTTGATGATGTTTATCCTCAGACTGCCAAGCTGGAGGAGGATATCGGCCAACGCCGTGACTCGGCGCGTATTGCAGCCCAGGTTGTCAGCGGCATAGGCTTTCTCGGTGCAGGCACCATTCTGCACGAGGGTTTAACTATTCGCGGTCTGACAACTGCTGCCAGCCTGTGGATGGTTTCCGCAATCGGCCTTGCTGCCGGCAGCGGTATGTACTTCCTCAGCAGTGTGGCAACCATTATCACCATGATAACTCTTGTTACCTTCCATACCTGGGAAAAGCGTTTTGCTGCCAACAACCGCAGCGACCGCCAGTTTGTCCGCATCATTACTACCAATCGCTCCGGTGCCATAACCGATGTTACCGGTTATCTGTCCCTTAACGGCGTACAGGTAAAATCGCTGAACGTAAAGCGCGATAAGGAAAAGAATCGTCTGGTGCTGGAGGTCTTTCTGAAGCTTGGCAAAACTGCGCCCGAGAGCGGAGATATTGTCAAGGGGTTGCAGGGGATAGAGGGTGTGGTAGGCGTCGAAAACATGCGATAAGTGAGATAAGCGATAGCACGCCATCTGCGTTGTTGCGTCGCCTCGACGTACTAACAGTACGCCGTCGGCATCCGCCCTGGCATCTGACGCACTCTAGCTTATCTCCAAAAAATAGAGGAAGATAGCACGCCATCTGCGTTGTTATCCAATTCCCCCAACAACTTCTCCCGTCATTATTAGGAAAGGATTTAATGTGAATAAAAAATATTGTCTGATTCCTGATGAAGAAAAATTTTATAGTTTTTTGGCTTCGCTGACCTTTTCTCCGGTGGAATTGATGCAGCTGAAGCTGATGCATATTAATCAGATTTGTGTAGACGAGTCTGCCTGTCAGTGGGAGGTACACTTCAGCTGTGCCGCCCATCTTACCGGTGGCTTGCTGCAGAAGGCGGCGCAGCAGCTTGCAGCCGCTTTTTCTTTGCAAAGCGTAGATATGATTTGCGACGGCGATGGCTCCAAATGCCAGGTGATGCAGCGTGAGCCGCAGGCAGAGGTAGAAATTACCGATTGTACCGGCGAGCCGCTGCCGGAGGAAATTCCTCTGCCGCCGGAGCCGCCTGATATTGAAATCGGCGAAACTCTGCCGCCGGAGCCTCCCTGTGAAACGTCCTATAACAATCCGGAGGAGGACCCCGAGTATCTGCAGGCCATGGCAGCCTTATACGGAGAAAAGAAGGCTGACGGCCAGCTGTGGGGCAAAAAAATCAAGGGCACACCGCGTAAGCTTGATACTGTTACAGAGGAAGAGCGCAACGTTGTTATCGAAGGTACCTTTGTCAAAAGCTTGGATAAGGACGGTGCGTTGCAGACCTTTATTGATAAGGAAACGCGCGTCGGTTCCATTGTGCTTACCTTTAACGTGAGCGATGATACCGGCGGTATTTTCGTTAAGCTACGCTTTGACAAGCGTGACGGCGGCGACCCGCGCAAGGAATGCAACGAGTTTAAAAATCTGCTGAAGCCCGGTATGCGCCTGCGTCTGCAGGGTGATGTTGCCCCCGACCGCTTTGCCTTTGACGAGATGTGCATGGTGCCTCGCGGCATTATGAAGCTCGATGCCAAGGAGGAGCGCATGGATAATGCGGAGGTCAAGAGGGTTGAGCTGCATTGCCATACGAAGATGAGTAAGCTTGATGGCCTGACACCGATGGAGGGCCTTGTAAAGCAGGCTATCCGTTGGGGCCACAAGGCTTTGGCGATTACCGACCATGGCGTTGTACAGGCCTTTCCGTTCTGCTTTGATGCGGCGGAGGGCAGTGACCTGAAGCTGATTTTCGGCATGGAGGGTTATCTTATCAGCGACCGCAAGACGAAGGACGATGCTGTTGATACGGAAAATCCTGATGCTGCGACTAAGGGCAAAAGCAAAATCAGCAGCCATCATATTATTATTCTGGCGAAGAATGAGGTTGGTCTGCGTAACCTGTACCAGCTCGTTACTATCAGCCATCTGCGTTATCTGAATAAGCGTCCGCTGCTGCCGCGCGCTGTTATCGAGGAGCATCGCGAGGGCCTGATTTTGGGCTCGGCCTGTGAGGCGGGCGAGCTTTACCGTGCGGTGCGCTTAGGTGCGAGCGATGAGGAGCTGGAGGAAATCGCCGGCTTTTATGATTATCTGGAGATTCAGCCTACGGGCAATAACCAGTTCCTGGTGCGTGAAAACTATTGCACCGAAGAGGATTTGCGTGAGCATAACCGCAAAATCTATGAGCTTGGCAAGCGCTTGGGCAAGCTGACTGTGGCAACCTGCGACGTGCATTTCCTTAATCCGGAGGATGCACAGCTGCGTGCGATTCTGCAGGCCGGTCAAGGCTACAAGGATGCAGATTTGCAGCCGCCGCTGTACTTGCACACTACGGAGGAGATGCTCAAGGAGTTCTCTTATCTTGGTGAAGATGCAGCCTACGAGGTTGTTGTTACGAATACCAATAAGATTGCGGATATGATTGAGCGTATTAAGCCTGTTCCCGACCGCGACCAGCTGTATTCACCTTCTATTCCCGGTGCGGAGGATGCCGTGCGTGATTTGTCCTATGCCAAAGCGCATAAATGGTATGGCGAAAAGCTGCCGCAGATTGTTGAGGACCGCTTGAAGATGGAGCTGGATGCTATTATCGGCCACGGCTTCTCCGTATTGTATTACATTGCGCATAAGCTGGTTAAGCATTCTATCGACCGCGGTTACTTGGTAGGCTCGCGTGGCAGCGTAGGCTCGTCCTTTGTTGCTACGATGCTGGATATTACCGAGGTTAATGCGCTGAAGCCGCATTACCGTTGTCCGCATTGCCGTCACAGCGAATTCTTTATGAACAATGAGGTCGACAGCGGCTTTGACCTGCCGCCGAAGGATTGCCCCGAATGCGGCACCAGAATGCTGCGCGACGGTCATGATATCCCGTTCGCAGTTTTCCTGGGCTTCCATGGCGACAAGGTTCCTGATATCGATTTGAACTTCTCCGGCGGTATCGATCCCGATGATCCGTCCGCTATGTCTGACCAGAGCGTGGCGCACAAGTACACCGAGGAGCTTTTCGGCCGCGACAATGTTTGCCGCGCCGGTACGATTGCTACTATCGCCAACAAAACGGCGATAGGCTTTATCAGAAAATATTACGAGGCAAAGAATCTGCATGTGCATCCTGCGCATGTGGCAGCTCTTGTCGAAGGCTTTGCCGGTATCAAGCGCACTACGGGCCAGCATCCCGGCGGCATCATGGTTGTGCCGCGTAATATGGATATCCATTATATTACGCCGATGAACCGTCCTGCCGATGATAAGGACGGCACTACGATTACTACTCACTACGATTATCACAGCATCAATGACCGTCTGGTTAAGCTGGATATTCTGGGCCACGATGATCCGATGGTTCTGAAGATGCTGGAAAAATATCTGCAGGAGGATGTGGATCCTAACTTTGATCCCAAGAAGATTCCTGTGGGCGATGAAGAAACGATGCGTATCTTCCAGGATACAAGTTCCCTCGGCGTTACGCCGGAGCAGATTGACAGTGCCGTCGGCACTTTCGGTATCCCGGAATGTGGCACTAAGTTTGTACGTCAGATGATCAGCGACGTACAGCCGAAGAAATTCAGTGAGGTTGTGCGTGTATCCGGTTATTCGCACGGTACGGATGTATGGCTGAACAATGCGCAGGATTTGATTAAGGAAGGCAAGCCTGTTGCCGAAACTATCTCCACGCGTGACGACGTTATGACGCACTTGATTTCCAAGGGCGTGGAACCCAGTCTGGCGTTTAAGACGATGGAGCACGTGCGTAAGGGCAAGGCGGCGAAAAAAGGTCTGGAGCCGAAGATGCTTGAGGCTATGCGCGCGGTAAATATTCCCGAATGGTATATCAAGTCCTGCGAAAAGGTACAGTATCTGTTCCCGAAGGCGCACGCCGTTGCGTACGTTCTTATGGCTTACCGTATTGCCTATTGTAAGGTGCATTATCCGAAAGAGTTTTATGCGGCGTACTTTACGGTGCGTGCCAAGGATTTTGACTATACCCATGTTTCCAAGGGTAAGAGCTATGTGAAGAATTTCATCAAGAATGTTTACCAGCAGGGCTTCAAGGCTTCGCCTCTGGATAAAACAACTGTTACCTATCTGGAGCTGGTAAATGAGATGCTGGAGCGCGGTCTTAGCTTTGATAAGATGGATTTATACAAGTCGGATCCGATTAAATTCCTGGTTACGGAAAACGGCCTGCGCCCGCCCTTGGCTGCTTTGGGCGGTGTAGGTGAAAACGCTGCCAAGAGTATTGCTGCCGCGAGGGACATCAACCGACCGTTTATCTCCCAGGAGGATTTGCGCCTGCGCTCGGGCGTCAATAAGAGCGTTATCGAAAAGCTGGCAGACATGGGCGTTTTGGGCGATTTGCCGGAAAATAACCAGATTGATTTGTTTGCCTGAGATAGGAGAATCATATGCAAAAAATAATTTTGGCCTATAATTTTACGCCTGAGCGTTTGCAGGCGCTGAAGCTGATTTGCATGATGCTGCGCACGCAGCTGCGCGCCGTGGCGCGTGAGGAGCTGCTGCAGCCTGTAGGTTATCTGGCAGGCTTGCCCGAGGTGGCGTCTGTCAGTGAGGCTTACAGCGGTGACGAAGGGCAGGAGGAAATGCTACTCATGTGCGGCTTCAGCCGTCAGGATTTGGACAGACTGCTGGCTGCCGTTAAAAAGGGTAAGCTGCGTCAGGTGGCGCTGAAGGCGATGCTGACGCCTACCAACTGCACCTGGAGCGGCCTGCAGCTTTTGCAGGAGCTTAGCCAGGAGCATACTTATATGCATGGCAAAAATGCAGGTAAATAAGCAAAGTTGCTGTTGCCGGTAGTTTTACTGGCGTTAAAGCGCTTTCTTTGATATAATTAGGCATGATAAACTTTAGCTATATTTAGGAGGATAATAATAATGGCAAAAGATAGTTCCTTTGACGTTGTTTCCCAAGTTGATATGCAGGAGATGGATAACGCTGTTAATCAGGTTAAAAAAGAGATTGACCAGCGTTATGATTTCCGCGGCAGCAATGCTTCCATCGAGCTCGGTGAGAAGGAAGTAAAAATTGCAGCTGAGGACGAATACAAGCTGGGCGCAATTTTAGATATGCTGCGCCAAAAAATGGCTAAACGCGGTATTCCTCTGCGTTGTCTGGTTCCGGGCAAAATTGAGCCCGCTGCCAAAGGCACCGTTCGCCAAGCTTTGGAAATCCAACAGGGTATTTCCAAAGAGAACGGCAAAAAAATCGTGGCAGCTATCAAGGCTTCCAAGCTGAAGGTAACTGCTCAGATTCAGGATGACCAGGTACGTGTTGCCGGTGCGAAAAAGGATGACCTGCAGGCTGTTATCCAGCTGCTGAAGGCCGGTGATTTCGGCGTTGATCTGCAATTCATCAATATGCGCTAAGCATTCGTCCACGGTTTGGAGAAGAGTGGAGCAAAATGACAGAACACAAAGACTTTGACAAAAAGAAAATCAATGACGGCGAGCTGCAGAAGTATTCCGGAAGCTACAGCGAGGAAGGCCTGCTGCATAAAATCAGCCGCTACGGTGCCCACATCGGCATCGAGCTGCTGTATAAGGTCGTGCAGCTGTGGTGCGTACTGCAGAAGCCGGAGGTTCCTGCGAAGGAAAAGGCGTTGATTATGGGAGCTTTGGGGTATTTAATCGCTCCCCTGGATTTTGTGCCGGATATTACGCCGGTGTTGGGATACAGTGATGACCTGGTGGCAATTACCTTTGCGCTGCTGAAGGTGCAGGGGTATATTGATGAAGAGGTTGATGCCAGAGCTAAGGAGCTGTTGGCGAAGGTTTTTGATAAGGATGTCGTTGCGAAGCTGTAATTGCAAGCTGACTAAAATATGCGCTGCCAAACAGGCAGCGCTATTTTTATGCCATCAGCGCGCTTCGGAAAATAAAAATGCTTAATAAAAAGATTATGCATATGCATTGCTGCTGCAAACAAATATTGAACAGAAGAAAAGGCTTTAGCTGCGGCTGAAGCTTTTTTATTGCGCAAAAGCAGGCTCAGCTACACTTCTTATAAAAAGATATTGGCTATTATCTTTCTTCCTCTTTCGTAAAATAAAAAACTTTCTTAGCGTGCCGTTTGGCAACAAAAATCGCAGATATAAACAGTGAAAGTAAAAGCAAGTCTGCATATCCTAACATCCTTGAGCACGCACCTTTTTTTCAATGATATTTTAAATCCTTCAACGTATAATCATATTGAAATAAAAAATATCTGCAAAAGCAAAGATAGACAGAAACTGTCATTGTCACTTGCTATACTGATATCAGCAAACAGAAAGGAGGAAGACATGCGACAAAAAGATATTTATTTTATGCCCTTGGGAGGCGCCCAAAGTGTAGGCCGCAGCTGCTACTACCTGCGTCTGGGACAGAGTAACATCCTGCTAGATTGTGGACTTCAGCGTATCAACGGAGCAACTTGTTCCCCGGATTTTCGCAGCCTGCTTACCTCGCAATTCATGGAAAGCATACAGCAGCTTGACCACGTTTACATTTCTCATGCGCACACCGACCATGTCGGCTACCTGCCGCAGCTCATGCAGATGGCACCTCAGGCTTCCGTTTACATGACACTGCAGACCAAGCAGCTTGCCGAATACCGTCTGATTGCCAATAGCAGTCAGCAGGGAGCAGACGAAGCTTCGCGTTTGTTAAGCAGCGTTGCGCCTGTCAATTACCTGCAAAAAATCAAGCAGCGTGATTACACAGTCACCTTTTTCCCGGCGGGGCATATCCCCGGCGCTATGATGACACTGTTTGAATATGCAGGCCGCAAAATTCTCTACACTGGCGACTACTCATTGCAATCAGCCTTCGGCCTTGATGGTTGTTGGTTGCCAGATGACCTGGAGGTAGACGTACTGCTGATGTGCGCACTGCATGCCAAGCAGCCCTACAGTGTTCGTGAAAAGAACACACTTCCACAGCGCATCAGTGAGGTTATGAGCAACCTGCGCTATGGGCAATCTGTTTATCTGCAGGCCTTTGACCCCGGCAGAGTGCTGGAGCTCTTAATGGCGCTCAACCGTGAGATGGAGCAGAGCGGACAGGTTTATCCAATCTATCTTGAGCCGGAGGCCATGGCCGCTGTGCACGTGATGGAAAGCCTGCAGCTGCCGGTGCTGCAGCAAAACAACTATAGCAGCTTTAACGCCGGTGCAGCGCACCCTCACATTGTTATCGGCACTAAGCGCAAGGAGCAGGTAAGCTGGCGTTACCGTCTCTTTGGCAATGCCTATACGTTGCATGAGGACTACGGGGAAATGCTCAGCTTCATTCGCAGGCTGAATCCACGTCAGGCCTATCTGGTGCATTGTGCCGAGGGTTATTATGGTCACACCGTGGAGCAGGAGCTAATGCGTGATGCCCAATGCCGTACTCAGGTAGTCTTTCCTGAGGAAGGCGACATTTATACAATCTAAAAATTAGGAGGAAGCATAATGCTGGAAACAAAAAGTATTAAGGTACAGGGAATTTTAAAGGAGATTCATGAGAAGGTGCAGCAAAAGGCTGGACGCTTCGAAAAAATTTCTGAGGATATTGTTTTTGAGAATCTGACCTTGCAGGCTCTGTGCGCCAATCTTCATATGTCGCCTGCTGCCTGTGCAGATTTCGTACAAAATAATTATGACTGTAGCTACAGTGTTGACGATATGATCAGAATCTATCGTGACTTCAAGATTAACACGGAAGAAAAACGCCTGGAGGTTTTTGAAAATGCTACCGGCGTTGCCATTTTGTTGGAAAAAAGCATGAACGGTGACCAGCAGGCTTTTGAGCTGTATCGCAGCACCCGGGAAAAATTCATGGAAAAAAAGCCTAAGCATTACTATAAAATTCTTTTGGCTGTGATTTTTCACAATATTAAGCAACTGCAGCAGGAAAAGGACCAGCAGCTGATTACCAGCTTTGGCAATACACTGTGCAAATATCTGCTTTTTGATATAGAAAATGCTATTACTTATGCCTATGGCTTCAATAAGCACCGCAGCAGTGCACCTGCCACCAATAATAATGCGAAAAAAGTTCATAGTCCTGAGCAGGAGCGTTTGTTGCAAAAGCTGGCAAGTCTTGAAAGTGCGCTGGAGCAATCCGATATGCTGCTCAGAGACCTGCAAAGTGAATTTGACGAACGCCTGGAGGCTGTTAAGCTGCAGGAAATGACAGAGTTCTTCGGTAAGCTCAATTCTGATAAATATGGCTGTATTCTGGACGAGCTGCTGATGCTGCGCAAGGGTATTGACGCTGTGAAAAAGAGTGGTTATGTGCTGCCGCTGGAAATCAATGGTCTGCTGATTATGGTGCGCAAGCTGGTACAATTTTTGCGTGACAGCCACATTAATCCCATGCTGAAGCCTGAATCGTTGCGCATTGTAAAGGCTGGCGATGTTGAATTCTGGAACTACGAGGGAACTCCTTTTACCTGTGCTGAGGAAGAAAAGCAGGTTAAGGTAATTTCTCCTGGTTGGATTTATAGCGAAAAACAGGTACAAATTTCTCGTCCGAAGGTTAAGGAGGTTGTAGATAATGTTGATTAATAATGAAGAACACAATGATTTATGCGTAGGCATTGACCTGGGAACTACCAACTCTGTTTTGGCTACAGTTAATCTTAAGGCTAATGGCGATATCGTCAGCAAGGTAGTAGACCTGCCGCGCGCCGTTGATGTTTACAACAGCGCAGCAGGCAAGGCGCGCCTGAACACGCAGAAGAAGCCACTGCTGCCGTCCTGCGTGTATTACCGTGAGGAACATGGCTATGAGCCGCTGGTAGGCGATTTTGCCAAAAACCAGTATGCGCTGCGCCCGCATCTGGTAGCAAAATCTATTAAAAGCCAGATGGGAAGTGCGCATGCCGAAGGCTTGGCTGATGAGATTATGGACAAAACTCCGGCGCAGGTTTCGGCACGTATCCTGCAGCACATGCTGCGGGAGGCCAGCAAAATTTATCGCACGGAGATTAAGGATGCGGTAATCACCGTACCTGCTAACTTTGACTCCGTAATGTGCCAGGCAACACGCGATGCTGCCGCGTTAGCCGGTATTCAGGTTACCAATAAGGATGGCAGCGAAAGACCAGTGCTGCTTTCTGAGCCGAATGCCGTTATCTATGATTTGATTAACCAGGTACAAAATGGTGAGATTTCTAATCATATTATTGACCTCAACAGCGAGAAGAACGTGTTGGTGTTTGACCTGGGTGGCGGCACTCTGGATATTACGATGCATAAGATTAAACGTCGTGAGGACTGTCCCGACGTTTTAAAGGTAGATGAAATTGCTACCAACAGATACACTCTTTTAGGCGGCGATGATTTTGATCGCGCCATTGCTGATGTAATGTTTGAGCATTACCAAAAACAGTATTCTACTAGTCCTATGGTTGTGCGCAAGCTGCAGCAGGAAAAAAAGGCGATTATGCCTCAGCTGCTGAACTATGCAGAGGAGCTGAAGCTGGAGCTGAGCGAACGCCGTCTGGCAGAAAGCAGCTATGCTGCCGATGACAGCTTTGGCTGGGATGATGAGGAGGATGTCGAAGAATTTTTCGTAGGCGGTAATATGGGCGGCATCGGTTACGCCTATGACGACAGCTTCACTCAAGAGGCTGTGGAAAAGATTCTGCAGCCGTTTATGGGAAAAAATCTGCAGCTTGCCGACTACAAGAAAATAGACAGTCTGCAGGATACGAAGAATATTATCTATCCTATTCTTGACGTTTTGCAAAAGAGTGCCGCCAAGCTGGGTGATGAAGTGAAGGTAGATGCAGTAATCGTCAACGGCGGTATGAGCAAATTCTATATGGTTACGGACCGCCTGCGCGAATTCTTCGGGCTGGAGCCGATTGTGGCGCTGGACCCGGATCAGGCCGTAGCAAGAGGTGCAGCGGTATATCATTATTACCTGCACAAATATGCGAAACAAATGCAGGAGGATATGCGCATGGTAGGCGCAGAAGCTCCTGCTCTGCAGCCCTTGCCCGGCAAGGCTGCAGCTCCGAGGGCTGCTGCCGCAGCCGTACAGCAGCGTGCTGCAATTGAATGGGGCAAAAATATTCTTAATGACAGCCTGTATCTTGGTATGCGCGATGGTGCTGTACAGGAGCTTGTTGCCGGTGGTACGGAGCTGCCGTACCAGTCCGACTATATCAAGGGCTTCCAGCTGCTGCCGGACAAGGCAGAGATTGCCATCCCCATTAAAAGACGTACCTTTGGCGACACTTACCAGACCATCGGCAATGGTCATCTGAAGCTGGAGCATGGTTATAAGGATGGTGCTTACGTTGCGATTCGCGTGCTCATGGGCAGCAACAAGGTGCTGAGCATGGAGATGCTTTTGAGCAGTGACGTGGATATGCACCAGATTCTGGAGCAGAAAACCGCTGAAATCGTTATTGGCGGCGATAATCCTGATGCACCTGCTACTAAGCTGAAATTCAATCCTCCCGCCGGTACTAAGCTGAACGTGCATAATGAGCTGCATGGCCTGCAGACCTTGTGTGAACGCAAGAGTACTGCCAAGGGCAATGTGCCAAAGGATGTCATCAACAAGCTGAGCCAGCGCACCAGCAGTATTGCTGCTGCCGGTAATAAGGCAGAATTTGCCAGACCGCTGCTGGAGATGCTGTGCTATAGCAATAATGATGAGCTGCGCCTGCGTCTTTTCACCATTGCCCGCAAGCATGTTGCTTATTGGACTGAGCAGCAGCGCCAAAGCCTGGCAAGAGAGTGTTTGAACCAGCTGCAGGGTGTACTGCAGGGCTTTCCGTGCTATGGTCTCAAAATTAATGTTAACATTCAGGCCATCTATACCCTTGGCTGCTGCGGCAGCAAGGAGCAGGTTGCCAAAGTGCAGCCGCTGGCAGCTGAAAACCGTTATTATACAGCAAGCTTGTACGCGTTGGGCAAGAGTCGCGTTGCTGGCAGCTTTGTGCAAGATGTATTCCAGCGTGATGCCTACTGCGAAAGCAACAAGTGTAACCTGCAGGTTACAGCACATGCCCTGGGCATGGCGCTGCGCCTGGAGGATGGCGGCAGAGCAGCAGGCCTTGATGTGGACAAGGCAGTGAAGGACCTTTGCTTCATTATCAACAACCGCACTGTTCTTGATGTAAACTACAGCAGCGAGATTGTCTGCTGCCTGATTGCCCTGGCCTATGCCTGCGACCAGCGTTTTGGGGGAAATACTGTGTCTGCTGCTTCTATGGAGCTGGCAAGACAGACTTTGGCAAATCTCAACCGCAACTACAGCACGGAGGTTATGATGCGTCTGGCCAAGGCTGCTGGCGTTGCCTATAAAATGCTTGATGGTGAAAGCCTGTCTGAGGATGAAGAAGAGTTCCTGCTGAAGAAGCTGGAAATTTAAAACGGAAATAATAATTAAGTGAAGTTCAAAAGGACTGTCCCTGGCGATGATGTATCGCCTGTGGGGGCGGTCCTTTTTGATTTTATGTTGATGATGGAGATATCATATCTGTTGCGTATTTTTTTACGCAAAAATTACCAAGGATACATTTTTTTAAAGTTTACTTATACCCATCTGAACCTTAACTGTTAAAATCTCTTTAACTAAATGTAACGTATTTAAGAGTTAATGAAAATTTTTACGCCGAATGTAGCGTGTTCATGGATAAGAGTTTGACTGGGGGGGACATAGTGCTATAATTGCTCTTAACAAGATAGGTAATTTATAAAAGTAAGTGTATTCCTAATCGCATATATTTTAGAAAAAATATTTATGGATAAAACTTATCTGGAAATAATGAGCCTTATAAAGTGAGTATTTATGAATTACAATATAAATTGATGCATGTTTTTGCTAAAGTTAAAATATTTGCAAAAACATCAAGAAAATGTTTTCTGAAGCTTAAAAAAAGCAGTTGACGATAATATTAATAAAGAGTAAAATAATCGGGTGAGAAAAAGATACTCGTTGTTCACACTTTCTGTGATGTAAGTGTATAGCAGTTGCGATAATATTAAATATTTCAGTCGATAGTGTTTATATTGACTGATTTTAATCGGTAGTGTTGTGCGAAAAATTACCTGCTGTTTCAGTTTACTATCTGCAGGTACTGCTACTTCCTTTATTAAGAATATTTCATACCATAAATAAATGATGTACGTGAACAATTGAGAATTTATATATTATTAATTCAAGTGGTGTGCTTTTTGGAGAAAATTAAGAGAATGGAGCTGAATATAATGAACAAAAAGCTGATGGCAGCAGCTGTTATGTGCTCACTGATGAGCACAACGGCATTAGCTGCAAACCCCATACCTACCTTTGATAAGGAGGCTGTAACGACACATCCTTACAATAGAACAGGTCAACAGGAGCAACAGGTGGAAGGCATGCAAGCTGCAGGCGAGCTTTATAAGCCTGGCAATACAGGCACGGAGGCTAATCCGGCGTTTTTTGTTGCCAAGGTTAAACTGACAGGCTTCACGCTGCCTGATAAGAGCGGCAAGCTGGCAGCTATCTGCAAAGAGTATGAAGGACGTAGCCTGCAGATGGCAGAGCTGCAGCAGCTCATCAGCAGAATTAATGAATATGCGCGCACCTGCGGCTATACTGTAGCGCAGGCTATTGTGCCGCCGCAGGAGGTAAAGCAGGGCGAGCTGGAAATTACAGTTTATGTTGCCAAATACGATGATATTGAGATTATCAGCAACGAATCGGACGTAGCGGACAGAGTGCTGGCCGGTTATATTCATAAGAATCTGCAAAGCGGTGCTTATATCATGGATAAGCCGCTGGAAATGACGATGAACAACATCAACGATTTGCCGGGTGTTGTTGCCAGAGCGATTTTAGCACCGGGCAGCAAGCCTGGCACCACGAAGGTAAAGGTGCAGGTGCTGCGTCGTCTCGTCTGGAACAACTACGTATTTACTGATAACGCCGGCGGCTACTACAGCGGCCGTTATCGCTACGGATTTAATACCGAAATCAATAACCCCGGTCATCAGGGTGACAAAATCATTTTGAACGGCATGCTCACCAACCATGATACAAAAAACTATGGTGCACGCTATGAAGCGCCTGTCGGACGCGATGGCACCCGCTGGGGCATTGGCTGGAGCCAGAGCAGCTACGACCTCAATACCAACAGCTTCTATAATTCTCTCGGTCAGTCGCGTGGCTTCAGCTTCTATGGTCTGACGCCTGTATACCGTGACCGCATGAACCGTGTAACAGCGATTTATGGCTATGACCACCGCAAAATTAAGGATAGACTGCAGTTGAAGGCTGCAGGATTGGCAGGAATAGAGCTGACCACGGAGAAAATGGCCAATGTTTACCATGCAGGCATCAGCGGCAGCAAGTATCTGCCGAACCGCTTCAGCCAGTATAGCCTGATTTACTGGTATGGTAATTTGAGTGGCGGTGGCAAATCCCTGGATGGCGACTACCATAAGCTGACAAGTGACCTGCTGCACGTTATTTATGATGGTAAAACGAACTACCGCGTACAGCTCAGCGGCCAAATTGCCAACCGCAACCTGGACGGCAGCGAAATGTTCTACCTGGGCGGTATGAACGGCGTGCGTGCCTACGGTGCCAGCGAGGGCAGCGGCGATATTGGCTTTACTGCTACTGCCGAGCTTCGCCGTCAGACGGGCATCAAGGGATTGGAGGCTGCAGCCTTTATTGATACAGGCGCAGTAAAATCGCATAATGCTGCTCTTATCGAGCATCTTTCCGGTTGGGGCGTGGGCCTGCGCTATAATTTGGATAATTCCTGGCATGCTCAATTGGATTATGCCCGCAAAATCAATGCGCAAAGAGACAAGGTTGAACCGCGTGACCATAGCGGCCATATGTGGTTCCAGCTTTACAAAATGTTTTAAGTGATTTTGCCTGGTGCTTTTCTGCGTCTTAAGGGAGAAGGTGCGGAAAAGCAAGCTCATAAAATAAATTGATAATTGAATATGCAGCTTAAATGAAGGGAGAAAAAAATGAAACTAAAGGATAGTCTAAATAAACGTTTAAATACGCGTCTGGCCAGCCTTGTAATGCTTTCTGTGCTTTCAGTGCCATGGGTTGCCAGCGCCGCAGGCAACAGCGTTGTTGCCAACAACATGCTTCCCGGTAATGGAAACTTAATTGCCGGTACTATTGAAGGTGGTTTTAATGGCAACTGGACGCAGGGCAACCAGATGAATTTGCATCAGACTACGCAAAATGCCATTGTCACCTGGGACAGCTTTTCTATCGGTGCCAATGCCAGCGTAACTATCCGTGGTGACCACGATAACTTTAATATGCTGAACTATGTTACCGGCAGCGAAAGCTCGCAGATTTACGGCAAGCTGAATTCCTATGTCGGTGATAAGCAGGGCGGCAATATCTATCTTGTAAACCCCAACGGTGTGCAGATTGGCAACAGTGCGGAAATTAATGTCGGCAGCCTGCATATTGCCAACAAAAAAATAGATAATATCAACACCTGGAACGAAAATACTGATATCGCCAACGCGCTGAAGCAGAACAAGGCGATGACCAACGCCGAGCTGATGAGCTTGGGCTATATCAATGCCAATAAGCTGGTCTTTGAGGGCGAGCGTGTAGTTATTGATATGGACCGCCTCAGCGGACTTGATACGACTAAGGCAGATGCCTTGACTATTGTTAGCAAGCCTTATGATGACAAGAGTTTTGGTGATAACCGCAAGTATGATGTTGTACTTGGTAGCAGTACGCCGGAAAATGCCAAAAAATGGGGCAAATATATTGAGTTTGCTGATAATGCTACCGGAGATAGATGGCAAGGCACGGTTCAAGCCGGCAAGCCTGATGCACCGAACCAGTCCGTTACGGAATTTTTTACCTACCGTTGGATTAAGGACGGCAAGGAATTAGAAAATATCGGCAAAAAGCAAGATTGGGGCATGGGAGACCATTATGCCCTGCGCTATTCTATTGACCTGACGGGCAGTAACCAGACTCCTATCGGCAATACGCAGGATAATGCCTTCAAGGGCAAGTTTGATGGCCTTGATAATTCTATCTTTGGCCTGAGTATTAATAACAGTGATAACAGCAAGGGCAAAGCCACAGGCCTTTTTGGCTTTACTGACGGCGCCCTCATGGGCAATGTAACGCTGATTGCCGGTAATGACGGCGTATCTATACAGGGCGGCAATACTGATACCGGTGCCTTTATCGGTCATGCGGTTAATACCACGGTCAAGGGCGTCAACAGTACGCTGAAGGTCAGCGGTACAAATAATGTCGGTGGTATCATCGGTTATGCTGAGGGTGATCGTAAGCTTACCTATAATTTTGCTGATGCTGCTGGTTCTGTTCAACCGGACAGCCGCAGCAGTGAGCTGTCAAACCTGACCAATACCGGTAATGTCAGCGGTGTTAGCAACGTTGGCGGCCTGGTTGGCTATATGAACGGCGGCAAGCTGTCCAATGATGAGGAAAACCGTGTCCAGTACAAGGGCTCCTATAACCTTGGCAAAATTACCGGTATAGATAATGGCTCCAACTATTCGTATAATATCGGCGGCATGATTGGTAAAGCAGAAAATGCGACAGTTGGTGGCACGAAGAATACGCTGATTAACTATAATACTGTTGAGGGTGGCTATAATGTTGGCGGTATCGTCGGCAGTATTTCCAATAATACTACCGTTGCTAATGCTTCCAACGAAGGCGTTGTCAAAGCCAACGGCTTTACTATTGACAGCTATATTTATCATACTGATTATACTGGCAGTAATTGGCAGAATAATAATGAAGCCCTTCCCGGCACTCATAAGGCTGAGGTACGTGCAGCCAACGTCGGCGGCATTGTGGGCAGCATTGCTGGCAGCGAGCTGAAGGATGTAACCAACAAAGCGGATGTAAGCTCCGCGTTGGTAAAGAAAACTGCTAATAACAATAATGATCCTCGCGGCTTCGACCATTATGCAGCAGGCAACGTCGGCGGTATTGTCGGCCGTGCTGAGGACAGCAATATCACCAATGCCAATAACGTAGAAAGCAATATCCGCGGTGCTATGAACGTAGGCGGTATTGCCGGCTATTTTGGTTCCACAGATGCAACCAATAAAAATAAAAAGGATTACCGCATTCTGAACGCTATTAACAACGGCGGCGATATTATGGCTACCGGCGGCATCAAAAAGGATGGTAGCTTTACGCAAGAAATCACCCATAAGGAAACTTATATTACTGGTAATATTGGCGGCATAGCAGGCTATCTGTACGGTGTGCCGGTGCGTATTGAAGCCGGCGGCAACCGTGGCGATGTGCATACTGCGGCAGATACGTCGAAGCTGACGTCACATGCTGTCAATGTTGGCGGCATCGTCGGTAAAATTGACATGCCGAAGAAAACGGATAGCGATGGGAACCGTCTGACTGATGATAAGCGACTGGAAATCATCAAGGGTAAAGCTACTGATGATGCCGGTAAAAGCGGTTATGCCAGCGCGGCAGTTTCCAGCAGCTATAATACAGGTAATGTTACGGGTTATGCCAACATCGGCGGCATTGGCGGCTTTGCCTACAATGGCAGTATTGCTGCCTCCTATAATGTAGGCGATATTAAGACAACACGCCATGATGCGGCAGCAAACAGTGTTACACCAATTAATATGGGCGGCATCCTGGGTGAAAGTACTGAAATGGCTATTGGACGTGTTATCATTTACGATACCTATAACAAGGGTACGATTGGCGACAGCAGCTACAGTACTTTTGGACGCCATGTCGGCGGCATTGTCGGACGCTTGAGCGGCATTGTTGAAAAAAGCTATAACAATGGCGATATTTACAATGGCTTCAATGTTGTCGGCGGCATTGCCGGTTATTGGTACAGTGGTTATCTGAAAAATGTCTTCAATACCGGTAATATTACGGTATATAACAAGAATTATGCGCCTAGCCAGGTAGGTGGTATTGTTGGCTCCGTAGACCTGAGCGGCAACAATCTGAGCAGCGGTACTAATGCTGCTTTCAGTATTAGCAATGCTTATAACCTTGGCTCTTTACGTTCCTTTAAGGGTGATGTGAAGTACAACGAAGTTGGCGGTATTTTGGGTGGTACTTTTAAGCACGGTGGCACTATCAACAGGTTGAAGATAAGTAACGCCTACACCATGGGTAATATTTATGTTGACGACGGTGGGTTCGTAGGGGATATAGTAGGTGCGTTTGATCGTGGCACGAATAGGTCTTTTGTTGATTTTGAAAATGTTTATTACATCCGTCCGCAGGCTGACAATGGTTATTTTGATTTAGCATCAGCGCCTAATTCTGGGTACCTGCAAAAAAACGCCAAGGTCATTGACTACGATAAGTTAAATGATCCGAACGCGTGGAGCAAATTTAGCTTTTCCACACAGACGGATGGCAAAATAGAAGGAGCAACGGATGATAACTGGCGCATGAGCGATGGCAGCCTGCCGATACTGAACGCCTTCCTGTCAGGCTCGCATAAATACTTCAGCGATGGCAGCAACTGGCAGGAGTTCATTAAGGATAATGAAGGTGCGAATGTGCAGTATGGCACGGCCTATGATCCGCTGCTGACGATTATCAACACCAAAAAGGATTTAAGCTTCAACTGGAGCGATATGGACCTGAAGAACAATGGCTCTCTGGCAGTTTTTGGCTTGCCTAATGCTGATAATACCCTTCGTTATACACCTGGTCTGACGCTGAACAATGTAGAAATTACCAACAGCACGCATATTTTTGGCGGCACAATTTACAGCGATGGCGTGCTGAAGCTCAACGCCAAGGATGACCTGCAGGGTGGCTTGCGCTTTGGTATGGACAGCATGCTTTACGGCAGTGATGTTGTGTTAAATACCAACAGCTCCTTGGAGCTGAGCGGCAGCGTTATATCTACCGGCAACCATAATGCGCTTTCCCATTTTAATCCGGAAAAATCGCTTCAGCATGGCATTAACATCAACGCCGCTGATTTAACTGTCTATGGCAAGCTGATTACCAAGGGCAAAGAGGGAGAAGAAACCGAGGTTATTGTTCCCGGTATTAACTATGGCTATGTTGGTTCTCAGAAACTTGATAAGGACAAGGTTGCGAATAAAGACCAGGCAATGACCTCTCAGGGCATGGCGCATGCTTATCAGCTGAAGACGAAAACTGCCAAAACCGGTAACATCACCATCAGCACCATGGAAAATACCTTGGATGATGGCACGTATATGAGCGGCAGTGCCAACCTGCTTTATGGTAACTATAAAAAGGGCAAGATTGAGACTAAGGGCAACCTGACTGTCAGCAGCAGTGGCAATATTTTGGTTGACAGCGACCTTAAAATCGCAGGCAGCATTAACCTGAGTGGTGCTGAGGCTCCTGATGGCTTCGGCGATGCCTATGTCAACGATATTACGTTGGACCTTTCCAATATCGGTGGAGAGCTGGAGGGAAATGACAAGATAAAGGCGCTGCATGCCTTTATCGATGCGCATACAACAGAAGCAACTGGCATTTATGGCAACACTGCTGGCAAGCGACCAATGAAAATCACCTTCAATCTTTGGGATAACATCAGGGGAGATCTGAACTTTGACAAGAATGACCTTACCGAAGGTAGTACTACCGTCAAAATGGCAGATAAGCTGAAAAACCTGTATGTGGAATCGGCCGGTACTATTTATAAAGAAAACAATATCCGCAATATTATTTATACCTGGATAAGCAACGCCGAGGAGCTGAATTCCCTGCAGCGTGTGGCTGAAAACCTGAATGATGGTAGAGATGCTTTAAGCTATAATTATATCCTGAAAAATGATATCGATGCCAGCGGCCTGGTGAATGCAGATGGCAATAGCACCTATAATACTATCGGCAGCGGCACTAAAGCTTTTACAGGCACGTTTGATGGTGATGGTCACACAATTGTCGGCTTGCAGGCTAAAGGCGGTATTTTTGGCAAGCTGGGCAGTGGCGCGGTAGTTAAAAACATCAACATTGCTTCTTCCGTATTCACCGGTAATACTAGTGACAGTGTTGGCGCTGTAGCAGCAGAAAATAACGGCGGCAGCATCAGCGGCATTTCCGGCTATGGCAATACCATAAAAGGCAGCGGCGGTTCTATCGGTGGCCTTGTAGGCAAAAACTACGGCGGCATCAGCAACAGCAATGACCAGAGCACCGTTATCGCCGGTGCAGGTACTGTAGCAGGCGGTATTGCGGGCGTTAATGGTACAAATGCAGGTATAGGGGGCACGATCGACAACGTCCAAAGCAACAGTGCTGTGACTACTGGTGTCCTAGCTGAAAATCAATATGCATCTAATCTGGGCGGTATCGTCGGCAAGAATGAGATGTTGTTGGATAAATACAATATTAACAATGTTTCTGCTCATGGTATTACCGGTAAAACTGGCAACACCCAAACATCCGGTGGTATTGTTGGTACAAATGAAGGCAGAATCAGTAATGCTTATAATGAAAGTATTATCCATGGTTCAGAAAATATCGGCGGTGTTGCTGGCAAAAATGTAACGCAGGCGTCAAATTCCAAGCTGGCGGAGCTGAACGATGTTGCCAACGCTGTAGAGATTATTGGTGACGCAGGCAGCCAAAATGTCGGTGGTCTGGTAGGTAAACAAGATCATGCTACTATAAACCAGGGACGCAATACCGGCGCAATCACCGGCTGCACCAATGTCGGCGGCATGGTAGGCTATAATACAGCAGACTCCTACCTCAAAAACCTGGAAAATTCTCCGCAGGCTACAATTACCGGTATTACTAATGTCGGCGGTATTGCCGGTGTCAACGAGGGCGAAATTTCCGCTGATAACCAGCTGAACCTGGTGAATAGCGGTAAAATCTACGGCTGGAAAAACGTCGGCGGCATTGCCGGCAAAAACAGCGGTAAAATTGATAATGTCAACTCCAATATCAACCTGTATGTGATTGATGAAACGACCAGAAATGCGTTAAAGGGCACTGCGGGAATTGACGCTAACGCCCAGTTCTTCGGCGGCGTTACCGGTGAAAACGTGGGCATTATTACCAATGCTACCAACAGGGCCAGAGTGGATGCTGCGCAGGCTTCCTATGTCGGCGGCATTGTCGGCAAAAATACGAGCGATGGCGACAAGGTAGGTCAGCTCCTGGGCATGGGCAACAGCAATGAAGGCTTGGTTATCGGCAAAAACTATGTCGGTGGCGTTATCGGCAAAAATGAAGTGGATATTACCGGTACTGCCGATGAAAGCGTAGGCATTGTCAACTCCGGTACCGTTATTGCGTTGGCTGGTGGTGCTGGCGGCATCATCGGTGAAAACAGTGCGGATATTACCCACGTCATCATGAAAAATGAGGGCGAAGTGCATGGTAATGCTTCTATTGAAGGAAGTAAGGAAGAAAACGGCACCGGTGGTATTATCGGTGTAAATGCCGATGGCGCGAATATCAGCAATTCCTCCCTGATGAACAGAGTAAATGGTAATGTCAGCGGTGTAGCAAATGTCGGTGGCATCATTGGCATCAACCATGGTATTATCACCGGTGGTCGCGATGATAAGAACAATTATTATAAGTATCAGATTTACAATAATGGTACGATTCAGGCAGGCTCTTACGATGCAGAGCGCGGTACTATTAAAGCGGTTCCAGGAGAAAACATCGGCGGTCTGCTTGGCAATAACAGCGGCACGCTGACGGCAGGCTATAACACCGGTGTGGTCGATGCAGGACAAAGCAGCAACGTTGGCGGTATCGCCGGTACTAACAGCGGCACGCTGGACCAGGTGTTCAACAGCGTAGTAACAGTAACCAAGACCGAAACAGGCGCAACTGATGCTGATGGCAGAAAGCTTTATAATTATACTTATACCGATGGCGGTGCAATCAGCGGCGCTAGCAATGTCGGCGGTATCGTTGGCAGTAATAAGGCTGGAGGCCAACTGAGCAACGCTTATAGCACTACTAAGGTAGCAGGCAATAGCAATGTGGCAAACATTGTGGGCAGCAATGCAGGCCAGGTAAGCAATATTTATGGCTATGCAGCAAATCGCAACACCAACGTTAATGGCGGCAATGTCAGCAACAGCTATATCATTAATGCTGATGGAACACTGCAAAACGGCAAGGATGCCAAGAAGCTGGACAGCTATACTTTTGATGATAAGGATACAACCTGGAAGCTTTACGATAAACGCACTAACCCACTGCTGAAGGTGTTCCTGACCAAGGTTACGGTAGATGGCGACCTGCAAAAAGGTTGGGTTTACGATGCGACAAATCATCTTGATATCCCCGGCTGGATTAATAGCGGCAAGCTGACTACAAATGATCCGGCCAACGATGCCTTTGCAGCTTATAAGAACAACAACAGCCTGCTGCAGGGCGAAGATCTGAAGAACGTCGGTACCTACAGCAGCTGGCTGTGGTCCGGACAGATTGCCAGCGGTGGCGAAGTAGGCCCCAACAACCTGGGTTATGACTTTACCGTGGATGATATCACAGTTACCAAAAAGGTGCTGAATGTTACCGGTAATACTGTTAACAGAACGTATGGCGATTTGCTGAAAAACCATGACTATGCATTGAGCATTAATGGATTTGACGGCTTCAACGACGCTATGAAGGCAGAGCTGGATGGCAAGGTAACTATCATTGATTCGCAGGATACAATCCAAAACAGCAATGATACAGGTATTATTACTGTTGGGGATGAAAAGCGTACTAAGAATAAGGGAACCTATGAGTGGCAGGCAGGCGTTAAGCTTGATGGCAGCCTTACAGGCAATTATGAATTCATAAATAATGGCGAAAGCAGCACAACAACGACAGTTCATGGCGTATCTAATGTTTTGGCGCGCAAGGTTTACCTGAACGATATTAATGCCAGCACGAAATACGGCAGCAAGGAAGGCTTGAAAGCAGACGGCAATGTAAGCCTGAAGGAGAACAGCATCGTCTACGGCGATCAAGTAAGCCTGAAGGATGGCGCAAGCGTAAGCTATAAAGCTGACGGAGATTATGCGGATAACAAGGGCGGGCGCGACACTGCGGACGCAGGCGAGTACAGGGGGAATGTGGTTGTAACAGGTGCGGAGCTGGCAGGCAATGAGCTTGGTAACTACGAGCTTGTTAATGAAGCTACTGGCAGCATTACCGTTGGCCAGGCAGAAATGCATGTTAAGCTGAACGGTGTTGAACGTACCTATGGTAATGCAGCGCTGATTAATGGTACAGCATACGGCGTTAACGGATTGACTGGTAATGTCAACGGCGATAATTATGCTGCTGGCGATGTTAAGGTAACGGTTACCGGCGATGGCGCGTTGACCGGCGAGATCACTGGCAAGGTAACCAATGATGCCGATACTTATAAGTGGAATGCCGATGTAGCTGCAGCGAACGATAAGCTTAAGCAAAACTACAAGCTGGTTGTTGATGGTGGTGCTTCCGTGGTTAAGCAGGCAACCTTGCAGGTAAGCTTGAACGACGTAGTACGCACCTATGGTAATGCAGCGATTACCAGCGGTAGCTACAGTGCAAGTAAGATCACTGGTTTGGTAAACGGCGACAGCTATGACGCAAGCGCAATCACAGTAAACAAAACTAGTGACGGCGCAATTGCTGGCGTAAGCGGCAGCAAGGTAACGAACGATGCTGGCGGTTATACCTGGAGCGGTGATTTAACAACAGACAATGAGGCACTGAAGAATAACTATAAGCTGGAATTGAAAGGCGATGGCAAGTCTAAAGTAGAAAAGGCAACGCTGAATGTTGGCCTGAGTGACGTATACCGCACCTATGGCAATGCAAAGATTATCAATGGCAGTTACAGCGCAGGCAACATTACTGGTCTGGTAAACGGTGATAACTATGATGCCAGTGACTTTAAGGTAACAGTTACTGGCGATGGCGCAATTGATGGCGTAAGCGGCAGCAAGGTAACGAACGATGCAGGTAACTATGAGTGGACAGGCAGCGCAAGCACTACAAATGCAGGCTTGGACAAGAACTATAATTTGGTAGTAACTGCAAATGG
>CAVCLW010000003.1:0-104708 GCA_963603005.1 Escherichia coli | reverse complement strand
ATTTTTTGTTGTATATTTTTTTATGATTTGTGTCTAAAATTTGTTGACTAGTGCACATAAGTATAGAGCTTGCCACTGGCACCCCCCTTTTCGAGCATATATAGCCAGCGTTCAGAAATACCAACCTTATTCGCCAGCTCCTTCTGGTTCATCCCAATCTCCCGTCTTAGCGAACACAACTGCTCTCCCCAACATTTTGCCAATATGTTTTCATCGTATAACATTAACGTACCCTCCTTTTGCTTTAGAGTAGTACATAAAGTTATAATTTTAAGAAAATCGGAAGTATATTGCTGATTTGTGAATCTTTCTAATTTTCTGTGATACAATAATCCCATCAAGACTTGATGCAGTACAGCACAGAATTCTGCCATACGCGGCATTGCGACCGCCTCAGAAAGGAACTGGACAACATAACAACAAAAAACTGCCCTGAGCAGGAAAATACCGAGCAGGTAATCTGCTGCGTGCTGGAAGGCACCGAACCGCAAGACTGCACGGAGGAAAAAACAACCTTCACTCTCACAGAATTTAAAGAGCTGGTACACATCGCCCAAAAGGGTGACCGCGAGGCCATCAATGTATTATGCACAGCCTTTAAGCCCTTAATCTACAAGGAGGCCTATCGCTACGAAGTGCGTGAAGCCTTGGGCGAGGATGCCGTCAATACTGCCTGGTTAATCTTTTTAGAGCAAATCAAGAAGTATGAGGGACGAGACTTCGGGCATCTGCCCGGACTATTGCAGTACCATGTCCATTACGGACTTTTGCAGAAGATTACTCGCAGAAAGTCTGTTAAGGATTACTGTTGTCTGGATGCAGATGATGATAGCGATACCTGTCAGATTAAAGAAGTTGCTGACAAGGATGATGCTTTTGAACGAATGGAGGTGAATCAGCTTTTCTCGGCAGCTAAGCTGAGTAAAGAACAGACTAATGCTGTTAATGAGCTTGTTCTGAACGACCTTGATCACAGGGTTTTCTGTAAAAAATATGCCTGCAGCAGCAAGACTGCCTTCAAGCATCGTGCTAATGGTCTGCAGAAATTAAAATTACTCCTTGCTTAAATTACAAGCGTTCTGCCCTACTGTGGGCGGGACGCTTTTTGTTTACGCTCTACTTCTACCGTACTTTACTTCTAACCTCTAGGTAGTACTCTAAAGAACAAGGTTACTACTAGCTTACGCTAGTAGTTTTTATCACAGCCAAAAGAAATAAAGACAGAAAGAAAAAATTATAAAAAAGAAAGAGAGAAAAAAGAAAACTCATTATACTAATGACAAAAAAACGCAATTTACTCACCCCCCCAGGACAAAATTTTTTAGAAAAATATTTTTTTAAATTTTTTTTGCTTTAGGGGGTGAGTAAAACAGCAAAAAATGTCATTAGTATAGTGAGAGGCAAAAACAACACACTCCCGCCTCTTGCCGAAAGCAGAATCCGGATATACAAGTAGGCGCATGGGAGAAAAAATACAAAGGAGCTTTTTGATATATGCTTGTAACAAATCCCCGCAGAATTAATCATGAACAGCTGCGAATCTTGGCTAGAAATGCCAAAGGCGGTATCACTCACATCTATCTGCATTGGACGGCAGGAACCTACGAGCAGGTTTTTGATGATTACCACATCAACATCGGCGAGCAGGGCGAGCTTTACCTCACCTGCAACATGCTGCGCGAATATAAATCGCACACCTGGCGTCGCAACAGTCGCTCCATTGGCGTCACTCTCTGTTGCGCTAAGGATGCAATCCTCGCCTACAAATGCAATCCTGTGTTTGGCGCATATCCACCGACAATGCTGCAGGTGGAACAGATGGCGATTGTAGTCGCTATCCTGTGTCACGAGTTGGAACTGGAAATCAATAATGATACGGTAATGACTCATGCCGAAGCAGCCAGTCGCGACCAATATGGTCCCGGTCAAGGTGATCCCGATATGCGCTGGGATTTGTACATGCTCAAAGGCATGCCGGAAACGAGGGCCCTGCGCCCGGGAGGCGTGCTGCTGCGGAAAAAAGCTTTGGCGTATTTGCACAGTATGCTCAGGGACAAGCTGCTGCAGCCGCATGAACCCAAGGCGGAGCAGCCTGAGCTGCTGGCGGCGTAAATGCTGCAAATCATCTACCCATTATTTTTTCATCATCGAAAGGAGTTTTAATCTATGGCAGAAATCAATCAGGAAATTTTGAAACGTACTCTGGTAATCAACGTTGAGGATGGCACCGGTGCCGACGGCACTACTAAGTATAAGGCGAAAAACTTCAACGGTGTCAAGACTGACGCTGCACTGGACAAGGTGTACGAGGCAGGCACTGCCCTCGGCGGTCTGATGGAGAAGCCTTATAAGGATATTGAGCTGACCGAAAAGAGTGAGCTGGCGGAAGCGTAAAAGTTCTGTGCTAGTGGGAGAACAGACCGAGAAGGCTTGCTGCTAAATTTACGCCATTCTAAAGCGTAGAAACAGCAGTCCCCTCTCAGTCGCCCTTACGGGCGACAGCTCCCCCCAAGGGGAGCCCTTCTTCTACCGCATTTAATCGCTTAAAACCAACGCTATTCGCTAGTGTAAAAGAGTAAGAGAGGCTCTCCTCGGGGAGAGCTGGCATCGCGCAGCGATGACTGAGAGGGGATTCGCCTAGCCTAACACTATTCGTAAGGCTAAAAGGTGCACACTAGCCTCTCTCCTCTCTACTACTAATCTATACTCCTAGTTTAACAAGAGAAATAAAATTCCAAACCAAATTTCCAAACCAAAAATTTTTACAAAGTAAAGGAGACAAAAATCATGGAAAAATCCCTGCAATTAGTATTCAAAAATGCCTCTGGCACCACCAAAATCATCACCATCTCCAACCCCAAAGAAAACCTCTCCAAAGCCGAAACCGACACAGCGATGCAAAAAATCGTCGCAGCCAACGTTTTCAACACCCTCGGCGGTGACTTGGTACAGGCTGTTGAAGCTCGTGTGGTCAATCGTAACGTCCAAGTTCTGGCGTAAAAAGCATTAAGGAGTGATCCTCATGGAATTTGACAGACTTCTCTCCGCTGCTGCGGATTATGGTTTCCCCATGCTCGTCAGCTCGTATCTTCTGGTCCGTATGGAAGGCAGAATTGAAAAGCTGAGTGCCAATATCGACACCCTAACCCGCGTATTGCAGGAAAGACTTGTGATGCAATTTCCATATGTACAGCAGTAAATAGTATATACAAGCAAAAATATACTAAGAACTAATCATATGGCACAGGGGCTGTCGTACACAAAGTGCGGCAGCCCATCTTTATAGAAAACAAAAGCCCCCGGACATAAAAGTCTGAGGGCTTTTCTTCATTATATACAGTGATTTATGGCACGCATCCCCGCAGGAGCGGAAGCGGACCGGCAAGCTGCCTATCCTAAAGCAAAACTAAAAGGCCATTAGTATAATAATAAGCAAAAAAAAGTCCTGCGCAGCATCTTAAATGCACGCAGGACTATGAAACTTGCTATGAAATTTTCGGCTTACAGGTCTTCTCCGTCTTGCTGAATCGCACCCTTAACTTTGTTCATGCGCTGCCATACATAGGCAACAGCAACGAGCGCAACACCGATACCGTCGGTAAATACGCCGGGGATAATCATGCAGATACCGCCAACGAGGAACAGAATACGCTGCGGAATGTTCAGCAGATTGTTGCAGAAACCAATCATCGCCATGGAAGCACCCCACATACCTACAATCGCGGTGAAGGCGCTGTAGCAGATGGTGAACGGAGTTGCGTTGATCATCAGCAGCTCAGGTGCCAGTACGAAGATGTACGGAACGATGAACGCAGCAATCGCCAGCTTAGCAGCGATAACGCCGGTACGCATCGGGTTAGCACCGGCAATACCTGCGCCGGCATAAGCAGCCAAGGCAACAGGCGGTGTAACGTCAGCAACGATACCGAAGTAGAACGCGAACATGTGCGCTGCCAGCACCGGTACATTCATCTGCACCAGAGCAGGCGCTGCAATGGTAGAGGTAATTACATAGTTGGCAGTTGTCGGCACGCCCATACCAAGAATCAGAGAAGTGATCATGGTAAAGAACATTGCCGGCAGCAGATTGCCGCCTGCCAAGTCCAGCAGAGCAGTTGCAATCTTCAGGCCAACGCCGGTTTTGGTAACAACGCCGATGATGATACCTGCGGTTGCACAGGCAATCAATACGCCAAGCACGCCCTTGGAGCCGTCAATGAGACCTTGGACGATTTGCTTGAAGCCGATGCGGGTGGATTTACGCAGGCAGGCGCAAACGATGGTCAGCACGATGGCTGCCAAAGCAGCACGCATAGGAGTATAACCGCTTACGAGCAGATAAACGATAACGATTAACGGAATAGCCAGATGGCCTTTTTCCAGGAACAGTTCCTTGAACTTCGGCAGCTGGTCACGCGGAGTGCCCTTCAGACCGAACTTTTTAGCTTCGTAGTGAACGCCCAGCCATACGCCGATGTAGTACAGCATCGCCGGGATAACGGCAGCCTTAACAACCTCAAAGTACGGAACGCCTACGAACTCTGCCATCAAGAAGGCCGCAGCGCCCATAACAGGAGGCATCAGCTGACCGCCGGTAGAAGCAGCAGCCTCAACAGCGCCTGCAAATGCCGGACGATAACCGAGCTTTTTCATCATCGGGATAGTGAAAGCACCGGTGCCGGCAACGTTACCAACGGAGCTGCCGGAAACAGTACCCATGAGGCCGGAGGACAGTACGGCAACCTTCGCCGGTCCGCCTGCTGCCCAGCCTGCGATTGCGTTGGCAATATCAATGAAGAATTTGCCCAGGCCGGTGGTTTCCAGATATGCACCAAAGAGGATGAACAGATAAATAAAGGTAGAAGATACACCCATAGGCGTACCAAAAATACCCTCGGTGGTGAAGAACAGATGGTCAAACATTTCCTGCACGCCAACGCCGCGATGCGCCAGAATACCGGGAACGTAAGGACCTAAGAAGGCATACAGCATGAAGCAGAAGGCAACGATAATCATCGGCCAGCCTACTACGCGGCGCGCTGCTTCAAATACCATAATCGTACCGATAAGGCCGACGATGAAGTCAGTTTCCGTGTTCATGCCGGCACGCAGTACCAGCTCCTGATAGTTGACAACCAGATACATGGCAGTACCTGCGCTGAGCAGTGCCAGGAAGGCATCAAAGGGATGCATCTTGCTGCGGGACCAGGAATGTCTGCTGGGATACAGCAGGAAAATCAATAAAAAGCCGAAGGCTAAGTGAGTAGCGCGCTGCAGATGCGCGTCCAGCACACCGAAGGTGGCTGTATATAATTGGAAAAGTGCAAACAGAATACAGATTGCGGAAATAATTTTACCCCACACACCTGTAAGCTCACGCTTGTCTGATTCCTTGTCAAATTTTTGCAATACCTCTTCTGCTGAAAGCTCTCTTACCTTCTTTTCTTTTTCAGACATGGGTATCAGCTCCTCTCATTTAATATAATAAAACCTAAAAGTACCGTTCCAGCCAGTACTGATATCGATACATGGCCTTCACCGTTACCGCAGTCCCCTGCCCGTACAGAGCGATCAGGTCATAGCTGTCGCCGCCGTGGACAATATGCGGCATCGCCTGCTCGGATATACGCAGGGCAACCTCCTTATAGGGACGGTTCATCTCCATATCAAACTTACCGTCGGCAGTCTGCGTCAGCTTGCCGTCGGCAGCGGAATAAGGATAGCCCCAGCCCAGCGAGGAAAAGCGGGTGTGCGTCATGGTCATGTTATTTGCGCCGTTAACCCTGAAATAATCATTCCAGGCAGTTTTTTCCACCGAATGCGTCAGGCTGATGTACCATTCATCCCCTGCCGCTGTGGCAAAAGTAACAGCTCCCGAAGCTCCCTCAGGTATAATCGCCACCACCAGGCGCGTACTATACCACCCCAAAAGCATTAACACAACGCTTACAATAATTACTAAATTCTTTACTGGGAAAAAAGACCGGTCACCGGCAAACGCCGGTTTCCGGTCTTTGAAGTTCGGCATCATTTAAAATCCTTATTTTTCGTTAAAGAATTTTTCAGCACCCGGGTTCAGCTTAATGGACATGCCGTCTTTAGCAGTATCTTTGCTGATAGCATTTGCTGCGGAGTGAGCAGATTTCATACGGTCAAGGTTGCCGTACAGAGCTTTAGCAATTGCATAAGCGGTGTTTTCGTCCATCTTGTCGGTTACTGCCAGCATGCATTTTACTGCTACTGCGGTAACGTCAGCATCCTGCTTCGGATAAGTACCGGCTTTGATAACCAGCTTGGTGTAGAACGGATATTGTTTGATCAGAGCGTCAGCTTTGTCAGCGTCAACCGGAACCAATACAACGTCGTTCTGAGTTGCGATATCCTGAATAGCAGCGGTCGGATGGCCTGCGGTTACGAAAGCAGCATCAACGTTGCCGTCTTTCAGAGCACTTGCAGCTTCACCGAAGGACAGGTATTGAACCTTAATATCATCATATTTAATGCCATATGCTTCCATAATCTGGCGAGCGTTAGCTTCGGTACCGGAGCCTGCAGCACCTACAGCGATGCGTTTGCCTTTGAAATCAGCAACAGATTTGATACCGGATTTTTTCAGGGTAACAATCTGTACGGTTTCCGGATACAGAGTTGCAAGACCTTGCAGGCCGGCAACCTGTTTGCCTTTGAACATTTCAGTGCCGTTGGCAGCATAGTAAGCAATATCATTTTGAATAAAAGCAATTTCAACCTTGCCTTGGCTGAGCAGGTTTACGTTTGCTACGGAAGCACCGGTAGATTGTGCGGAAGCATTAGTACCCGGAATATTTTTATTCAGGATATCAGCAAGAGCACCGCCTAACGGGAAGTAGGTACCGGAGGTACCACCTGTAGCAATGTTAATGAATTTTTGTGCAGCAGGTTTTTTATCATCTTTCTTATCTCCACCGCCGCAGCCGGCAATCATAGTAGCCATAACCATGATACCAAGTAAAAAAGCCAAGAGTTTTTTCATAAGAGTTCCCCTCCTTTAATATACATATGTGCTAAGATAACAAAATTCACGCAGCAACATATTGTTATTCTTCTTATTCGTCAACATTGTGTAAAATCCTGCTAAAAAATTGACAGAAACGTCATGTATACAGAATACATTGGCATAAAAATGCAGATTCTGTGAAAAATTCTTGCTATTTTTTGATTATTAATACAGCTTTTCTGCATAAATTGCTGTGGAATCATTTCATTATAGATTCATTTTGCTTATTTCCGTAATCTATGTTACAATAATAGCGTTATGTTTATTGCTTTTTCTGATAAAGCGAGAGTCATCAAAAACATCTTTTTAAGGAGTGAATAATATGAGTTCCGGAGCTTATTCTTTAAGACTCGCTCGTACCCTGTACGAAAATGTTTATCATGCTATGCTGTACAATGAAAATCAACAGCCTATCGGTGATCTGGAAATTATTCCGAACATCCCTCTCGACCGCAGCCAGGTTCCCGAGGATGCACCCGAAGTACCGGCTTACCTGCTGGTAATCGTTAAGGACGCCGATATCAACAAGGATAACCTGATTGATTTCGAAGAACGCGCTTCCTATGCTCTGCTGAAACGCTTCTCCACCGAAGTTATCAACTTCCAGCACTGCAAATTCTACTATCCGTCCCCTGCCTTCATTTTTGAACAGCCGGACGCAGTAAACGGTGGCGTTGAGCCCATGCCGCTGCAATAATTTAAACCGAAAAACTCCGTTCCCTACTGCCTGCGCAGTAAGGAACGGAGTTTTTGCTTTAATGCCTAAATTTTTTTAAGCCTCCGCAGCTGCCTTCGCAACTGCTTCGGACATACTCTTGACGTATTCGTAAACATGCTCGGGAGAAGCCTCGCCGTATTGTGCCACGATTTTTTCAATCGCACTGCCCACAATAGCGCCATCGCTGGCCTTAGCCATCTTATATGCCTGCTCGGGAGTAGCGATACCGAAGCCTACAGCCACCGGAATAGCGGTAGCCTTGCGCACCTCTGCCACAATGCCGTCGATATCGGTAGTGATGTTGCTGCGCACGCCGGTAACACCTAAGGAAGAAACTACATATACATAGCCTTGCGCAATAGCGGCGATTTTCTGGATGCGGTCCTTGGAGGTAGGCGCAATCAGCGGCACTAGGGCAACGTTGTGCGGTTCACTGTACGGACGCATTTCCTCGCGCTCCTCATACGGTATATCCGGTATGATAACGCCGTCTACACCTGTTTCTTCGCAGCGGGTGAAGAATTTTTCCGCACCGTAGGCATAAATCGGATTAGCATAGGTCAAAAATACCAGCGGTACCTGTGTTTCCTCGCGAAGCTCCGCTACGAGGTCAAAAATTTTATCGGTAGTAGTGCCTGCAGCCAACGCACGCATATCTGCTTTTTGGATAACCTCGCCCTCAGCCACAGGGTCGGAGAAGGGAATGCCGAACTCAATTAAGCCGGCGCCGCCCTTAACCATCGCTCTCACCAGCTCCTTGGTTGTAGCAAGATTGGGGTCGCCCGCAGTCACAAAGCCGATAAATACCTTTTTCTTTTCGTCAAATGCCTTTTGTATTCTATTCATGTAAATCAACTCCCATATAACGTGCGATTGCGGCAACATCCTTATCACCGCGGCCGGAAATATTTATAACCATAATCTTATCCTTCGGCAGAGTGGGTGCCAGCTTCATAGCGTAGGCTACGGCATGCGCACTTTCGATTGCGGGGATAATGCCTTCTGTTTTGGAAAGATAGTTGAAGGCGTCAACCGCCTCCTTATCGGTAGCAGGAACGTATTCCGCACGGCCAATATCGTGCAGATAAGCATGCTCGGGGCCGATGCCGGGATAATCAAGACCGGCGGAGATGGAATAAACCGGAGCAATCTGGCCGTATTCATCCTGCAGGAAGTAGCTCTTCATGCCGTGGAAGATGCCCAGCTTGCCGTTAGCCATGGTTGCGGCGTTCTTGGGATTGTCTACGCCCAGGCCTGCAGCCTCTACGCCGATTAAGCGCACGTCCTTGTCCTCGATGAAGTCATAGAACATACCCATAGCGTTGGAGCCGCCGCCTACGCAGGCCACCAGCACATCAGGCAGGCGTCCTTCCTTTGCGAGCATCTGCGCCTTGATTTCCTCGCCGATGATCTTTTGGAAGTCACGCACGATTTCCGGATACGGATGCGGGCCCATAACGCTGCCCAGAACATAGTAGGTATCCTCAACGCGTTCGGTCCATACGCGCAGCGCTTCGTTTACTGCATCCTTCAGGGTACCGGTGCCGCTGCTTACAGGCACAACCTTCGCACCTAAAAGCTCCATACGGAACACGTTGAGCGCCTGACGCTCGCAGTCCTCCTTGCCCATGTAAACAACGCATTCCATGTTCATCAGCGCCGCTACGGTAGCAGTCGCAACACCGTGCTGGCCTGCGCCGGTTTCGGCAATAACACGCTTTTTGCCCATCTTCTGCGCCAGCAGAATCTGCCCTAATACGTTGTTGATTTTATGGGCGCCGGTGTGGTTCAAATCCTCGCGCTTCAAATAAATCTTGCAGCCACCCAAGTCCTTGGTCATCTTCTCTGCGTAATACAGCAGGGACGGTCTGTTGGCATATTCGCGGTACAGGCGCGCCAGCTCCGCCTTGAATCCGGGATCGTTTTTAAATTTTTCATATGCAGCCTCTAATTCCAGTACTGCATTCATCAAAGTTTCCGGCATGTATTGACCGCCGTGAATACCATATCTACCTTTTGTCATCGTTATCTCCCCTTACCTCCGCTATAAATGCGGCAATTTTTTCCGGGTCCTTCAACCCTTCTGTTTCTACGCCACCGCTTACATCTACGGCAAAGGCGTTACTGTTTTTCAATACATCTGCAACATTTGCTGCCTCAAGACCGCCTGCGATAAAATACGGCTTATTGATTTTTTCATCTGCCACCAGCGATAAATCAAAACGCTTACCGGTGCCGCCGTACTGCCCCTTGGTATAGGTATCAAAGAGCAGGTAATCGCAGGGATAGGCTTGCAGATTTTCAAAGGAGCCTGCGTCCTTCACGCGGACTGCTTTGATAATCGGCAGCTCCGTCTGCGTCCGCAGCCTTTCGCAATAGGCTGCATCCTCGTCACCGTGCAGCTGGATGATGTCTATCGTCCTGCTTTTAGCCAGGCGTGCTATCAAATCTATCTCGGCATTGACGAAAACGCCGACTGCCTTAATCTGCGGGTTAAGCATTGCCTTCAGCTGTGCCGCCTGCTGCTCCGTCACCTCGCGTTTGGTCTTGGCAAAAACGAAGCCTATATAATCCGGCAGCAGCTTGTTGACGCACTCTATATCCTGCGCTCGCTTCAAGCCGCAGATTTTAACCTTTACCTTACGCATCACGCATCTCCTTCAGCATTGCCGCCGCATCCGCGCTGCGCATCAGGGCTTCGCCCACCAGCACCGCCTGCACGCCTGCCTGCTTCAGCGCCTGCGTATCGGCAGCACACTTGATGCCGCTTTCCGCTACAAAAATCTTGCTTGCGGGAATCGCCTCCCTCAGGCGCAGGCTGTTTACCGGGTTTACGCTGAAATCCTTGAGATTGCGGTTGTTCACGCCGATGATTTCCGCGCCTGCCGCCAATGCCTGCTGCACCTCGCCTGCGGTGTGCGCCTCCACCAGAGCGCTCAGCCCCAGCTCCTGCGCCTGCGCCAGATATTCGCCCAGCTGCGCTGCACTCATCAGGCTGCAGATAAGCAAAACCGCGTCGGCTCCGATGCATTTGGCCTCGTAAATCTGGTACTCATCCAGCGTGAAATCCTTACGCAGAATCGGCAGCTCCACTCTTTGGCGTACCGCCTGCAGGTAAGCATCGCTGCCCTGGAAGAACTTCGGCTCCGTCAGGCAGGAGATGGCTGCTGCGCCGCCTGCCTCGTACTCTGCGGCCTTGCGCAGGTAGATGTCCGTAAAATCGGGGGCAATGATGCCCTTCGAGGGGGATGCCTTCTTCAGCTCGGCGATTACACTCAGGCCGGGGGCAGCAAGCGCTGCCCTGAAATCCTTGCCCTGCGGTCTGCCCTCTGCCTCATCACGCACCGCGTAAAGGCTTTTGTGCGCTTTGAGCGCCCGCACACGCTCCTTGGTATATTCCGCAATCTCATCTAAAATCATAATCTAACCTCTTTAATCAGCTTATTTATTGCTCAGCTCAATCAGCTTTTTCAACGTCTGCAGCGCCTTGCCGCTGTCAATCAGCTCTGCCGCCAGCTTCACGCCATCCGCAAAGCTTGCAGCCTTGCCGCCGATATACAGGCTGGCACCGGCGTTCAGCAGAACTGCATTGCGTTTCGGTCCCTGCGCTCCTGCCAGAATGTCGCGCGTAATCTTAGCATTTTCCTCCGGCAGACCGCCTACCAGATCAGCCTTGGTGCAGCGCTCCATGCCGAAGTCCTCAGGCTTGATCACGTAATTTTTCATCCAGCCGTTCTTAAACTCGCAAACGGTAGTCGGTGCGCTCAGCGAAATCTCATCCAGTCTGTCCTGACCATAAACCACCATGCCACGCTTAACTCCCAGGTTCATCAGTACCTGCGCCAACGGCTGAACCAGATACTCGTCATACACACCCAAGAGCTGCATCTTCGGGGTGCCGGGGTTCGTCAAAGGTCCTAGGATATTGAATACGGTGCGGATGCCCAGCTCCTTGCGGATAGGTCCTACGTATTTCATCGAGGTGTGGTATTTCTGTGCGAAGAAGAAGCACATGCCGACTTCCTTTAACAGCTCCACGCATTTTTCCGGGTCCTGCTGAATGTTTACGCCCAATGCCTCCAGGCAATCTGCGGTGCCGCATTTGGAGGAAGCGGCGCGGTTGCCGTGCTTAGCAACCTTCATGCCGCCTGCCGCAGCAACCAGAGCGGAGGTTGTGGAAATGTTGAAGCTGTTGGAGCCGTCACCGCCGGTACCGACGATTTCAAAGATGTCCATGCCCGTTTCGCATTTCAGTGCGTGGTCACGCATCGCAGCGGCGCAACCGGCAATTTCATCGGTAGTTTCCGCCGTAGTGCTCTTGGTAGAAAGCGCTGCCAGAAAGGCCGCATTCTGCGTTGCACTTGTTTCACCGCTCATAATCTCGTTGATTACGTCATATGCTTCGTTATAGGTTAAATCCTCCTTGCCGACGATTTTTACAATAGCTTCTTTAATCATTTTAATTCCTCCCATAGTTTACGCTAACATTCTACGAGAAGGTCTATCACAGTTTTGTTATACAAAAAAGCCTGTCCTGAAGTTGCTTAGCTTTCCTAAGCAATTCCAAGGACAGGCTGTAAATACTTATACCTGCGGTACCACCTTGTTTCGCCGCCATTGCGACGCGCTCTCGCAGAGTGCCATCACACTCCTCACCTTTAACGCCGGTGTTGCGTTGCCGAATACTCTCGCCGAAGCGATTTGACAGCACCCTCAACGGTCCATTTATCAGCCTGCATCTCTATCCGGCTTCCACCTGCCCGAACTCTCTGTAAGCGCATCTGCTGACTTGATCTCCGTCTCAACGGTTTGTGGTTTTTTTGAAGTTGTGCCTAGTTTACCACTGCGGATATCTTTCGTCAACAATTTTGTACAAAATCTTGCAGATTTTTTTATTTATCCGTGATTTTGTAAAGCAGGTTACAGATTTGTAAGAAAAAACGCTCTGCGTACTACCGTCAGTAATACGCAAAGCGTTAAGCTCACCTGCTGATATACTTTCTGCTTCTCCCTACGCCGATAGGCGCCAGCCTGCCTGCATCGCACAGCTCCTGCAAAAGCATATAGGCCTTAGTTGTTTTCACCTGCAAGGCATCCTCAACCTGCTTGCGAGTAACATAGCCCTGCATAGCAGCCAGCTGCATTACTTTGTCCTTTTCATCCGCAAAGCCATAGCATTCCTGCGTTTCGCTGATGCCCAGCTCCTTGGCCTGCACCTCATTAACATTAGGCAAAACAACCTTAAAGCCACCGTAAACCGCAATAAAATCCGGCCTTGCCGCAGTATCCAGATAGCTCTGCTGAATTTTTTCAATCCCCGTACCAAAGCTCTCTATTAAACGCAAGCGGTAGAACACGGCAGCCAGCGCAGGATTGCGCGTCTGCGATACGCCGATGAAAATTGTTTCCATTTTTAAGCCCGTAACAAGTCCTCCCAAAGAGATAAACTCAATGCGGTCATCGTAAATATTGACCAACGTGCTGCCGCTGAAGCTGTAATCACGGTGTACAAGGCAATTCAGCAGCACCTCGCGCACAGCCTCAGACGGATAATCCTTCGTATCTACACGCTCCAAGCCGTGAAAGGTTGCCTTAGTCTTATTATAATTATCTATAAATGCGTAAGCTTCGTAAAGCTGCTGCAGCAAGGAGCCGGTAAACTCACGTCTGTCGCGAAAAACCGCTCTCGTGCTGCCCTGAAAAACCGCAACCTTCAGCGAATGCTCGCACTGCTCGGAAAGCAGCAGCGCCAGATTCGTGTACAGGCCATCGTCACCGATGAGCTTAAGCGTGCGCAGCTGCGCCTCATCCAATTTCAGCTCACGCTGCTGAAAATGCTTGCGCAAAACAGTAAAGGTCAGCTCCTGCTGCATACTGCGCATGCTTTCATAGCTTTTACCGTTAACCTCTATTAGCATACGGCGAATGCCTTCATCACTCAGCTGCTGGTTACTGCTGCCCTGCCTGATATAAACACCGCTGGGCTTTAAGCCTTTTTCACGAATATAATACGGTCTGCTCGTGCCGTTTTGCACCGCAACCTCAATAATCTGTTTGCCTTCCCTGGTAACTGCGCGTATTTTGACAAACGGCATAACATCCGGTGCAATGCTGTCCTTAAGCGTGTTGGCTGTCTGCTGCATTACATCGTCTACGTTCGGCAGACCGACAACCTCTCCTGCGTCATTTATGCCGATATATAAAATTCCGCCCTCTGTATTGGCAAAAGCAACTACTGTTTTTTTGATGTCGCTGACGTACAGCTCTTTAAACTCTTTGTCGATATTCTCATAAGCAAATGTTTCTTTTGTCATTATCTTTCGTTCCTTTCGTTTTCTTTTATTTTACATCATTTCAAGAAAGAAAGCAACAAAAAACGCTCTGCGTACTACCGTCAGTAATACGAAAAGCGTTAATAGACCAAACTTAAACTACTGCCTCAATGATAACCTTATCCCCTACATTGATCCGCTGCACTCCTGCCTGCTTATTTTTGTTAAAGCTAAAGCTCAGCAGATAACCAACCTTAGTATGATAAGCATCAAGATAAGCATCTAATTGGCTTTCACCGCGATTATTATATTCGTTTCCGCGCCAAATTTTCATTTCGATAATATACTGCTCACCATTATAATCAACTATCACATCTGTTCTGCATAAATCCCTTGTACGCGCTTCGATATAATAGTTGCCGGTTCCGTTGATTATAGGACGCAAGTACAGCAAAAAGTACTTTCTTCCCTCCTCCTCCAGAAAGCGCTCATCACACGAACCGAAAATATCATTAAAATGCACAATGAATTTTTGGAGTACCAGCTCCATATCCAGTCTGCCATTATTTATAAACTGATTCTTATCCTGAAGAGATGCTTTGTAAAGCTCATTCTTCTGCAGTTCATCCTCCGCCAGATAATAATTATAGAGTCTGGTTTCAAAAATTCTGTTGGCAATCGCTACATACCCGTCTTTATTTTTTATAAAGCCAAACATCGTAGCCATATCAATAGCTGCTTCATCGGCGCTGTAAGGATACATATTGCCGGAGAAAAGCACTGCCTTCAGCATCTGGTTCAGCTTCGGATAGGCGTGCAGCTTCCCTATCAAGGATTCGAACAGGGTGTTTTTCTCCTGCAAAAGCAGGCGTACTGCCGCATTAAAGCCATCCTTAGTCCAGGCTGCTTTTTTAGAAGCATATTCCGGTATTAAACAAACCTTTTCGTCGAGCAGCTGACACAATCTGGAAACCAAAAACGGATAGCCTGCCGTATAATCGTAAATCCAGCCTGCAAAGACCTTGGTATCAAAAGCAAGTCCGTAATCCTTGGCATATTCATTAAGCATAGCAGCAATCTCTGCTTGTGAAAAGCTCATGTCTATCGTAAAATCCGCCGCTATGTTCCAAGGACTGTTATATTTATGCTCTTCATCGGCACGCAGCTTTTGTTTAAGATTTTTGATGTCATATACTCCGGCAAGGATAACAGATTGAAACGCAGGCTGCCAGGCACGTTCGATATACTGCGCCCTGAGCTGTGCCAAAAAATCTAAAAAAACCTGATTATTGGAAGCACTGTCCACCTCATCAATCATCAGAACGATATGCTTATCGCTCACAGCACAGATATCTCTCAGGCATTCAAAAAGCTCCTTCAGACTGAAAATACTGTTACTGATTACAGCAGCATTTTTCAAATCCGCACAGGCCTTTTCCAAGGCTGTATTTTCCGACAGGCGGTTACGCTTCAGCGCATGCAAAAAAGAGCCTGCGAAAGCAATAGAAAATATATTGCCGTCCTTAAATTTAGAAGCATCAAAGGTTTGAAAGTCCAGCAAGACTGTGTAATATTCACTTTGCAGATAGCCGAAAAGTGCCTGCAGCGTTGTTGTCTTACCATACTGGCGTGCTCTGTTGATGGTGAAATACTTTTTGGCATCGATCATTTCTTTAATCTTTTGCAGTCGTCCACTGATATCAACCATATAATGCTCGCCGGGTATGCAAACAGCTGTCGTATTAAAGGTCTTACGCATCATTCCATCTCCTTGCTTCAAATATTTCTTCTTAAATTATAGCATATTTGCCAAGAAAAGCATATCTTGCAGCTACACAAGACTTCTCTGTTCCCTACGGCCGCACGCTGGTGCGCAGCTGAATGGCCTCCGCCAGATGTACCGCCTCAATATTCTTGCTGCCCGCAAGGTCCGCAATGGTGCGTGCCACCTTCAGGATGCGGTCATGACTGCGGGCGCTGAGATTGAGCATATTAAAGTAGCGCTCCATAACATTCTGCGCCGCCGCGTCCAGCTGGCAATATTTAACAACCTCGCTCCGTCCCATCTGCGCATTGCAATGCATCCCCAAGGCCTCCAAACGCTCCTGCTGCAGCAGTCGCGCCTTCACCACGCGTTCGCGGATGGCAGCCGAAGATTCACCCTTTTCCTTCGTTTTCAGCTCGCTGAACTCCACCCTGCTCAAGTTTATCTGCATATCGATTCTGTCCATCAGCGGACCGGAAATCTTACGTTTATAGCTGTCAATTTCTGATTGTTTACAGGAACAGCGGTGCACCGAATCGCCGAGGAACCCACAGGGGCATGGGTTTTGAGCTGCGCATAAAATAAACTTGCTCGGAAAGGTCATTGCTGCCCTGACGCGCGAAATGCTCACCTCGCCATCCTCCAGCGGCTGACGCAACATTTCCAGCGTGGAGCGTTCAAATTCCGGCAGCTCGTCCAAAAAGAGTACGCCGTTATGTGCCAGCGTCACCTCTCCCGGGCGTGGTGTACTGCCACCGCCCAATAATGCGCTGCCGCTGATGCTGTGATGCGGACTGCGGAACGGACGCTCCAACATTACGCTGTCGGCCTGCGGCAACAGTCCTACAATGCTGTAAATCTTGGTTACCTCCAGCGCCTCGGCCTCCGTCATCGGCGGCAAAATCGTCACCAAGCGACGTGCCAGCATCGTTTTCCCACAGCCCGGAGAACCCACCATCAGGATACTGTGACCGCCGGCGGCAGCAATTTCCAACGCTCTGCGTGCCACAAGCTGCCCTTTGACATCGGCAAAATCCACATGATAAATCTTATTATTATTCTGCAGAATATTTTCCTTCGGCAGCGGCGTCAACGTGTTCTTCCCCTTCAGGTGCTCCACCAGCTCCTTTAAGGTTGCCACCGTATACACATCAATGCCGTGAATCAGCTTGCCCTCGGCAGCGTTGGCCTGCGGAATATACACCTCCTGCGCCCCGCACTTCTTGGCATCCATAATCATGGATAGCACGCCGGAAACCTTGCGGATTCTACCGTCCAGCGACAGCTCGCCGATGAAAACCTTGTTATCCAGCTTTTCGGGGTCCAGAATTCTGCCGCAGGTCATGAGGCCTACGGCAATAGGCAGATCAAGGCCGCTGCCCTCCTTGCGCAAATCAGCAGGTGCCAGATTGACCGTAATCCGTGTCATCGGGAAGGGATAATTGGAATTACGCAGCGCCGCCTTTACGCGCTCCTTGGACTCACGCACGGCCATCGCCGGCAGTCCCACCAGATCAAAGCTGGGCAAGCCGTTGCTCACGTCCACCTCCACCAAAATCTGTACACCATCAATACCACAAGTTGTTTCGCCAAGAATCTGTGCAAACATTATCAACACTCCGTTTCTTTTAAAAGCAGTGCGGCCAATGCCTGATGCTGATAGCCGCAGTGCTTTCAATGATAATTTCTACTACATCAAAGGAAAGCACCGGCGGCTGCTCCAGCAAACCATTGCATTGGAGATAATATTCAGCGCAACGATGAATTTTTCTTTGCTTTGCCGGTGTCACGGCCTCTATCGGTCTGCCGAACCGGGTAGAAGCACGTGTCTTGACCTCTATGAAGCTGATACAGCCACTTTTTTCAACAATAAGATCAATTTCACCATAACGGTGACAGCGAAAGTTGCGGGTCAATATTTTATAACCCATATTTTGCAGATAGCGGCAGGCAAAATCTTCGCCGTATTTCCCAAGACTACTCCTCGACGGGGTACTCATAGTTATCAGTCTGCGGAGCATAGAGGATATTTTCCTCAGCAGCTACCGGCGGCAGCTGCATGCTCTTCACAGGCTCAAAGCTGCGGCGGTGCCAGCGTGTGGCTCCCTGCTCGCTCACAGCCTGCATATGCGCGCCGCTGCCATAGCCCTTGTTATGCGCAAAGCCGTAGGCAGGATAAACAAGATCAAGGCGCTCCATGATGCGGTCACGGGTTACCTTCGCGATAATGGAGGCAGCGGCAATAGAAGCGCTCAGCGCATCACCGTGCACCACGGATTCAATCTTCATACCGGGGATCTTCACCGGCATTGCGTCAATCAGCGCTGCCTGCGGCTTGCAGTGCAGGTTTTCCAGCACCTGCGCCATGCCCTGCTGCGTCGCGGAGTAGATATTCAGCTCATCAATATTGCTGACGCTGACGATGTTCACCTCGATATCCAGCGCCTTGGCCATAACCTCGTTATACAGCATATCGCGCTTAGCAGCGGAAAGCTGCTTGGAATCGTTCAGTCCGCTGATAAACACATCCTTGGGCAAAATAACGGCAGCGATAACCAGCGGTCCTGCCAAAGGTCCGCGGCCTGCCTCATCTACGCCGGCAATCAGCTCGCAGCCTTCGGCATAGAGCTCGCGTTCCAATTTCAGCATCGCCGTGAAGCGCTCCTTCTCCGCCGCCGCCTTCTCCAGACGCTTGTTGTATGCTGCCAAAAGCTTCTGTACTCCCTTGCGCTCGTCTGTTGCCAGCGTCGCCAGCTGCTCCGCCGTCGGCGTGCCTGCCAACAACTCCTTGATTTCGCTAATATTCATCTTCTGTATCCCCCTTAACATTTATTTCTGCATAAAGAAAAACCGCCTTACGGCGGTTTTTATGGCACGACAAATCAAGGCTCGTCGATTGTAAACCGCCCTAAACGTCCTGCTCGGAAGTCTCTGAGTACAAGCTGAATAACCTTATCAAGATCCAGCAGTCCACCAGACTTCAGACAACCTCTGGCAACGGCAATCTTCGCCATAACGGCGTTGACATCATCACCCTGCTCGAGGCTTACTGCATATTTAGTTTGCAAATCCTGAGGATATTTGCGTATCAACAGATCAAGCAGCAGCTCTACGGCCTGCTCCCTGTCGAATACATCCTCCTTGATGGCACCGGTAACAGCAAGCGCAAAGCCCACTGACGGGTCCTCAAACTTAGGCCACAGCACACCCGGCGTATCCAAAAGCTCTAAGCCCTTGGCAATCGTTACCCACTGCTGTCCGCGTGTTACACCCGGCTTATCGGCAGCCATTACCTTGTTCTTGCCTACGAGGCGGTTAATCAGGGTAGACTTGCCGACGTTCGGAATACCTACAATCATAACGCGGACGGGACGGTTGCGCACGCCCTTCTTCAGCCATTTATCAATCACCGGCTTGGCAGCCAGCTGAACTGCACTGATAAGCTGCTTAACGCCCTTACCGGTAGCGCAGTCAATCTTGCACACAGGCAGACCGCTGTGCTTAATTTTTTCCAGCCACACATCAGTCTGGGCCTTATCTGCCATATCAATCTTGTTCAGTGCGATAACCTTCGGCTTGCTGCCAAGGATATCCTGCAGCATGGGGTTGGTACTGGAGTGCGGAATACGTGCGTCCAGCATCTCCACAACAACGTCAACCAGCTTAATCTGGTTTTCCATCATGCGCTTCGCCTTGGTCATATGGCCGGGGAACCACTGAATCTTAAAATCCTCCAGCATCATTCGCCCATACCCGTATCAGCCTTCAGCACGCGCATCTTGTCCAGCGGCCAGAAGGCAACCAGCGCACGTCCCTTAACCAGCTTCAGCGGCACAAAGCCAACATCGGCAAAACGGCTGTCCTCAGAGTTATTACGGTTATCACCCAATACAAAGATGGTATCCTTGGGAACAACTACCTTGCGGTAATCGGAAATATTTTTGCCCTTCGGGTCATTGTGGTAGATGTAGGTTTCGTTCAGCTGCTTGCCGTTGACGAATACCTTGCCCTGCTGCATTTCCACGGTGTCACCGCCAACTGCGATAACACGCTTGATAAAGTCACGCGTCTGATCCTTAGGGAAGCGGAAAACTACGATTTCGCCCTTCTTCGGGTCGGTAACAAAGTAGCTCAGCTTATCAACGACAAGACGCTCATGATTTACCAGAGTAGGATACATAGAGGAGCCTTCTACCATGTAAGGCTCTACCAAAAAGGTGCGGATGCAGAATGCGAGTGCAACCGCAATAATAATCGAAACAAGCCAGTCACTGGCAGAATCCTGCCAGGAGGTTTCACTTTTCTTGCTCAACTAATGAGCCTCCTCTCTATCGCCGGCACAGGCCGGATTTTTAACTACAATAATATAGATATATTGTAGCATAGATTGCAGCTTCAGTTATGACATAATTGTAAATTTGCTTTATTTTAAAGCATAAATGCTTCATAACGTAATAAAAGGGACCGTACTACTACAGTCCCTTTTACTATAAACAAAGATTGATTAGCGTTTTTCTCTGATACGAGCAGCTTTACCAGTCAGTTTGCGCAGATAATACAGTTTAGCACGGCGAACGATACCAACGCGTGCTACAACGATTTTCTCAATACGCGGGCTGTGAACCGGGAAAGTTCTTTCTACGCCAACGCCGTAAGAAATACGACGAACGGTGAAGTTTTCACGAACGCCAGAGCCACTGCGGGAAATTACAACGCCTTCAAACAGCTGAACGCGCTCGCGGGTACCCTCGACGATTTTGCAATAAACTTTAACGGTGTCGCCTGCTTTAAACTCAGGGATGTCGGAACGAAGTTGTTCTTGTTCCAGTACTTCAATAATGTTCATAGTTTCCTCCTAAATCATAGACGTTCATGTGCGAACTCCACAGCGGACCGTCCGTATTACACAACGTAAATTGTATCATAGACAAACAATTTATGCAAGAGAAAAGTGTATAATTTCTTGCATTTTTCTTTAATTTTTTTCCCACCAGGCCTCGCCTGCAAGCCTGTCCAGAATAATGGCTGCGGCACTGCGCACGCAAAGATGATTATAGTCACAGGGGCCGTAAACAGGCTCCAGAATATAATCAAATTTGGCCATAGTTTCCGCCTCGATGCCAAAGCCTGTGCCGAACAAAAGCAGCACCGGTCTGTCACCCTCCTGCAGCTGCTTGCGCATAAAGCTGTAGGAAACGGTGTTGGGATAAATGCGTGCATCCGTAGTGACAACGTAAGGCTGCTTGCCTGTGCGCTCTGCTATCGTCTGCACTGCACTTGCGATATCAGGCTGCCACAGCACACGGCTCAGCGCGTCAGCACGGTCGGGGTTATACACCTTGCCATAGCCCTCCTGCCAGTAGGAAAGTATCTTGTCGATAATCTGCTTCTGGACCTCCAGCGGATGGATGATGTAATAGCCCTGCACATTGTAGGTGCGACAGGTACGCGAAATATCGTGGATATCAAAGTTAGTCACCGCGCCGGCGATAACGTTCATGCGCTTGTTATAGATAGGATAATGGACCAGACCAACATATAAATCAGCCATTCTCCTCATCCTCCTTCACCTCGGCGCTTGCGTGTTTTTCCTGCTCGGCAGCTATTTCGGCACGCAGCTCCTCATAGAAGCGGCGCTCCGATTTTTTCATTTTATAGGGCAAGCGGCCTGTCAAAAGCTCCTTCTGCTCCGCACTCAAAAGGTCGGGACGCAGAGCGAGCGTTGCCTTGAGCGACTGCTTCAGGCGCCAGCTGTTAATCAGCGCATGGTTGCCGCTGCGCAGCACCTCAGGCACCTCCAGGCCCTCAAAATTCACCGGACGGGTGTACTGCGGGTATTCCAGAAGTCCTGTGCTGAAGGAATCCTCCTCCGCACTTTCAATCTTGCCCAATACGCCGGGAATAAAGCGGGAAATCGCGTCCATCACGATGATGGCAGGCATTTCGCCGCCGGTGAGCACGTAATCGCCGATGGACAGCTTTTCATCTACCCAATGGAAGATGCGCTCGTCAAAGCCCTCATAATGACCGCAGACGAAGATAAAATCCTGTCCGCTGTGGGCATATTCCTCGACAATGCTCTGTTTGAGCGTGCGTCCTCCCGGGCACATCGCAATAACACGGGCGTTGGGCAGCTGCTCCTTCGCCTTGCGGATGGCAGCCACCATCGGCTCCGGCTTCAGCACCATACCGGCACCGCCGCCGAAGGGAGAATCATCCACCGTGCGATGCACGTCATGCGTAAACTCGCGCGGATTGATGCAGCTCACCTCAATCAGGCCCTTGGAGGCAGCGCGCTGCAGAATGCTGTGGCTTGCGGCCTGCTCAATCTGTTCGGGAAATAAGGTTACAAATAAAAACTTCATTCTGCCTCAACCCACTCAGGCAGCTCCACGACAATGCGCTTTTCTGCCAGATTGATTTCCTTGACATATTTCTTCAGTGCCGGCAGCAGGTAATCCTTCTGTCCGGGGACAGCGATAACATAAACATCGTTGCTGCCTGTGCTCAGTGCGTCCTTAAAGGTGCCGATTTGCTCGCCCTGCTCGTCATAAACAGGCAGGCCGATAAGGTCGGCAACATAGAAGCGTCCTTCCTCCAGCTCCGGCAGGTCCTCAGCATTAATGCTTACCTCCATGCCACGCAGTAGCTCGGACTCGTTCATGCTTTTGATTTCAGCAGTAGTCACCAGCACCATTCTTTTATGAAAGCGTGCTGCTTTAACGGTCAGCTTGCGACCGTCCGGCAGCAGCAGATAATCCAGGTTTAAAAATTGTTCCGGCTTATCGGTTAACGGCAATATACGAATATCGCCCCGCACACCGTGCGGAGCGACAATTTTGCCAATAACTATTTGGTTTTCCATGGATTATTCGCGGAAAGCGATAATCTTACCGTCTTCGGTAAGGATTTCTGCGCCCATCAGGGTATCGATATTGGTGCCTACGGTAATTTCTACAGTACGCTCCAGGGTACCATGACCAATTTCAGCGCCCAGCTCCAGAGCTTCCGCTCTTTTCAGCTTAGCCTCTGCTTCTTGTTTAGCAGCAGTACGCTTATTTCTTTCGATGTCAATTTGTTCGCGCAAAGCCGGAAGCACGCTCAAATCGCTGGCAGCCTGATGCAATGCTTTTTTAGCCTGGAACTCGAATTGCTCCAGATCAAGCTCCATATTCTTTATGGTATTTTGGAGATCTCCAACAATTTTCAACTTTAAATCTTCAGTAACTTTTGCTTTAACAGCGACGGGAACCCTAACGATCATTTTATCCATAGCGATATACCATCCTCAATCAAATAATTTCGACAATGACTTTCACATTTTCACGGGTTGCTACTGCTTTCATAACAGTTCTGATAGCTTTTGCGATACGGCCCTGTTTTCCAATAACCTTACCCATATCTTCAGAAGCAACATGGAGGCGAAGCACCGTTGTTGTACCGGTGGTCTCCTCCTCCACTACTACTGCAGAGGGATCATTTACAAGAGATTTGGCCATAACTTCTACCAATTCCTTCATGTAGATCACGCCCCCTCAAATTATTTTGCTGCTTTAGCTTCAGCAAATTTTTTCATGATACCATCCTTGCTGAACAGGTTTTTAACGGTATCGGTCGGTTGAGCGCCTTTGTTCATCCAGTCGATAGCTTTCTCAGCATCGATTTTTACGCTAGCCGGTTGAACGGTGGAATCGTAGTAACCGATGGATTCGATGAAACGACCATCACGAGGAGAACGAGCGTCTGCAACAACAATACGATAGAAAGGAGCTTTTTTAGCGCCCATACGTTTTAAACGGATTTTAACTGCCATGTTGATTTTCACCTCCTTAAATTAATATCTCACAACATGGAACTTTCTTTATTATCTGCCAAACGGCAGCTTGAAGCCGCCTTTGGAAGCAAACTTTGCCATACCCTGCATACGCTTCATCATCTTCTTGCTTTCTTCAAAGTTTTTCAGAAGCTTGTTGACATCCTGTACACGCATGCCGCAGCCTGCAGCGATACGTTTACGACGGCTGCCGTTGATGATTTCGGGTTTTTGTCTTTCCTTCTTGGTCATGGAGCGGATGATTGCTTCAATGCGGTCGAATTCCTTTTCGTCCACATTAGCTTCCTTCAGCTTTTGGCTGATGCCGCCCATGCCGGGGATTAAGCCTAAGATGGTTTCCAGAGAACCCAGCTTTTTAACCTGTTGCATCTGGTCTAGGAACTGCTCTAAGGTGAATTCATCCTTGCGCAGCTTTTTCTCCATCTCCAGAGCCTTAGCGAGGTCTGTTGTAGACTGGATTTTTTCTACCAGAGTCAGGATATCGCCCATGCCCAGAATACGGGAAGCCATACGGTCCGGATGGAAGGGCTCCAAAGCATCCAGCTTTTCGCCCAAACCGATCAGCTTAACCGGCTTGCCGGTAACAGCCTTTACGGAAAGCACCGCACCACCGCGGGCATCGCCATCGAGCTTAGTAACAATCAGGCCGTCAATGCCCAATTCCTTATCAAAGCTTTCAGCAACAGTTACTGCGTCCTGACCGGTCATAGCATCTACAACCAGCAGAATTTCCTGAGGATGAACAGCGCCCTTAATATTGCGCAGCTCCTCCATCAGCTCTTCATTTATATGTAAGCGGCCTGCGGTATCGATGATTACCGTATCGCATGCCAGGCTATGCGCCTTTTCCATGGCCTTTTGGGCAATTTCTACAGGAGAAACCTTGTCGCCCAAAGTAAATACCGGCACATTCAGCTGTTCGCCCAAAACCTGCAGCTGGGTAATAGCAGCAGGACGGTAAACGTCGCCTGCAACCAGAAGCGGTTTTTTGTGCTTACGCTTCAGGTAATTGGCCAGCTTGCCGGCGGTAGTAGTTTTACCTGCGCCCTGCAGACCAACCAGCATGATAACTGTCGGCGGTTTGGGAGCAACAGTGAGCTTGCTTTGGGTACCGCCCAAAAGCTCAATCAGTTCTTCATTTACAATCTTGATAATCTGCTGATGCGGATTCAGGCCTTCACCAATCGCTTCACCAACAGCGCGCTCTTTAACCTTGGCTACAAAGTCCTTAACAACCTTGAAGTTAACGTCGGCCTCCAAAAGCGCCATACGCACTTCGCGCATAGGAGCCTTTAAATCTTCCTCAGTCAGCTTGCCGTTGCCACGGAACATCTTTAATGCATTTTGTAATCTTTCAGATAAACTTTCAAATGCCATTCTATCTACCTACCTTCACTGCAAAGCTCTTTCAGCATTTGCACGGCCTCGTCTTTTTTTGCCTCATCCAGAGTTTCCAGCAAATCTATTGCCTGCTGCAGCTTAGCATGCAGCTCCTCCTCGCGGCTTAGCACCTTCAGTGATGCTTCATAACGTTCTAGCAGCTGCTCAACACGCTTGAGCAGGTCGTGGACAGCCTGGCGCGAAACGCCCAGCTCCTCCGAAATCTCACTCAGAGACAAGTCGTCATAGAAATACAGTCCCAGGCATTGCTTCTGCTTAGCTGTCAGAAGACCGCCGTAAATATCAAAGAGCCTGCCTAAGCGCATACGCTGCGCAAAAATTTCTTCTGCTGACATATTTATCCCTCTCGAAATTTAGTCGACTATGTAAGTATAAAGCATAAAGCGATGCTTGTCAAGTATTTTTACTTGTCACCTTTAAAAATTTTTCTAAGCCTCTTTTTCGTCCTTCAGCCACTTCCAGATCAGCGGCGCTGCGTAGCTTCCCATCGCCTCATACGTCTGCGATTTGGGATGAATGCCGTCAACGTAGGCCTTGAAGCGGGCGCCGGCATCCATGCCGATGGCAGGCTGCAGGTCTAATATAAAAGCCTTGCCGCCGCAGATATGCTCTGCCTCCTGCCGCAGGTTCAGCAGCTGACGGTTGAGCGCCTGTTCCGTGCTGATGAACGGCAGCACTACGCACAGACTGTAGTGCTTTTCCTCGCACCACTCCAGCACACGCCTGTAATCGCGGCTGATGTCCTCTATACGGCGCCCCTGCAGGATATCGTTAGCGCCGCCTAGGAAGAGGACGTGCTGCACATATTCCGGCAGTATGTATTGGCGCATGCGGTAGATGATATCGTCGCAGCAGTCACCACAGAAGCCGTAGTTGAGCATTTTAATCTGCGTCAGCTTTTCCACCTGAGCGGTCCAGGAATAACGTGGGCCGAAGGGAAAGCCCTGCACCAGAGAATCGCCGTAACAGGCAACGTATTTCATGATAATCGCTCCTCACGTTGGTTTTTCTATATATTATTATAGCATAGATGGCGGAGGAAGAGTAAAGGCGTTCTACCGCAGTTGTGTTGAACACCTTATAATGCTGTGCTATTATGCAGTTAGCTTGGATAAATTATTTTCATGATTCATAGCAGTATTCTCACCCGCTTTACATATCTATCACATCAATACCAAGTTTTCTAATTTCTTCTATTAACTCATCCTTATTTAAGGTTCCATCCTCAAATGCCCGCTGCATATTTTTGCCGAATGAAATAGCCGGCTTGGAAAAATTTTTATACAGATTGCTAAGTTCAACTGGTTGCCAACCACATAAAGGCCATTTACGACTGCTATTTGAAAAGTCACTATATAGTTGTAAAAATGTTTTGAACTGCTGCTCCGTCAAGCATACACCAACTTCTTGCAAATCTTTTAATACAAAATCTATTTGCTTATTTATCTCGGTATACAGCACTGCACTATTAATATATTGCTCTATCAACCTAAGTATTTTCTCGGACTCGTCTACGTTCTGGTATTCTTCCAGCTCTTTCTTTTCCCATTCCCGCTTAGCATATGAGTAGGCAAATTTTTCACTATCATGCCAAAAGATAAAGTCTTTTAATAGCTTGCCCGCAATCTTCTCTCCATTAATATCTTGGTTTACGGATTTGTTGTCAACGCTAAGGTTTTCGACAAACAGCTTTAACGCAGCTCCTTCAGCAGAACGCCAAAGCATCCCCGGCTCGTCCCATGAAAGCAGTTCATCCCTATCCAAAACGCATAATGGATGATTTAATTGCTTATCAGCAAGCCGATAATAAGAGTCGAACCTTGAATATCCTTTTTTATAAAGCTTTTTATTCAGAATAAAACGTCTGGCGGCACTGCCACGTTCTTCAGCCTCATATAGCTCATCTATCTCCAACACAAAATAGTTATGTGCCTCATATCTGGCCACTTCCGAAAAAAACAGAAAATCCTTTTTCAGGATCTGCTTTTTTGAGATTTTTTCCTTTTCAAGTATTTTAAATATATCCCATGCATCGTCAAGGATAATAGCGCCATACAAATTAGAAAAAGCATTATAGTATTTCTGAAGCAGATTAATATTTGCTCTGCCATTTTCAGTAGCTGTATCAAGACGTCCCTTTGTTTCTATAGCAAGAAGCTGATATTTTTTGTTCAAAGCTGTCTTTGAGGAAGGCTTCGGTAATGATTTGCCAGACATATTATTCCTCCTTCTCAAATCTGTCTATATTCATATTTATTCGCTGGCGGAATAAAATTTCCTGCCGAAAATGATTTGAAAAACGTGACTGCAGTTACATTCAATCTGCCTGAAAAATGAGTTTAGAATAAAACTCAGCCTTAAATAAATGCGCACCCGTATAGCGGGTAGTTCTGTGTGAAAAACTATCTCAATTCTCTGAAATGAAACTCGATAGCAATCATTGGATAAAGCTATAAACAAAAAATCTGCGCAAGCACACAGCCTGCGCAGATTCACCAAAGCACGAAAGGTTAAACCTTAATTCACTCAGATACCTTATTTAACTTCAATAACGATTTCCTGACCATGCGGAATATTAGGATTCATAGCATCCTTCAGCTCCTCCGGAGTTACGCCCAAATCCACATTATCCCTAACCTCTACCTGAAAATCAGTACCGGCCGGATAGTTGATATTGCTGCCCTTCATAAAAAGACCGCCCACCAGGCTAACCGCAGCAGCAACAGCCACAGCACCGCCATCGTTTTTGCCCTTGCCTTCAAGTCCTTTTCTCAACGGAACGCTTACATTGTTCAACGTCTTGATTTCCTTGCCTGCAATACGCAGTACACCCTTTCTGCCGAAGCCGCCTGCCTTCTGCACTTCATATACATAACCCATGCCGATAGTACCTTTAGGAATAACTACAACACCGTTGATTATCAGGTTTTCTGTAGTCTTGAACTCCACCTGTTGATTTTTCTTATGAGTTTTAGAGTTTGCAGGCTCGATAAGCTCAACGTTAAGCATGGTTTTTTTAGGGATATAAATATGTCCCGGCAAAACATTGGCAATTGTTACCTTTTGAGCAGCGGCCTGCTCCTCTTTTTTCTGCAGCGCAAGTCTTTCCTTAAAAGTCAGCTTCGAAGGATCTGCCTCCTTAGCAGGCATTTCTTCTTCTGCAAACGGGTCGTACTTTTCATCCACATTTACATAGCTGCTTGACGGCGCAGCATAAGCCATCGGCAAGCTCAAGCCATTAGCCATCATAATTGCGCTAAGGATTGCTGCCGCAAATTTTCCTGTTGTTCTCATTTTCAAACACCTTCCCTTCGATAATTGGGATATCTTGAATACCATCACACCCGGCATTACAGATATCGGGGTAAAACAAAAGCCATTTTTGCGAACATCTCGCATTGCCGAAGCTTTTTGACTTCTGCTTTAATATAATCTTACCATATAAATTGGACAATATCTGTCTATCTTGACTTGCTTTTATAAAATTTTTATAAATTATTTTACGCAACATCATTTTCCTTTTACCGAACTATTGTTTTTGTTCTTTGTCTATGTTATAATTACTTTAGTTGCATGGGTAGCCGCAATTTTGCGGAGCTTATGCCTGGTCGTGCGGACCAGTGGCGCCTGTCGAGCTTTCGGCAGGCGCTTTTTTTTACATCTGCTGTCTTATATATTTTTGCTCTACTTTATGCTATAATCAAAGGAGGAAACATATGAAAAACCTGGCAACAAAATTTGAAAACCTTACAATTCAAAATGACTTTATCTTCAAAAAAGTTATGTCACGCAAGCGTATCTGCATTCATCTTTTGGAGGAATTACTGCAGATTAAGATTGCCGATATCAACTATCTAGAGGCAGAAAAATCCCTTGAGCCTGAATACACAAGCCGCGGCATCCGTTTGGACATCATTGTAGCAGACGATAGAAACACACATTATAATTTGGAAATGCAGGTAAAAAACAATAAGAATCCTGATACCAAAAAACATGTGCTGCCCAAGCGTACTCGCTATTATCAAGCGTTGTTAGACATCGACTTGCTGCAAAACAGCCAAGAATATGACCTGTTACCACCAACCTATGTAATTTTTATCTGTGTCTTTGACTTTTTTGCCAAAGGAAATTATGTTTATACCTTTAAAAAACGTTGTCTAGAGGATTTGGAACTGGAGCTTCCCGATGAAGCAACTACCATAATTTTAAACACTCATGGTACTCATGGCAACATCTCTAAAGACATCAAAAGCTTTTATGATTATGTCAATAACCACGTTATAAATAGCGATTTCACCAAGCAAATAGATGATGAAATCAGCTATCTGAAGCTTGATACGAAAGTGAGGCGAGAATTTATGCTTTTGGAAGCACGTTTGTTAGACGAAAGACGCGAGGGTAAAGCTGAGGGTAGAGTTGAAGGCAAAGCTGAAGAAAAAAATGCAATTGCTACACTCATGCTGGCTAAGGGTTGTTATTCTCTGCAAGAAATCTCTGAACTTACCAAGTTATCCATAGAGGATATAGAAAAATTAGAAAAAGAAATGCACGCAACAGAATAAGCTTGATAAAATATCTCTGCACAAAAAAGCATCGTAAGCTACCTCAATAGCCTACGATGCTTTTGCTTTCAGCCTTATTTGCTGTGGTGGCAGTGACCGCTGGTCTCGCCATTCATGATTTTGCGGAAAACCTCATGCGCTTCGTCTGCGCTCTTACCGCTTTCCAGTGCTTTTTTCATATGCACCATGGCAGTGCGATACTTAGCATGTGCTTCATCCTGCGGAATGGACTCAATGTCCATCGGGTTGAACTCCATTACCTTTTTGAAGATAGCATGGATTTCGTCGCTGGATTTACCTGCCTTTTTAGCAGCCTCTACGTGCTTCATCGCGCTTTCATAGCGATGCTTGCCGTGCGGATCAGTCGGAATTTCAAATTTCGGATGCATATTGTTCACCTCGCTTCCTTTGATTACATGCATAATATACACTATATTCCCGCTATAAGGTCAAGCGTATATTTTTATTTTTCTCAGCTGGAACTAGCTCTCTTTTACAGCGGGATGCAAACGCTGAGCGATAATTTTGTTGAACTGCTGCTGCCAGGAGGCCAGCATAGCAGGCAAAGTGCCTTCATTAATAATCTCAGCTTCAACATTATATTGCTCTGCAATAGCCTGCAGCAGCTGCTGCCCCGCCAGCTGCATTTCTTCGGCGCTGATAAGCTCCCATAAATACTGGTCCAGCAGGTGCGCATAGAGCGAAGTATATACCAGCATTATATCTTCTTTAGCCAGCTTTTCAGCTGCCAGCAGATATTCCGGCTTTACTACCGCAGCATCCTGCGCGCTGTATGCCTGCCACATATCTCCCGCCTTGATGTCAAAGCGTTTGAGGCGGCGGAAAACGTCGTGCTGTTTTGCGGGAGTGAGGCCAGATTGCTTAGCCAGCGCTTTTTTTACTGCGTTCTTCACGGTTTTGCCGATAAGCTCGCCCAGCTTGGAGTGCTTGCCTGCTCCCTCCATGTACAGCTCGCTCACACTGTTGGCGATGATAATCGTCTGGTCCGTGCCGGAGCCGGTAGCAATGCCGTTGGAGTACTTGCTGCCCTCCAACAGCTCCTGAATGGCAGCAGTCTTAGCCTCGGTGCAGGTCACCAGGGCGCGCGCCATTACACCTTCCGGCATGTCGCAGTCCAGCAGCAGCATAATGTTGATGGTGCCGTACTTCACCGGCTTAGGCTGCGGCTTGTAATAATCTGCAGGGTCGCCCGCACGGCCGCCGTTTGTTTCAATGCCGCCGGTTACGATAGCGGTCACGGTAAGCTCCTTAAAGCTCATGGTTTCAACAACGGCGTTCTCCATGCTTGCCGCCGTGCCCATGCCGCTCACCTTGTCCGGGTCCAGCGCCAGCCGCTTGGATACAAGGCGCATGTGCTCCACGTAGGTGTCCGCCAGCATTTCGCAGGGCATGCCTGCTCCCTGCTTGGCATCATAATTATATACGGCAGCGTAATCATCATGGTAACCGCCGTTATAAAGCGAGGTGCTTAAGATTTTACGTGCTCCTTCAAAAAAAATAACGATGCTTTTATCGTAAAAATAAACCTTATCTCCTGTCGACAAGGTACATAAATGTTCCGACATAATCAGCCTCCTTTGATTTTTATTGTTATTATAAGCTATATAGTAATGGTATGGTCAAGAGAATTACAGGTGAAAACAGCTCCGAATGCACTGCGCATGCCGGAGCTGTTTTTTTATAAGTTTTTTGAGGTTGCCGCAGCGCTGCCAGGGCAACACCACGGCTGAGTATGAAAATATGAGAGAGCTGAAATAGGATTAGAAGGTAACCTGCATACCAAGTACGAAGCTGCGGCCCGGCATGGAATACCAGTCACCGGGACGGCCGGTAGCATAAATAACGTGCGTGCGCTCGGAATACATCTTGTCGAACAGGTTGTTGACCTTAGCGTAGATATTGATATTCTTCGTAGGTGCATAGCTTGCACTCATATTGAAGATAGCATAATCATCTGCCGGCCAGCCGTTCGGATAATTCGGATTTACACGACGGAAGAAGTAGTAGCCGTCGAGGCCTGCCTTAACCTTGGCATAGTCATAGTATACGGCGAAGGTAGCCAGATCCTTCGGGGAATAGCCGTAGCTGTAGGTATCCTCATCTTCGTACTGGTACAGATGTCCCCAGCCGAGGTTTGCATTCCAGTGCTCGCCCAGCTGTGTCATAAACTGTGCGTTCCAGCCACGCGACATACCTCTGGTATTAACATAGCCGGCAGCGGTAAGACCAATACCGCGTTCTGTTTTGGTTTCAAACCAGTTGAAGGTAAAAATATTATAGTCATCAAAGCTTTTGCTATAGCCGATGGTAGAGGTACGGCCGAAAGCAGGCTTTAAGGATGCGTTACCGTATTGTCTGTTGGTCAGCTGATACATGCTTGGCAGAATAAAGAAGTCACTGCGTCCTGCATAAATGATATCCTTATCGGTAATATCCCAGCTCAGCTTGTAGCTCTTAGAGGTGTGGCTTTCGAGGGTTGCACCTGTCTGACCGCTGTTGCTGGGGCGATCATAGCGCAGGCCGCCGGACAAGGTTACATGCGGAATAATCTTCCAGTCATCCTGCACATAGTAGGAGGTGTTCTTCATCTTGAAGTTCGCAGACTTACCGCTTGTGCCAACCAACGCTTTAGCAGCGTTGTCCTTGCCGTGAGCATAATCTACGCCGAAAACTACATTATGTCTGTTGGTAAGATATGTTACCTGATCACTGATAAAGTCATAGGTATAATCGGCATCGGCATTGAACAGGGTGTGATTGTTCTGCGCATACTTACCTTCGGTGTTGCTGCGGCGATAGGTAAAGCTGTTGCTCCATTTATCCGACAAGGTCAAATCATCCTTGAAGGTGATGGAGTCGTTTTTGTAATCGCCCTTATAGTTGTTATGGTAAATATAATCATAGCCGTTAAAATCGGATTTGGTTCTGTCATAGCTCAGGCTCAGCTTATGATCCGCAGTGATATCATAATTTACCTTCAGACCGACGGATTTGCTGTCAATGTCGCTCTGCCATTTTTTACCGGAACCGTCCTTGAAGTCGCCGCTGTGCTTATCATCATAATAAACATGGTAGCCAACCTTGCCCTGACGGCCTTGGGTATTCAGCTTATACTGTCTGGTGCTGAAGTTGCCGGCAGAAACATCAATGCTGGTTTTGTTATCGTTAATTTTGCGGGTAATGATGTTGATAACACCGCCCTTGGCACCGCTGCCGTAAAGCGTACCGGCACCGCCGCGCAGTACTTCGACGCGTTCGATATTATCCGTATTATTGGTCAAAGCCGCAAAGAAGTAACCGGAATCGCTGCCCTGGAATTCGTTCACACGGACACCGTCAACCAGAACGACAACTTCCTTGCTGCCGTTGATGCGGATACCGCTCATATTGGCGTTCATGCCGCCGTTGCCGCCGTAATTTAGGAATTGTACGCCGGGAACGGTACGCAGTACCTCTTCCACGCTGCTCATATGCATTTGCTCGATATCCTTACGTGTGATAACGCTGATATCGGCCTTAGCTTCGGTGATTTTTGTCGGGATACGGCTTGCGGTTACAACCATAGAGTCAAGCGTAAACTCCATAGTATCCGCATCATCTGCTGCAGTATCGGCAGCAAAAGCATAACCGGCAAAGCTCATAGCCATTATGGAGCTTGCTGCTGCCAGGCAAAATTTCTTTTTATAAGAGTTTCTCATCATCGATATACCTTCTCAACAATCAAAAATTATTTGCTCCAGATTTTTTCCATCAGAGCGGAATAATGCGTATCCAGATGTGCTTTCAGCTGGTCAACCAGGGCAAATACCAATGCCGGGTCGAATTTATCGTCGCCTGCGGGAATACTGAAGGTGAGGATTACATTGCCCTGCGGATTGATGCTGTATTTAAGCATATTGAATTCGTTGTTCAGCTCGTTCAGATAGCTTAAGGTTGCAGCCTTCTTTTCCTCAGTAAGAGTTACCAGATGTGCCTGCAAATAGGTGTAAACGGAATTGTTTACCACGATAAACAGGGGCAAGGTCTGGCCTTCAACCAGCAGTCTGGTGTTGACAAGAAGGTTTGCCTCGTTAAGCTGCAGATATTGCAGACCGCTGATTTCATGCGCATCGGCAAATTCCTTTAAAGCGGTGAGCTTCTTCATTGCCAAGCTTTCTTCTGCCTTTTCTGCTGCAGCGGTTACTTCTGCTGTTTCTTCCTTAACTTCGGTATCTTTAATTTCTTCAGCCATTATTTTCTATCTCCTGTCACTGATTGCTTTTATGGTTGGCAGGGGCCTAGTGCCCCCGCCTGTAAAATTATTTTAGAAAGTGAATCTCAAGCCTGCGTTAACCTTCCAATCCTGCTTGTAATCGCCGGTCAAGGTCTTGGTTACATCACCGTAGAAGGAAACCTTGTCGCTCAGATCATAGGTACCGCCGACAGTCAGATCGCACCAGGTGCCGTCAAGGTTGAACTCTCTGGTCATGGTTGCGGAGCTGTCGCTGAAGTGAGTATCTACATCCCCGGCAAATTCATGGGACAGGCTCAGACGGGCAAAGTATCTGCCGTGCTCGCTTGCCTGGCCTGCTTCGATACCCAGTCTGCCCACAATGCTGGTGAAGGCATCCTGAGAAATGTGGCCTTCCAGAGTGCCGGTGCTGTCAAAGTCGCAGCTGCCCAGTCTGCCGATAGTCAGCTGTGCCTGAGGCTCGAAGTAGCCTGCTGCTTCACTGCCGAAGCGTTTGCTGTACTGGCCGGAGAAGCTGAAGCCGTTAGCCTTGTAGTCACCCTTAACGGTTCTGCCGAGAATATCCTTGGTTTCGAAATCATTGGAAACTCTGCCAACCTTAGCAGTCAGATCAATGAATTCGTTGTTGCTGATTTCCTTCGTGCCGTAGAGGCCCAAGGTGTAGGTCTTGGTGTCACCGCTGCCTGCATAGTAGGAATCATCGCCGGTCATGTAGTCAAATGCTACGCCGACATTCCAGCCGTTGGCCAAGGTCTTGTCATAGCCTACCTGACCTGCCCAGTAGCTGTTCTTGAAGGATGTGTTATTGCCGGTATATTTGTTTTGGCCGCCCCAGGTTCTTGCCCAAACGCCCTGGTTATCTTCGCCATATGCGCCGGCACGAGCTCTGTAGGTGTCGTTTGCAGCATTACGCCAGCCAACCATACCGCTCATGATAGCAGCACGGGTATCCTTACTTACAGCATCCTCATCGTACAGCAGCTTAATGCTCTGTTCTGCGGAATCCAGCTTGTAGGAGCCGTTGTTGCCGTCCCATTCAATATCGCCGCTCCAGCTTACGTTGGAACCGGTCAGACCGCCGCCGAGCTGCAGCTCAGCCTTCAGGTTGCCGGGGTTCTTTTCTGCATCTTTGTAGATGAGCTTGTTTGCCAGGCCCTTGAATGCATCCTCAACGGAACCCTTATCAAAGGTGTTAATGCCGTTGGAGCCGGTTGCCATGATAACCTGGCTGCCGTCCTTAGCATTGTTGATTACAGTATCGCCTGCTTTATAAACAATCTTCTTGTCGCCTGCTGCACGGGTATCTGCATCTTCGAATTCATGGTCATAAATAACTCTGATGCTGCCGGACAGAGTGTCGATGGTCAGATTATTGCTGTCCTTCTGGTAAATTTGGCCTGCGTTATCAGCATTGGTGCCGCCAACCAGGTTGGTAACAAAGCTGCCCTTGAACTGTTCTCCGCCCCATACGCTCGGCAGAACGCCCTGCTGCTCGTTGGTCCAGAGTGCTCCGTTCTGCAGCCACAGGTTAGCAGCGCCGGTAAAGGTCTTGCTGTCACCTCTTTGAGATACAGTCTTGCCGCCTTCTGGGAATTGGTTATATACAACACCGGTCAGTTTGGAGTCCTTAGTGGTCAGGCCCAGGTTAACCTCAGTTTCGGTGCAGCAATCTACATAGTTTACTGCGCCTACGGATACTACCACGTTACCGGTAACATCAACCTTATTGTTGCCTGCGCCGATTACCTTGCCTGCTGCATCCTTAACGGTATTCATGTTGATGGCACCGCAGGTTGCATAGATTGCGCTGTAGCCGTTTTTCTTATCGGTATCAACGATATTAATTTTACCGCCGTTAACGTTAATGGTTGCACCACCAATGTTAGCAAACAGGCCGTTGCCTACGCCGGAAATATCAACATTGCCGTTTACGTTAACAGTACCGCCAGCTGCTCCGCCGTAGCCTGCATGTGCATAAATGCCTGCTGCGCCGTATTCGTTGAAGCCGCCGCGCTTGCCGTCCAGTACTACCTTCACGTCTCCGTTAACGGTGGTGCTGCCTGCATGGCTGTAAATACCCATGGTGGAATTATCACCCTTAACGTCAATATCTACGTTGGCATCAATGGTCAGATTACCATTGTACTGACGGATAGCCTGTGCGCCCTTGCCGCTCTTTTCGCTGTCCAGCTTAATAACCAGCTTGTCAGCCTTAATGGTGCTGTTTACATCTACGTCCTGAGAAATACCTGCATTGCCCTTGCTTGCTTCGGTTACGTTCACGGTCAGAGTCTTGCCGCCGGCATCAACAGCAGTATCCTTAACAAAGTCCATGCCCTTAGCACCTTCGCCGCTTACGTTGATAGCAGTGTTCTCGGTAAATTTATAGGTACCGTCCTTAACTACGCCGCCCATTACATATTCCAGGTCCTTCAGTCTTTCACCTGTCAGGGTAGAGTTAAAGGTCTTGGCAGTCTGGTTGTCCGGTTCATCGGCAAATTTGATGTTATCGGTGCCGCTGCCCTTACCGGTTTCTTCGCTAAAGCGGATATCACCGGTTACCATGGTTACGCTGTCGCTGGTCAGACCGCCTGCCAGCTTAACATAACCGTTCAGATTACGCTCGCTGCCGTTGGCAGTTGCATAATTCAAATAGGTCAGCTTGCCTGCCAAAGCATTCAAAGCTGCGCTGATATCGGTTACGCCCTGATTAGAGGTAATCATATTAACAACAGAGCCTGCTTCCGCATGCTTGATAACAGTATCGCCTGCAGCATAGCTGGTGCCGTCGCCGCCATGAGCATAGATGATGTTGGTAACACCACTGTAATTATCAATAGTCAGGCTGTTGCTGTCATTTTGATAAATGTTGCCTGCAGCCTCGGCAGTTGCGCCGCCTGCCAGCTTGTTGACACGGCTGCCCTTGAACTGCTCGCCGCCCCATACGCTCGGCAGAACGCCCTGCTGCTCGTTGGTCCAGGTTGCACCGTTTTGCAGCCACAGGTTTACTGCACCTGTAAAGGTCTTGCTATCACCCTTTTGAGATACGGTCTTGCCGCCTTCGGGGAATTCGTTATATACAACACCGGTCAGTTGGGAATCCTTAGTGGTCAGGCCAACATTAACCTCGGTTTCAGTGGAGCAATCCACATAGTTTACAGCACCTACGGAAGCAACAATGTTACCGGTAATATCAACCTTGTTGTTGCCTGCGCCGGTTACCTTGCCATCCGCATCCTTCACGGTATTTACGTTAATCTTGCCGTTAGCTGAGTAAATTGCGCTGTAGCCGTTTTTCTTATCAGTATCAACGATATTAATTTTACCGCCGTTAACGTTGATGGTTGCACCGCCGATGTTAGCAAACAGGCCGTTGCCTACGCCGGAGATATCTACATTACCGTTGACGTTGATGGTGCCGCCAACTGCTCCGCCGTAGCCTGCATGTGCGTACAGACCTGCTGCGCCGTATTCGTTGAAGCCACCGCGGTTGCCGTCCAGCACTACTTTAACATCACCGTTGATAGTGGTGCTGCCTGCATGGCTGTATACGCCCATAGTAGAGTTATCGCCCTTAACGTCAATATCTACATTGCCGTCAACAGTAAGATTACCCTTAGTCTGGCGAATACCCTGTGCGCCCTGGCCGCTCTTTGTGCTGTCGAGCTTTATAACCAGCTTATCAGCCTTCACAGAGCTGTTCACATCTATATCCTGTGCAATGCCTGCATTACCATTGCTGGCGTTGGTTACGTTTACAGTCAAAGTTTTGCCGCTGGCATCAACAGCAGTGTCTTTAACAAAATTCATACCCTTAGCACCTGCACCGCTTACGTTGATGGAGGTTGCTTCGGTAAATTTATAGCTGCCATCCTTAATTACGCCGCCAAGTACATATTCCAGATCCTTGTCCTTATCACCGGTCAGAGTGCTGTTGAAGCTGGTGGAAACCTGATTCTCCGGAGCGCTCGGAACGGTAATATGCTGAGCGCCACTGCCCTTGCCGTCAGCCTCATTGAAGAGGATGTCGCCTACGGCCATGGTTACGCTGTCGCTGGTCAGACCACCGGCAATCTTCACCTTGCCGTCAAGGTTTCTCTCGCCGTCCTTATAATTGGTATATGTCAGCTTGCCTGCCAAAGCGTTCAGTGTATCGTTAATAGTTTCCGCATTAAGAGTCAGGCCCTTGTTGCTGGTAATCAGGTTAACAGCAGAACCCTTTTCCGCATGCTTGATGACGGTATCGCCCGCATTGAAGGTTACGCCGTCGCCTGCATGCTCGTAGAAGATATTGGTGTTGCCGCTGTAATTATCAATAGTCAGCGCACCGCTTTCCTTCTGGTAAATGTTGCCTGCAGCTTCTGCGGTTGCACCGCCGGTCAGCTTAGCAACACGGCTGCCGGTAAACTTTTCGCCCTGATATACGTTGGCCAGAGTACCCTGCTGCTCGTTGGTCCAGGTTGCACCATTTTGCAGCCACAGGTTGGCTTCGCCGGTAAAGAGCTTCTTGTTGCCGCCCTGAGAAGCTGTCTTGCCGCCTTCAGGGAATTCGTTATAAATAACACCGGTCAGCTGAGAATCCTTGGTAGTCAGGCCCAGGTTTACCAGAGAATATTCATAGCAGTCAACATAGTTTACTGCGCCAACGGATACTACCACGTTACCGGTAATATCTACCTTGTTCTTGCCTGCGTCGATTACATTGCCCTTTTCATCCTTAACGGTATTCATGTTGATAGCACCGCAGGTTGCATAAATTGCGCTGTAGCCGGTTGTAGTATTATCATCAATAATATTAATTTTACCGCCATTTACGTTAATTGTACCGCCGCCGATGTTGGCAAAGAGACCGTTGCCTACGCCGGAGATATCTACGTTACCGTTTACATTAACAGTACCGCCGGCTGCACCACCGTAGTTTGCGTGTGCATAAATGCCTGCTGCGCCGTATTCGGCAAAGCCGCCATGGTTGCCGTCCAGCACTACCTTAACATTACCGTTGATAGTGGTGCTGCCTGCATGGCTGTATACGCCTACGGTATGTCTTTGGCCGGTAATATCAATATCTACATCACCGTCAATGGTCAGGTTGCCCTTATCCTGGTGAATTGCATGTGTTGTACCGCTTGCATCCTTGCTGTCCAGCTTAATAACAATCTTGTCGGCCTTCACATGGCTGTCAACTTTTGTATTTTGAGAAATACCTGCATTCAGTTTGGTGCCGTCGGTTACGTTGATGTTCAAGGTTTTGCCGCTTGCATCAACAACAGTACCATCGGCAAAGTCCATACCTCTAGCATCCTTGCCGTTTACATTGAGAGTGGTATTTTCTGTAAATTTATAGCTGCCGTCCTTAACTACGCCGCCCAATACATATTCCAGGTCAGCCTCGGTATCACCGGTCAGAGTGCTGTTGAAGCTGGTTGCAACCTGATGGTCGGGAGCCTGAACATTAAGATTGGTTACGCCTGTGCCCTTGCCGTCTGCGCTACCAAAGAGAATATCACCTGCAGCTACAGTCAGGCTGTCGCTGGTCAGGCCGCCGGCAATCTTCACCTTGCCGTCAAGGTTTCTTTCGCCGTCTTTATAGTTTGTATAGGTCAGCTTGCCTGCCAGAGCGCTCAAAGTGTTATTAATAGTTTCCGCATTGATGCTCAGGCCTTTGCTGCTGGTAATCAGGTTTACTACGGAATCCTTTTCCGCATGCTTGATAATAGTATCGCCTGCGTTGAAGGTTACACCGTCACCTGTATGCTCATAGAAGATATTGGTGTTGCCGCTGTAATTATCAATAGTCAGCGCATTGCTGTCCTTTTGATAGATATTGCCCGCAGCAGCTGCGGTTGCACCGCCTGCAAAGCTGGTTACCTGGCTGCCGTTGAATAAGGAATTACCCTTCCAATCCTTTTCGGCAGAACCATGTACTTCGTTGTTCCAGCTTGCACCATTCTGCAGCCACATGTTAATCTGACCGTTGCCGCTGGTCATATAGGTTACGCCATCCAGAGCGGATTTACCCGTATCCAGAGCTACGTTGATAACAGATGCGGTAGTATCGCTGGCTTTAACAGCTGCCAGGTTGCCCTTAATAGCAACGTCATGGCCCAGACCGCCGGTTGCTTTGCCGTTTTCCAGAGCAACGTTCATGTTGATAGTGCCGTTGCCTGCACGCAATGCAGCATAGCCGCCCTTAGTGCTGCTGTCGTTAACAGTAATTGCACCGCCGCCGTTTACGGTAATCACAGAGCCGTTGCCGTTGGTATGCAGGCCGTTGCCGTTGGCGGTAATATCTACATCGCCGTTAACGGTAATTGTGCTGCTGGTTTTTCTGTAAGAGCTGCCCTGTGCCATAACTGCGGAATCAGAGGTATGGTCATAACCACCCCTGCCGCCATCAATATCAGCCTTCAGGTTGCCATTTACGGTTACATCCGCATTGGAAGCCAAAATGCCATATACATAGTTGTTGTTGCCTACGGTATTGGTTGCAGTAATATCTACAGCACCGTTAACAGTAACGTTCTTTTTGGTAGTATTCCAGTCACCTGCCATAATACCAGCGTTTTTACCTGCGTAATCAGCACTGGAATTGATTACCAGCTTGTCAGCGGTAAGCTCAAACTTGGAACCGCCGTCATTGAAAACCTTGATTGCTGCGCTGTCGTTACCTGCGGTAGTTACAGTCAGAGTTTTTCCTGCTGCATCAATCTTCAGATCCTTTGCGGTTTCAATGCCGTTAACTGCGGTAATGCTGCTGTCACTGGCAAATTTATAGCTGCCGTCGCCTTGGATTACATCTGCCTTTGCATACTCCTCATCAACGTCTGCATCACCGGTAAGCGTAGTGGTGAATTTGGTAGCAGCGGGTTTGCTGTAGGAGCCCTTGCCGTTATCGGCAAACTGAATCTTGCCGCTCTTAATGGTTACGCTGTCATTAGTCAGACCGCCGGCAATTTTTACGGTACCCAGCAGGTTTTCCGGATTATTTGCGTAATCAGCGTAGGTCAGCTTACCTGCCAGCGCATTCAGAACACTGCTCAGCTTTGCGCTGTCCTTAGTATCTATTTTGCTGCTATCTGTTACCATATTGATAGCAGAATCCTTTTCCGCATTGCGGATGATGACATCACCGGCAGTATAATCTGCGGCAGAAGCGCCATCATTGTCATGCTTATAGAATACAGTAGTATGACCACTGTAATTATTAATATCAATATTTGCTTTATTATCCTGGAAAATCAGGCCGGCATTTGCTTCGCTGCTGCCGCCGCTGAGCTTGTTGATATGGGTAATACCGTCATATTTGTCATACTGCGGTGCAGAAAGGGAAGGCAACTCGCCCAGGCTGATGCCGTTGGTCATGGAAAGAGCCTTGTGATTCCAGACTGCATTATTCTGCAGCCACAGGTTAACCTCGCCTGTCTGCTTAATGCCGGTATTGTCAACAACGCCGATCCAAGAGGATTTGTCATTTGTCAGGCCGATATTTACCTGACCTGTACGGTAGAAGTACGGTTCGCCGTGGCCATCGTCACGCATAGCCAGCACGTTGCCCTTGATAACAACGGTTTTATCTCTGGCTGCGGTTGCATCGGCATTAACGTTGATAGTACCGCCATAGTTGGCGATGCTGTAAAATGCTTCGGTATCGTCTTCAGGAGTATCAATATTTACATCACCGTTCGTTGTAATGGTAGAAGTTTTTAAATCATCGGCATATTCTGTGCTGCCGGTTGTTGTTAAAGCCTTGTAGTACGGGTCGGTAACCAGAGCGCTGCCCTTTACGGCCATATCAAGATTACCGTTGATAATAACATCACCGCACAGACCTGCACGGATGCCTACAGGCTGCCAACGCGCACCTTTATAGGTCAGGAAACCGCCGTGAAGGTCGCTGGAGGTTACGCCCCATTCACCTTGAACGTTTTTGTCACGCAGAGTAACGTTGCCGTCAAAGGTTACGGAGCCTCTTTTGTCTACAGGCTCATCAAAGTTACCTTCCAGCCAGCCTGCCTGAATAGCCATAGCAGAATAATCCTTGCTGTGCATAATGCCGGTAAAATCACTTTTAATGACTACGGCACCGGGAACGTTACCGTTCTTAACCAGGGATTTCGGAGAAGCTACATTAGAATTTTCAATTGTAACTGCTTCGCCAAAATCGAATACAAGAGAACCGTCTGCGGCAACAGACATCTTAGAGCCAAAAGTCTTGCTGTCTACATCCTGCATACCCCAGATAGTGTTGTTATTGCCACTATACGAAGCAGCAAATGTCTGCGGAACATAGCCTGCAGCAAGAATGCCGGCAGTCACTGCCAGCGCCAGCTTAGTTCTCCATGATTTTTTCGGAAATTTTTCCATACTTTGCCTCCTTATACTCAAAAAAACTCATTAAAAAAACACAGCTTAATTTAGGCTTAAGCTGTGCTAATTAATTCTTTCAGCACAAGATCAAGCAAAATGAACCCTCAATGTATAATAGTTAAACCACTACCATCAATTAATAAAGTCCATTCGCGTAGATCTTTACTAAACACCAATCAGTCAGTACCCTGGCTTAAGATCATTGCGGCTTCATCCCTTGGTAAGAGGTTTAAGCAATAGCTTAACGATAAAGCAACTCTCTTTCACAGTTGCGGAACAGCGTTGAAATTACATCAAACTTCCCTGTAAAGCATACGTCCGTAACGGACTATGCTGCCAGATTAGCGATTTTTACAATATAATTATGTTTGAGATAAAAATAAGACTTAACGCCATTCTTCAATTATCAGACTTTATCTTTTTCTAGCGGTGTTACTTACGTTGTATCTCTTATTAGTATTTGTTGCTACAACTGAGTCTACCATTATTTTACTGTTTTGTCAAATATTTTTCATTCTGCGTTCTCTCTTTTTTTAAATATAATTGCTTATCATATTTAATATTTCAGTTGTATTATATGAAAAATTTTTAAAGCTAAAAAAGCAGCCCCAAGAAAAATTTCTCGGGACTGCTTAATTTTTATGAGTTTTTGAAGTTTGCCGCAGCGCTGCCATGGCAGCACCGCAGCGGAGTATGAAAATATGAGAGAGCTTAATCAGCCGATTAGAACTCGAAACGGATACCTGCGTTCAGTTTCCACTTACGCTCGAAGTTGCCGCTGAAGTCCTTAGCAATGTCTGCATACAGATGTGCATTATTGCTGAAGTCATAAGTTCCGCCGAGCTTCATCTCCATCCAGGTTTCTTCACCGTCGAAGCTGGTGTGTTTTCTGTCGCCATCATTTGCAAAGTAGCTTGCGCTGATGTCGCCGTTGAACTCATGTGCTGCGAACAGGCCTGCATACAGACGGCCTTTTTCGCTCTTCACGCCTGCTTCAAAGCCCAGACGGCCAACGAAGCTGCTGTAGCTGTCCTGTGCTACCTGCATTTTTGCGTTTTCGGTATGAGCAGCGTAATCCTTGCTGCCTACCTGAGACCAGGTCAGCTGTGCTTTCGGAGTGAAGTATGCTTCTTCGTCACCGAAGGTCTTGCCATATTCCATGGTCAGACCGTAAGCGTTAGCTTTGTAATCGCCGTGCAGCTTCAGGCTGCGGATTTCGTTGTATACGTCATATTCGTTTTCAACGCGGCCAACCTTCGCTGCAACGCGGAAGAAGGCGTTGTTTTCAAAGTTCTTCACGCCGTATACGCCCAAGCTGTACATCTGGTTGTCGCCCTTGCCGCCCAGCAGATAATCCGAATCGCCGTTGCGGTAATCGAATGCTACGCCGGTGTGCCAGCCGTTTGCTGCAGCCTTGTCGTAGCCAACCTGTACGCCGTAGTAGGTGTTGCTGTCCTTCAGGCCGCTTACATCGGAGCTGGTCTTGCCGCCCAGAGCCTTAGCGAACATGCCGTCCTCGTCTGCCAGGTCTGCACCGGTGTAGGTGTCCTGCATGTTGTCACGCCAGGTATGCAGAGAGGTGGTTGCTGCGCTTCTTACGCCCTTCATAACGAAGGTTTCGTAATCGCCCTCGATGATTTCAGACCATTTAATGCTGTTAAGGTCATATTCGCCCTTGCCATTGTTATCCCAATGCAGGCTGCCGATATATTGGCTTGCGCTGGAGGAAGTCAGGCCTTCGGCAATCTGTACCTTAGCGGTCAGGTTTTCGCCGTTTGCTTCGTGGTCCTTATAGGTAACCTTCTGTGCCAATGCCTTCAAGGTTGCTTCAACAGCATTCTTATCAGTCATGGTAATGCCGCTGTTGTCGGTGGTCAGGATTACGCCGGAGCCTTTGTCAGCCTTAGCGATAACGGTATCGCCGGACTTGTAGTCCTCAACCTTGTCACCTTTACCCTCATGGTCATAGATAACGGTTTCCCAACCACTGTAATGAGCGATGTCCAGAGTATTGCTTCTCTTGGTCATGTCAAGGAAGCCTTTTTCAGCCTCGGTCTTGCCGCCGTTGATGGTCAGGCCCGGAGTTGTTACGTCCTTAGCCATTCTCAGCAGGGACATGCCTGCAGCTTCTTCTCCGTCGGTCAGATGCCAGATAGCGCCGTTTGCCAGGTTCATTTCAATGCTGCTGTTGCCGTCTACATTGTAGCCGCCAGTCAGTTCGGAGCTCTTCTCGGTCAGGTTGATGACTACACTGCCGCCGTTGCTTGCGTTGATGTCACCTTTGATGGCGCTTGTTGCCTTGCCGCTGTCTACAGTAATGTTGCCGCCGTTAGCGTTGATGCTGCCGTTAATGGTAATTGCACCATTGTTGCCGTCAACAGTTACGTTGCTGCCGTTAGCTGCATTAATTGCAGCGTCGGTGCCGTTGATAACAGTGCTGCCGGTCAGGGTTACATTGCTGCTTTCAGCATTGATGCCGGTTGCACCGCTGATATTGGTATTACCCTTAATATTAACGTTTGCACCGTCAGCCTTAATGCCTGCTTCAGCACCCTTCAGCTCCAGTTTAGCCTTGGTGGTGTCGATTACGATGTCACTTGCGGATGCATCTACTGCCGCACCTTCTTTAACCTCGATAACAGTCGGATCCTGAGTGAATACATAGGAGCCGTCAGCCTTCAGGATGCCATCCTGTTTATATTGGTAATCATCCTTCGCGTTACCGCTGATGCCCTGGTTAAGCTTGTTGCTGCCAGGTTTTTGGGTTTCCGGATAAGTGAAGCCAGGAGTCATAGAACCGCTCTCCAGGCTGCCTTTGCCGTTTTCGGTGCTGAAGGAAATATTGCCGGTCTGCATTGCCTTGCTGCTTGCAGTCAGGCCGTCGGCAATCTTCACATAACCGGTCAGGTTCTTCTCACCGCTTGCAAAGTTGCTGTAGGTCAGCTTGCCTGCCAGTGCGTTCAATACGTTAGCTACGCTGTATTCGTTATCCATTGCTACACCGGTGTTATCGGTAATCATGGATACTACAGAGCCTTCTGCCGCATGCTTGATAACAGTGTCGCCTGCTGCGTAGTCGCTAGCTGCTTCGCCATTGCCGGTGTGTGCGTAGAAGATATTGGTGTTGCCGCTGTAGTTGTCGATAGTCAGGCTGTTAGCATCCTTCTGGAAGATGTTGCCTGCTTTGGCATCGCTCACGCCGCCTGCGAAGTTGGTTACATGGCTGCCGTTGAACAAGGAATTGCCCTTCCAATCCTTTTCGGCAGAACCGTGTACTTCGTTGGTCCAGCTTGCACCGTTTTGCAGCCACAGATTAATCTGGCCGTTGCCCTCGGTCATGTAGGATACGCCCTTCAAAGAGGATTTAGCGGTATCCAGTGCCAGGTTGATAACAGATGCTGTCTGGTCGCCGGCTTTAACTGCTGCCAGATTGCCCTTAATTGCAACGTCATGGCCCAGGCCACCGGTTGCTTTGCCGTTTTCCAGAGCAACGTTCATGTTAACGGTACCGTTGCCTGCGCGCAATGCAGCATAACCGCCCTTAGCACTGCTGTCGTTAACAGTAATTGCACCGCCGCCGTTTACGGTTACAACAGCGCCGTTGTTATTAGCATGCAGGCCGTTGCCGTTGGCGGTAATATCTACATCACCGTTAACGGTAATCGTGCTTGCATATTTTCTGTAGGAGCTGCCCTGTGCAATAAGTGCGGAAACAGAGGTATGGTCATAGCCGCCCTTGCCGCCGTCAATATTAGCCTTAAGGCTGCCGTTTACGATGATATCTGCTTTAGATGCCAGAACACCATATACATAGTTGTTGTTGCCTACGGTGTTGGTTGCGGTAATATCTACAGCAGCATTGATGGTAACATTCTTTCTGGTAGTATTCCAGTCACCTGCATAAATACCGGAGTTTTTGCCTGCATAATCGGAACTGGATTTGATAACCAGCTTGTCGGCAGTAATATCTACCTTGGAGCCGCCATCATTAAGAATCTTAATCGCTGCGCTGTCGGTACCTGCGGTATTCACGGTCAGAGTCTTGCCGGTTGCATCAACCTTCAGGTCTTTTGCGGTTTCAATTGCGCTTACTGCGGTAATATCGCTTGCTTCGGTAAATTTGTAGGTACCGTCCTCAGCGATTACGCCGCCCATCAGGTATTCGTTGTCTTTCTCTTTATCACCGGTCAGAGTGGTGGTGAAGGAGGTGGTTACCTGATGATCAGGAATTACCGGAGCACTTACAAAGGTGCCCTTGCCGTCTGCTTCATTGAAGGTAATATCTTCAGTCTTGAGTGCCTTGCTGCTTGCAGTCAGGCCGTCGGCAATCTTCACATAACCGGTCAGGTTCTTCTCACCGCTTGCAAAGTTGCTGTAGGTCAGCTTGCCTGCCAGTGCGTTCAATACGTTAGCTACGCTGTATTCGTTATCCATTGCTACACCGGTGTTATCGGTAATCATGGATACTACAGAGCCTTCTGCCGCATGCTTGATAACAGTGTCGCCTGCTGCGTAGTTATCAGATGCTTCGCCGTTGCCGGTGTGTGCGTAGAAGATGTTGGTGTTACCGCTGTAGTTGTCAATAGTCAGGCTGTTGGCATCCTTTTGGAAGATGTTGCCTGCTTTGGCATCGCTTGCACCGCCAACGAGGTTAGCGATTTCGCTGCCGGTAAATTTATATTTTTCCCATTCGGAATCGCCGTATACATAACCGTACTTCTCGTTGTTCCAGGAAGCGCCGTTGGTCAGAGTCAGGTTCATGGAACCGCTCAGGCCTGCTTCTTTTTCAGCGTCGGTGAAGTGTTTGTAGGCAACGCCGGTCCATGTGGATTCAGCATCGGTCAGCTTCAGGTTGATAACGGATTTCTTGCTGTCGCTCGCAAATTTCTGTCCTTGTTTGCCGAAGAGGCCTGCATTACCCTTAACAGTAACGGTCTTGCCCTCGCCACCTACGTTAACGGTACCAAGAGCTGCGCCCAAAGCATGGAAGCCATAGCCTTCCTCGTCGCTGTTGTTCTTGATTTCGATATCGGCAGCGCCCAGGTTAACGGTTGCACCGTCTGCTGCTACCACACCGGAGCCATGAGCTGCGATAGTAGTCTTGCCGTCAACGGTTACGTTTGCACCTGCGCCGTTAGCGTTGATGCCGGCAATATTTCTCCAGGAGGATTCGCCCAGAGTAGTGGTGTTCTGGCCTTTGATAATGTTATCAACAGCCCAGTCTTCGCCGTCCTTAGCCATGGTCAGATCGCCATGCAGCTTGATTTCGGCATTGCCGTTAGCGTTAACGCCGTAAACATTGTTATAGCCGTGAGCCTTAATAGCGGTATTGCCGGTAACCTCTACAGCAGCCTTCTCGCCTGCGCTCTTAGCATAGATGCCGATTGCGCTGCCTTCGCCGATCATCGGGTTACCGCTGCTGGTCTTGCGGCTGTAGGTATTGTCGATATTGATATCCAGAGTGCCTGCAGTAATGCTTGTTGTGCTGCCTGCAATGCTGTTGTCGATACCACGCAGCGGAATTCTGTTGTTCAGAATACCTGCGTTTTTGTCAGGCGGAACAGTCTTGTCGTCCAGAGCTACTTTCAGCTTCAGAGTCTTGTCCTCAGCCTTGATTACCAGATTTTCAACGCCCGCGGCATTTTGTACAGCTGCACCGCTGATGATGAAGGAGCCTGCCCAATCCGGATCTGCTTCCTTATGAGTCATCTGGTTAACGGTTACGCTTGCGTCCTCAGTAAATACATAGGACAGGTCCTCCTGCTGTACTGCGCTGTAAACGCCCTGCTTCTCGCCGGTGATAGCATCGGTAAAGGTAGTCTTTTCGCCTGTGCCCGGCTCAACGGTTTCTTCTTTAGTGTAGCCCTTACCGGTATCCTTGTTGAATTTAATGGTGTCAAACTTCATGGTCTGGCTGCTGGAGGTCAGGCCGTCAGCAATCTTAACAGAACCGGTCAGGTTGTTTTCGCCGTTGACAAAGTTGCTGTAGGTCAGCTTGCCGGCCAATGCGTTCAGTACGTTAGCTACGCTTGCATCGTTATCCATGCTGATGCCGGTGTTGTCAGTAATCAGGCTTACTGCGGAGCCTGCAGTTGCTGCCTTGATAACGGTGTCACCTGCTGCATAGTTGCTTGCGTTTTCACCATTGCCGGTATGTGCATAGAAGATGTTGGTGTTGCCGCTGTAATTATCAATAGTCAGGTTATTGCTGTCCTTTTGGAAGATGTTGCCTGCAGCAGCTTCGCTTGCACCGCCTGCCAGCTTGGTTACATGGCTGCCGTCAAATGCCGCATTGGTTTTGCCCCATGCTTCATTGTTCCAGGTTGCTCCATCAGCAAGATACAAGTTAATGATACCCTTGAACGGGAAGCCGCTGGTACCAAGATCCTTCGCAAAAGCTGTACCGATCCAGGAGGATTTCTTGTCAGCCAAACCGATATTGATAATGCTGTCGGTAACATCCATATCAAAAGCTTTATTAGCTTTTTCGCCATAAGCACTGATGTTGCCTTCAATTACGGTAGTAGTAGTGCCTGCTGCATTCTTGTCAGCATTCATGTTGACATTAACAACGCCGCCGTCAGATTGCAGAGCGTAGAATTCCTTGCTGTTATTCTTCGCAATTTTAATATTGCCACCGCCGACAGAAACAGTAGAGCCGTTTCTGATAGCAGTAATTGCATTGCCGTTATGAAGGTTGATGTCTGCCTTGCCGTCTACGGTAATAGCAGAGGTTTTAGGGAACATATCAACAGTGTTTTCTACATATAAGCCGTTGATGCTGTCAAATTGTTCGCTATCTGCTAATTTCAAATCGCCGTGAACAGCAACCTTGCTGCCGTTAGCTTTTACATAAATGCCGTAAGCATTGGACAAAGAGGAGAGCTTCATCTCAACGTCACCGGTGATATCCACACTGCCCTTAGTTACTTCCATACCGGTGCGTTCGTTGAAGTCAGACGGACCGTTCTTAATTACCAGCTTGCCGGCTTTAATGGAGGTTGTACCATCAACAGCCTGTTTAAACAGAGGACTAGCACTGGTGTAATCACCCTGTTTAGCCATCAATACCAGCTGGTTGTTGCCTGCATCAATAGTCAGCGGTGCTTTTACCTCTACAGCATTTTTAGCTGCAGCGTTAATCGTAGTATTAGCACCGAAAACGTACTTGCCGTCCTGGATATTGCCTGCATATTCGGTATCTGCCACAGTGTCACCGGTCAAAGTAGTAGTAAACTCTGTCTTAGGCGGAACAACAGGAGTTTCGGTAGGATAGCTGCCCTTGCCGTCCTCTTTGCTGAAGGTGATGTCGCCGGTTTTCAGTGCTGCGGAGGAAGCAGTTAAACCGTCAGCAATCTTCACATAACCGGTCAGGTTATTTTCGCCGTTCACATAATTGCTGTAGGTCAGCTTGCCTGCCAATGCGTTCAGTACGTTGGCAACGCTATCCTTGTTGTCCATAGCAACGCCGGTATTATCGGTAATCAGGCTTACTGCGGAATCCTTTTCTGCATGCTTGATAATGGTGTCGCCTGCTGCGTAGTTGGCTGCTGCTTCACCGTTGCCGGTATGTGCGTAGAAGATATTGGTATTGCCGCTGTAGTTATCAATAGTCAGCTCATTGCTGTCCTTTTGGAAGATGTTGCCTGCTACGCCTTCACTTGCGCCACCTACGAAGTTAGTTACACGGCTGCCCTCAAAGTCATCTGAAGGCTCGCCCCACTCTTCGTTGTTCCATGTTGCACCGTTTTGCAGCCACAGATTAGCAGCACCGTTAAAGGTCAAACTGCCTGTAGTATATCCATCACCATAGTAATTTGCTACCACGCCGGTGAGATTGGAGTTTGCAGTGGTCAGGCCAAGGTTAATTGCACTTTCGGTACCATGAATATCGCTGGCATTAGCTGCACCGGTAGAAAGAACCACATTACCTTTGATGTTTACATCATTGTTATCCGCGCCGGTAACCTTGCCTGCTTCATTGCGCAGAACGTTCATGTTAACAGTGCCGTCCTCGGCTCTGATAGCAGCATAATCCATTTCCTGCTCAGAATCAACAACAATGCTGCCGCCCTTAACAGTAACAACAGCGCCGCCACTGTTAGCAAACAGGCCGTTTGCATTACCCTGGAAGTCTACATTACCGTTTACGGTAACGCTGCCACCTTCGGTTTTGCCCATACCGCTGGTTGCATACAGACCGGATGCACCGTAATATTTGGTGCCGCCGTTATGGCCTTCAACATTCAGCTTGGCATCGCCGTTGACAACAACGTTGCCCTGGCTATAAACACCAATGGTATTGCAATCGCCATCAGCGGTAATATCCAGATTGCCGTCAACAGTCAGATTGGTATTCAGCTTGGTAAGATTGATGCCCTTCAAGCCTTCTGTATTGAGCTCTTTACCGCTCAGCTCCATTTTTAAGGTATCAGCCTTAATACCCAGGGAATTACCGGCATTGATTTTAATGCCTGCACCTGTATTTGCCGGATTATCGACAACCAGAGTTAAGGTATTGCCGCTTGCATCAATCTGGGCATTTTCTACAATGTCCATGCCATATTGGTTGGTAATTTTGGTATCCTGACCAAATTTATATACTCCGTCCTTAATTACATCTGCATATGCTTCATCAATAACGTCAAAGCCGGTAAGAGTATCTTTGTACTCTTTTACAGACGGTACTTCGGGTTTAGCAACATAAGAGCCCTTGCCATCTTCCTTATTGAAGGTGATGTCGCCGCTCTTCAATGCTGCGGAGGAAGCAGTCAGGCCGTCAGCAATCTTCACATAACCGGTCAGGTTATTCTCGCCGTTTACATAGTTGCTGTAGGTCAGCTTGCCTGCCAATGCGTTCAGTACGTTAGCTACGCTGTCCTTGTTATCCATAGCAACGCCGGTGTTATCGGTAATCAGGCTTACTGCGGAGCCTTCTGCCGCACCCCTGATAACAGTATCACCTGCTGCGTAGTTTTCAGATGCTTCACCGTTGCCGGTATGAGCGTAAAAAATATTGGTATTGCCGCTGTAATTGCTGATTGTCAGGCTGTTATCATCCCTCTGGAAAATATTGCCTGCAGCAGCTTCGCTTGCACCGCCGGTAAAGTTGGTTATACGGCTGCCTGCCCATTCCTCGCCGCCCCAGGGATTTCTGATAATCTCGTCTACTACCTCGTTGTTCCAGGTTGCACCGTTTTGCAGCCACAGGTTTGCATCACCGGTAAAGGTCTTGTCGCCGGCTTTTTTGCCTGCTTCGGCAAAGCTGTTTTGTACAACACCGGTCAGGCTGGATTCAGCAGTTGACAAGCCCAGATTGATTTCACTCTTAACACCATGAATATCAACAGAATTTACTGCACCGGTATCCAGGCTCAGATTACCTTTAATTGTTACAGCATTATTATCCGCACCGGTAACATTACCAGCCTCATCTTTAAGAACGTTCATGTTGACAATGCCGTTTTCTGCCTTAATAGCAGCATAACCCATGTCTTGACCTTCTTTTACAATAATGCTGCCGCCGCCGTTAACGTCTACAACAGCACCGCCGGCATTTGCCCAAATACCGTTAGCATTGCCTTGGAAGTCCACATCACCATTAACGGTAATTGTACCACCCTTGCTGTTGCCCATAGCGCTGGTTGCATACAGACCTGTTGCACCATAGTATTGATAACCGCCGTTATTGCCTTCAATATCCAGCTTTACATCGCCATTGACAACAACATTGCCCTGGTTATAAACACCAATAGTATTGTTATCGCCGTTAGCAGTAATATCCAGCTTGCCATCAATGGTCAGATTACCGCCTGCCTTTGTAATATTAATACCCTTCAGGCCATTAGAAGAAATATCTTCACCTGTAAGCTCCATTTTTATGGTATCAGCTTTAATATTCAAAGAATAACCGGGGTTAACCTTGATGCCTGCGCCCTGATCTGCCGGATTATCGACAACCAAGGTTAATGTTTTACCTGTTGCATCAATTTGGGCATCTTCAATAATGTCCATACCATATTGATTGGTAATTTTGCTGTCTTCTGTAAACTTATATACTCCGTCCTTGATTATATCTGCATATTCTTTGTCAACAAGATCAAAGCCGGTAATAGTTTGGGTATATTCTTTTACAGCCGGAACTTCGGGTTTAACCGCACCGGCAGAGTAAGAGCCTTTGCCGTCTTCCTTATTGAATGTGATGTCGCCGCTCTTCAATGCTGCGGAGGATGCAGTCAGGCCGTCGGCAATCTTCACATAACCGGTCAGATTACTTTCGCCGTTTACATAGTTGCTGTAGGTCAGCTTGCCTGCCAATGCGTTCAGTACGTTGGCTACGCTGTCCTTGTTATCCATAGCAACGCCGGTGTTATCAGTAATCATGGATACAACAGAGCCTTTTGCCGCACCTCTGATAATAGTATCGCCTGCTGCGTAGTTGTCAGCTGCTTCACCGTTGCCGCTGTGAGCGTAGAAAATGTTGGTATTGCCGCTGTAATTGCTGATTGTCAGGCTGTTATCATCCTTTTGGAAAATGTTGCCTGCTTTGGCATCAGCTTCACCGCCGGCAAGCTGCTTCAGACTGCTGCCATGATAACCATAATCGCCCTTGCTTTCATTAGTCCATTGAGCACCGTTGGCAAGCAGCATGTAAACGTCGCCGGCACCATTATCATTAGAAATAGTACCTTTGAAATAGGAATCAGCAGTATTCATGCCCAAGGTCAGAATGCCTTGGTTTTTCTGTAAATCCTTAACCAGGATATTGCCTTCAACCTGTACGTCACGGCTGCCTTCAACTGCGACAATGGCGCCGTCCTGCAGCTTGGAATTGATATACAGCTCGCCGCCGCTGACATTTGCAGCACGTCCCTTAGCAGCCTTGATTGCGCCGCCGCCGATATAAGCGGTAGGTGCTTCTTCTATATTATAAGAAGAATTACCGCCTCTTACGGTGATAACATCGCTGTCATTGCCTACATACAGGTCAACCATACCGGAAATCTTCAGGTCGGCACTGCCGGTGTTTTTCCATACTTCAATAGCGTTTTCAACCTGAGGCTGGCTGGAATGGAATTTTACAGCATTTTCCCAACCATCGGCATTGTTGATGGTCAGGCTGGCAAGTCCTTTGCCGTCACCATAGGAGCCCTCCTGGTTAGTACCGGCAACGTAAATACCGCGCAGCTTGCCTCTGGACAAATAGCTGCCGGCAGCAGAAAGCTCCATGCCCTTGACGTTGTTGATTACCAGATTGGCAGAGGTAACATGAATAGCATTGGGATTTACATTATAAACGTTTTGAACACCATTCGGTTTATCAACATTCAGTGCGATATCAAGACGATGACCTTGCATATCAATAGTAATAGGGTTATTACCTGCTACATAGATACCGCCAAACATGGGAGTCCAGTCATTAAAATCCTGTTCAGATGCCTTAGGTTTTAAAGTTACATCCTCATTAAAGGTGTAGGTGTGTGTTTTGGCATTATAAACGCCTGCATTTTTCCAATATGTGCGCGCATCGCTGCCATATTGGGTACTTTCGGTAATAGCCTTGTCATGCACGCTTGCTGCGAATGCATTATTAGCACCCAAAACAGCTGCGGCAACAGCCAGTGCTAAAAGAGCTTTTCTTTTCTTTTGACTAAGCTTCAGCATATAGTCCTCCTTATCAAAAAATCAGGAAAAAGCAGAAACAACCGCTACTTCTGCTAACCCCTCTGCACGGAAGCGGACTCCGCACAGTTTATACGGAAACCGGCCAGGCTGCTGCTCATGAGCGCAGCCTGCGATTTCATAACAAGATTACTTAGTTTATCATAAACACGCTGCGTTCATTTCAGCGCTTTGATAACCTCGTCTGTAAGGTCCTTGCCGCCTGCTACCATAGCATTCATATTTACAACGCTGTCAATATTGTTTGCTTTAGCTACGTCAAGAATAGTTTTGTTGATTTTTCTTTGTACAGGAGCCATTTTCTTCTGTTCAAATTCTGCCAGCTGCTTGCTGAGCTTTTCAGCCAGAGCCTGCTTATCAACATCGCTCATGTTAGCAGATTGCTTGTTGAACTCTTCCTGCAGACGATTTTTTTCCTGTGCTACGGATTTGGCGATTTCGGTAATTCCCGGATAGCTGTTCAGAACAGCATTAACATTAACAACACCTACAGGTGCGGCAAAAGCACTTGCGCTGATACCCAAAGCCATAACTGCGCTCATCAGTAAGGTCATAAATTTCTTTTTCATTTCCGTCACCCTCCTTATTTAGCCCAAACAGCTTCCATAATGTTGCCGTATTGTGCTTCCATGAATTTAACAGCTTCACCCATAATAGCGTTTACCAGAGCCGGGTTGAATGTGGTATTTTCAGCGGTAATGCAAGCGTTCAGCATGAAGTCGCCTCTCTCGGAAACGGTGAATTTAAACGGACGAACGTTGTTGTTCATGTTGTTGATAGCACCGGCAAGTGCTTTCAGCTTTTCTTCATCGATTACCTGCGGAGCGATTTGCACCTGCAGCAGCATGTAAACACTGTCATCCATCAGCAGTGCCATTGGCAACAGTTGGCCCTTAACTTCCATGCGGCTACGGAAGATAGTGGTGTGGTGCTCGTCATCCATTTTTTGGATATCGAAGCATTCGATTTTATTGTCAGCCAGAAACTGAGTCATTTTCTCGATTTTGTTTTCCATTTCGGTTACTTTAGTTTCTTCTTTAGCAGTTTTTGCCATGATAAAAATCTCCTTTACATTCATCAAAAAAATTTTTTATATAATACGGAGCAGAAGTTACTGCCCCGTATATAACGTGAGTCTGTTTGTCTTAGAAGGTGTACTGCATGCCAACGATAAAGCTTCTGCCCGGCATAGCATACCAGCTGTCGGCACCACCGTTCCAGATAACGTCTGTGTGCTCAGCCCACAGCTTGTTGAATATGTTGTCTACTTTAACATAGAACTTAGTCTGTTTATCAGCTGTGTAATTGAGAGCAAGGTTGTAAACGCCATACTTATCGGAAGGCCAGCCCTTAACGCCTTCCTTCAGGCCTCTTGTATCACGGATGAAGTAGAAGCCGTCGAAGGCAGCGCTGAATTTATCCTTGTCATAATATACGCCAAAGGTTGCTTTGTCCTTCGGTGCATAGCCCAAAGTAAAGTTATCCTTATCATTATAGAACAGATGAGCCCAGCCAAGCTTGATGCTTACGGTATCGCTCAGGCGTGCATCATATTGCAGATTCCAGCCACGGGAAATACCACCCTCACTGTTCTGATACTGACCATCGTTATCCATAGTCAGGCCAACGCCGGACTTAGTTTCAAACCAGTTCCACATAATGTAATTGTCAGGTGTGAATTCATGGTTATAACCGATGGATGTTGTGCGGCCTTCGGAAGCACGCAGATTTTTATTGCCATATTTATTGTCATACAGCTGTGTCAGACTCGGCAGAATATAGAAGTCGCTGCGGCCTGCATACAGAGTATCCTTTTCAGTAATATCCCAACCCAGCTTGTAGCTGATGGAATTATGGCAGTCATAGCTGTCAGGTCTGTCATGACGAATACCGCCGGATAAGGTTACATGCGGTACAAGCTCCCAATCGCCCTGCAGGAACATCGAGGTGTTGTTAGTATCCTTGTTGTGAATATTATCCTGGCCCTTGGTGTATTCCAAACCGCCAACCATGGTATATCTGTCGCTCTGGTATTTGAAGGTATCGCTATAAATCTTGTATTCCAAATCATTTTGAGAAGCCTGGCTGTTATCCGCAACACCGCCGACGAACTTGCGCCAGGAGGATTTTTCCTTCGTGGTGCGATACAGCAGAGAATTGCTCCACTGGTCGTTAATCTGCCAATCGTACTTCAAGGTTATGTTGTCGCTGTCATACATGCCCAAATAATCGCCACGATAGATAAGGTCAGTACCGCTGAAGTTGGAGCCAATGGTTTCATAGTTAAGAGTCAGCTTGTGGGCATCATTGAATCTGTATTCAAACTTAGCGCCGCTGCTCTTGGTATTGCTCTGACCCGGCCATTCCTTGCCGCTGCCGTCCTTGGTAGTACCGGAGATGGTTCTGTCATGGTAAATATTGTAGCTTACCTTGCCTTTGGCAGCCTGAGTATTGAATTTATAGGCTTCCTTGCCGAAGCTTCCCTTAGCTATATCAATAACGGTTTTTGCACCCTCAGGTCTTCTGGTAATGATGTTGATAACACCGCCCTTAGCACCGCTGCCGTACATGGTAGCAGCACTGCCACGCATTACCTCGACGCGCTCGATGTTATCCATATTGTTCATGAGTGCGGCAAACATATAACCGCTTTCGCCTGCACCCTTGAAGTCATTGATGCGCACACCGTCAACCATGATGATTACGTCCTTGCTGCCGTTGATGCGGATACCGCTTACGTTGGCATTCAGGCCGTTGGAGCCGTAATCCAGGAACTGTACGCCCGGAACGGTACGCAGAACCTCTTCCACGTTGTCCATGTGCATCTGCTCGATTTCCTTACGGCCGACAACGCTCATATCTGCCTTAGCCTTCAGGATGGATTCCTCCATACGGGAAGCGGTAACAACGATAGGTGCTAGCTCAAAGCTCATTTCATCAAAATCTGCTGCGGTCGGCTCCGGTGCATCGTAGGTGGTTACGGTTTCAACATATTTCGGCTCGGAATGCTCTGCAACAGCAGTAGTTTCTTCTGCCTCCTGCACTGAAGGCTGAACGTTAAGAGTATGCTCTTCTGCTGCAAAGCCGGGCATTGCCTCAGTCTTGACATTAGCAGCCGCATTTTCCTGAACTGCTGCGCCCTCGCCTGCGAGGAACTGTTCTGCTTCAGCCTTGCCGCTGATTTCCTGCTCCTGCTTCGGCAGACGGTCCAGTGCAAAGCGCAGGCCACCGCTGAACTTCCAGTCGTGCTCATAATCTGCACCGTAGCTGCGGGAAACATCAAAATATGCGCTTGCGTTAGGTTTAATATTCAGGGTAGTGCCAAGGCTCATTTCCGCCCAGGTGCCCTTGGTTTCTACAGAGGTAGTCTTGCTGCCGCCGTCCTCTGCGCTGTAGCTGCCGGTGATATCGCCGGAGAACTCATGCGCCAGGCCGAAGCGTGCGTAAACAGAGCCAAGTCGGCCGGTTTTGCCAAGCTCTAAGCCCAGGCGGCCAACCAAGCTGTTGTAGTTGCCCTGGTTAACGTCCAGAACCTCACCACCGTCGGTTACGGCAGCAAAGTTTCTGCCGCCCAGATGTGCCCAGGTAAGCTGTGCCTGAGGCTCCAGATAGCTCTTATCTGTACCGATACGTTTCGCCAGACTTGCGGTAGCACTGTAGCCGCGGTTTCTGTAGGTACCGTTCAGCTCGGTGCCGATGCCGTTGTGTACGCTGAACTCGTTGCGTACACTGCCGGCCTTAGCTGCGAAGTCCAGATGTGCGCCATCGCCCAAATCCTTGGAAGCATACAGGCCGAAGCTGTACAGCTTGTTATCGCCGCTGTTGCCGCCGATAGTACCGAAATCGTCATCGGTATAATTGTAGCTAGAGCTGCCCTTCTGATAATCAATAGCAGCGCCTGCAATCCAGCCGTGGTCATACATACGGTCAAAGCCAACCTGAGCGCCCCAATAGCTGTTGCTCAGATCAACCGCATTCGCATTGTAGGTATCCTTGCCGCCGTAGGTTTTAGCCCAAATGCCGTCACTCTCCATATGCGCACGCAGCAGGTCGCCGCGATAAATTACGTTTGCAGCATTATCGCGCCAGGAAAGCATTGCGCTGGTGGTTGCCGCTCTTGCGCCCTTCATCAGTGCGGTTTCGTAGTCACCGGTAATATTAACACCACTGCCGCCGACGAAGCTGCCTACGCCGCCGTTAGCGCTGTCGAATTTCATGTCACCAATCCAGCGGGAAACGCTGGAGGATGTCAGACCGGAGCTGATCATTGTCTTACCGGTCAGGTTTTCATCAACGCCGGCATTGCCATAGTAAATCTTCTGGCTCAATGCCTTGAAGGCTGCTTCAACCGCATCCTGGTCATTGGTTTTAATGTTCTTGCTGCTTGTTGCCGCAATCACCATAGAATCCTTGTCAGCCTTTTCAACAGTGAAGTTGCCGCCCTTGTAATCGCTTACATCGGTACCTGCATTATCATGATCGTAGCTTACGATATGAGTACCGCCGAAGCTGCCTACGGTAACGGCACCGGCATCGGGAGCCATGCTGATAAAGCCGTTGACGGGAATTTCCACTTCCTCATTATTGCCGCCGTTCGGATTGATATATTTAATAGATTTTACAATACCCTTGCCGCCCTTTAAGCTGCTTACATAGGTTGCATCGGTGCTGGTATTGTTCCAAGAAGCACCGGAAAGAGTAAGATTAAGCGCTGCATCAGCGTTCTTATGAGCGCCGGTCCATACTGCGCCGTCAGCCAGTGTCAAATTGACAGTGCCGTCGTCGCCCAGAGCTGCAGCTGCCACATCACCGGTCTTGACAATGCTGCCAACGAATTTACCGCCGGCAACAGTCAGGTCAATTTTACCTCCGTCGGCAACAGCCATGTTGCCTTCTACGGAACCGGTCTTGTAATTGCCCTCTTTATCGAAATTATCCTTATTAATGTTGACTACAGAACCGTCACTGATGATGCTGCCTTTGATTACGCCGTTTCCCAGAGTAACCTCAGCACCGTTGGTTGCCTTAACAGCATTCTTGGCTGCAGGCTTATCGGTTTTATCGTTCTCGTTGATATTGGTAATGCCCAAGCTTGTTACCTTGCCGCCGTCAGCAGTAATAGCATCCTCCTGTGCGGACAGATGTAAGGTGCGCGCAGAGATATCTACCGTCTTGCCGTTGGTAACAATACCCTTCTTGGCATCCAGTGTCAAAGCAGTATCTTCCGCATTGATTTTAATGTTGGCTGCCGCATCAATAGCAGTGCCGTCAGCCACATTTACCGTAGTAGCCTGCGTAAATTTATAGGAGCCGTCATCCTGGCGGATATTAGCATCAGCATACTCTCTGTCTGCAGATGTACCGGTCATACCGCTGTTGATATTGGCAGTAGTCTGCTCACCCTCCTGCGGCTTTGTATAACCGCCTTCGCCGGTTGCTTCGTTAAATCTGATCATGCCCTTAGCTTCAGCAGTAATGCTGGAGGCTGTCAGACCGGAAGCAATCATAACAGTACCGGAAAGCTCTCTTTCACCATTTACGTAACCGCTATAGGTAAGCTTGCTTGCCAAAGCATTGAGTACTGCTTCAACCTCTTTATCATCCTTCAGGTTAATCTTGGTATTATCGGTTGCCAGGGTAACATTGGCACCGGCACCTGCGTGCTGAATAGTGGTATCGCCGCCGATATAATGTTCCTTCTGAGTACCGTTTTCATTATGCTTATAAACAATGGTATTATAACCGCTGTAATTAGCAAAATTCAGCTTAACATCACTGTTCTGATAAATAAAACCGCTGCTGGCTGCATTTTTGCCGCCAATCAGTTTATTTACATAAGAAGTGCCGTCAAAGTTATCATAGCTCGGCTTGCTGTATGCCGGCATGTTGCTGTAATCCAAGCCGTCAACGCGCGAGGTTGCTTCATGTGTCCATTGTGCGCCGTTGCTCAGCCATACATTGACTTCGCCTGCATGGTCGGTACCGGCATTGTCAACAACACCCTTCCAGGTGGAATCCTTAGTGGTCAGGCCGATGTTCAGACGACCGTCCTGATATACGTCAGGCTTATCGGTACGCTCAGAGCGCTTCAAAGCAATAACGTTGCCGATAATATTGGTTGTCTTGCCCTCGGCAGCCTCCAGCTTTTCGTTTTCAACAGAGCTTTTATCCGTATTATTATTAGCATCAACAACGTTGATATTGATTGTACCGCCATAGCTTGCCAAAGCATAATATGCTTCCTTGAAGCTGCCGTCTGCTTTTCTTTCGTCAGACGGAGTTTCGATTTTAATAGAATCGCCTACCAGGCTGATTTTGCCCAGATTGTAGGGATGCACGCCTGCAGAAGCATTGTACACACCGGTCTGCACCGCAGTACCGCGTACAGCTACATCAACATTACCGTTAACGGTAATACTGCCGCCGGTATAGCCGACACTGAAGGCATTTGGCTGCCAACGTGCACCGGTATAGTTAACATCAGTAGGATCCATGGAGGTTACGCCGCCGGGACCGATGTTGCCGTGAACATTATTGGTAATAATGCCCCACGGATTAGATGAATCATCCTTACGCATCTTCACGTTACCGTTGATAATCAAATTGCCGCTGCCCGCACTGACACCAACGGAGGCATATGCGGAATAAGCATTGATATCAAGATTACTGTTGATTTCAATTCTGCCGTTGCTGCCTGCAAAGCCTGCTACGTCACTGAAATCGTTAGAATGGGTATTGGTCTGGCGCAGATATAAAGTACCCTTGCTGCCATCACTGCCTATGTTGTTGTAAACATAGTTATAGCCGTTTTTAGTAGCGACAGCATCCTTATTTACTACAGTAAAGGTGTTGTCTGTACCCTTAAAATCATAGGTTACTGTTTTTGTGCCTTTGTCAAGCACCACAGTGTTGCCGTCAGCATTAAGCATCGGCGCATCCTTATCTGCTTTACCGGTCAAACCTTTTTCATATTCTGCGGCCCAGGTAGGCTGTGCAGTAAAGTATGATGTGCATACTGACATCAAAACGCCGGCAGCCAGCAGCTGCCATTTTTTTTGTTGATAACTCCTCATACTCTCACTCCTTGCAATATAATTGCTTAAAATATAAAATTTTTCATCTATAAAAATAAAAAAAGATTAGCACACACTCGTAACGAAAGGAAAATTTTTCAATCTTAAATGCCAAAAAATCCCTCTCATTAAGCGCGCCTAATCTCGTAGACCCTTAATATGTACAATCAGTCAGTACCCTGGCTTAAGGTCATTGCTACTTTATCCCTTGGTAAGAGGTTTAAGCAATAGCTTAACGATAAAGCAACTCTCTTTCACAGTTGCGGAACAGCGTCGAAATCACATCAGACTTCCCTGCTAAGAAGATATCCGGCAAAATATCCTCACCTGATCGCCTATAATTTTATAATTTAATAACAAAGCAGTAGTAATTTTTTCCTTTTGTAAAGAACATTTTTTCCCAGGGGTGTATTACTTACAATTTTCCGTTATTGGTATTTTTTATCATATAGAGTCTACCATATATAGCGTGCTACGTCAAGTAAAAAACTGAATTTATTGCGTATTTACTCTATACTCAAAAGTGTAAACATAATCACATAGCACCGGTTAACTATGCTTTCTCTATACTATAAAGACAAAACAGCTACCTGCTTGCCGACAGATAGCTGCTTTGCTTTTTGATTTTCCGATTTTTAATTTATAAGTTTTTGGAGATGGCTGTGGCGCTGCCTTGAAGCGCCACAGCCCGTTTATAAAAGAAGGGAAAATAATCTGTTTAAGAGATTAGAATTCGAAGCGCAGGCCTGCACTTGCCTTCCACTTGCGCTCGAAGTCACCGCCGAAGTCTTTGGCAAAGTCTGCATAGATATGGCAGTTGTCGCTCAGATCATAGCTGCCGCCGATGCTCATTTCCATCCAGGTATCCTTGCCGTCGAAGCTGGTGTGCTTCATGCCGCCGTCCTTAGCGAAGTAGCTTGCGCTGATATCGCCGTTAAATTCATGCGCACCGTACAGACCAACGTATACGCGGCCTTTTTCGCTCTTAGCGCCTGCTTCAACGCCAAAGCGTGCTACCAGACTGCTGTAAGAGTCCTGACCGATTCTCATGCTGTCGTTAGGAGTATGGGCAGTGTAATCCTTGCTGCCTACCTGAGACCAGGTCAGCTGTGCTTTCGGAGTGAAGTAGCTTGCTTCGCTGCCGAAGGTCTTGCCGTATTCCATGGTCAGACCATATGCGTTAGCTTTGTAATCGCCATGCAGCTTCAGGCTGCGGATTTCGTTGTAAACATCATATTCGTTTTCAACGCGGCCCGCTTTAGCTGCTACGCGCAGATAGGACTGGTCGTCAAAGGTTTTAACACCGTATACGCCCAAGCTGTAGAGCTGGTTGTCGCCCTTGCCGCCCAGCAGATAATCAGAATCGCCGTCGCGGTAATCAAAGGCTACGCCTGCATGCCAGCCGTTTGCCAGAGCCTTGTCATAACCAACCTGTACGCCGCGGTAGGTATTGTCATCCTTAACGCCCTTAACATCGGAGCTGGTCTTGCCACCCAATGCCTTGACAAAGATGCCGTCCTCATCCGCCAGGTCTGCACCGGTGTAGGTATCCTGCATGTTATCGCGCCAGCTGTGCATGGAGGTGGTTGCAGCGCTTCTTACGCCCTTCATTACCAGGGTTTCGTAATCGCCGTTGTAAATTTCCTTCCAGTTAATGCTGTCCTTATCATACTGTCCTACGCCGTTTGCATCCCAGTGCAGCTTGCCGATATACTGGCTTGCGCTGGAGGAAGTCAGGCCTTCGGCAATCTGTACCTTACCGGTCAGGTTAGCACCGTTCGCTTCATGATCCTTATAGGTAACCTTCTGTGCCAATGCTGCCAGTGCTGCTTCAACAGCCTTCTTATCATTCATGGTAATGCCGCTGTTGTCGGTGGACAGGATTACGCCGGAATCCTTGTCTGCCTTGCTGATAATAGTATTGCCGGACTTGTAGTCGGTAATCTTATCGCCTGCACCCTCATGGTTATAGATAATGGTTTCCCAACCGCTGTAATGAGCGATATCCAGAGTCTTGCTTCTATCGGTCATATTAAGGAAGCCGCTCTGCTTATCGGTTGCACCGCCCTTAACAATCAGGCCGCTTTCCGGAGCTGCCGCACCCTTGACCATTCTCAGCAGGGATTTGCCCTCAGCCTTAGTTTCATCCTCACCATCGGTAAGATTCCAAGCTGCGCCTTCATCAATATATACTTTAACGCAGCTGTTTTCGTCAGTCCTGTAAGCACCCCACATAACATTTCCGTCGCCGCTCAGATTAACATCAACTTCGCCGCCGTCGCTTGCTTCCAGGTCGCCTTCAATATTGCTGCCGTTGCCGCCCTTCAGATAAATCTGGCCGCTTCTAGCATAAATGAGGCCTCTGATGTACAGCGGGAGATTGCTTTCGATGCGTACCTTACCGCCGCCGAGTGCGGAAATTGCTTTACCGCCTCTGCCGATAATTTTGCTGCCGCCTGCCATGGTTACATTGCTGTTATTCGCAATAATACCGGTTTCACCGCTGATGTTGGTGTCACCCTTGATATTTACGTTTGCGTCAACTGCATTGATGCCTGCATCCTTACCCTTCAGCTCCAGCAAAGCATTGGTGGTATCGATTTCAACATCTTTACCATTTACATCTACTGCAGCACCTTCGCTAACCTCGATTGCAGAAGGATTCTGAGTAAAGATGTATTTACCGTCAGCCTTCAAAATACCATTTTTCTTATAGTTGTAATCAGCCTTAGCATCACCGGTAATAGCGTTGTTGAGCTTGCTGCTTTCAGGCGTCTGGGTATCAGGATAGGTGAAGCCAGGATTCATGGAGCCATCCTTTAAGCTGCCCTTGCCGTCCTCGCTGCTGAAGCTGATATCGCCGGTCTGCATAGCCTTGCTGCTTGCAGTCAGTCCGTCGGCAATCTTCACATAACCTGTCAGGTTCTTCTCACCTGTTACAAAGTTGCTGTAGGTGAGCTTGCCTGCCAGTGCGTTCAGCACGTTAGCTACACTGTATTCGTTATCCATTGCTACGCCGGTGTTATCGGTAATCATGGATACAACAGAGCCTTCTGCCGCATGCTTGATAACAGTGTCGCCTGCTGCGTAGTTGTCAGCTGCTTCGCCGTTGCCTTCATGGGCATAGAAGATGTTGGTGTTACCGCTATAGTTGTCGATGGTCAGGTTGTTAGCGTCCTTTTGGAAGATGTTGCCGGCATGTGCTGCATCAGCGCCGCCGGTAAAGCCGGTTACATGGCTGCCGTTAAAGCCGTTCGGAACATCCTTGCCATTCTTCTCATTGGTCCAGGTTGCACCATCTGCTAACCACAGGTTGAAGTTGCCGTAGCTGGTGGTATCATTGCCTGCTACAGAAGCATTATACATACTGCGGCCGTTCCAGAAGCTGTCCGCACCCTTCAGAGCCAAGTTAATGGTAGTAGCGGTGATGGTGGTTTCATCATCCCAACGGTCATAGCTTGCTACGGATTTAGTATAAATATCGCCGTTAATCTTGACAATGCCGTCGCCTGCAGTACCATCCTTAACGTTGGCATTGATAATACCGTTGCTGTCAGTCTTGAGTGCATAGTATTTTTCCGCACCGGTATCCTTCTTGATTTCCAAGTTGCCTGTCATGTTGACAGATCCCCTTCTGCCGGCGAAAATACCGTTGCTGTCCTTCTTCGCAGAAGTAGTAATTGTAGTATCCGCATCGATGGTAATGGTAGAACCGGACATAGCGAAGATACCCTGGCTTTCATCGCCGACGGTGTCAGCGCTGAGCTTCAGGCTGCCTGCTTTGATGGTGATATCCTCACCGGTACCGTATTTGATGGAAGCAACCGCACGAGCTACAAAGTTGCCTTCGGTAGCATGGAAGGAAACGTCCAGTGCCTTGCCCTCTGCATTGATGATAACAGGACCGCCGTTCGAGCCGATAGCTGTAAGATTAGTATCCTTGCCTTTGGTAACGTCGATAGTTGTATCAATACTGAAGTTGTAGATACCTTCTTCTTTTTCAATACCCAGCTTCACATACGTTTCATCAAGTGCACCGGTAATTTTATTGGTGATGTGGGAAGGATCCAGAGGAGTATAATCATAGAAACCCTTACCTGCATCATCAAAGCTGATATCGCCGGTTTCCAAGGCTGCGGAGGAAGCAGTCAGGCCATCAGCAATCTTTACAACGCCGGTGAGGTTCTTTTCGCCTTTGGCAAAATTGCTGTAGGTAAGCTTGCCTGCCAATGCATTCAGCACCTTGGCTACGCCGTTGGCATTTTCCATAGCAATACCGGTATTGTCGGTAATCAGGCTTACTGCAGAGCCTGCAGTTGCAGCCTTGATAATAGTGTCGCCTGCTTTGTAGTTGGCAGCTGCTTCGCCGTTGCCTTCATGTGCATAGAAAATATTGGTGTTGCCGCTGTATTTATCAATAGTCAGGTTCTTGCTGTCCTTTTGGAAGATGTTGCCTGCATGTGCTGCATCAGCGCCGCCGGTAAAGCTGGTTACATGGCTGCCTGCAAAGCCGCTCGGAACCTCTTTGCCGTTCTTCTCGTTGGTCCAGGTTGCACCATCTGTCAGCCACAGGTTGAAGCTACCGTAGCCTGTCTTGTCATCACCGGAGGAAGTAATCTCGTACAGGCTGCGTCCGCTCCAGGAGCTGTCTGCACCCTGCAATGCCAGATTAACAGTAGAAGAGGTAGAAGTTGTTTCATCCTCCCAATAATCATAGGTTTCTGCAGACTTAGTTAAGACGTCGCCATCAATCTTGACAATGCCTGCGCCTGCCTTGCCATTCTTAACATTGACGTTGATAACTCCATTATCATCAGACTTCAGCGCAATGTAATTGGCTGCCTTGCTATCTTTTTTGATATCAAGATTGCCGTTCATGGTAACAGTACCGCCGCTGCCGCTGTAAATACCATTGCTTTCTGTCTGAGCAGATGTAGTAATGGTGGTGTTTGCGTCAATGGTAATCTTACCGCCGGTTGCATAAACACCTTGGCCATAGAAGCCTGTGGTATCAGTGCTAAGCTTCAGACTATCAGCTTTAATAGTAACATCCTTGGACTTTCCGTAACTGAGGCCGGTAGCTACCGCACGTGCAACATTGCTGCCTTTAAGAACATGGTAGGATACGTCCAGATTTTGTCCGTCGGCATTAATTGTAATCGGGCCGCCGCTGGATTCAATAGCGCCCAACTCAGAACTATAGTCACCCTTAGTGACATTAATAATTGTATTATCGGTAAAATCGTAAATACCTTTTTCTTTTTCAATACCAGCCTCTACATACTTCTTATCATTACCGCCGGTAATTTTATCGGTAAAGGTATTTTCGGCAACTGCATCATATTCATAATAGCCCTGACCGGGTGTCTTGGTACCTGTTGTTTCGGTAGAGAAGGAAATATCGCCGGTCTTCAGCGCTGCGGAGGAAGCTGTCAGGCCATCCGCAATCTTTACATAACCCTTCAGATTCTTTTCACCGGTTGCAAAGTTGGTGTAGGTAAGCTTGCCTGCCAAAGCATTCAGTACATTTGCTACACTTTCTTTATTACCCATGGTGATACCGGTGTTATCGGTAATCAGGCTTACAACAGAGTCTTTGGCAGCACTCTTGATAACAGTATCGCCTGCTTTATAGTTTTCAGCTGCTTCGCCATTACCCTCATGAGCATAGAAAATATTGGTGTTGCCGCTGTAATTTTCGATGGTTATATTTTTGCTGTCCTTTTGGAAGATATTGCCTGCATGTGCCGCATCACTGCCGCCGTGGAGGCTTGCCAGGGTACTGCCGTCCCAAATCGGATCCTTGTCCGCCATGGTCGTGGTAGTAACGTGAGATTGCTGTTCGTTAGTCCAGGTTGCGCCGTTCTGCAGATAGAGATTGAATTCTCCGACATCATGCATATCATAGCCATATTGATGCTTGTCAGTTTTATATTTCTCATGAGCTGCAACGCCTGTCCAAGAGGAGTTGGCATCAGTCAGAGCCACATTAAGAACGCCTTCCTCTTTATACTCAACAAGCTCTTCGCTGCCAAGGGAAGGTGGCTTCATGCCATGCAGACAGTTGATATACATATCACCGCTGATGGTGGTAGTAGTATCACCGGCAACACCGTCCTTCATGTTGATATCAAGCGTACCTCTTTCAACACGAGCTGCATAATAGTTGTGCGATTTGTCGCTGTCTGCAGCTGCTGCGATATTGCCGCCGCCAACGGATACCTTGTTGCCAACCTCCTTCAGCAGGATAGCACTGCCGTGAATACCGCTGATGTCTACCGGACCGTTAACAGTAACGGTAGAGCCCAGACCGGTTACACCGATACCGGAGCCGTTAATGCCTTGTCCGTTATCAGCTGCTGCCTGTACGTTGCTGATTTTCAGCGGGCCGTCGATAACAACATCGGTATTCTGACCGCGTACCAGAACGCCGCCGACAGCAGCACCCTTAGTAGTAACATTGGTAATTTCAACCGGACCGGAAATGTTCAGCTTCGCACCGGTACCCTTCACAAAAATACCGTAAGCACCGTAGGTGCTGTTATTGGTTGCCGTAATAGCGAGCTTTTGTTCTGCAGACGGATTAGCAACAGTGATATTCGCACCGTTAGCTACAAAAATACCTGCAGCCTGCGCACCCTCTTCTACAACAGAGCTCAAAGCCAGACCTTTGCCTGCCATTTTTACTGTCATCGCTTCGGTAGGATCATCCGCATAAAGAGCAGCAGCAAATTTGCTATAGCCATCAAGAATGGTAGGCTCGGTTACCTTAACATCGGCAACGCCGTTGGCATTAAGCTCACGTGTTTTGCTGATATCCTCGGACTTTTTGATAGCGCCGGTATTATACTCAGGCTTCTCGCCGGACGGTTTATACTCATAATAGCCCTGACCGGGTGTCTTGGTACCGCTATCTTCGGTAGAGAAGGAAATATCACCGGTTTTCAATGCTGCGGAAGAAGCTGTCAGGCCTTCAGCAATCTTCACTATGCCAGCCAGATGACCATCAGTATAATTCTTGTAGAACAGCTTGCCTGCCAGGTTGTTCAGTACGTTAGCAACTTTATCCTTAGCATCGCCGGAATCGCCATCTGCAAAGCCGGAGGTAATACCTTTATTATCTGTAATAAATGTGATAGCAGAGCCTTCTGCTGCATTGGTAATATTGAAGCTGCCGCCAATAATCTTGGTCGGATCATTAGCATCATGCTCATAGAATACATTGGTATGACCGCTGTAATTTACAACAGAAATAGGATTGTTATCCTTTTGGTAAATCAGGCCTGCATTATCTGCATCCTTACCGCCATGCAGTGTTGCCAGCGTGCTGCCTGTCCATACAGGATTTTTGGACGCTATGGTTGTAGTTGTCACATGCGACTGCTGTTCGTTGGTCCAGGTTGCACCGTTTTGCAGATACAGGTTGAACTGGCCGATGTCATGCGTGGTATTGCCGCCGCTGCCATAGTCGTCATTATACATGTCATAAGCTGCAACGCCCTTCCAGAAGGAATCCTTATCGGACAAAGCCACGTTGAGGACGCCTGCATCATTCCAGTTAATCAGCTCGCCACCGGTGTATTCCACAACCTTCTTGCCATATTGGCCGGTTGCATACATATCACCGGTAATCTTAGTGGTCGTATCGCCTGCAGCGCCGTCCTTCATGTTGATGTCCAGCGTGCCTTTATCTACGCGGACTGCATAGAAATTATGCGATTTATCGCTGTCTTCGGCTGCAGTAATAGTGCCGCCGCCAACAGATACCTTGGTATCCTTACCTGTCAGCTTAATGCCGCTGCCGCGTACACCGCTAATATCTACCGCACCACTGACAGTTATGGTGGAGCTGTCACCGGTTACCATAATACCCGCTGCATTCATGCCTGCGCCGCGTTCTCTAATGCCCTTGACATTGCTGATTGTCAGCGGGCCATCAACATTAATCTCGCTCTTCTGGCCCTGGATATTGATACCGGTTGCAGAATCACCCTTAGTGGTAATATCGGTAATTTCTACCGAACCGGAAATATTCAGGTGTGCATTGCCATCAGCATAAATACCATGAGAGCCTCTGGTATCCGTATTATTTGCCGTAATCGCCAGCTTTTGCTTAACAGACGGATTAACAACCTTGATATAGGTATTAGCGCCTGCGTAAATAGCTGCTGCCTGTCCGCTGCTTTGTGCAACATTCAAAGCCAGTCCCTTACCGGACATTTTTACAGTCATCTGGTCTGACGGAGAAGTTGATTCGCCTGCATAAATTGCGCTGGCAAATTTATTATTACCGGCATTCGATTCGGTTACGGAAACATGCGCCACGCCGTTAGCGTCAAGCTCACGGCTCAGGCTGATATCTTCAGACTTAGTAATAGCGCCTGTTTTATAATCCGGCTTTTCTTCTTCCGGAGTATAGTCATAGAAGCCCTGCCCTGCTGTTTTTGTTCCGTTGCTTCCGTCAGAGAAGGTAACATCGCCGGAAGCTTTGACAGTAGCGCTTACACTGGATGCTGTCAAGCCATCGGCAATCTTAACAACGCCGGCAAGATTTGCATCCTTGTAGCCTGTGTAGAACAGCTTATTAGCCAGCTTGTTCAGTACTTCCTTAACATTATTCTTTTCTGCTGCAGTATCACTAGCTTCAAAGCCGCCGGTAATACCCTGGCTATCAGTTACCAAAGTAATCTTGGAACCTGCAACCGCCGTCTTAACAGTGAAGTTGCCACCATTGATGGTAAGCGGATTATCGGCATCATGTCCATAAACAACAGTTGTGTCACCGCTATAATTATATACGGTAATACCCTTGTCGGAATTTTGGTAGATTAAACCGGAGCCATCAAGCTTAGACACATCGCTTCTATCAGTTCTTTTCAGAGTATCGGTAGAGAGTCCTGTTTTATGATTCCAAACGGAGCCTTCTGCCATTGTAAGATTAAACTGACCATCTGGTGCATTATAAGTACTGCTGGAAATATTGCTTACCGCACCTGTCCATTGAGAACCCTTCGTCATGTTGACATTAATAACAGACTCTTTATTATTAGTTACCTTCATATCGCCGGTAACATCCAAAATTCCGGCAGTAATGCCCTCACCTGTATTCAGGTTAATGGTGCCCTTATTGGCTTGCAAAGCAAAATATTGGCTATAGTCCGTACCATTAGACATATCAGGAGCTTTAATAGTTGCACCTGCAGTAGATACAGTTGAACTATTCATCACGCGAATTGCACTGCCGACTACGTTTTCAATATTGAGGTTACCCTTTACAGTTATATTGATTGGAGACTTAGCGCTGGAAGAAGAATCTGCATAAATGCCTGCCGTACTCGGGCCAACCTTGTTGGCGGTCTGAACATTCTTGATGGTCAGATCTTTTTCAAATACAACATTGCCTTCAGTATATGCATAAACACCATAAGCACGCTGAGTAGAATTAGATTTCACACCATCTATCTCAACATTAGTGTATGCAGTAAGGCTGCCGCCCTCGCCTACGCGAATGCCATAGACATAGTTAGCATTGGTATCAGCATTGCCATCAGCACCAAGACCGGCGGAAACCTTCAGCACGCCGTTGCCCTTGGAATCCTTGATTTCCATGCTCTTATCTGCATCAACGTAAACTGTAGACAAAGATTTCTTTGCATCACCGCTAGTATTAAGCTTTAAGGTGTGCCCCTGTAAATCAACAACAAGCGGACTTACTGCTTCACCTGCTACATACATAGCACTGGGAGCACTAGAAGCTACACTATCCTGAGCTTCGGTCACATTAACAGAAACTACTCCGTTGATATCGCTTTCGCGTGTTTCACCGATGTTTTCGGATTTTACAATAGGACCTGTTGCATAGGTCTTATCGTCTTTCTCAGGAGTATAGTCATAGAAGCCCTGGCCACTCTCGGCAAAGGTAATGTTGCCGGTCTTCATGGTTACGGAGGAAGCAGTCAGACCTTCGGCAATAGATACGCTGCCTGCAAGGTTGCTGTCGCCTGCCATGTACCACAGCTTGTGTGCCAAAGAGTTCAATACTTCGCTGACATTATTTTTCTCTGCAGCGGTATCACCTTCGGCAAAGCCCTTGCTGATGCCGTTGTTGCCGGTGTAAAGCATCATTTCGGTACCGGTCTTAGCATTAAGAACCTTAACATCACCACCGATAATAGTGCCCGGTGTAGCATCAGCATGTTCATACCAAACCTTGGTAACACCCTCGGCATTGGCAATATAGATAGGATCGCTGTCATTTACCTTAATAATACCGGCAGATGCTTTATCCTTACCGCCGACAAGACTGCTCAGATGAGAAATTCCGTCATAGTTTTCATAGTACGGCCTGCTGTAATCAGAAAGATTGCTAGCATCAAGACCATCCTTACGGGAGGCATTTTCATAAATCCATTGTGCGCCGTTCTGCAGCCACAGGTTTACTTCACCGGCTTTTGCAGTACCGGCATTGTCAATTACACCCTTCCAGGAAGAATCCTGAGTGGTCAGACCGATGTTAAGACGGCCGTCACGATAAACCTGTGCTTTTTCAGCCTCTTTATTGCTCTTCATTGCCAGCACATTGCCGACAATTTCCACCTTGCCGTTTTGTGCTTCCAGATTCTTTACATTAACATTAACCGTACCGCCATAGCTTGCCAAAGCATAATACGGCTCGATGAATTTGCCAAAGCCTTCAACATAGTTTTCTTCTCTGTACGGGGTGTCGATACGGATAGATTTGCCCAAGAGCGAAATTGTTGCCAAATCATAAGAGGCCACATCTCCGTCAGCATCATAGGCATCGGTTTTTACAGCAGTACCGCGTACCGCAATATCTACATCACCGTTGACAGTGACATCACCGCGGGTATAGTCAACAGAAATACCTGCAGGCTGCCAACGAGCACCCGTATATTTTTCATCGCCACCCATACTGGGTGCACTGCCGCCGGGTCCTATGTTGCCATGAACATTATCGGTAATGATGCCCCAAGGCTTTTCTGCATTATCCTTGCGCATTTTTACATTACCGTTGATAATCAGGTTGCCCTTATTGGCTACCGCAATACCAACAGACGCATATTCCGAGGTGGCAGTGATATCCAGATTACTGTTGACAATAATAGTACCCTTATTGGCTGTAAAACCGTTTACACCGGCCCAGGCATTACTCTTATCATTTGTCTGATAAATATGGAGCGTGCCATAGCTGCCGTCTGCGCCTACGTTATTATAAACGCTGTCTTTGCGGGCAGTAATACCATCCTTATTGGTAATAGTAAAGGTATGGTCCTTTCCCTGGAAATCATAGATAAGTTTACCGTCATTTTCTGTTACGGTATTACCATCAGGACTCAGTATCTCACTGTCCTTTTTTAGCGTACCTATGAGAGGCTTGCTATAATCAGCAGCATAAACCGGTGCTATGAGAAAGCTCGATGCACTGGCTGCGAGAAGAACACCTGAAATAAGTGACTTCCATTTTTTTTGACTTAGCTTCATGATATATTCCCCCTTATCAAAAAGCAAGGAACAAACAGAAACAACCATTGTTTCTGCTGACTCCTTTGTACAGATAACAGCTCCGTACAAATATATATGAAAACCCCGCAAACTGCTACTCATCAATACAGTTTGTGACCTCATAACGATATTATATGCTGCCATCACGGCAATGATTTTACGGCAGCACTACAGTAAGAGATTCTTATTTGTCCCCGACATCTGTAAAATAAAAAAAACACAGCTTAACTTGGCTTAAGCTGTGCTATATCCGTTTCTGTTCAGCACAAGATCAAGCAAAAAGGACACTTAATTTATTATAGTCAAACCACTACCAATAATTAATAAAGTCCGTTCTCGTAGACCTTTACTAAACACCTGTCTGTCAGTACCCTGGCTTAAAGTCATCATCTCTGCATTCCTTTGTAAGAGGTTAGTTTTTTTCCTAATAATGCAGCGACTCTTTTTTACAGTTGCGGAACAGCGTTGAAATCTCATCAAACTTCCCTGCAAAGCATTCATCCGCATGGGACGAAGCCTCCAGACTAGGCTTATATTCTATTGTATTCGAGATAAACAAAAGCTGAAATTCACTTCTTTTTGCAAAAGCTGTGTACTTTATTAAAAACACTTTATTTGCATTATATCTCATTTTAGTACTAAATTCAGTTTAGCACTCACTTAAATATTTGTCAAGAAATATTATCAGAAAACTTCTTTTTTGCAAAATAATATATTTACTTTATTATTTTCTAAAAGCTCGCCAACAAAAACGCCGACGTCCGCAACCCTTCCGGGTTACAGCGTCGGCATTTTCATTTACGCCTCACGGCGATTTTATTTTGCTTTCTTCAGGAATTTTTCATACATTGCATGGTCTTCAGCCATCATCTTATCAGCATCGGCACCGATAATGCAAGTCGGGTCGATACCCTGTTTCATGAAATAATCCTTGAATTCCTTGGATTCGCAAACCTTTTTAGCCGCAGCGCGCAGAGCTTCCAGCTTTTCCTTCGGAGTATCCTTAGGAGCAACCAGTGCTGCCCAAGCGCGAACGGTCATGTTGTGACCCAGCTCTTTGAAGGTCGGAACATCCGGATAGATTGCGCTGCGGGTATCAGCCATAACAGCAAGAATCTTCAGGTTGCCTGCGTCTACCTGGCTCTTGAAAACAGACGGGTCAGCCAGAGTTGCATCGATGTGCTTGCCTGCCAGAGCAGCGGCAATATCAGCGGATCCTTTCGGATACGGTACATGCTTGAACTGAACGCCGAATTCCTCTTCAAAGGAAAGTGCGGCAATGTGCCAGATAGCGCCGATACCGGAGTTACCCATTTTCACCTTGCCGGGGTTAGCCTTAGCGAAAGCTACGAATTCATCTACATTATTATAAGGAGCATCCTTCGGCACAATCAAAGCTGCCGGAGCTGCAATCGGAGCGCAGATAGCTGCGTAATCCTTATAGGTGTTTTTGCATTTGCCCTGATGCGGGAACATAGCCAGCTCAACAGTAACCATGCCCAGAGTATGGCCGTCGGGTTTAGCATTAGCCAGCTCTACCATGCCGGTTACACCGCCGCCATCGGGTTTGTTTACGGGAACAAATTTGCTGCCCTTCAGCTCTTTTTCCATGAACTGGATCAGGCCTCTGGCGGAGATATCGGTACCGCCGCCCGGAGCCTTAGGAATAATTACGGAAATATCTCCGTCTGCAGGATAAGCTGCTTTTTTGCTGTCGCCGCCGCAGCCGGTAAGCATAACAGCCATGGTCAGCATAGCCATCAGCACAACTAAAATTTTCTTCATTGTCTTACATCTCCTTATATTATAAATTTAAAGGGTAACAAGTTCATCCGCGCTCAATTTTACACAAGCAATATTACAACGCTTATAGGTATAGGTAAGTACAAGGTCCTCACCGTCGGCAATAATCGCCGGATAGGAAAATTCCGCAGGCTCTGTTTCCAGGTAAAGCAGCTTTTGCCAGCTCGCACCGTCATCTGTTGATTTGAACAGACTTAAGGGAGAACGCTGCCCCCAGTTGGCAGCAACAGGATTACACACCAGATAAAGCACACCACCGGCAGTCCGCACCAAGTCAAGACCGCTGTTATTGTTTGGCAGACTCAATGCGTAGGCACTGCACCAGGTTTCGCCGTCATCCGCAGAATCGCTGCGATAGACAAAGCCCTCGCTGCTGCGCAGCAGCATATGCACACTGCCGTCCGCACTCTGCCACAGGCTCGGCTGAATTACGCCGCGTCCGTAAAAGGACTGCTGGCTGACGGCAATATTACTGTCGGCAGTCTTTTCGCCTGCCTGATACTGCAGGCCCTCAATCTGCACTGCAGAGGATTTATGCCAGCTTGCGCCGTCATCGTCACTGATATCGGCAAAGGCCTTCCAGATGCCGTGTTCGGTAGAAGCACCAGCAAGAATGCGTCCGCTCGCCAAACGCAACGGCTTATTGCGTACAGGTCCGCGCCCGCCGCTCACATCACCGGGCACCAGCTCCTGCGGTCCGCTCCAGGTTTCGCCGTTATCCTTCGACTGTAGCAGCCACGTCTGCCAGTCGGCAATTTGCTGCCCTTGCTTGTAAAACAGCAGCAATCTTCCGTCCGCGCCCGCAAAAAGCACCGGATTCCAATTCGCCGCCGCCCCGTTCACCAGCAGCTTTGGCTCACTCCAGCCTGCGTCCGTGCGTCTGCTTAGATAGATACCCACGTCGCTTTCGCCCTCATGCGTACCGCCGAACCAACAGCAAAGCAGGCTGCCGTCTGGCAGCGCCAATACTGTTGAAGCATGGCAGAAGGCCGTCGGCAAACAGCGCATAATCAATTCCTTTTGCATTATATCAATCACATCCAAAAAAGTCGCATAATTCTATAACATAAATATTGTAACACATATACAAAAAAGCGTAAACTATTTTCTTCACATTTCTGACAAATTTTGTCTGTCGTTACGTTGCCTACTAAGCTATTAGCAGCGCTTTACAGGCCGCAAGCAAAAAAATGCGCAGGCTTTTTGCTTGCGCAGCTGCTTATTTGTCCGACACACACCTTTTCTACATTATATATAGCATGACATCAATATTTGACTTCTGTATCTTCCCTAAATCACTTAATTAAAAGGTCAGCCTCATCTGGTGCCAGACAGCATTTCCATGCGTAGATTTCTCGGACACACCCTCATCGGTAAAGCCGAATTTGGCATAATAATGAACAAGCCTATCCTTGCAGGTCAGTACCAGGCCCTTTCTCCCCTGCTTTCTGGCATCCTCAATCGCACGGCATATCAGCTCGCCGGCATAGCCATGCTTGCGATAAGCAGGAATGGTATTGACACCGAAAATCATCTGCCACGCGCCATTTTCATCGTGCAGCGTTGCCTTCTCGTACATTTCATCCGTCAAATCAGGCTCATCCGTTACAAAGCCATCCACAAAGGCAATCAGCTTTTCAGCCTCATACATAAGCCAGAAATGATTGCCGTAATATTTTACCCTGTCAATAAATTCCTTTTCCGTTGCAGCCTCCGCCGGCGGAAAGCATTCTGCCTCCACTGCGGCAATCGCAGCAATATCTTCCGTAGTTGCATATTTTATAATCATAAGCTCTTCTCCTCAATAAATTATTTATTCAAAGCACATGCATCACAATATTTTGTTACGCTTTGAATTTATCCTCATAGCACTAGCAAAAATTGCAAATCATAATAAGTATATCACGAATCGTTATCTGGTTAAATAGAAAAAAGCAGAAGATATTCTTAGCATTTGCCTTTTTGGCAAAAAACCGGAGCGCTTTTATCTATAAAAATGTTTGTTTTATGAACTATTGTTTTTATTCTTTTTCTATGTTATAATAACCTTAGTTGCATGGGTAGCCGCAATTTTGCGGAGCTCTTGCCTGGTCGTGCGGACCAGTGGCGCCTGTCGAGCTTTCGGCAGGTGCTTTTTTTACATCTGCTGTCTTATATATTTTTGCCTTATTTTATGCTATAATCAAAGGAGGAAACATATGCAAAACCAAGTATCTAATCTTGACAAGCTCACTCTTTCCAACGATTTTCTCTTCAAGCACGTTATGCTCAGAAAGCGCATCTGCAAGCATATTCTAGAGGAGCTTTTACACACCAAAATTGCAGATATCACCTACCTCGAAGCAGAACAGACGCTTGATGTTTATCCCGACAGCCATGGTATTCGCCTGGACGTCAGAATTGCTGATGACAACAATACGCATTACAATCTGGAAATGCAGGTCAAAAATCCTGTCAGCCGTACTGGTAAATTTCAGCTTCCCAAGCGCACTCGCTACTACCAGGCCATGTTGGATACAGATATGCTGCAAAAGGGACAGGATTATGACGAGCTTTCTCCCACTTATATCATCTTCTTCTGCCTGTTTGACTTCTTTGAGGATTCCCAGCGTATTTATACTTTTAAAAGACGCTGCCTGGAAAACATGGAGATTGAATTAGCAGATGAAGCTGCTATTATGTTTCTTAACACATTAGGCACTAAGGGCGATGTATCGCCGGATATTCAAAGCCTGTTTGACTACATCAACAACAATACAGTTACTAGCAATTTCACCCGTGAGGTTGCTGATACGATTACGGAAATCAAGAATGATAAGAAAGTGAGGGATTCCTATATGACTTACGAAATGCGTATAAAGGATACTCTTGCCGAAGGTGAAGCTAAAGGTGAAGCTAAAGAAAAACTTGCTACCGCCAAACGTCTTTTAAGCATGGGTTTGTCAGTACAAGATGTCGCTAAAGGTACTTCACTTTCTGTTGAGCAGGTTGAAAAAATTAAGGCTGAACAAGCTTGATAAGAAAGTGAGGGATTCCTATATGACTTACGAAATGCGTATAAAGGATACTCTTGCCGAAGGTGAAGCTAAAGGTAGAGTGGAAGGTATAGCCGAAGAAAAACTTGCTACTGCTAAGCGTCTTTTAAGCATGGGTTTGTCAGTACAAGATGTCGCTAAAGGTACTTCGCTTTCTGTTGAGCAGGTTGAAAAAATTAAAGCAGAGCAAAAATAACCAAACCATAACAGAAAAACCTAATCCCTACTCCCACCGCCGTGCGCTACTGCGCACGGCTTTTTCTCTGCCCGCACAAAAAATCTCCCGCACGCTGCCAAACGCAGCTCGGGAGATTTTCTGCTATATTCGTATATCTTACTCAGCAGGCCTTAACGCCTGCTATCTGAAAGCAGCCTCTTATTTGCCGCTGTCAAACAGCGCTTCTACAAACTTATCCGGCTCAAAGGGGCGGAAGTCCATAATGCCTTCGCCTACGCCGATCCATTTAACCGGCAGGCCCAGCTCTTCCTTAATTGCCACAACAACGCCGCCCTTAGCAGTGCCATCGAGCTTGGTGAGTACAACGCCGGTAACCTTGGCAGTTTCCATGAACACCTTAGCCTGATTGATTGCATTCTGGCCGGTGGTAGCATCCAGAACCAGGAAGGTTTCGTGCGGAGCTTCGGGAATTTCGCGCTTAATAATACGGTGGATTTTTTCCAGCTCGTTCATCAGGTTAGCCTTGTTGTGCAAACGGCCTGCGGTATCAATGAAGAGAATATCTGCTTTACGCGCAATGGCAGCCTTCATAGCATCAAACACAACTGCCGCCGGGTCGGCACCCTCTGCATGGCGGATAACGTCGCAATGTGCACGTTCGCCCCAAATCTGCAGCTGTTCGCCTGCTGCGGCACGGAAGGTATCGCCTGCTGCCAGAACAACCTTGTATTTGAACAGAGTGAAGTAATTTGCCAGCTTGCCGATAGTAGTAGTTTTGCCTACGCCATTAACACCAACTACTAGGATAACAGTCGGTTTAGCACCGATACGTGTACGTTGGCCGCTGTCTGCCAGCATCTCTGCCATATATTTTTTCAGGAAGGGAATAACATCCTCGGTACCGCTGATTTCCTTCTTCTTCGCAGCCTTGCGCACTGCGTCGATCAGCTTTTCGGTAGTTTTTACGCCCACGTCGGCAGAAAGCAGAATCATTTCCAGCTCATCAAGGAAATCATCGTCAATCGTTGCAGACAGGCCTACAAGCTCCTGAATGCGGTCAGTAAAATTGCGTCTTGTTTTAGAAAGGCCTTCCTTTAAACGCTCAAAAAATCCCATTATTCATTCTCCTTTGCATTTATTTTTACGGATAATAATTTAGAAACACCGGATTCTTCCATAGTTACGCCATACATGATATCAGCGCATTCCATCGTTCCCTTGCGATGCGTAATCACGATAAACTGCGTATTTCCTGCATAATCCCGCAGGAAATCGGCAAAGCGCTGAATGTTGGCATCATCCAGAGGCGCGTCAATTTCGTCCAGGATACAGAACGGCGATGGCTGATAGCTCAAAAGAGCAAAGAGCAGCGCGATAACCGTCAGCGCTCTTTCGCCGCCGCTCATCAGATACAGGCTCTGCAGTTTTTTGCCGGGTGGCTGGACATCGATATCAATACCGGAATCCAGCAGATTATCCGGCTCGGTGAGCCGCAGCACCGCCGTACCGCCGCCAAATATCTTGACATAGCATTGCGCAAAGTATTCGTTGATTTTGGCAAAGGCCTCCTTGAAGCGTTTGGTCATACCGCTGTTGATTTCTGCGATAACAGCCTCCAGATTTTCCTTCGCCGTACACAAATCGTTATATTGCTTACACAGGAATTCGCTGCGCTCCTTCACTGCGTTATATTCTTCAATCGCCGCCGCGTTAATTGGTCCCAGGTCTGCAATCTGCAGTGTCAGACGGCTTTCCTGTCTTTGTAGCGCCGCAAGGTCCATGTCCTGCAGCTCGGCAAAATTCTGACTGCGTGCCGCCGCCTCATCCAGCTGATAATCCTGCTGCAGCTGCTCACGGATATGGCCGCAGTTGCTTTCGTGCCGCGCCAGGTCCAGCTCTGTCTGCTTCAGCTGTGCTTCACTGTCATTCACCTGCTTGCGCAGTCCGGCCAACGCTTGTTCTATCTCCTGCTGCTTATCCACCAGGTCGCCACGCTCCTGGGCGAAGTCATCCTTGCCGCCCAAAATCTGCTGCAGCTGTGCCAGCAGCTCATCGCTTTGCTGCTGCAGGCGCTGCTTTTGCACGCCACAGTCGGCAATTTCCTGCTGTCTGCGCTCCTGCTCCCTGCCATTGGCAGCAATCTCTTCCTGCAGCCGCAGTGTATCCTGGTCCAAGCTGTGCATAGCCTTGCTGATATCCTGCGTGCGTGCGGCCGAGGTCTGCAGCGTAATTTTGGCATCCTGCAGCTGGTTATCCAAGGCGGTAACCGCACTGCCGTATTTGGCAATTTCCTTTTTCAGGCTATCCAACAGCTCCTTAGCCTGGGTATCCTGTCCCTCGCGCTCGGCAACTGCCGCGCGCAGCTCCTTAACCTTATCACGGTTTGCCATATAGGCTGCGGTGATATTGCTGCGGTCGTCCAAAAGCAGCAGCAGGCGTTCGTTGTCGCGCGTTTTCTGTTGCTGCACCTGCTCCAGATTGAGCTTAAGCCTGTCGGCCTTCAGCTGCTGTTGACGCAACTGTGCAGCAAGCTGCTGCAGCTGCTCCTTCTGATTTCCTTCGGTTGCTTCCAGCTCCTCCAGCTTTTCCTGCCAGTTGAGCATCTCGGCATGCAGGTGCTTCACCTGCGCTGCCGCCTGAGCAATTTCTACATTACGACTCAAATAGCCTTCCTTATGCTTTTTGCTGCCGCCGCTCATACTGCCGCCGGCATTTACCACATCGCCGTCCAACGTAACTACGCGCAGACGGTAGCGTCCGGCCTTTGCCGCAGCCAAGGCAGCATCAATGTTTTCGGCAATCAGCACTCTGCCCAGCAAAAAGCGTACCGCACTTTCCGCCTCGGGCTTATAGCCGATTAAATCTACCGCATAGCCAAGAATTCCCGGCAGCTTCGCCAGTGCTTCCTCCTCGCGGTTCGGCCCGCGACGTTGCACGGTATCCAACGGCAGAAAGGTTGCGCGTCCGCTACCAGTACGCTTTAAAAAGGCTATCGCTTCCTTCGCCGCATTGGCCGAGCGCATCACCAAGTTCTGTGCTCCCTCGCCCAACGCTGTTTCGATAGCAGCGACATATTTATCTTCTACCTGCAGCAGCTCCGCTGCCACGCCTACAACCTGCTCACGCCAAGGCTCCTGCGCCTTCAGCACCGCTTTGATGCCGTAGCTGAAGCCCTCGTAGCTCTGCTGCAGACGCTTTAAGCTCTGCTCGCGTGTTTCGGCAGCAGTCAGCTGACGTTGGCACTGCTGCTGACTGCTGCGTACAGCCTGCAGCTCCTTTTGCCCTGCATCATAGGCACTGCGCAGCTCCTCGCCCTTTTTGCGCACCAGCTCCATGCCGTGAGCGCACTGCGATTGCTGCTCCAACAGGCTGTTGTACTGCTCCTGTGCCTGACGGTCTGCCGCTTCGGCTTCTTCTATACTTTTCTTCAGGGCCTCGCGGCGACGTGCGCGCTGCTCCTGCTCCTGTTCCAGATTGTGCAGCTCGTTGCGGAGATTAATCAGCTCCTGCATACCGCTGAAAAACTGCGATTGCGCCTGCTCATCATTGCGCTTCGCCTCTTCCAGCTTGGCGCTCTGCTCGTCACGCTGCGCCTGCAGCTGCTTTACAGCGCCATCAGCCACAGCATGTCTTTTTTCGACAGCATCAAACTCTGCTGCCAGCTCCTGCATCCTTGCTTCCTGCTCGCGCACCTGCTGCTCTAAACGTTCATTGCGCTGCACAAGGCGTTCGCCGGCCTTTTCGTTCTGGCTGACACGTTCATCCAAAACCTTTTGGTCGCCGCGCAGCTTTTCCAAAGCAGTTTCGCGGTTTTTGATATCATCCTGTAATTTATTATAAGCCTCGGCCAGCTTATCCAGCTCCTGCTGTACCTTTACGGCCTCGGCCTGCATGCTGCCTACCTTCGCTGCCTGCTCGGAATAAGCACCTGCCGCTGCTTCCTTTTTCGCCTGCAGCTCTCTGCCTGTTTCCTCCAAAGCGTCTAAGCGACGCAAAAGTACAGATAAACGGCAACGGCGCAGCTCCTCGCTCAGATCGTTGAACTGCTGCGTTTTGGCTGCTGCCTGCGCCAAAGGTTCTACCTGCGCATCTACCTCACTGCGGATATCGTTGATACGCGTAAGATTGTTGGCCGTATCATCCAGCTTACGTACCGCATCCTTCTTACGCAGGCGGTACTTAGCAATGCCTGCAGCCTCTTCGAACAGACTGCGTCTGTCCTCAGGACGGCTGTTTAAGACCTCATCAATTTTATTTTGGCCGATAATGGACATCGAGCCCTTACCAAGACCGGTATCTGCCATCAGGTCGATTATATCCTTCAGACGGCAGCTTTTCTTATTAATCGCATATTCGCTTTCACCGCTGCGGAAAATGCGGCGCGTCAGGCTTACCTGCTCAAAATCGAGCGGCAGTGTTCTGTCGCTGTTATCAAAATCAACGGTGACCTCTGCTACGCCCAACGCTCTGCGCTTGCCGCTGCCGGAGAAGATAACATCCTCCATTTTGCTGCCACGCAGATACTTGGCGCTCTGCTCGCCCAACACCCAACGGATGGCATCCGAAATATTGCTCTTGCCTGAACCGTTCGGTCCGACAACAGCAGTAATTCCCTTGTCAAAGGTCAATTCAGTTTTATCAGCAAAGGATTTAAAGCCATAGGTTGAAAAGGACTTTAAACGCACTAGAAATCACCCATTTTCTCTAAGTCAGTTATTATATCTTTTTATTGTATCATAAAATGCTGTTTTTTTACACCATGCAGAACTTCTCTTATGTTAAAAATTGTAAAATAACCTGCCAGCGCTCTGCCAAACCTTCAAGGCGCAGGCGCGCGTTGGCAGGACTTGTGGACGGCAGATAGAAAACCTGCACCCGCTCAGGCAGTTTTTTGGCAAAATATTTTTTAAAGGCTGCAGCCGCCTTGCCTCCGTTGCACACTACCGCCTGCAAATGCGGCAGCTCGCTTACAAGCTCGATAACAGCATTCGGTGCTTCGTTTTTGATGTTGCTGTCTAAGCTGCCGTCACGCTCGCAATAGCCCAGCGTATCCCACAGCGCCAGATGATGCTTATGCAGCAAGGCTTGCTTGGCCGCGTAATCCTGCGGCACATCCTCCTGCAAAAGCAGCGCCAGCAAACGCCAGAAGCGGTTTTGCGGATGCGCATAATATTCCTGCTGCTCCAGAGATTTTATCCCCGGCATAGAGCCGAGAATCAATATTCTGCTTTGCTCGTCCGCTATCGGTGCGAAGGATTTACATGTGGACATACTTTTATCTCATCCGCCTTATCTTGAATTATCTGCAGCTCAAGGCCAGGGAAGCATTCCTCCCAATAGCGCAGGTTGCAGCTTTTTTGCCCGCGCAGCTTCGATTCCAAGCGTGCAGGACAAAGGATATCAACAGCACCGCAGTCAGCCAGCTTAGCCAATTGCGGGGTAATTTTATCACGCAGCACTCTGCTTTTTACCAGCTCGCCCATCGCCGGATGAAACGGTCCCGCAAGAATGTTGCCCGGTGCGCACAGCTCATCGTCAGGCTGCAGGCCGATGCGGATAACGTTCACGCCTGCTTCCGTCAGCTCGCGATAAGCCCAGGCCGCCTGCGTCACGGCCTCCTCCTGCGTCAGCGGCACAAAGCGCCCCGCCGCGTAGTCAGCAGCGAGCGGCGTACCCTTGATTACTAATAAGGGATAGATGCGTGCCACGTCAGGATGCATATCTATGGCCTTGCGCACTGTTTCCTGCACACTGGCAAAGCTCTGCTCAGGCATGCCCACCATCAGCTGCAGGCCGACTTGAAAGCCGAAGCGTTTTAAAAGTTCTACCGCCGGCGCCACCTGTGCCGCCGTGTGTCCGCGCTCCGCTGCCGCCAGCACCTTATCATCAAGCGATTGTACACCAAGCTCCACCAGGCGCACGCCATGACGCTGCAAAAGCTGCAGGCGTTCTTCATCTATATAGTCCGGGCGCGTCGAAAGGCGCACACTACCGATAAAGCCTTCGGCAAGCAGCGCATCCGTCAGCGCCAAAAGCTCCTCCTGCAGCTCCAGAGGCAGGCCGGTAAAGCTGCCGCCGTAAAACGCAGCCTCGTTGGCAGTGCTCGGACGCAGCCAGCTGCGCCAGCGCGCAAGCTGTTCTTTGGCGGCTGCAACAACAGCCAGCTTCTGTCCGCTAATCGTCTTTTGGTTACAAAAGACGCATTGATGTGGACAGCCTGCATGCGGTATGAAAATTGGCAGAATAGACATAAACATCCCTTCTTTAGTAAAAATACGCAGATTTACTGTAAAATTTTTAAGAAAAAGCCATTTAAAGAGATTCATTCCTATTGACATATCCCCTATAGGGGGTTATTATAGTGTTGCAAGAATTTTATTAGGAATGTGGTGCAGCAATGAAATTATCTCATATGAAGTTTATAAAAACAAGTCTTCCCTTTACATTTTCTACAATGGCCGCTTCGCTCATGGGCGCCGTTGATACTGCCGTAGTCGGGCATTTAGGGAATTATACCTATATTAACGCCGTTTCTCTGGGCGCAGTAATCTTCAGTACAGTCTACTGGCTCTTCGGCTTTCTGAAAATATCCACCAGCGGTTTTGCAGCGCAGGCCTTAGGTCAGCACGATCCCAAACTGCTCGCCGGTGCTTTTATCCGCGGTGTGCTGGCAGCCTTCGGCATCGGCCTGCTGCTCGTCATTTTGCAGGAGCCTATCTGGCGGACAGCATTACTGCTGTTCAATCCGGACGCAGCCACCGCCCCCATGCTGGAGCGTTACTACCGTCTGCTCATCTGGATTATGCCGCTGACACTAGTTTTCCAGACAGCACAAGGATGGTTCGCTGGCACGCTGCATGTACGCATTGCCGTGCTCACCGCACTTGCCAGCAACGTCATTAACCTGCTGTTAGACGTGCTTTTTGTCATTGTATTGCATTATGAGGTAACCGGCGTTGCTGCTGCCACCTGCATCGCCAATATTACCGGCTTTTTAGCTATTCTGTACTTTTATGCCAAGCATAAGCCCCTGCCGCTGACAGCAGTTCCGCTGCGAAAAATCTTTTCCGGTCCCACCTGTCGCCAGATGCTGCAGTGCGGTTCGCATCTCACCGTGCGTATGTTCTGCATGATTATCATGGTCAACAGCTTTATGCATCAAAGCTCAGCCTTCGGCGGCGAGCTTTTGGCCGCTAATTCCATTCTTTTCCAGATTCAGTTCATCATGGGCGATATTCTGACAGGCCTGTCGCAGGCAGGTGCCATCTATTCCGGCATTGCCTTCGGCGAGCACGACCGCTCCATGCTCAACGATACGCTGCGCATCAGCTTCATCTGGGCCATCTGCTTCGGCCTGCTGCAGACTGTCGGCTATTATTGTTGTCGTCACGCCATTCTTGGCTGCTTCACCAATCTGCACAGCGTCATTGCCACAGCGCAGCAGTACGATTTATTCATAGCCTTCTTCCCGCTTATCAGCGCGCTTGGCATCGTCTACTACGGCGTGTTCAACGGTGCACTCTACACCAGACCTATTTGCATCTCCATGCTGCTGACGGCAGGCTGCTATCTGACCGCCTACTTCACGCTCATTCCGCTTTACGGCAACATCGGACTGTGGCTGGCCTTCCTCATCTTCTATATTGCCCGCAGCAGCTTTTTACTCTTCTTCGTTCCCAAGCTACAGCAAAGAGTAGCTTTGCCCTAATCTCAAACATGACTGCACGTTCTTAACGTGCAGTCTTTTTTTCAGCGCAGATATTGGTCAATAGCCGCTTCAAAATCCTCCAGGCTTTTGCTGCCATCGCCCTTTTCGATAGCGTGCAGAATGCAGTGCTCCAGGTGGTCCTTCAAAATAACCTTGGCCGTATTATCCAGCGCCTTGCGTACTGCGGCAATCTGAATCAGTACCTCAGAGCAATCCCTGTCGTTATCCACCATAGTCTTGATAGAACGCACATGGCCTTCAATGCGTGCCAGGCGATTGACAACCTTCTTTTTATTAGGATGGCTATGAGCGTGCGCATGTGCTTCCTGCAGCGCCTGCTGCTTTTTATCATCCTGCGGCGTCAGCTCCGCCTGCCTGCTTACATATTCCAATAAAGATTTTTCCTCTGCCATTACTGTCACCAACCTTTTCCCTACATTATTAAAGGGAGCGCACTAAACACGCTCCCTCATTTTATTCCGCTGCCTGCGGCGTCAAAATGCTTTCAATAACCAAAGCAACGCCATCATCATTATTAGATGCGGTAATGATTTTTGCATTCTGCTTCACGCTGTCCTTAGCGTTGTCCACAGCCACGCCGATACCGGCATTGGCAATCATCTTCACATCATTATTGGAATCACCAATGCACATAATTTCCTGCGGTTGTACGCCATAGCTTGCCGCTACGCTCTTTACAGCCTCCCATTTGTTGACACCGGGCTCCATCAGCTCCAGGAAGTTGTCTTTAGAGCTGGTAACATCCAGCTTACCGGCAAAGTCCTGCTTGAACTGCTGCCATACATCGGCAAATTCCTCGCTCTTGGTCATAACCAGAATCTTATACGGTTCTTCATCTGTATGGTACAGCGCATCACCGATGGCAGTCGTCTGAATACCGCTGATTTTGGTATACATGCGGGAGCAGTCATTCTCCTGCTTAATCAAAATGCTGTCGCCCACATAAAGCTGCAGGTAATAGCCCTTTTCGTGGCAATATTCCAGCACCTCGTTGGCTGTAGACAGCTTCATCTTGTGCTCATAATAAACCTTGCCGCTCAGGCTGCCCTTCACCAGTGCGCCGTTATAGGTAACCAACGGCACATCAAGGCCCAGCTTTTCCGCATAGGGACGTACAGAAACGTACATTCTGCCCGTGGCAATCAAAAAAATCTTGCCTGCATCCAGCGCTTTTCTGATGGCTGCCTCATTACGCAGAGAAATCCGGCAGTCCTTATTCAAAAGTGTATCGTCCATATCGCTGGCAATCAGCTTAATTTCCATGCTCCATCTGCTCCTTTAACATCAATTTATCCAAAAATATCGCCGCTGCCGGATACAGCAGCAAAAGAAAAATACCGTGCATAATGCCAAAGTTAAGATCATAACCCGGCAGCATACGACAAATGGTTACGGCACCCTCCTGGGAGAAGGCAGCCATCACCAGCATAGCCTTTATGCAATCGTTTCTGCGCTGCGCCAGCTCCTGCAGCCTTGTCAGCAAAAACTGCTTATCCACAATAACATGCATCAGCTTCAGGCCCAGGCACATAAAAGCACCCTCGATAAAGGAGCCTGCCACCAGTCCGCCCAGGGTAACAACCTGCAGCATACCGGTTACATATTCACAAAGGAAAAAAATGACGCTCAGCGTCAGCCACATTGTAGCTAAATTATACATTGTTTTCTTCACATTAATCACCAAAATATATTATAACACAGACAGGCGTCAAATTGCACTAGGCGTCTGATATTTTATGATGCTTTTAAGCATATTTTGCAAGTATTTCTGCATATTTTGTGGTAAAATAAATTTGTTAACGTAAGCAGACAGCATTGTCTGTACGAAAGGAGCAGTTTATATGAAGCGCAGTGATAAATTCCGCCAGGCTAACCGTGAAGCTCTGGCTACCGTTATTGCCACCATCGCCGTCATCATCTTCTGGTGCCTGGCAGGCTTTGGACTCGCAGACAGCGATATTACCTTTTGGCATACACCTCTTTGGGTTTGGGGCGGCTGTGTCGGCACCTGGCTCTTTGCCATCGCCGTTACCGTTTTCCTGACGAAGAAGGTATTTGTCAACTTTGATTTGGACGACAGCACGGAGGAGAAGCAGCATGAGTAGTATTGTAAACATTTTACCCGCACTGGCCTTCCTGCTGATTCTGTTGAGCATCAGCGCCTACATCCAGCGCACGTCAAAAGAAAACAGACAAAAGGATTTCGCCAAGGATTACTTCATCGGCGGCCGTACTCTCGGCGGCTTTGTACTGGCGATGACCACCGCTGCCACCTACAGCAGCGTAAGCACCTTCGTCGGCGGTCCGGGCGTAGCCTGGGTTATCGGCTACGGCTGGCTGTACATGGCCATCGTACAAGTAGTCGTTATCTTCCTTGTCTTGGGCGTGTTCGGCAAAAAAATTGCCCTGATTGCACGTGAGATTGACGCCGTAACCGTTATCGACGTGCTGCGTGCCCGCTATCATTCCGATTTTCTGGCGAACATGGCAGCCTTTGTCATTGTCGCCTTCTTCTGCGCCACTATGGTGGCACAGTTCGTCGGCGCTGCCAAGCTCTTCGAAGCAGTAACCAGCTTTTCCTACCTCACCGGCCTCACAATGTTCGGCCTGATTGTTGTCATTTACACCACCATCGGCGGCTTTAAAGGCGTTGCCGTTACCGACGCCTGCTGCGCCATCGCCATGATCGTCGGCCTGTGCATCCTCATGGGCGGTATGATGCACGCAGGCGGCGGCTTCAACAAAATCATGAGCTACATCAGCACGCAGCATCCCGACATGCTGGAACCGCTTTCACGCGGCAAAATGCCGATTTCTCTGTACATCAGCCAATGGCTGCTCGTCGGCATCTGTACCTGTCGCTGCCGCAGTCCGTGGTCCGCGGCATCAGCTACAAGGATACCAAGGCGCTGCACAACGCTATGATTATCGGTACCGTCGTCATCGGTGCTATGACACTGGTCGCAACCTGGATAGGTGTCATCAGCAAAGGTGTTCTGACTGCGCCCATCACAGCCTACGGCAACAGTGTTGATAACATCATGCCTGTCGCCATCGTGCAAAGCCTCACTCCCTTCTGGGCCGGCGTCATTATCATCGGACCGATTGCAGCAACAATTTCCACAGTTTCCTCGCTGCTGCTTTCCTCATCCTCCTCTATCGTTAAGGACGTTTACATGAACATCAAGGGCAAGCGCGAAGAGCAGCTCAGCAATAACCAAATTCGCCTCTACAGCCTGGGCGCAACAATTATCCTCGGCCTTTTTGTTTATGCCATCGCCATCAAACCGCCAAGTGTTATCTGGCAGATTAACATGTTTGCCTTCGGCGGTCTGGAAACAGCCTTCTTCTGGGTACTGATTTTCGGTCTTTTCTGGCCCAAAGCCAACAAATACGGCGCTATTGCTGCCATGGGCGGCGGCGTTATCATCTACTGCCTGGCCATGGTCTTAAAAATCAAGGTGCTCGACCTGCACCAGATAGTGCTCGGCATCGGCCTTTCCCTGCTGTGCTTCTTCATCGGCAACAGCTTCGGCAAAACAGTCGATGAAAAAACACTGCGCATCTTCTTCCCCGAAAAATTTGAGGACGAAAAATAAATAAAGCCGCATATTATTCCCATATCAAAAAATCAAAATCTCTGCTTACGGTGTTTGCAAGCACCTTGGCAGAGATTTTTTATGCTCTGTCTTCTTTACAAAATTAAGTATCTGACACTGTTTACCTATGGTTTTCCTGCATTTAACAGACGCTGCTGATTAATTTTCTCATAGATAAAATTTTCTCAATGCTGACACTCCTGTCATTTATATCCGCCTTATTCTTATTTACAAAAAAGACAAATAGTTTTCATTGAGTAATTATGATTATCCATTGACATGGAATATTATTTTCTGCTATCTTAAAAGTATAAGCAGTTCTCAGCCACTCACCCCACGATGCAGGAAGGAGCGTGCCGTCATGCTAAAAAAATCTGTCATTATTCTCGCAGGAATGTTGCTTTTAATTACCAGCTGCTTTGCCAACACACGTATGCAGCAATCTGCTAAACAACAACCAATTTCCAAGGTCAAGGAGGTCACAATTATGGATTTTTCCCAAGAAAAAGAAAACGTCATCTATCTTGCAGGAGGCTGCTTCTGGGGGCTGGAAAAACTGATGCAATCCATACCGGGCGTAATCGATGCCCAAAGCGGTTATGCCAACGGCACAGGCAAAACAGATGCCAAGTATCAGACAATTTTGGGCGGGAAAACCGGTTTTCGCGAAACCGTACGTGTTGAATACGATCCGGCAAAGGTAAGTCTTGACCATCTGCTCTTGGCATATTTTTACGTCATTGACCCAACAGTCCTCAACAAACAGGGTAATGATACCGGAACACAGTATCAGACTGGCATCTACTATACCAATACACAAGCGCAGGCTGTCGTAGAACGTATCGTGGAACTGGAACGCGGTCGTCATAAGGTATTTGCAGTCGAAGTCGGACCACTGAAAAACTATTATCCGGCAGAAGAATATCATCAGAACTATCTTGACAAAAATCCGGGTGGATACTGCCATATATCACCTGCCAAAATCAATCTGCTCAGCACCTTGAAAATTGATGCCGGTGCCTACAAAAAACCTGCTGCCGAAACTATACGCGATAAGCTTACCGCAGAACAATTTCAGGTAACACAGCAAAACGGTACCGAACTACCATTCCGCAACGAATTCTGGGATAAATTTGCCAAAGGCATTTATGTTGATATCGTAACCGGTGAACCACTCTTTTCTTCAACCGACAAATATCAGAGCAGCTGCGGCTGGCCCGCCTTTACCAAGCCTATTGAAGCACCTTTGCTAGTAGAACGCAAAGATACAAGCCATGGTATGGTACGCACCGAGGTGCGCAGCCGCAGCGGCGATTCGCATTTAGGCCATGTTTTCACCGGTGACCACGAATCACCCAACGGTGTACGTTACTGCATCAACAGTGCTTCCCTGCGCTTTATCCCCTACGAACAGATGGAAGCCAAAGGCTACGGCTATCTGCTGTATCTTTTCAAATAATACTCTCTAACATAAAACACCCTGTGCATTGCCAACGGCAATACGCAGGGTGTTTTTCAAAGCTCACTCAAATTCCTTGTAAATGCCTTCCTCGCGACGTCTGGTTGCCGTTTTGGAAATATAAGTACCATGAACAATATTGGTAAGCTTCTTTTTCGCTAAAATCTTTTGGATGTAATCAAGATGCGGGCAAGGCGGCTTATGCGAATTATCCGATACCATGCAGGTAGAAAGATGCACGCAAATCTCCTGCCCCTCCTCCTTAAAGCGGCGCAGGCGCTTCGCCAGGTTTTCCAGCTTAACCGTCAACGCACCGCCGGAGCAGCCACCGCAGGTGAAGCTCATGTAATGCGTATCCTCTGGATAACCGGCAAACTTGCCCTCACGGCTGTAAAAGGCGTGCGTACAGTTGTAGCCGCAACAACGCTGCTGCACCGTATCACACTGGATAATTACTACCAGCTTGCTCATTTTATCATGCCTGCTGCTTTTAAAGCTGCATCAAGCTTAGCCTCAGCGGCAGCGCTGATAGGAGTCAGCGGCAGACGCGGAGCACCTGCTTCAATACCGGTAACCTTGGTAACTGCAGCCTTGATAGGAATCGGGTTGCTTTCTATGAACATAGCCTTAGCCAGCGGCACCATAACCTTGTTGAGGTCAGCGGCATCCTTAACGCGGCCTTCGCTGTAAGCCTGCATCAGCTGCTGCAGCAGTTTGCCGTTAACATTGGCCAGAACGGAAATCAAGCCGCAGGCACCAACAGACAGGAACGGCAGAATCAGGCCGTCGTCACCGCTGTAGATGGAGAAATCTTCAGGAAGCACGCGATACAGCTCCGCAGTCTGTGCTACATTGCCTGCTGCCTCTTTAATAGCCACAATGTTGCTGAAATCTGCTGCCAGACGTGCAACAGTTTCCGGAGCAATGTTGCCGCCGGTACGTCCCGGAACATTATAAACGATAATCGGCAGCTTAGTAGCCTTTGCTACGGCTGCAAAATGCTGGTAATAGCCTTCCTGAGTCGGTTTGTTGTAGTACGGGCCAACTACGAGCACGCCATCTACACCGCAGGCTTCCATTTTCTTAACCAAATCAATAGTGCTGGCAGTGCAGTTGGTGCCTGCACCGGCAACAATCTTAGCACGGCCGTTGACACGTGCAACGATGGTCTGCATGAATTTAATTTTTTCATCCATGTCCATGGTTGCAGCTTCACCGGTAGAGCCTTCTACTACCAGGCCGTCACTGCCGTTAGCCAGCAGCCAGTCGGCAAAATCTGCACCGGCTTCATAATTGATGCTGCCATCAGCGTTGAACGGCGTAACCATAGCCGTTAATAATCTGCCAAAATACGGTTTTTTCATTGTAATTCCACCTCTTAAAACTAATAGAAACTAAAATTCTCTATGACATATTGCTTATTATCTAAATGATTTTATATTTTTTACGGCGTACTTCACGTACGTTGAGAAAACAAAACGACGCAGAGGGTGCTTTATTTCCTCTTTACCTTAATAGGCTGTGGAGAAAGTGCCGGATTATAGGCGTGTTGACGACGGCGTACTGACAGTACGTCGAGGAAACACAACAACGCAGACGGTGCTTTATAATTTAAACGCCCCATGCAATGCTTTTACAGCCTCCACCAAATACTCCTCTTTAACAATCGCGGAAATCGTAGTATCGCTGTCCACAGTCTGCAGAATAGCGATATTGTGGCTGGCAAGCGCAGTTACAAAGGTAGCCATAATGCCGGGCACGCCACGCATAGCACTGCCGACAACGGAAACCTTACCACAGCCCTCGTTCAGCGTATATTTAAAGCCGGTTGCATCAAGCACCTTGCAGGTGTGCTCTACGTCCGGAGAAAATACTGCAAACATTGCTTCCTTCTCGGACAGGTTCAAGCAGCCTACGCTGATGCCTGCATCCGCCAAATCTTCGAACAGATTACGGCCTGCAGTAATATCCTGCGGGTTCAGGTCAATGCGGAACTGTGCCAAATCATTAAGATGAGCAACGCCGCTGGCGCAGGATTCGTTAATCGCAATTTCGCCGCCGTTACCCTGACCGATGCGTTCACTAGTAATCAAAGTGCCGGGAGCATCGCTGAAAGTGGATTTAACATACATGGGAATGTTGCTGCCCATAGCAATTTCCACGGCACGCGGATGAATAACCTTAGCGCCGTTCTGTGCCATCTGGCAAACCTCAGCATAGGAAATCTGCTGCAGAATATTAGCCTTCTCGACAATGCGCGGGTCAGCAGTCATAATGCCCTCAACGTCTGTATAAATTTCAACAAAATCAGCCTTGAGCGCAGCGCCCAGTGCAGCAGCAGAGGTATCGCTGCCACCGCGGCCTAAGGTAGTAAATTTATAGTTGTTTTCCGTCATGCCCTGGAAGCCGCAGACAACAGGAATGATGCCTGCCTCCAGCAGACGGATAAGACCGGAGGTATTGATGTTTTTGATGCGTGCGGCACCAAACTGGGAATCAGTGATGATGCCTGCCTGACCGCCGGTGAGCGCCATAGCGTTGATACCGAATTTTTGCAGCGTTGCTGCCATTACGCAAGCGGAAATGATTTCGCCGCAGCACATCATCATATCCATCTCGCGCACATTAACGGAAAGGTTAACGTCCTTCAGGGTACCGATAAGAGTATCAGTCGCGTAGGGCGCACCCTTGCGTCCCATTGCGGAAACTACAACTACCGGGGAGTAACCGTTACGGATAGCCTGCTGTACCTTATTTTTAACTGCAACGCGGGCTTCCTCACTCGCGACGGAGGTGCCGCCGAATTTCTGTACAATGATTTTCATGTAAATTGCTCCTCATCTGTTTATATTAAAATGCAAAATGTACCGGATGCCGGAAAGGCTGCGGCGTACAAGCTGTACGCCGGGTAGTCTTTACACCGCAGAGGTGCATTATTATTTTTCTAACCAGCCGTTTTTAATCATAACCTCAGCAATCTGCAGAGTATTCAGCGCAGCGCCCTTACGAATCTGGTCGCCTACTACCCACAGGTTGAAGGTATTCGGATTGGACTCATCGCGGCGCAGACGGCCAACGAAGCAGTCATATTTTTCCGAGGTATATAAAGGCATCGGATAAACCTGGTTGGCAGGATCATCCATCATCTGAATGCCGGGGAAAGCGTTGATTGCAGCTGCCATATCCTGCAACTCCAAATCATGCTCAAATTCGATGTTTACGGATTCGCTGTGGCTGCGGTATACAGGCACACGCACGGTAGTAGCGGTAATGCGCATTTCGTCATCATGCATAATCTTTCTGGTTTCATTGATCATCTTCATCTCTTCTTTGGTGTAGAGATTGTCAAGGAAAACATCAATCTGAGGAATCAGGTTAAACGCAATCGGATAATGCTTCGGCAGACTTGCGGACGGAAGAATGTGTGCCTCCATCTCACGGCCCTCGCTGTAAGCCTTGGTCTGATCGGTGAGCTCGTCAATGCCCTCCTTGCCGGCACCGGAAACAGCCTGATAGGTAGAAACGACGATACGTTTAATGCGTGCCAGGTCATACAGCGGTTTCAATGCCATAACCATAATAATGGTAGAGCAGTTAGGGTTGGCGATAATGCCCTTGTGCTTCAGGATGTCCTCGGGGTTAACCTCCGGCACAACCAGCGGCACTTCGGGGTCCATACGGAAGGTGCTGGAGTTATCAATAACAACGGCACCGGCTTTCACAGCGTAAGGAGCAAACTCCTTGGAAACGCTGCCGCCTGCGAACAGAGCAATATCAATGCCCTCGAAGGAGTCCTTGGTAGCCTCCTGCACAGTATATGTTTTGCCCATAAATTCAATCTGCTTGCCTGCGCTGCGCTTGGAAGCCAGCAGACGCAGCTCTGCAAACGGGAAGTTTCTTTCTTCGATAAGCTTCAGAAATTCAGTACCAACAGCACCGGTAGCGCCCAAAATAGCAACGTTATACTTTTTCATAAAATTCTCCCCCTCACTATTTAGAGTAATTTATCTAAGCCGTATACCAGGCCTACTTGGTCAACAATTTTGCGGCAACCAAGCGCAACGCCCGGCATGTAGCATTCGCGGTTAATCGGGTCGGTACTGATTTTCAAAGTTTCGCCCTGACCGCCGAAGATAACCTCCTGGGAAGCAACGTAACCCGGCAAGCGGACACTGTGAATCTTCATGCCCTCGTAATCCGCACCGCGCGCACCTGCCATGGTTTCCTTTTCATCAGGATTGCCCTGATGCATTGCCTTGCGCACCTCAGCAATTTTTTGTGCGGTAATAATCGCCGTACCGCTCGGAGCGTCCAGCTTATTATCGTGATGCTTCTCGATAATTTCCACATGCGGGAAATATTTGGCAGCCTCACACGCCAGCTTCATCATTACAACTGCGCCAAGCGCAAAGTTCGGAGCAATCAGCAGGCTGGTGTTGTGCTTGCGTGCCAGCTCATCAACCTCTTTTAAATCCGCATCGCTGAAGCCTGTTGTGCCTACTACAGCATGCACGCCGAGCGGCAGCATTTTGCGCAGGTTGCCCATTACAACGTCAGGACGGGTGAAGTCAACAACAACGTCCGGTTTGGCAGCTTCAATAGCAGCAACCAAGTCGGTAGTTACCTTAACGCCGTCGCCCAGATGTACAGTGCCTTCCTTAATATCAACAGCACCAACAAGCTCCAAATCAGCTTCGCTATATACCTTTTTACATACCTCGCTGCCCATGCGGCCCAGCGCACCATTTACCAAAACACGAATCATGTCGTTCACTCCTTAATCATAAAAATAACCGTTGAGATATTTCCTTTGAATTCTATCTCAACGGTTAGCATGCTAAATAATATTCACACCCATAGCCGAGATAGCCCTCCGCTGCAGATGCAGCGACAGTCCGGCAGCTTTCACTGACGGCCCAGCACAACGACACGGCTGCCATTGCACTTCGGCGTTAGCCCTTTTGTAATGCTTCTCAGCTCCCGCTCCACAACCTACTCATGCTTTCCGCGCCTCTATCTTAATGGTTTGCTATTAGAAAAATTATATTACTGTTACTGCTATTTGTCAACGAGGAAAATTATTAGCCTGTTCTTATAGCGGCAAGTGTAAAGATTTTACAAAAAGAGTGTACACATAGGCACAAGCAAACTATCAGCGTGAATTATTCCATATTCGGTTGTGGTTTTATCTATCAAGTATAATATCCATCAGGCTCTTGTAATCCTTTACCTGACCGTAATGCACTTCGCCATTGGAAAGTTTTTCAAAAAGCTTTTCGGCACATTTAATTTTTGCTTGCTCCATAGATTTCAGTTCCGTACTTTCATTAGTTCCTTTGGTTTCAGCAATGAAATAGACGTACTTAATCTTTCCCTCTTTGAAAGCAATTGCCCAGTCCGGCGAATATTTGCCTACAGGTGTCGGAATGTAAAAACCTCGCGGAAGCTTTGCGTATACTGCGACTTCATCTGCTTTATCCAGATTTTCAACAAACTTACGCTCCACACTCTGCTCTGCAGTACCGTCAGTAACAACATAATCAGTTACGGCATGCAACGCAGGAAATACCTTAGACAAAGCTACACGATGACATTCCGCCGTAAAGATTTCTTTGTCAAAAACTTCATTTGTTGTATTGTAGGTAACACCTTCTACAATCAGGCCGGCCTTCTGTTCGTTAATCAGACGTGCAACCTTGCTGATAAACTCTTCCGGATTATCACGGAATTTCCTGTACTTCATCATATTGATTCTGCTCAAAATAGCAGCAACAGTGCGACGTGTTAAAGAAGTCCGTTGCGTCAGCTCGTGCAGCAAATCATACTTCAAGCTGCTGTCATGAGCATTTTTCAATACATTTGTAGTATGCGAAGGTGATACAAAGCTGGTTTTCTGCTCTAATTCATGCGCCTGCATATTATTTTTCTGATATCCGACGCTCAAGGTATAAAGTGTCTGAGTAACCTGCAGTTTGGCATCAATCGCTGCCACAGCCTTGTCAACAAGCACATTACTGTCAATCTTTACGGTATAAGCACACTTACGGTTGATACGCTTCCACAGCTCCTGGAATTCCTGCTTTTCAAAATTCTTATTGTTGAGCTTGTTTTCAACGGTTGTCTGATTACCGTTAGTAATCATATCCTTAAGCGAATCTTTATCATACAGGCTCTTAATCAGCACATGTACAGCAGGCTCAATAGCCTTAAGCTTATCCTGCACAGGTTCCAAAGTACCGTTGGCGGCATCCTGCTTATATTTTTCGGTGATTCTGTCATCATCGTCAAGATAATCATGTCTATCAAGATATTTCACTATCTGACGTGCCTGCTCGCCTTCAATTTTATAAGTTTCATCGCCAACCTTTACTACTCTGCCGAAGAAGTACTCTATAGATACCTTTTCAGGACGTTCATACAAAGCTTTTTTGATTTCATCCTGCAGGCTGTCGACAAAACCAGCATAGCTTTCGCTGGCAATAACCGTAAGCTTGTTGACCACATGCACATTAGCTCCGCATACGCTTTCATCCATGCGCTCACCCTGCTGATTAACGCAGATACGCATGCCACGACCGACCTCCTGACGCTTATTGACATTGCTGTTGGACTGCTTCAAGGTACAGATTTGGAAAACATTGGGGTTATCCCAGCCTTCACGCAGTGCGGAGTGAGAGAAAATAAAACGCACAGGATTATTAAAGCTTAACAGTGCTTCCTTGTTACGCATAATCAAATCATAGGCTGATTCATCGTTAGAAGTATCCTTGCCACGTTCACATTTACTGTCAACGCTATGACCTTTTTTATCGATACTGAAGTAGCCTGTATGCACTGCACTTACATCCGCAGCCATATTTCTCAGATATTCTCCGTAAGGTGTTTGATAAAACTCCTGCATCCTATCTCTGAATATTTTATGATATTCTTCTTCAAATATTTTACCGTATTCGCCCAGCTTTTGTGTGCCATCTTCGTCATATAATCTGTACTTAGCAACCTCATCAATGAAAAACAGCGATAAGGTTTTGATGCCTTGCGCAAAAAGCTGTTCTTCCTTTTCAAAGTGTGATTTGATGGTTTCACGAATCTGTACACGACGCAAATCAGACATTTCCTGACTGTTGTTAGCAACTTCACCGCCATGTAATTCTTCTCCGTTGGTAAATCTTACGCAGCCTGTATCGCTGGCATCAATATCACTGATTTTGTAGCCTTCGTACTGCAGCATGCCGTTAGAAAGCTCATACAGATTATCTCTGGAAGCACAATTGCGTAAAACACGCTTAACAGTACCGCTTTTCAGCTGCTGTTCAAATTCCAGCTTTACCATAGGAGGCTTATTTTTGGACTTAACAAAGCTGTCGCAGTAAAGGTAACCGTCGATGCCTTTAAGATTTACAACCTCAATACCCTTAACCTCTATCTTTTTGACCAGCTTATGATTATAGGCATCTATTGCATCTAAACGGTATACTTCGTTATGCTCCTGTTTATGCGTAGCAGAATAATTGACGCTGAAAAGCGGATTAAAGCGCTTCATTGCTTTTTGCGTTGCAGGACCATTCAGCTTCTGCGGTTCATCAAGAATCAAAATAGGATTAGTTTTGGCAATAACATCAATAGGCTTGCGTGAACCGAATTCATCACGTTCACTGTAAATAATCAACGCACCCTTATCACCGCCACGGCCTTCCTTATTCTTCTCCTCATTCAAGGACTTGGCAAAGGCTTGATTATTAATAATCATTACATTGATTTCGTTGCTTTTGGCAAAATCATCAATCTTCGTCAGGTTTTTGCTGTCATAAATGAAATAGCGCGCCTTCTTGCCGTACTGGCTCATGAAGTGCTCTTCCATAGTTTCCAAGCTTTTCTTGACACCTTCACGGATTGCGACAGAAGGGACGATGATAATAAATTTGTTCCAGCCATATTGCCTATTCAGCTCAAACATAGTCTTGATATAGACATAGGTTTTGCCTGTACCTGTTTCCATTTCAATATCAAGACTGCACTTTCCCTGACCTTCTATAAGCTCCTTCGACAGAGTTATATTATTATTGCCTTGAATAAGCTTAATATTTTCCAGAAGCTGCACCTTATCCAATTTTATTGGCGCATTGGCATAACCGAGAATTATATCCTGCTTAGCTTCCTGCTCGTCCAGCTCCTGCTGAAACAAGTTATAACCATTGCTATTCTTTGCTTTTTTTGTTTTCACCGGCACAAGTCTGCCCGGATCAAAAAAGTAACTGGTATCCTGCGCAGGACGCACCTGTCCCTTGAACACGTCAACCACTGCATTAACAGCATCCGTCTGGTACTGCTGAATTTTAAAACTGAACTTCATTACAGCACCCTCCTCACTGTTTGCGGACTATAGGTGTTGAAAATCTGCTCAAAGTTAATCGCTACGCTGTCATCAGCCTGCGAACTGTCACGCATAACAAAATAGCTTGGCAGCTCCTTGGCAATGGCAGTAATAACCTCATCCGTCACGTTCTTATCAAAGCATGCCATTAAATGACCTTGCGCCACATTGTAGACAGTTTTGCCGGCAATGGTAATTTTTTCGATTTTGCTGGAAAGCGGCGTATCCAGCTTCAGCATAGCATCGAACAGCAAATCCTCATCGTTGCGGTCTTTTTTGATATTGTCAACGAACAGGCTTTGTTGTTTATCCATGTATTCCTTCGGTGTGAAGTACACATCCTCCATGTTACTGCTGTCGCATTTCAAAACACGGAAGCCGATGTCCAAATCCAGCGTTGTCAGCGGATTTTCTTCTTTGATTTTTTGACCTGCACGGCGGATGCGCTCCTTGCCGATTTCGCAGATGTTTTTATAGCCTGCTTTGTAGGCTTCGCTGTTTTCAGCGCATTCTTCTTGTAATTGCACCATGATAAACTTACGCTTACCGCCATCTTCGGCGTTAAGCTGCATGACTGCGTGAGCGGTGGTGGCAGAACCGGAGAAGAAGTCGAGGATTAGATAATTTTTGCCGATATATGATAATAATTTTTTGATTAAACCCAAAGGTTTTACTGTATCAAACCCAATAGGTGTTCCCATTACAGAATTAAGCTCTTCTTTGCCATTTTTTGCACTACCAACATTTTCTGCTAACATCAATGACCAAAAAGGTTTTACCTTTATTTTATCTATCTCATCTTCAGGATATACAGCTCTTTTAACCAAACCATCTACTATCTCCAATTTGCCTTCTTCTGCTAACTTAATTGCTAAGTCTTTTCCTATTTGCCAACGTTTTCCTGGTCTAGGTGACTGTCCTAAAATTTTAAACTTCATGGAATCTCTATTATAATCGCCTGCATCAGATTTTTCTATTACTTCAAATCTACACGAGCCGAATTTACCTGTATGAGGATACGATAAATCACTTGCTTCCTGTTCTAAATTAAATCCTGATATTTTACTCTTATTTTTTCCATATAGAAGAATTATTTCTGTTTTTTTCTGCAAACCAAATTTAGCACTACCTGCATTAATAGGCTGTGTAGTTGCTTCCCAAACTAAATCCCCGAAATAATTTTGCTCTCCAAAAATTTCATGACTAACTTTTTTCAAATTATCACTTTCATGTTCATCTATACTGATAAAAATAACGCCATCATCACTAAGCAAATCTTTTGCCAGCTTCAAGCGCGGATACATCATATTTAGCCAATCGGTATGAAAACGCCCATTGCTTTCCGTATTAGTAACCATCTGATTTCCGTCGTCATCATATTGGCCACTATTATCCTTGTATTCCGAAGCATTTTGCTTAAATTCATCACGATACACAAAGTCATTACCTGTATTGTACGGTGGATCAATGTAAATCATCTTCACCTTGCCCAGGTATGTTTCCTGCAGCAGCTTCAGCACTTCCAGATTATCGCCTTCAATATAAAGGTTCTCCGTATTATCGAAATCCACGCTCTCTTCTCTGCAAGGGCGCAAGGTTTTGTTAATCGGTGCATTGGCAGCCAAAATGGCCTTGCGCTTATCCGGCCAGGTAAACTGGTAGCGTTCCTGCAAACCATCTACAACATGGTCACTAAGCTCCTGTTTCAGCATATCAAAATCAATGGCATGCTCCAGCTTGCCTTCACTATTGATTCTTTCGGTAACGCAATTTGGGAATAGCTCCCTTATCTTCGCTACGTTTGCTGCAACCTTATCCATAGATTGCATGTTGAGATGTTCCATCATTATAAATCCTCCAGTTCTTTTTTCAGCTTATTTATTGCTTCACGCAAGGTCAGTTTTTTGCGTGCCTGCTTTTCCGCAAACATTTTCTTCGTCAGCGCTGCTATCTGTGCTTCTGCTTCTGCCCGCCTGCCGGCATTGGCAATTACGGAAGCAGGTGTAAGCCCTGCACGTGGCGTTAATTGCGCCACCTGCAGAGCTAGGTGCTCCCAAATATCGTTTAAGCTTGTGCCTTGCAAATTCACCTTCTGCTCAGCCACAGGCATAAACTCATTGAGTAATATTCTGTTATCGAAATACAGCGCCAGCTGCAGCTTGTCTTCATAGCAAAGCGCCAACAGCAAGCGTTGGTCAATCAGCCTGCACAGCCTTTGCAAAAGCTTTTCCGCACAGCCCTCCTGCTTCAGCTGTACTGCCAAAACAAAAACTGCTTTTTCCTGCTTTTGCAAGGCGGGAATTGTGCGTAAGGAAATTTCGTTGACGATGGTCATCTGCCTGATGGCTGCGTCAAACTCCTTCTGCTCCGCTATATTCAGCTCAAACTTTCTGTATAAGTCACGTTTGGGAATAATCTTTTTTACTTCTGTAGTCTGCGGTAAGCCTAACATCACTGCTCACCTCGCACAACGAGGAAGCAAATCAGCTCAAAATCATCCAGTCCTTTAATACTGTTATCAAAGAAGCTGATTTCTTCGCCGCTCAGGAAGCTGTCAACATCGTCGGCATCCTTCACGTTGATTATGGAAGCAATAGCATCCTCCAAAAGCTGGGAATATATACCCATACTTCTGCCGTCATTCGTCGCCTTGTTGAAATCGCTGCACACATCTGTTAAAGGCTTATCCTTGCCACGGCAGGTAAAGCGCAGCTTGTCCAACAGCTTTTTCGGCGCCAGATGGTTGCAGATAATCTCACCATCCTCGCCAATATATACGGCGTAAAACGGATGCAGAAGATTTTTTCTGTCTATATTTATGTTATCCGTGCAGTTTTTCAGCACGTAAATTACACCAGGAGGGCATTCCTCACTCGCAGGCACAACGGCATGCAAGCCAAAGGGTGTTTTATCCAGCTCGCCATGCGTCTTGATATATTCCAGTAAATCCAGGCGAAATTCATTCAAGCCCAAATCCATGATGGAAATACCTGTACCCATATCTTCAATATCGACAACCTCTTTTTGCAATTGCTTCAGCTGTTGCTTACGGTACTGCAAATCCAGCTTTTCATTATTACTCAGCAGATTATCGTCCGCGGTAGCAGTCAAATCAACTGCCTTCATACGGCTTTCGACACGACTTTTCAAATCTATGTATTCATCTAAATCAACATCAGGCCAAAAATTGACCAGTTGAATATAAGCGTTCTTGCTGCCTATGCGGTCAATACGCCCGAAGCGCTGAATAATACGCACCGGATTCCAATGAATATCATAGTTCACCAGATAATCGCAGTCCTGCAGGTTCTGGCCTTCGGAAATACAATCTGTCGCAATCAGAATATCTATTTCATTGTTATCTTCCGGGAACAACAGCGCTTTATCCTTCGCCAAAGGCGCAAAACAGGTCAGCACAGTGTTAAAATCGCATCTCAATTTAGGAATTGTAGACCTGCCATCAACCGTACCGGTAATCATAGCTGTGTTTAAGCCGAATTTTTCTTTGGCATAAGCACTGACATGCTCATAAAGATACTGCGCTGTATCGGCGAAAGCTGTAAAGATGATAATTTTCTTATTACCTGCATTCAGAGGATGCTGAATTTTATTGTCGATAAGCTTAAACAGCTCATGCAGCTTATTATCCTGCTCAGGTGTGATCCCCTGCACCAGTGCCAACAGCTCATCTAAGCGCTCCTTGTCACGCTCCAGGCTGTTTCCCCAGCTGACAATATCCATATCAGCCAGCGAAATAGGCACCTTTTTGCCTACGTTGAAAATTTCCTCTTCCATATCGAAATCAGTGCTGTCTATATCCGCACCTGTTTCAATCTGTGCATTTGCCAGCCTATGCTGCGTATAGCGATAGATTTTATCCAAAACTGCTGCGATGCTTGCCCGCACTCTTGCAACTGTCAGCCTGAAGGAATACACCGAGCTTTCCATGCGCTTCAAAATGTTTATCGCCATTAAGCGGCGAATACCGCGCTCACGGTTCGTCTGCGTAAAACCGGTATTAACCTTGTTATCATCAAAAAGTGCTGCGTACTTTTGCTGACGGCTGCTTAAGATAAACTCCGTAGGCGTGTACACCGAAAGCTCCAGCTCATCCAGCTTGGCAAAAACTTCACTGTAATTTACCGAGCCATCCGTAACCAACGCAGGACGGAAAGACAACGGCGTTTTGCGCTCCGGGAAGTTACCGATATCCTTGGTATCGTAATACTTGGTAATATGCTTACGCGAGCGTGCAATCGTTACAGAATCCAAAAGCGTAAAGAAGTCATAGCTCAAATGCTCTAACAGCTTTTGCAAGGTACGCTCTTCCGGCAACAGCTTTGACCAATGGTTATATGCAGCCTGCGCATTGCGGAAAATATCGTCAATCGAGCTTTTCGTATTCAGCTTATCGTTGATTTTGCTGCTATCCCCTTCATAGGCTAATTGCAGCTGATTTTTCAAATCGTTAAAGCGGTTGTTTACCGGTGTAGCCGAAAGCATCAGCACCTTTGTCTGCACACCCTCGCGAATAACCTTGTTCATAAGCACCGTATAGCGATTTTCTTTTTCATCATCACTAAAAGCACCGCCGTTACGGAAATTATGCGATTCATCTATAACAACCAAATCATAATTGCTCCAGTTAATCTTGCTTAAATCAATAGAACCGCTGAAGCCATGCTTACGCAGCAAATCCGTGTGGTACAAAACATCGTAGCCTAAACGGTCTGCAGCGATAGGATTGTTTTTATAGTTGGCACGGTAGGTATTCCAGTTATCTGCCAGTTTTTTCGGACACAGTACAAGCACACTTTTATTGCGTCCCTCGTAATATTTGATAACAGCCAAGGCCGTAAAGGTTTTGCCCAAGCCTACACTGTCTGCCAAAATACAGCCATTATATTTTTCCAGCTTGTTGATGATGCCAAGCGCTGCGTCACGTTGAAAATTAAAGAGCATGCTCCAGATTTTACTGTTTTTAAAACCGGTGCGCTCATTTGGCAGCTCATCCTCGCTGATATCATCAAGAAATTCATGGAAAATATTATATAATGTTACAAAATATATAAACTCCGGAGCATTTTCGTTATAAGCAGAGCTGATACTGCTGATTACCTTGTCAGTTACATCCTTTAGTTCTTCATTATTTTGCCAAAGCTTTTCAAATTGCTCTATCAGCGTCAGCGACATGGGACTTGCAACCTTTGCAATGTTAGTTCCCATGTTATTGCCCTGCTCACAGCCTAAATCAACGGTTGTAAAAGCGTTAACGGGAAAATAAGCCTTGTCATCCAGCAAAATAAACTTATCAGTAATATCCTTATTGCCTACATTAGATTTGAAAATAGCCTTATTCTTAACCCATGCGGCACATTCCCTGGCTATAGCCTTCTGGTTCAGTTCGTTACGCAGCTTTACCTCAAATTCCGTACCGTAAATACCACGCTCTCTATTTAATTTGGGAATATAAAACTCACGCTTCTCCTTTTTGCTGTTCTCCTTCTGGATAAATGTAGGATCAGTAAAAATAAAACGTAATTCATCGATATTACTCAGCTCTTTGCGCAAAGCTTCAAAAGCATAGATAGAAAAATAGGCAGCAGCGATAGACAGCTTACTGCCTTTTTGCATTTCTGCAGCCATATCATCTCTTAATGTTTCATTAACATTATTAATAAACTTCATTTTCCCAAGTCAGCTCCGTTAATTGTTTATGTATCAAAAATTTGCCAATAACTCATTATAATGATACACTGTTGTCCCCCCCAGTCAAGCAAAAGCACACATCGAGTGTGTTTTGCCTGAAGTATTAGCAAGCTAATACTTTTCTATTCTGATTTTAGCGCAATTTGCGCTAAATAGCAAGTTGGAGTGCCATCTCTTTCTATAATGTTATTGGGTGATAACAATGTATCAGCGCATTCGCGACTTACGCGAGGACAAGGATATGACGCAAACACAAATGGCTGAAATCCTTAACTGCTCACAAAGAGTCTACAGCAACTATGAAAAAGGCGAACGAGATATACCTACAGATATACTC
>CAVCLW010000002.1:98772-108817 GCA_963603005.1 Escherichia coli | reverse complement strand
ACCCAACCACAAGTAATGGACTAATGCTAAAAAATACACCGAACCTGCAGAAAATCCACAGATTCGGTGGTTTATAATAAGGCTTCGGCATCAAAGCGATATATTATCAAAATAAGACTAAATGGTTAGCTGTTAGCGCCGTCATGTATAATAGCGTATTCATGATTAATGTGGTAAACGTTTGACGTGTGACAACTTAAACCGAAGTAAGCAGGAGCGATCTTTAGCCTGCCGTCGTCCATTTAAAGCGTTGTTTTCTTCATGTGCAGGTTTACACCTGAAAATTTGCTATTAGCATTTCTTAGATGGTCTCTTTATCTGAAATATCTGCTTTAAACTTCCGCCATATTATAATTAAAAATTATTTGCCTTGCAGCTCCTCGAAGTGCCGGTAAATATAATCCAGGTTGGCCGTAATCGGGAAGGCAGGCTCTGCGGCAGGTGCCAGTCTGCTCGTTAAAGCCGCCGCCTCAATCATATCGCTCAACTCACTGGTATAAGCAAGCACTCTGTGATATTCAGCCTTTGCTGTCTCAACAACTCCCGGCAAGGGTGTTTTAACCGTAGTCACGGTATACTCCGCAGACAGCTTTTCGTTATTGCTGCTGAAGGTAAGCTCCTTAACGGATTCGCTTTCCTCCTCCTGCAGGGAAGCTAAATCCTCGTATATTTTCAAAGCGGCACGCAAATCGTTGGCATAAATCACTGCTGCATCATAGCTGAATTTTTCCTCACCGATTTCCATTTCGTTTTTGCAGTCGGCAATAGCCTGCGCCAGCTTTCTGCGGCAAACGGCAAGGTAATTATAAATCGCCAGCAGCTTCGGCAGCTCATAGCCCTGAACATTCAGGCTCTTTTTGCTTTTTTCCTCGTCCTGATAATTACGTTCTTCCGCAGGAAACAAATAATTCAATTCCGAGCGCTTATGAATTTCCTTTACCTCGACAAATTTTTCCGGAGTCAAAGCGGCAGTGCCGGTTAATTCATAGTCCCAGGAATTAAGCTCATCCATGATATTTTTGATTGCTTTTTGATATTGAAAGGCTTTTTTTAAGTTCATATGCTGCACCTCTTTCTTGCATCATCATTTCTGTATTGCGTTTACGTTCATCTTACAAGCTAATAATACAACAGCAAGTCCATTTTTTCATGGAAAAAAAGTTGCGCACCTGCCGAAATGCAGTATTTTTTTTACTCCTTCGCCCGCAGCGCCAGCTGCTTACGCAGCCTGTGGCGCAGCAGCTCGATAAAGCTTGCCGGCTCCTGCACCCGCAGCAACGGTCCGAAGGATAAAATACGGATAACCATTTCCGTTTCGTCGCTTTTATTATACATCAGCCGCAGCCTATAATGTTTTTCATCCAGTCGCTCCGTTACCTTTTCCAAATGCGAAAAATGCAGCATCGCCCGCTCCAGAGCATTGCGCTCGTCCGTCAGCAGGACTGTAACCGCACAGCGCTCCGGCTCCAGCAGCATGCAGGCCTCCTCACCTGTCTGCTCCAGCAGACGGCAGCTTTTGATGCGCCCCACATTGACATAATGCAGATGGCGCTCGCACACCGCCTTCAGGCGGAACTTGTCATCCTTCGCCGAATATTCCAGCTGCAGCGGCAGATATTCCTTCCGCACGCTTTCGTTTTTGCCGCTGATAAAGCTTATTTCCACCCTGCGCTTTTCCGTTATCGCCTGCAGCAGCAAGCGAAAATGCTGTTTGTACTGCGGAGCATCATAATTGTCACCGTCGCTGTAACGGTCGAAATACACAAACTGCTCCTCACTGAACAGCGGCTCCACATTCTCCAGCCCACTGCAATCTACATCAAAAAGCTGTATCCGCTTATCCGTCAGCAGGCTTTTCAGCCAGCGCCGCTGCAATGTTGTCAACGGCATCGCCGGCGCATGCCGCAGCGGCGTAGTCATATCCTTCTGCAGCAGCGGCCAGCTTCCGTCCTGCAGTGCCTTGGGAATGGTCAGGCAGCTGTCGGCAAAGGCCTGCTCCCGCACCAACAGCTCCAAGCTGTCCTTCGTCAGCTGCTTTTCCTGTGCCTGCCGCAAAATACTGCTCACAACATTAAAATAGGTGCCGTATATTTCGTTAAAAAAGCTGTCATTTTTCGCCATCCGCTTGCACCTCCTGCAGATAATAGGCTGCCGTCTGCTCCAGATCATCATAAAAAATGCGCTCTATTTCCTCGTTACTGCAGCTAAAGGCAGTAATACGCCCGATAAAGGTGCGTATCCACGGCAACAGCTCACGCGCATCATATACGGCAGCACTGAAGCGATAATGCTCCGCATCCAGCTGCCGCACCGTTCCGCAGCGCTTTTCACGCTCCAGACGCTGCACAATAAACTGCTCGTCAGCTGCCGCCTCCACCGTAAAGCTGATTTCCTCCAACCGGTCTGTTCTGAGCATGCCTGCGCCCCAAATATGCGACGCCGCCTCCTTAGCCAGCTGCAGAAACTCCTCATAGCGTCCTTCGGCGCGTTTAACCTCAATGCTTTCGATATGGTCAAGACGGTTGAACAGCAGCCTTTGCGCAGCATAGCTGTAGCTCAAAAGATACTGCCGTCCGGTCCTCGTGCTGCAGTAAATTTTCAAAGGACAAACATATTGCGGTATGCTGCTGCCGCCCTTGTCACAGCGGTAAAGCGTTACGGACTGCCTGCTGTTCATCGCCTCCAGCAGCTCGTACAGCAGCTTGCTGTCCATCGTATATAAAATAAAATGATGCTTAAAAGCAAACGCTTCGCAGTCCTCGGCAAATTTATCCAGCAGATAGGAGCCTGCCTCTCCCAAAGGCGCCGCCTCGGAAAAGAAGGCGCAGGCAAGCTGCCAACTGCGCCAGTTCACCTCATCACGCGCCAGGCAGTAAAGATTGCGCCGTCCCTGCTTCACCAGCTGCAGCATTCCCAGCGCAGTATATTCATTCAGCTTGTTGCGCACCGTTGATTCATCGGGCTGACGCAGCTGATTATCGAAACAGTTAAAATAACGGCTGCACAGCAGCTCTAACAGCTCTGCCGCCGAATACGCCTTGCCGTCTGCAAGAATATCCAGCAGATAAAAATGCAGCGTAATATCCATGGATGTAAAGCTCTTGGCCTTCCAGCTTTTATACAAAGGATTATGACTGATACTGCTGCTGTCAAAGGAAATGCGGTAGGCTCTGCCGTCCGCTTCGCTTTTGAAGCTCATATAATCCTCCAGCCAGCTGTCCAGACGCCGGCGATTATCATCGTAGCTTCTGGAGCTTTTAGCGGTAAAATCCTGCCGCTTTTCAAAGCCGTACACATAAAAGCGCCGCATAAAATTGCGGATATCACTGTAATTTTTAAAAAGCTCGCTATAAGCCATCTGCTTTTGTTCCCCTTCCGCTCTAATTTAATATTAGTATAACATAAGCAGCGTATCTCTGTAATTACAAAAACGGCGCAGCAGATTTTTACATCCGTTACGCCGTTAATTTATTTTTTATTCAACTGTTACGCTCTTTGCGAGATTACGCGGTTTATCAACATCACAGCCACGAGTCAGCGCCGCATAGTAGGCCAGCAGCTGCAAGGGCAGCACTGCCATCAGCGGTGCCAGATATTTGTCTGTACGCGGGATGTAAATAACATGGTCCGCATATTTTTCCAAAGAGGTATCGCCCTCAAAGCCTATGGCAATAACCACAGCCTCGCGCGCCTTAACCTCCTGCAGGTTGCTGACTGTTTTATCATATACATCCATCTGCGTTGCCAGCACAATTACCGGCACACCGGAAACAATCAGCGCCAAGGTGCCGTGCTTCAGCTCGCCTGCTGCGTAAGCCTCCGCATGAATGTAGGAAATCTCCTTCAGCTTCAGCGCACCCTCCAGCGCTACGGCATAATCAAGGCTGCGTCCCAGGAAGAAGGCATCCTCACTGCTGCCGTATTCACGCGCAAACACCTTAATCTGGTCCACGTTTTCCAGCATTTTATGAATCTGCTCGGGTACAAAGGTCAGACCCTGCACCAGCTCCTGCTCACGCTCGGCACTCATGCTGCCGCGCAGACGGCCTACATAAATCGCCAGCATCAGCATTGCCAGAAGCTGTGTAGTGTAAGCCTTGGTAGATGCCACGGCAATTTCCGGACCGGCATAGGTATAAACAACCTGGTCTGCCTCACGCGCAATAGAGCTGCCGACAACGTTGGTAACCGCCAGAGTGCGGGAGCCAAGACGCTTAGCCTCGCGCAGCGCTGCCAGTGTATCGCTGGTTTCACCGCTCTGGCTGATAACAATAGTCAGGCTGTTGCCGTCAACAAGCGGGTTGCGGTAACGGAACTCGCTGGCAATATCCACCTCAACCGGCACACGCGCCAGCTGCTCCAGATAATATTTGCCAACAATGCCTGCATGATAAGCGGTACCGCAGGCCACAATAAAGATTTTATTGATTTCGCACAGCTCCTCGGCTGTCCAGTTCAGCTCGGGGAAGCCGATTGTTTTTGCTTCCGCATCCAAACGGCTGGTCATGGTATCGCGCAGAGCCTTGGGCTGTTCATAAATTTCCTTCAGCATGAAATGCTCAAAGCCGCCCTTTTCCGCTGCTTCCGCGTTCCAGTTGACCTCAAACACCTTCTTGCTGATGGGAGTGCCGTTGATATCCTGCACCCATACACCATCTGCCGTTACCGTAGCGATTTCGCCGTCGCTCATGATAAAGGTACGGCGCGTATGGTTGATAATCGCCGGAATATCAGAGGCGATAAAGTTTTCACCCTCACCCAGACCGATAATCAGCGGATTATCCTTTTTGGTGCAGATGATTTTATCGGGCTCGTATTCGCACATAAATACCAGGCTGTAGGACCCCTTGATAAGCTTCAGCACCTTTTTGACGGTTTCTTCGAAATCTCCGTCATATTGGTCCGCCATCAGATGAGCTACAACCTCGCTGTCCGTTTCAGACAGGAATTCATGTCCCTTGGCAATCAGTTCTTCCTTCAGGCCAAGATAATTTTCAATAATACCGTTATGGACAACGACAAACTTACCGCTGCTGTCCGTATGGGGATGCGCGTTGCGATCCGACGGACGGCCATGTGTTGCCCAGCGTGTGTGACCGATGCCTACATTGCCCACAGGCATATTGCCTGCCAATTTCTGGCTCAGTGCATCCAGACGGCCTACACATTTTTCTACACGAATGCTGTTGTTTTCATAAACAGCAATGCCGGCAGAATCGTAACCGCGATACTCCAGCTTGCTCATACCGTCAAGCAGAAAGGGAGCAGCTTCGTGATTACCGATATAACCTACAATTCCGCACATAAGTAGTAATCCTCCTCTACGCTGCAAGGTGTAAGGCATCATCTGCTTAGTCAGGTTTTCTCGTATCTGATACCTTCTCCCTTGCGAGCCTGTATTATATTCTTTGCCCTTTCTGCCACCGTGCTTTTCTCTTCCCCGTTACCGGAGGGCTTTGTACATGGTTTGCGGCCTGCAGCCGGCCGTGAGGCATCCGCTGACTGATCGATAACCTCATTCCTCGTCCACCGCCTGAGCGGTACATGCGCTTACATCCTTCACTGTCCGCTTTTGGCAGCAAAGCCATGGCTCTGCTGATTTATGAGCAAACAGACAATGAGCCGCGCAGGCAGGCAGTCCCACGCGGCACATCCTCAGACTAATTTAATTTTACAATATGATGACTGGCAGGTCAAGCAAACATTCCTTGAACTTTTCTTGCCTGATGCTTGCCTGCAGACGCTTCATATAGTATAATCCTATCTTTGACAGTTCAATTTTGTTTTTTATATTCGTAAGTCCTAGATGTGATAAGGGTTTGAGCAGCTTAAAACAGCTTTTTTATGTGGGAAGTTTGAGTAATAGTATAAGACGTGAGGGATTTGTGAATTTAATCAGAACGGTTGTCAAACGCTTTACTTTGTGCTATCATAGAAATAGAAAAGGTGCCGCCGATAGACGGTTGTCCTTGAACATTTAGTTATAAAAAATAACCGCTTGTTTTGCAGACTGGGCGGTTATTTTTTTGCGTGAATTTAACCTAGCGCATAACCTAGAGCGAATCCTAGAGCTACTGAAGTCAGACATAAGCCGAGAACAGAGATAAGATTATCTAAAGTCATCATTGGTCTCACCCCCTCTTGCCATTAGATTTGCAGTAATACAGAATCTTGCTGCCAGAGGGACAACCGCCTACCGTTATGGAAGCACTATAAAAATATTTTAGCACAAAAAACGAACACATACAAAGAACAAGCTGTGAAACTTTCTCTGCTCAAAAAACAGAGTACATAGCGTACAAACGCCCAACTATTACTGTTTGGTAGTAGTTGGGCGTTCTTTTTTGGTATAGCTGTTGTTGTGTATTTGCTTTATCAGGAGTACAAATATGCTCCACCTGTTTTTTCCAGAATAAGGTTTTCGATGTCATAAACGTCGTAATATCGCTTACTTATGCAATAGCTGACAATTTTATCGGCAATGATGTCGTCAGATAAAGAGTAGCCTGCGATGTTGAGCATTGCTTCTGTTTTGATGTTATTCAGCTCCAAAGCCAGGCATAAGCAGAGAATCGTACTTTTGCTAGGCTTGTAGCCGGTGTCCTTCATGCTGCGGATTTTGGAAAAAACAGTTTTAGAGACGTGCGCTTTTTTATAAAGTTCGTTTTCTGCGATATCTTTTTCCTCGCAGTATTTGATGATGGAAGGATAAAGGTCGCAGGTGTTAGAAAAGCTCTTGACGATGTTTTTAATATTGCTTAATGACGACAGGGGCGGCGTGCATACCTTGCCGAAGCTGATTGAACCATGACAAGATGCAGAATAAGCTGTAATGATGTAGTTGGATATTATTTCCTGATAGTGTGCTCTTAAATTTTCTATTACGCATTTGTCGTTAGTCATAGTGCGGACCTCCAAAAAGTTTCTTGCAAAGAAACCGAAAAGTGCTGCTTATAGTGTAACATATAAGCAAGGAAAGATAAAGTGAGGAAAAAATAACAGTGTTAAAAAGTAACTGTACATTTCGTGGCGATAAAAAAGACATTTGCTTGACGGGGGGGGCAGAGAGATATAATGAAATCGTATTAACAGCTTGTGATTTTAATGGAAACGGAGTTGAAAGCATGGCTGAAAATAAAACAACGCAGAAAACAGTCGAAGGTGTAATGTTAGGTAAAACTATAAGTGAAAGTGTTGAAGAAGTTAACGCTAAATACAAAAAGCCTGATACCTATACTGGCAACAGAAAATTATTTGATGACGCTAAAGCTAAGATTGGTATTAAAAAATCAGCGTTTGCCAATGGAAAAGTTAAAGATCCTTACACTGGAAAAACTTTGTGTTTAAAAAAAGATGATGCGAAAATTAAATTTGGTAAAAACTGGTCTAAACATCTGGCTGAAGCCGACCATAAATGTCCATTAAAAAAAGTATTTGACGAAAATAAGGAAAATCCTTGGAATACTAATGAAGATATTAGAAACGTAGCTAATGATAAGGATAATTTAGAAGTTGTTTCTCGTAAGTTCAATAATGCTAAGCGCGATAAGACTAACGAAGAATTGATAAATGACAAAAAATATCTTCGCGATAAGGAGTTGAAGATTAATAAGCAGAATAGAGACGAGGCCATAGAGAATGGAAAACTTGCTAAGGAAAAAATAGACCAAAAGCTGTCTGATAAAGCTTTTGATAATTGTGCTAAAGAGTTTCACAAAGCTGGCTTGAAAACAGGAGGAGCTGTTGGTGGGGCTGCTTTCACAATATCTGGAATTAGCAATATTATAGCAGTTATTAAAGGTGAAAAAACACCTACTGAAGCTTTAAAAAATGTTGCGAAAGATACGGCTTTAGCTGCTGTTAAGGGTTATGCAATTGGTGGTGGGACGACAATAGTTGCTCACCAACTAGAGTCTATGTTAATGAAGAGTTCTTCCCCCTTTTTGGCTGGACTAAATAAAGCTAATGTGCCTATTGCGGTTGTAACAACTATTAAGGCTACAGCAGATATTGTAGTTAAGTATGCCAAAGGAGAAATAAGTACGTCTGAATGTATTTTACAATTAGGAGAACGAGGAACTAATATAATGGTTGCCAATTATACGGCTGTTGTTGGACAGATGTTAATCCCCATACCATTTGTAGGCGCGGCGGTTGGAGCGATGGTTGGTTCAGTTTTAACAAGTGCTTATTATAAAGAATTACTTTCAGCAGCAGAAGCTGCTAACTTGGCAAAGGAGGAATATGCAAAAATAAAAAGAGAAACAGATGCTGCGATTAAATTGCTTAATCAAGAAGCAGAAGAGTTTGAAAAAGTTACCCAAAAGCTGTTCAAGGAAAGAGCAGAAGCTATCAATGCCGGTTTTAAGGATATTACAAAGGCTACGATGGATAACGATTTTGAACTCATGGCAAAAGGCTTAGAGCGAATTTCTAACTCGTTCGGGCGCAGTATTGGATATAAGACTTTTGCTGAATTTGATGAGATGATGAAAAATCAAGATGTTGCTTTTGAATTGTAAGGAGGAATTTATATGCCGTTACCATTAATCCCTGTTGCAATAGCTTTGGCTGGTACTGTCGGAGCTGCTGTTAAAAAAGCTTGGAATGCAAGCGATATGATGGACGAAGCAAAAAAAATAGCTGATGATGCAGAACATAAAGTAAAGTTATTAGACGAAGTTATAAATGACCGAAAAGCTATTGTTGAACAAAATTTGACTTCTTTAGGACAATTAAAATTAAACATTCTTTCCGGTAATATCCATAGTTTCGTTGATGAATTTTCTAAGATGAAGAATGTAAATTTTAATGATAGTATTTGTATAGATGAATTAAGAAACTTTAATCCTAGCAATCAGGAGTTTATTCAATTAAAAACGGCCTCTTTGAATGCTGTTGAGATAACTAGTGGTATTGGCGGCGCTACTATAGGTGGTGTTTTAGCTGCTGCTGGTGCTTATGGAGCGGTAGGTTATTTAGCGACTGCTTCTACCGGGGCGGCAATTGGCGGCTTGACTGGCGCAGCTGCTACTAATGCTACCTTAGCTTGGCTTGGTGGTGGAACATTAGCTTCTGGTGGTTTAGGCATTGCTGGTGGTACGGCTGTTTTAGGAGGTTTGGTAGCAGCCCCGGCATTGTTGATTGCTGCCTGGTGGTGGGAATGTAAGGCAGAAGAAGCTTTAAATAAAGCTAAAGCCTATAAATGCAATGCAGATGAATGGATTGCTAATGCCAATAAAATAAGCGTGTACTTAAAAGCAGTTACTGAGCGTGCGGAGCAGATAGAAAAATTATTAGCAGATTTTGATAGAATGTTAGCAGAACAATTGGAAATTATGTTGAGAAATTTGCGAAAAAACCAGTCGTATGATTGGAATGACTACAGTGTTAGCGATCAAAAACAAATTGCTATAACGGCTCTTTTAACTAAAGCTATCAAGCAAGTTATTGATACACCGCTTCTGTATGAGGATGGAACTTTAGCTGATGAAAGTTCTTTCGTAGAAAAATATCGTAATGCTGGTTATAAAGGAGCAGTTGATACTAAAGCTAAAGTAGAAAAATTGCTGAGCAGCTTTCCTGAGAAAGCAAATCTTAATAGGTGGTTGATAGGTCGAACTTTATTATTAAAAAAAGACACAGTGTGCTATGACAAGGATAATTCTAGCAGTTTTACTATTAAAGCTGGAGAATTTGTAAAAGTAACTGATATAGTTGGCAATAGGTATCGTGTTTATTACCAAGCAGGACATTTATTTGGTTATCTTAGGGCAATAAATGTCCAATCTAATAACAATAATAAGTGATTGCAGGAGAATTAGTCATGAGTAAGAATGAAAGAATTACTAAGATTTTACAGAATATAACCGCTGTTGATGATTGGAGATTGCTGGCTGCTATCTGCGGCTATCCTAATGATGCTCAATTTGAAGAATCAACGTCTTTTTCTAAGGCAGAGGTTTTGGAAAAGACAATCAAAGATAATTATAAAAGTATAGTTAGCAATATGCTTGGCGAATGTGAGTATTGCGATATTTTGATG
>CAVCLW010000002.1:0-98762 GCA_963603005.1 Escherichia coli | reverse complement strand
GATTAGAAGTTCATAATCTGCTTAAACTATTTCATAGTGAAGTTGATTATGAAATTCTTGAAAAGCAAGTAATAGGTAAATATATAGAGCGGTTAAAGTTGCGTACAATAGAATCTAAAGGATATAAGGCATGGCTTCAATTAGAAAAAGATGCTTTAATTAATGTGAAAAAAGCATATGAAAGAGATCTTCTGTCAGAATATGAGTATTACGAAATAACATCGCCGACATACGATTTTGTTGATAAAATGATGACAGGTCGTATGGATGGATTTGTTATGTATTTGCTCATTTGCGGATTGATAGATTTTGAGAATATGTTGGATGCTTGTAGAAAATTAAGATATTTAGAGATTGATCCTTGGCTCGTCACAACAATAGCTGCGCCGTCTATTTTTACAAATCCTATAGATGATATACGTAAATTAAAAGACAAGAATGATGCTAGATGGGAAGTAGCTATTGAAACAGTAGTATTTTTGTCTATCTTAGCTTTAAAACAAAAATATGCTGAGACACTGGCGGAACTGTGAGGTGACACCTTATGCCTGACAACAAAATTTTAATCATGATTGGTGGTATGGCCTTCTTGCTCCCTGCGGCACCTTTTCTCGCATTAGCAGGGATCGGGCTGATTGTTGTTGGTTGTATAATTTATTCCGTAATCAAGAGTTTTGATGAGTAATAGTATAAGACGTGAGGGATTTGTGAATTTAATCAGAACGGTTGTCAAACGCTTTACTTTGTGCTATCATAGAAATAGAAAGAGTGCTACCGATAGACGGTTGCCCTTCAAAATTAACTGTTAAAAATAACCGCTAGTGTAGGAGCTGGGCGGTTATTTTTTTGCGTTTTTACCGAGTTCATAACCAAATTTAATGCATCCAAGCCCAAAACCAAGCAATGCAAGAACTTCCAGTATATTCATCAGTACCACCCTCTTCCTTGTAGATTTCTATAAAAATATAGATGTCGGCAAATCGAGGGCCGCAAACCCTCCGTAGAGGGCAACCGCCTACCGTATTCTGGTAGCACAAGTATATTTTAACATACGTTCGTCAAAAAGAAAATATGCAAAGTACAAAAGCAGACCATTGCATCCGAAAATGATGTAATGGTCTGCTTTTAATCTTCATTCAGCAAGGAAGCCTGCTTATGCCAGCTCCTTGGTTACAACGTCGGCGATAGCGCTTGCAATCTGCTCCAGACGCTCCTGCTTCGGTCCTTCGGCCATAATACGGATTAAAGGCTCGGTGCCGGAAGCACGTACCAGAATCTGGCCGTTTTCGCCCAGCTCCTCCTGATATTTTTTGATTACTTCCTGAATAGCAGCCTTTTCTTCCCAGCCGTTTTTATTCTTCACGCGTACATTCAGCAGAATCTGCGGGAATTTAGTCATTACACCGCTCATCTCGGACAGAGATTTATTATTGCGAACCATTGCGCACAACAGCTGTACCGCAGTCAGAATACCGTCGCCGGTTTTAGCGAATTCGGAGAAAATGATATGACCGGATTGCTCGCCGCCGATAGAATAATTGTGCTTGAGCATTTCTTCCAATACATAGCGGTCACCTACAGCGGTTTTGACTGTCTTGCCGCCATGAGCCTTCATAGCCTGATGCAGGCCAACGTTACTCATAACAGTGGTTACCAGCATATTATCATGCAGCTTGTTGCGCTTCATCAGCTCCAGCGCGCAAATCAGCATAATCTGGTCGCCGTCCATAGCCTCGCCGTTTTCGTCAACTACCAGGCAACGATCAGCATCACCGTCATTGGCGATACCTACATGAGCGCCAACCTCGACAACCTTCTTCTGCAAAGCCTCCAGATGAGTGGAGCCGCAGCCGTTGTTGATGTTGATACCGTTAGGCTCGTTGAAAATTGCCACAACCTCAGCACCGAGGCTGCGCAGGATAACCGGTGCGATTTCGCTGTTGGCACCGTTGGAGCAGTCCATAACAATCTTCAGACCATTCAGCTTAGCATAAGCAGTACTCAGAATGTGCTTAATATACAGTGCGGATAAATCCTTTTCATGAATAATCTGGCCGACGCTGCTGCCGCTTACTGCCTGAGTGTAATCAATCGGTGCAGCAACGATAGCTGCAATTTCGTCCTCTACTGCGTCAGGCAGCTTGTAACCTGTCTGAGAGAAGAATTTGATGCCGTTGTCTTCAAACGGATTGTGAGAAGCAGAAATTACTACACCGGCGTTAGCCTTAACCTCACTGGTCAGAAAGGAAACTGCCGGAGTAGGCATAACGCCCAGAAGATGTGCATTGCCGCCAGCGCTGCAGATACCTGCTGCCAAAGCACTTTCCAACATTTGTCCGCTGCGGCGTGTATCTCTGCCGATAATAATTTTCGGGCAGGAAACCTCGCGGCCAAAGTATTTTGCGGCAGCATAGCCCAGCTTAAAGGCCAGCTCCGGAGTAAGCTCTACGTTCGCTACACCGCGAACACCATCAGTACCAAATAATCTTGCCATTTTTTGTAATAACCTCCCTAATGTTAATGCGTTTATATGTGAGTTGGGAATTGTTGACGAAAATCTATACACAACCCCTCTGTCACCTACGGTGACATCTCCCCTTTCAGGGGCGATATAACAGGCTTACAAGCAGTAAACTTCGCAATTCTTGAAACCTTTATATGTTCCCTGAGTCGCAAAGCGACATTAGCACGACCAGCAGTTTGTCGCAAGACGTAGCTTGCGACAAACTGGGTCTTAGCGTCAAGGGAGCTGTCAAAATCACTAACGTGATTTTGACTGAGGGTTGTTTATCCTTCAACCTAAATTACTTCACCGGCGCAAATCTTTCCATAATCGCACGCGCCACATGATAGCCGTCAAGCGTGGCGCTCATAATACCGCCGGCATAGCCTGCGCCTTCGCCGCAGGGATAAAGCAAATCATGCGTCAGCGATACATAGCTCTGCCTGTCGCGCTCTATGCGAACCGGCGCCGAGGTGCGTGTTTCCACACCCGTCAGCAGCGCGCCGCCGTCAGCGTAACCCGCCAGCTTGCGGCCGAAGCTCGTAATGCCCTCGCGCAGAGTATCCGTAACGTAAGCAGGCAGCACCTTGTCTAAGCTGCAGGCCGCAAGTCCCGGACGATAGCTTGGCTGTACCATGCATTCCAAGGACGGAGTGCTGCGCTTCAAAAAGCTGTCCAGATTCTGCGCAGGCGCATAATAGCTGCTGCCTGCTGCCGCATAAGCAAGCTGCTCATAGCGGCGCTGGAATTCTACACCGGCCAGTGCACCATCACCAAAATCGCGACTGTCAACATTTACGACCAGCGCGCTGTTAGCAATGCCGCTGTCACGCTTAAACATGCTCATGCCGTTGACAACCACGCCACCGGCCTCCGAAGCGGCAGCAACTACCTGACCGCCCGGGCACATGCAGAACGAATAGGCTGTGCGTGTTTTATCCTGCGTGTGGTAAACAAGCGCGTAATCCGCTGCGCCCAGCAGATGATGTCCGGCAAAGCTGCCATACTGCGCCTTGTCAATCAGCTCCTGCGGATGCTCGATGCGCACACCGATGGCAAATGGCTTCGCCACAATGCCTACGCCTCTGCGTGCCAACATAGCGTAGGTATCACGCGCACTGTGACCGCAGGCCAGTACCACGGCTCCTGCCGCCAGTCTTTCACCGCCGTCAAGGATTACGCCCTGCACAGCATTATTTTTGATATCCAGATCAACCACATGCGCATCATAGCGCACGCTGCCGCCCAGCTCCGCAATACGGCGGCTGAGTCCCTGTACCATCGCACGCAGCTTATCCGTGCCTACGTGCGGCTTGTGCTCGTACAAAATATTTTCCGGCGCGCCTGCATCCACAAAGAGCTGCAGGATTTCGGCCATCATAGGATCGTTTACACGCGTAGTCAGCTTGCCGTCCGAAAAGGTGCCTGCACCGCCCTCGCCAAACTGTACGTTGGACGCAGGATTAAATTCTCCCGTCTGCCAAAAGCGCTGTACATCCTGCACACGCTGCGCTACCGGCTTGCCGCGCTCCAAAAGCAGCGGCTTATAGCCATGCTCTGCCAGCTGCAGTGCTGCCAAAAGGCCTGCAGGACCGGCACCGATAACCACCGGCGGTGCGCTCAGCGGCAGTGTTCCCAGCTCCAGCGTCGGCTGCTGCTGCTCCTGATATTGCGTGATGTCGCGGTCCGCTAGCAGGCGCTTCGCCTGTCTGCCGCCTGTTTCAACCTCTGCCAGCACATGGTAGTTGAGGCAGATATCATTTTTCTTGCGCGCATCCACTGCCTTGCGCACTATCCGCACACCGCTCAAAGCATCGCGCGGAATACCGCATTTGCGGCACACTGCCTGCTCCAGCGTCTGCTCCTGTCGCAGGCTGATACGCACATTATTTATTTTCAGCTTCATCTAAAATTAATTCTGCCTTTCTACCGATATTTTTATCTGTACCGTACGTCTTTCTGGAATAACCTTTTCCGGCAAATCCAGTTCAGCTGCAACAACAGTACTGCCATTGAGCTTGCTTACATCCACCGGCTTGGTCTTGACATCCTTCAGCTCCTTCAGCACGGAAGGCGGTGCGGTAACGCGAACGCTTGTCGGCACAATCTCTGTTTTGGTAACAACAATACCGACAGGCAAATCACCGCTCATAACCAGCTTAACCGGAATATCAAGCGAATGCATCTGGCTTACCATATTGGCCTGCACCATTACGCGCTCAGGGATAATTCTCATATTAGGAATATCGTAACCGTCGTCACTCACGGCAACCAGCTCGCTTTCCGTCTGGAAGCTGCCGCTATGGTTACTGATATCTATCGGAGCAACCACACGGTTTACCTTGTCAATACGATGTGTTGCACCGCGCAAAGTAACCTCCGCCGGAGTAATTATACTGCTGCCGATGGTCATATCACCGTTCACCGCGCCCACGATACGCGTAGTAACGGGAACCTTTTTCTCGCTTACCGTATCCACATATACGGAAACCTCCTTAGGCGTTACGGATACAATCTCGCCGCCGGAGTAGGTTACCGTAATCGGCAGGCTCTGCTGACCTTCGGTTATATTTTTTAAATTGATAGAAGCATTGATTTCGGCACTCAGATTATCGGAACTGAGTTTGGCACGCGAGCCGCGCACCTTAACCAGAATTTTATCGGGAGCATTAAAGACCATCATATTTTGCGGCAGATTTCTCTGCTGCAGGCGCACCTCGATATTACGCTCGATTATCGGGTTCTGGTCGGTCATTACATATACCCACAGGCCACAGGCCATGAGCAGACAGATAATTCGTGCCAGCAGGTTTTCCTTACGCGCCAGCCTTTGCAAAAATCTCATTTTTTCTCACCGCCCCACAAGCTCTTGATTTTATCAACCAAAGAATTCTTAACTGCTGCATGCGGACGGAAAATTGCCGTGCGCAAAATTTCCTTCACATCATCCACCGTCAGATAACGCATCAGCTCGCCGTTGCGGGCAATGGAAATCGTACCGGTTTCCTCGCTGACAACAAGAATCATCGCATCGGACTGCTCGGACATACCGATTGCGGCACGATGGCGGGTACCAAGCTCCTGGCTCAAATTGCGGTTTTCCGTGAGCGGCAGCAGGCAGCAGGCAGCAACGACACGGTTGCCGCGGATAACGACAGCGCCGTCATGCAGCGGTGTATCCTTAACAAAAATGTTCTGCAGCAGTCCTGAGCTCACCAGACCGTCAATCGGCACACCGGTTTCGATACGCTCTGCCAGACCGGTAGCACGCTCAAAGACCATCAGCGCACCTACTTTATTTTTGCTCATCAGCTTAGTGGCATGAGCAACGGAATCCAGCATTTCTTCCAGCTCCTGCTCGTCCAGCTCGCTGCCCTTATGAAACAGCTTGCCGCGGCCGATTTGCTCCAGAGCACGTCGCAGCTCCGGCTGAAAGACAACAGGCAGGGCGACCATAATCACCGTCATGCTCTTTTCCAGCAGCCAGCTGATAACATGCAGGTTCAGCCAGCGGCAGATAAGCGTGAAGCCTATCAGCACCATAAGACCCTTGCCCAATGTTGCGGCACGAGTGTTTTTCAGCATCAGGAACAAACGGTAAAGAAAATAGGCAACGACGACAATATCTATAACATCCAAAAATGTGATTGTCGAAAGCAAGCCTTGCAGTTGTATCATCATAATTGCATTGCTCCTATCTATCAGACACTATCGACTAAGCGCTAAGCCTTAGTCCATTTTCAGAATCGCCATGAATGCCTCCTGCGGCAGCTCTACACTGCCAACCTGCTTCATGCGCTTTTTACCTTCCTTCTGTTTTTCCAGCAGCTTACGCTTACGGCTGATATCGCCGCCGTAGCATTTCGCCAGTACGTCCTTACGCATAGCGCGGACGTTTTCGCGGGCAATAACCTTGTTGCCGATTGCTGCCTGTACCGGAATTTCAAACATTTGACGCGGAATCAAGCTGCGCAGCTTTTCAACCAGCTGACGGCCGCGAACAGTAGCAAATTCCTTATGCACAATCGCGGAAAGCGCATCGACAGGCTCGCCGTTCAGCAGGATATCTACCTTTACCAGATCGGAATAACGGTAGCCGGACAACTCGTAGTCCAGGGAAGCATAACCGCGGGTAGCGGATTTCAGACGGTCAAAATAGTCAAAGATAATCTCGCTCAGCGGTAATGCGTAGTGAATCATTACGCGGGTATCATCAAGATAGGTCATGTTATCGTATTCACCGCGTTTTTCCTGGCTCAGCTCCATAACAGCGCCTACATAATCCTTCGGCACAATGATGGTTGCATTAACGAAGGGCTCCTCAACATGGTCGATAACGGTCGGGTCCGGGAACAGAGACGGGTTATCTACCATTTCAACGTCTCCGTTGGTGCGGAACACCTCATAAATAACGTTCGGTGCGGTAGTAATCAGGCTCAGATTATATTCGCGCTCCAGACGCTCCTTGATAACGTCCATATGCAGCAGGCCCAAGAAGCCGCAGCGGAAGCCAAAGCCCAGCGCGGTAGATGTCTCCGGCTCGAATACCAGAGAAGCATCGTTCAGCTGCAGCTTTTCCAAAGCATCACGTAAGTTATCGTAATCGGAATTCTCTACCGGATACAGACCGCAGTATACCATCGGTGTAGCCTTGCGGTAACCTGGCAACGCTTTTTCGGCAGGATTATCGGCATCGGTTACGGTATCGCCTACGCGTGCATCCTTAACATTTTTGATGCTGGCAGCAAAGAAGCCTACCTGGCCCTCCTCCAGCTCATCAACATTGACAATGCCGGGTTTGAAGTAACCGACCTCGGTAACATCAAATTCCGCACCGGTTGCCATCATGCGAATCTTCATACCCTTGCGCAGACGGCCCTGCATAATGCGTATATATAAAACTACGCCCTTGTAAGCGTCAAATTTGGAGTCAAATACCAAGGCCTTCAGCGGTGCTTCCGCATCGCCCTGCGGCGCCGGCACGCGCGCTACGATTGCTTCCAGCACGTCCTCGATGCCAATGCCTGTCTTGGCACTGCACAGAACTGCGTCGGAAGCATCAATACCGATAACGTCCTCGATTTCCCTTTTAACATGCTCCGGGTCAGCACTCGGCAAATCAATTTTGTTGATAACCGGGATAATCTCCAGATCGTTATCCAGCGCTAGATACACGTTGGCCAAAGTCTGCGCTTCAATGCCCTGGGTAGCGTCAATAACCAGCAGTGCGCCCTCGCACGCTGCCAATGCACGCGAAACCTCGTAGGTAAAGTCTACGTGGCCCGGAGTGTCGATAAAGTTCAGCATATACTCCTCGCCGTTGCGCGCCTTGTAAATGCTGCGCACAGCCTGCGCCTTGATGGTGATGCCGCGTTCACGCTCCAAATCCATGGAATCGAGAATCTGCTCCTCCATCTCACGCTTGCTCAGCGTTCCTGTATATTCAATCAATCTGTCCGCCAGGGTAGACTTGCCATGATCTATATGGGCGATAATAGAAAAGTTGCGAATGTGATTTTGTTCAATCATAAATTACTCTTCCTGCTCCTTCATTAAAATGTATTATTTCAGGCCAATATTGGCTTGAGCCCGTTTTATTAGTACTAATTATTATACCATTATACGGCAAAGCCTGTAAACTAAAAAGAGAGACAGCTCGGCGCCATCTCTCCTCGTACTGCGTTTTATTTCAGTTTAGTGTCCTCAAATTCAACGCACTTGTAGTAATTGTCAATTTTATAATTTAGCTTATCGAGCGTTTCCTGCATCTGCGCCATGCGCTCGAGCAGCTTGGCACGCTCCTCGATTAAAATTTCCTTGCGTGCCGCCCGCGTTTTATCGCCCTGCTGAAACAGCACCACATATTCAATCAGGCTTTCTACCGAAATACCTGCCGCACGCATGCATTTGGCAAAGTTTACCCAGTTGCAGTCTGTTTCGGTATAGTCGCGAATACCGCTTTCATTACGGTTGACTATCGGAATCAGGCCGATGCGCTCATAATAACGCAGCGTGTCCGCTGTAATGTCATACATTTTGCTTACTTCGTTTATTTTCATCCCGCTTACCTCCTGCCAAGATTGTTTTCCTGCTTTCTGCTTATATTTTAGCATTTGGAGTCAGCTCCAGGTCAAGCGTCCGCAAAATATTTTTTACAGGAACAGGCAGGCATATTTGTGATTTTCTCTTGCATAATGCTCGCATTCGTGGTAGAATAATGCAGTACAAGAAAATTCAGGAGGTGAAATTCGTTGCCGAACATTAAATCTTCCATCCGCAGTGTAAAGACCGACGCAGAACGTCGTGCTAAAAACGCTCCGATTAAAGCAGCTCTCCGCAATGCTTCCCGCAAAGTAGAAGCTCTGGCTAAAACCGGCGCTAAAGAAGACGCTCAAGCTACTATGGCTACTGCTTCCGGTTTGCTCGATAAAGCAGCTCGCAAAGGCATTATCCATAAGAATGCTGCAGCTCGCAAAAAATCCAGACTTGCAAAGAGAATCAACGCTATGGCTTAATTCTTACAAGCTGACCTGCTCTGAAAAGAGCAGGTTTTTTGCATTTCAGGGATAATTTTTTGCAGGCAGGCTAATCAAGATCATAATTGATGTAAGTAAAGCTCTCAATCACGTCATTATCATTCAGCGTGATAATCAGCTGCTTGGCAGGTCTGTCAAAGCCATCCGCATCAAGCACAGATTTTTCCCACACGATACTGTTTGTCGGCTCCTCAATATCAACAGCAGACTCGTGCCAGCCGATTCTCCGCATCATATCGTAAAAATTATTCCGCTCTTGCTGATCAAAATGCTGTCCGACTGCGTAACCTGCCATCTCGCCGGGAGCCTTGTTAATCACTACCTGATAGGTTTTTCCGTCAAAGGCTCTCGTGTAGAACACTCGCGGACCTACCTGCACCTTATTAAGGTCATAAGCAATATTCATATCGTCGGCATGTTCTACTCTGCCCATGCTGTAGCCGGAGCCTGCTGCATAGCCGGCGGGATCGTTAATCCAGTTTGCCTCTACCGCAGCCTGAAAGCGTCCTTCATCTGAATGAGCATATTGGCCATCAGGCAACGCACCTATATATTGGTTATACATGTAGCCTCTGTAGCCTTTTTCGGTAGTTCCGTACACCCACACATATTTACTGTTAGGTATGTTAGGTATAAACACTACCTTTCTTGCATAAAATTTATCGCCGTTTTGCAGCATGGTTACTACCTCACAGTTTGTGTTAGGCTCTGTTCTTAAGTTAACATCCTTAGCAATACATTGAGTTGCCAACGGCCAGCGCGGATGTTCATCAATAATATCCGAAAGATAACCGCCGCTAAGATGAGCAAAAGCGGTGTTGGCCAAGAGCGCCATCCCCAAGGTCATGCCCAAAAACAATTTCTTTTTCATATGTATATCCCTCCCTTGATTGCGGTACAAAATCCCTCAATCAATAAATTTCAGACACAGGCTGCTTATTTTTTATAACAAGCATCTGTCTTTCGGTTACCCGCAGAACATATACAGAGAATTATCAACCTTAAAGTTTTGCAATTCCCTTGTATCTCCCCTGCAAGGGGAGGTGGCTGCGAGCACCGGCGAGCAGACGGAAGGGGTGTTACCGCTTCCGAAGCAGCAAAAGCTGGGTTCCTCAGTATCATTATAGCGTAAAACAACAAAAGCATCCCCACACTTTTACTGCAAAAAGTGTAGGGATGCTTAATTTTTTGTTAGCAGCAGTCATTTCACTGCCTAAGCCTTACTCCCGGCAGACACCGCAACGACGGCAGCCGTCAAAGCACATCGGCGTAAACTTGCCGCTTTCGCTGCGCTGCAGCTCAGCCGCAAGATATTCCTGCGTCACGCCCATGTCCAGATGCTGCCACGGCAGCGGCTGGCCTACCTGCAGCTCGCGCTCTGCCAGCTCCTCGGCATCAAGGCCTTCTTCCTTCAGCACCTGCTTCAGGCTGCGTCCTTCCACATGTGCCTTCAGCAGCGCTTCACCGATACGTCTGCTGCCGCGCGCCAGCACGGACTGCACCACAGTTTCCTTCAGCGATTCGGTAATCAGCTTGATGCGCTTTTCCTTCTTCAGACCGTCGCCCAAAATTTTAAAGCGCTTCTTCAGCGTGCGCACATTACACAGCGGTGCCCACTGGTACGGCGTAAAAGGCTTGGGCACGAAGCCGTTGACCGAAATAACCAGCTCGCCCTTGTTGCCCACCGCGTCCATTTTGGCACGCACGCGTTTAATCATCTCCACCGTTTCAACGATGTCCTCGTCCTCTTCTCCCGGCAGACCGATCATATAATACAGCTTGATGTTGCGCATTCCGGCAGCAGCCGCCAATTCGATAGAATTATAAACGTGCTCCTCCGTAATGCCCTTGTTGATTGCAGCGCGCATCCGCTCGCTGCCTGCCTCCGGCGCTACGGTCATCGTGCGCTGTCCGCTCTGTGCCAACGCATGGGCAATCTGCTCCGTAAGCATATCGGCACGCATGCTGGCCACGGAAAACGGTATCTTATGCTCTACTAAGTATTCCGTCAGCTCCGCCATCTGCGGATGGTCGGAAACTGCAGCGCCCATCAGGCCCACCTTTTTCGTGCGTTCGGGGCGTTTGGCAATATCTGCCAGAATATTTTCCAGCTTACGCGGACGCGGCTTGCGGAAGCAATAGCCTGCCATGCAGAAACGACAATGACGGCCGCAGCCACGCGCCACCTCGACGATAAACATATCCTCAAATTCCGTTCCGCTCGTCACGATAGCAGAGGTGTGCGGATAAGCGTCGATATCACGCGCCCACTGGCGCGCTACCTTCGCAGGCGCACCTTCCTGCGGCAGCAGGGCGGTAAACTCGCCCTCATCATCGTACTGCGCCGTATACAGGCTGGGAACATAAACGCCCGGCACCTGCGCCAGCGCCGCCAGACGCTCTTGCTTGCTTTCCTCCCGGTAGATGGTATCCAGCACATGCTGCACTGTTTCCTCGCCCTCGCCGATAACAAAGGCGTCAGCCACAGCAGCCAAAGGCTCGGGATTAAAGGTAGCACAGGGACCGCCGATAATCACCAAAGGCTCGCGCTGATTGCGCTCCGCCGCCCGCAGGCGGATATTTCCCAAATCCAGCACCGTCAGCAGATTATCATAGTCCATTTCAAAGGACAGCATGACGAAGATAACGTCAAAATCTGCCAGCGGACGCTGATTTTCCAAGCTCAGCAGCGGTGTTTTGCTTTTGATATGCTCCTGCTGCAATCGTTTATCCGGCAAAAAGAAGCGTTCGCAGGCGCTGTCGCCGCGCTCGTTAATCATCTGATACAGAATGTGCATTCCCAGGTTCGACATGCCCAGATGGTAGACGTTGGGGTAAATAAACGCTACCGGATGGCGTAAGCCCGGCGGATACACCTGCGCGCCGGTTTCATTTTCTCTTGTTTCTTTAATGTAGTTTTTGATTATCCAGGACAAAGCATTTCCTCTCCGAGTATCTATAATGTATTAAGAAAATATCAGCGCAAAATTACGCTGATATCCTCTTGTATTTTACTGATTTTTTTCTGCCAGCTTACGTTCAAACAAATCGATAACTGTTTTCAAAACCTTTAAGCGGGCATAATATTTATTGTTGCCCTCAACCACGGTCCACGGTGCATACGAGGTGTCGGTGCGCACCAGCATTTCGTTGACTGCCGCTTCGTAAGCATCCCATTTATCACGGTTACGCCAATCCTCGTCCGTAATTTTCCACTGTTTATTGGGGTCATTCTGACGATCATTGAAGCGTCGCAGCTGCTCCTCCTTGTCAATCTGTAGCCAGAATTTGGCGATGGCGATACCGTGCTCGCTCCACTGCGCCTCCATATCCTTAATTTCATCGTAGGCGCGCTGCCATTCCTGCGGCTTGGCAAAGCCTTCGATGCGCTCTACCATCACGCGGCCGTACCAAGTGCGGTCAAAAATCGCTATATTGCCCGGTTGCGGCAATCTTGTCCAAAAGCGCCACTGATAATGGAACTGCTTTTCAACCACGTTCGGCGCCGCAATCGGATGCACATGAAAGCCCAACGGGTCCAGTGCCGCCGTCAGTCTGCGGATAGCGCCGCCCTTGCCTGCGGCATCCCAACCCTCAAAGCCAATGACAACAGGAATCTGCGCCTTAAACATTTCAATCTGCAGCTGTGTCAGCTTTTTCTGGTACTTATCCAGCTTTTCCTTATATTCTTCCTTGGTAAGCTCCTTATTGGCGTCAATCTTGCTCAGCACATCGTAGGTTGCGGCGGTACGCTTATCAGAGGCAGGCTCAGCAGGCATCTGCACAGCCTTTTCGATAGCATCGGCAATCTTGGTGAAGACCTCCAGACGCGCGCTGCGCGGATCATCGTCGGCAATCAGATGCCAGGGAGCGTTTACCGTATCGGTAGCCTCCAGCATTTTTTCGTAATGCGGCAAAAATTTATCGTAATCTTCGCTTTCATCAATCGCAGGATTCAGGTCACGCCACGCCTTGCCCAGTGTTTTGGCATTCTTGGCGATATTTTTCTTTTGCTGCTCCGCTGAAAGATGCAGGAAAAATTTAAGCACAAGATAATTATCATCCGTAAGCATTTTTTCAAAGTTGTTGATATGCTCAAAGGAAACAGCAGGATACTTGGTGTTATCTTCTTTATCCGCCAGCTCGTTGGCGTTTTTCAGATAATACCAGCTGCGGTGATAAACGGCAATATGTCCCAATGCCGGCAAACGCTTCCAGAAGGCGCCGAAAAACGGCTGTTCCTGCATTACACCGCGCAAACGCACGCTGGAATAAACATTAAAGCCGCGGGCATCCATCTGCTGCATCATTTCGTTAATCAGCACACTGCGGCGTGCACCACGCCAGCCCTCAAACACGATGATAATCGGTCTTTTGGCGTCGCGGGCCAGGCGCTGAGCCTTTCCCAGTCGTTCACCCAGCACATCCATCTGCTTGTTGTATTCTTCCTTGGACACTTTTTTACTCAAATCCAGCTTTTCCAGCATTCTCCAACATCTCCTTACTGTTTGCGAGAATCTTTAAATCAGCGCTCCTCGTAGGGGTTCAGAGCGCGCGGTTTTTCTAATACCTCTGCCATGATAATGCCGTTGACCAGCGCCGCATGCTTCAGCTTGACGCGCTTTTTGGGCGCAGGCTGCGCCTGCTGTGCGTAGCGCGCATTAAACGCTGCCGCAGCAGCGTTCATCTTCGCTTCATCGTAGCTGTAATCACCGCGGGGGTCGTAATAAACCTTGCCCCTGTCATGCACTAAGTCTTCGTTTTCGCGGTGAATCCTGCCAGTGTGGTCATGCATTGCTTCGCCGTCGCGGTGAACTCTGCTGTCGTCATCACGCCTTACGCGCGTTCCGTCATGCACTACGCCGCTTTCGCGGCTGTTTTGACGCTTGCGTGCCTGCGCCTCCTCCGTCGTCTTTTTCAGACGGCGCTCAAACTCGGCAGCAAGGTCCTTAGGCTTAGCCTGCGTTTGCTGCTCTGCCTGTGTCGGCTCCGCCGTTTCCTGCGGCTGCTCCTGCGGCAGCTCCTGCTGCCTGCGGCGGCGACGGTTGCGACGGTCCAAAAATACGTTGGCCAGCATTACGAGGACAAAAAGCATGGGGATTAAATTATGGTCAAATAAACCGCCCATAAGCTGCACCTCGCTTATTTGCCGCCCTCAGGCTTTTCCTCGCCCTCCGGGCTTACCTCAGCAATCGTGCGACGCATCTGCGTATCTGCCTGAATGTTGTTAAGGCGGTAATAATCCATTACGCCCAAGCGGCCGTTGGCCAGCGCTTCTGCCATAGCTGTCGGCACCTTAGCCTGTGCTTCCACAACCTTCGCCTGCATTTCCTGCGTATAGGCCTTCATTTCCTGCTCCTTGGCAACAGCCATCGCACGGCGTTCCTCAGCACGTGCCTGAGCAATGCGCTTATCTGCCTCCGCCTGGTCGGTCATCAGCGCAGCGCCGATGTTACGGCCAACATCTACGTCCGCAATATCAATGGAAAGAATTTCAAAAGCAGTGCCTGCATCAAGGCCTTTATCCAAAACCGTTTTGGAAATATAATCGGGGTTTTCCAGCACCTTGCTGTGGTCGGCGCTGGAGCCTACGTTTGTTACAATGCCTTCGCCGACACGCGCAATAATCGTTGCTTCGCCGGCACCGCCTACTAAGCGGTCAATGTTGGCGCGCACGGTTACGCGTGCCTTTACCTTCAGCTCAATGCCGTCCTTGGCAACAGCACTTACTACCGGAGTTTCGATAACCTCAGGGTTAACGCTCATCTGCACAGCCTCCAGCACATTGCGTCCCGCAAGGTCAATGGCACAGCCACGCTCAAAGCTCAGCTCAATCTGCGCTCTGTGGGCAGCAATCAAAGCGTCGATAACGCGGTCAACGTTACCGCCTGCCAGATAATGCGCCTCCAGCTGGTTAACATTAACGTCAAGACCTGCCTTATTCGCCTTAATCAAAGGCAGCACAATCTGCGACGCGGGCACACGGCGCAGGCGCATACCGATAAGATTGAAAATGCCCACGTTAACACCGGCGGCGATTGCCGAAATCCACAGGCCTAACGGCACAAAGTTAAGAAAAATCGCGATACCGGCAATAGCAATGATTACTGCAAAGCCACTGCCGAAAATCATACTGAATAACAAATCCATAACGTCACTCCTTCGTTTGTTCTACAAAAATTTTGCTGCCCTCTACCCGCACGATAATCACGGGTGCAGACTTTTCGATATAATCTCCCTGACTGCTCACATCAAGACGCTTGCCTTCCACCAGAATCGTACCTGCAGGACGCAGCGTGGTCAAAGCCCTGCCTCTTTTGCCAACCAGCATGCTCCAGTCGTTGCCGCCGGTGTAGCCTTCGCTGTTTTTTTGGCGCGTCCACAGCACAAAGGGATTATACTTGCTTTCCTTGGGCAGATACACACACAGCAGCGTAATCACCAGCACCAAAAACAGATACACTGTCAAAAGCACCAGAGCCGCCCAGGCATTGCCGCCCAAAACGTAAAAGCCGCCGACTGTCAGGCACACCATGCCGCTGACACCGAAAATGCCAAAGCCCGGCACCACAAATTCTATCAGCAGCAGGACAAGGCCCGCCAGCATAAAATAATATTCCAATGGCATGACTGCACCTCCTCAACGCTTATACATTTATAGTATAACAGAGGAAAAGCTTGAAGTAAATTTAAAGTTTGGGATGCTGCTAAAGGCTGTGGACCATCTTCAAACAAAATCATCGGCGTGATTCGTAACATCAACTTCTTGCATAACTGAAAGAAGCTGCAAGAAAGGTTCGCATGAGCAGCTATGGGGTATCCAAGTGTTTCGCTGCAAGACGCTAAAAAAGACCTTAGCATCAGCTTTTGCCGCTGCCAAGGTCTTGATTGTTGTTTAGCTTCAGCCTTCCGCCAGCACCTGCCGCAAAAGCTCCAGCGCGCTCGCTTCGCTCGCTTTGTTCGTGCCCAGCTCACCGCGGAAGGCACGCGCGAGGATGGATTTCTTCATCAGGTCGATGCTTGCCAGCGCCTGCTCCGTTGCCTGCTGTGCTTTGCGCTCACGCGCCAGCAGGTCGTCGATGAGGCGCACGATTTCGTGCTGTTCTGAGAGGGTGGGACACTTAAAAGTTAAATTCTTTAACGCATTACTGTTAATGCTTTCAACAGTAGTACCGTTTTTCATACAAGTATCCAATATGCGTTGCTCATTACTCAAAAGCATCCAATATAAAAATTCTAAATCATCTTTATCAGGTATAATAGCCTTTAAATCTTGATTAACTGTAAAAGGCTTCTTAACCATAGCAACTGGGAAAGTTCTTCTTAAAATGCCACTACGCATAACAACCAACAAAGCTGGTTTTTCTATATAATTAGCGGACGAATTTTTTACGCCTATTTCGTTAACTTTCATAAGAGTATCTTCTATAACAGCAGATTTCATGTCTTTCGATGTAATCCATAAAATATTACCATTTTCCCAATACTCTTCACGACTCGTACTAGGTGTACCACCACCTAACCAAGAACCAACTTCACCAAGCTTTTTCTCTTCCCAACTTTCATCGCTCACGCCGTTCTCCCGGCGCCACTGCTGTGTCAGCTCGCCCGTAAATGCCTTGTGCAGAATTGCTGCCTTGCGCACGGCAAAGCTTTCCGCAACCTCCTGCAGTCTTTCCTTCGCTTCATCCAGCTTAGCGAAAAGCTCCTCGATGCGCTCAACGATGCGTTGCTGTTCGGAGAGCGGAGGGAGAGGGAAAGTCATAACGGACATTTTTTGACTACTTATATTCGGTTGAGCTCCACCGTATGCTGTGTTTAAAATTTCATTTTGCATATTAGCAATATAAAAGTTACGAAATTTTTCAATCAGTAATTCTTTGTTTTTCACTTTAATATTTCCAACACGTTGATTTAAATATGCTATGTTTGCAGACATATACACACCATTCTTGCCAGTAGTAGCGCCAGACATAGCTATTAACAAATCACCTTGATGAACAATATATTTTTCATCAATATTTTCTTCTAAAGTTTTGATACAATCATCTAAATCTACATTGTTTTCTTTGATGTTGGAAATTCTTATTACCGGTATACCTTTTTCACTACTAAATTTATCGCTTTTAAATGCATAACCATTTTCAAAAAAGCATACTGCTCCAAGCCTCACCCACACCCAATTCTCCGGCACCTCATAAGGCTGTTCTTCCGCAGGCACCAGCGCCTGCTGCAAGCGTTCTTCTATTGTCAATGCTGTCTTTTTCTTTGGCATTGCCAGCTCTCCTTTATAAGCAAACATTCTATTGCTTTAATCTATAATTTATGATAAAATGTTTTTGACAACCGTGTTGCAGGGTGGTGTTGCCTTCATTCTATACGAATGGAGGTGATGTCTATGGTATATTTCAGCTTTCAGGATTTAATGTCCTTTGGAGTTTTTATCGTAGCATTACTTACGTTCATTTTTCAGAACAAAAAGTAAAAAAGTTACGGACATAGAAAAACCGCCCCTTGACTTTGGCGAGCTCGGAGCGGATTTTTCTTAACCTACTAGGCAACCCACCTCTGTGGGCGGTTGTCTTTTCTATATCTAATATACCACAGAATTCATAGCTTTGCAAGTTTTGAATTGTGCGCAACAAAAAGAAAACCACTCCTACACTTTGCGGGGTAAGAAGTGGCTTTCTAAAAACTTTTTGTCTTTTCTAGTCCAGTATACCACAGAAGCCTTATCTTTGCAAGCTCCTCAGCTCCTGCGCCACACTCTGCAGCAAATCCACAGCCTCCGCCAGCTTTTCCGCAGCCTCCGCAGCGCTTTCCGCCGGGTCCGGCAAATCCTCGTAATCCAGCACGCTGTCATCCTTAATCAGGCCAAGGTCCAGGCTGTTGCCCTTCTGCGCGATTTCCTCACGCGTAAAACACTGCCAGCGCTCGTCTGCCACCTTGCTTCTGTCCTCTGCGCCGTAGGCAGCCTCAAAGCCGGCAAAGTCGCTCGCCTTCAGCGGGTTCGTCTTGCCGAAGGACGGCATGTTGGTGCGCAAATCATAAAACCACACGGCCTTGGTGCTGTCCTTATCCGTTTTTTCGCGCGTAAAGAAAAGTACATTGGTCTTGACACCCTGCGCGTAAAAAATACCTGTCGGCAGGCGCAGAATAGTGTGCAGATTGCACTTATCCATTAAGTCGACACGAATCCTTTCGCCGTCACCGTCGGCAAAAAGCACATTATCCGGCAGCACCACGGCAGCGCGCGCCTTGCCGTCAGCCTTCAGGCTACGGTAAATGTGCTGCAGAAAGTTCAGCTGCTTGTTGCTCGTGGGATAGGTAAAGTCGTCACGCGTTGCACGCTCGCCGCCTTTTTTCGTACCGAAGGGAGGGTTTGTCAGCACCACATCATAGCCCTGCATCTCCTTGCCCACGTTGGAAAGCGTATCACCCAAAATAATTTTGCTCTGGATGTCGTGCAGCATGGCGTTCATCAGCGCCAAGCGGTGCGTATCATGCACCAGCTCGCAGCCGGTGAAGGCCTGCGTATATTCAAACTCCGCCGTTTCCTCATCCAAATCAAAGAAATCGTTCGTCTGCTCACGCACAAAATTGCTTGCCGCAATCATAAAACCAAAGGTGCCGCAGGCAGGATCGTTGCAGCGCTCGCCGGCCTTGGGTGCCACCAGGCGCGTCATTACGTCAATCAGCACACGCGGAGTAAAGTACTGCCCGGCGCCGCTCTTCTTTTCGTTAGCGTTTTTCTCCAGCAGTCCCTCGTAAAGATTACCCAGGCCCTCCTCCTTCGCGCTGAACCAGTCCAGCTCGTCAATCGTCCTGATAATCTTTTCCAGGTTCTTCGGCTCGTCGATGTTGGTCGCCGCGCCCTTGTAAATCTCCTGAATACGTCCCGTGCACCGCTCGCCCAAATAATCAAGCAGCTCCTTGTAAAAGCTCTTCAGCTCCAATCCCTTGCGCGCCAGCAAATCATCCCAGCGATAGCCCTCCGGGATATTTTCCTCGCTGCCTGTTTCCTTGGCCATTTTCAAAAATAAAATATATGTCAGCTCCGTAACGTACTGATGATAAGTAATACCGTCATCACGCAGCACGTTACACAAATTCCAGAGCTTTGCTACAATCTCCTGTGTATTCACGCAGTTTTGCCTCCATCTTCATATAAATAACCGTTGAATTCGCTCACGATATTATCCAAATCGTCGGCGAATATTTTTTGTGCCCGCGCATAACCGCCCAAGCGCTGCAATCGTTTGTCCTCTTTAAAGGCCTCCACGCTCAAAATATCCTGCTGCTGCATATAGCTGCGGATAATATCCAGCCACTTCTGCTGGGCAGGCGTAAATTTGTGATTTTTGTTCAGCTTGTCAAAGGCACGGCTCAGCTGCGAGTTTTTGCTCACCAGCTCCGTTCCCAGCATATAGCGCCTGATAAGGCTGATAATGCCTGCCACCATCGTGCTGTTCGTGTATTCCGAATAGGCATCGTTCAGCTGCAGCGCCGTAAAGCCGTTGGCATCGAGCGTCAGCAGCAGCTCCTTCAGCTGCGCCTTCGTCAAATCCTTCGGACGGGTGCAAATGATATGCAGGGCAGCAATTTCGTTGGCGTGGCTCTTTAAATACGCCGCAAAATCGTTCAGATAATCTCCGGGCTTGGTTTTGTGCGCACCGTAACCGCGTGTATGACCGGTAAGCTCATCCTTGCCGTCATAAATCATACCGCCCATATTGCCGCCGGCCCGGTATTTTTCCAGCTGCACCAGCGCCTCCTTATGCTGCAGCAAAAGCTCCTTGGCCTTGGCTGCATCAGCCTGCTGCAGTTCGCCGGCAAAGGCAGGCACATCCTTGCCCATCGCCAGCACAAACTCCTTCTTCGTCTGCTCGTCCAGCTTGTTCACCTTGCGGCGCAGCTTTAAGGCCACCTGCTTGGCAATATCGGTAATCGCCTCCGCTGCCTCCGCTTCATCAAGCTGCTTCAGCAAATCCTGCACGGAAATCTGCGGATTGGCAACCGCAGGCATCGTCACCACCGGCTGCAGGCTGTTATATACGCCCACCGGGTCATAAATTTCAAAATGATCCTTGCCGATTTTATCGCAGCGGCGTGTCGCACGTCCCAGCATCTGCTCAAACAAAATACGCGATTTCACGCAGCGCATAAATACTAGCGTCGTAATCTCCGGCACGTCGATGCCGGTAGTCAGCAAATCCACCGTCACCACAATGCTGGGGAAGCGTTCATTCTTAAAGCGCTTGATTTTCTCCTGAATCTTTTTCTGGTCACCGTTAGCCACGCTGCCGGTAATCTTCATAATCGCATCGCTGTCCAGATTATCCTTGGCATAAAGCTCCTGCAGTATGCTCACAATCATATCGGCATGCGCATCGGTCGCAGCGTAAATCAGCGTTTTGCCGTAGGTTTCCGGCGCATCGGGATAAAGATTTTTGGCAATCTCCGCCAGCACGGCCATGTTGAATTCCGGCACGATAACCTTGCGGTTGAACTGGTCGACATCAAAATCGACATCATCATCCAAATAAGCCGTATCAAGCTCGCCTGTCTGCTTGTTGATATACTTAACAGTATCGCCTCTTTTGAGCTGAATTCCCTGCTCACTGAGCTTCGTTGTAAGCTGATGCGGTGCGTCATGGTCAATAAGATAACCATCCAGCACAGCCTCGCGATAGGTGTAGGTATAAACAGGCTCGCCGAAAATTTCTGTTGTCTGCAGGGCAGGCGTTGCGGTGAGCGCAATTTTTACCGCGTTAAAATAATCCAGCACATAGCGGTACTTGCTCTGGTAATCGCGCTGGTCGCGATAAAGCTGCTCCGCCTCCGCCATTTCCTTATCCAGAATATAACCGCGGTGCGCCTCGTCGATAATAATCAAATCGTAATCGCTGACTGCGGGAATGCGGTCCTCACTTTCGGCGTACATAATGCGCTTCATCATGCCCTGTACGGTAGCAACGTGCACGGCAGTTTCCGCATCAATCAGCTTATCGGTAAGCTCCTTGATATTGTAAATCTGGTCCAGCGTCTGCAGACTTTCCAGCTTCACCTCTTTAAAGACATCCTGCGCCTGCACGCCCAAGGCATTGCGGTCAACAAGGAATAAAATACGCTTAAAACGCTTTGCCTTCAAAAAGCGGTAAATCATGCCCAAAACCGTGCGTGTTTTGCCGGTGCCTGTGGCCATCGCCAGCAGCGCCGTCCGCTTGCCGCAGCGCACTGCATTATCCACCGCCTGCACAGCCTTCAGCTGATAATCGCGCAAATGCAGTCCGTTTTCATCCTGCAGGAAATCATACGGCAAAGCATCTAAGGCAGCGTTGCCCTCCGCGGTATTTTCCTGCAGCATTTCTTTTAAACCTAAGGGAGAAGGCCAGCCTGCCATAGCCCGCGGCATATTGCCGCTTTGACGCAAATCCGCAAACCAGATACCGGATTTTATCTGCAGCTGCTGCACATACGGCCTGCCGTTGGCAGCAAAAACAAAGGGCACCTTAAAATCCTGCCACTGTCCCAGTAAATATTCCGCATCACATTTTCTCACAGCGCGCGCGTAATCCTTGCATTGGTAGCTGATGACGCTGGAAATATCCGTGTCCCACTTTTTCGCTTCGATAATGCCCACAAGCTTCTCGCCGATAAAGAGCGCATAATCCGCGTAGCCCTTTTCTTCGTTGCCCGGCACCTTGTCCGTAGGCCATTCGGCAATCGCCAGATTGCGTCCCTTCGCAGGACGGCAGCCCTTGCTGTAACGCAAAGCAGTGGTGTCCGCCTCCCAGCCAACCTGACGCAGCTGCTCGTCAATCAGGCAGCGTGTTTCCGCTTCCGTCTTAGGGCGCTTGTTGGCAGCCTGCAGATTCGTTTTGCTGCGCTCCTGCTGCGGTACTGGCACAGCCTTCTGCGCCTTTTCATCATCCTGCTTACGCAGGCGCGCTTCCTCGGCCTTGTCCTTGGCAGTTTCAACAAAGGCTGCCTCCGGCTGCTCCGCCGGTAAATGATATTCCTTGGGCTGATAGGTATAATCACCGTACACCTGCATGAACCATTCGCAAAGACTGTACGCCTGCGGCAGCAGCAGCTTGGCCTTCTGCAGCGAATCCGTACCCTCATGGCGCGCTTCGTTGCCGCCCAAGCGCAGGCGGTGCATAATGCGTGCCAAATCCTCTGTGATATACTCTTCGTTTTCCAGCAGGCGGATTTTGTTTACCAGTGTATCCTTCATCTGATAAGGCATTGCTATATTGTCAAAATCAAACATTTTATTAACGATATCTTCGCACAGCAGGCCCAGCTTAAAAAGGCAGGAGTTGGAATCGCTGTACAGATAGCGCTCCGCGAACTCGCCTGTTTTTTCCAGACCGGGAAATTGTGTGCGTAAAAAGCTGAAGCCAGATGCCATAAAAACGGCCTCCTTTGAGCTATAAAAATGATAATAATATATTTATATTCGCCTTGAAACAAAATTTACCTGCTGAATATGTTTTCGCAAAACAGCGGATATTGCCTGCACAGATGCCGCAATAAAAAAGCTGTATACTTTCCCGCGCAGGAAAAGCATACAGATCTCTCACCCATAATCCCTGTAAAGTAAAATAACCGCGCCAAGATTTCTCTTAGCACGGTTATCAGTTGTTATTTGAGCAATTCACGAACCATAACGTTAATACGTTTGCCATCTGCACGGCCTTTGGTTTTTGCCATAACTGCCGGCATTACCTTGCCCATATCCTTGGGACTTGTAGCGCCAACAGCAGCAATAACTTCTGCCACGATAGCCTTCAGCTCGTCATCGCTGAGAGCTTCCGGAAGATATTTTTTCAGTATAGCAATTTCTTCCTTAGCTTGGGCAACCAATTCGTCACGACCTGCTTTTTGGAATTCCTCAACAGAATCCTGACGCATTTTGACCTCTTTCATCAAGACAGCCAGAACCTCATCATCTGTAAGTTCCTTTTTGTCATTGATTTCAACATTTTTAATATTAGCACGCACCATGCGGATAACAGACAAACGCAGCTTACCTGCTTCTCTGTCCTTCATGGCCTGCTTCATATCAGCAGTCAATTGGTCTTTTATAGACATACAGCCCGCCTCCAATTATCTGGTTTTACGTTTTCTGGCTGCTTCGGATTTTTTCTTACGTGCAACGCTCGGCTTTTCATAGTGCTCGCGTTTTCTTACCTCAGAAAGAATGCCTGCCTTTTGGGTTGCTCTTTTAAATCTGCGCAGTGCGCTGTCTAAAGTTTCATTCTTGCCAACTTTAATTTCTGCCATCTGTTCTCCCTCCCTCCACACACTTAGGGAAGTGTATATGCAAATTAAGTTTTCAGCTGTTGCCAGCTAAAAACACTTACTGATTAATTATACAAGAAAAGACAAGCATTGTCAAGGTTTAGCACGGGGGCCAACCCAAAGCTTTGCCGCCAATTACGTGAATGTGTAAATGTTTTACCGTCTGACCGCCTTCATCGCCGGTGTTGATAACAACGCGGAAGCCTTTTTCGGCAATTCCGGTCTTTTCAGCGATCATTTTAACCTTGCCCAGCATGTATGCAACCAGCTCGGGGTCCGCAGTAGTGATGTTAGCTGTGTGGTCCTTAGGCATCAGCAGCACATGAACCGGAGCAGCCGGAGCAACGTCATTGATAGCAATCATTTTATCATCTTCGTACACTTTGGTAGAAGGGATATCGCCCTTAATGATTTTGCAAAAAATACAATCCTCAGCCATTTCATGTCCCTCCTCTCATTTATCGTATCTAGTTATATTCTGTATTTATTTCTTTTATCCTGCTAAAGAAATAATTTTTTCACAAATTAATTCAATTCGCCCAGCAAAAAATCCTCTTTGATGCCGGTAATTTTTACCTTGGAAATGGTGTTGGCCAGCTCCTTGGTTCCTGGAACGACAACACGCAGGTACGGACCGCACAGTCCCTCCATATGCTCATCATCCACAGGCTGCTCGAACAGCACCTCTTCCATCTTGCCGACAGTGCTCTGCAGCATCTGCTGATGCAGCTCCTCGTCCACCTTCGCCAGACGTGCCGCACGCTCGCTCTTCACTGCCTCGTCCACCTGCTCCGGCATTTCGGCAGCAGGCGTACCCTTGCGCTTGGAATACGGGAAGATGTGCATTTTGGCAAAGCCGCATTGCTTGGCAAATTCCAGCGTAGTCGCAAAGTCCTCCTCGGTTTCGCCGGGGAAGCCCACGATAACGTCCGTAGTAATTGCCACATCAGGCACCTGCGCACGAATTTCGTTCACCAGCTCTGTAAAGCGCTTGGTATCGTAGGGACGATGCATAGCGCGCAAAATCTTGTCGCAGCCGCTTTGCAGCGGCAAATGCAGGTGACGCTGCAGACGCGGCTCCTCTGCCATCAGCTGCAGCAGGCGCGGTTCCACCTCCACGGATTCCAGCGAACCGAGGCGCACACGCTGCACGCCCTCAACGCTCAGCGCTGCCTTTACTGCGTCATACAAAGTAACGTGCTTGCCTTCCTTCGCCAGCTCCTTGCCGTAGCAGCCAAGGTGAATGCCGATGAGCACAACCTCATTGTAGCCTGCGGCAACCAGCTTGCCAACCTCCTCACGGATGCTTTCCAGGCTGCGGCTGCGCAGCGGACCGCGGGCAAAGGGGATAATGCAGTAGGTGCAATATTGGTTGCAACCCTCCTGAATTTTGAGGAAGGCGCGGGTTTTATCGGTTTCCGTGCCAACGCCCAGCTCTTCGAACTTAGTATCAACAGTCATCTGCTGCACATTGTCCAGAATCTCCGTGCGCTTGTGCTCCAGTGCTTCTTCGACCAGCTCCACAATGCGGCCGCGCTCCTGATTGCCGATGATTACATCAACACCTTCGATAGCACGCACCTCCTCCGGCGCAGTCTGCGGATAACAGCCGGTAACAACCACTAAAGACAGCGGATTATGACGCACAGCGCGGTTGATAATCTGACGCGATTTGCGCTGACCGGTATTGGTAACAACGCAGGTATTAACTAAATAAACGTCTGCCGGTTCACCGAAAGGCACAACCTCATAGCCTGACGCACGGAAAATCCCCTCCATGCTGGCAGTATCAGCCTGGTTGACCTTACAGCCCAGCGTATAAAATGCAATTTTTCTCATCTATGTTTAATCTCCTAAATCTCCGGTTTCATAAAAAATCGCTGAAATAGCGACAAGGCCTGCCGTTTCCGCGCGCAGAATACGTCTGCCCAGCGATACGGGCACAGCACCTGCGGCACGTGCCGCCTCCAGCTCCGCTTCGCTGATGCCGCCCTCAGGACCGATAATCAGCAGCACATCTGTCAGCGCGCCCTTCGCCTGCGCCTCCTTCAGCGCCGCCTTCAGGCTCTTTTTATCCTCGCACTCGTAAGCGATAATCTTCGTAGCGCAGTCATTCGCCGCCAGCATCTGTGCCATCGTCTGCACAGGCTGCACCTCGGGAATAATATCACGCTTGCTCTGCTTCGCTGCGGACTCGGCAATCTTCTGCCAGCGCTCCACCTTCTTGGCAGCCTTCGCACCGTCAAGGCGCACCACGGAATGCTCCATAGCCACAGGTACCACGCTGTAAGCGCCCATCTCCACAGCCTTCTGGATGATGAACTCCATCTTCTCGCCCTTCGCAAGGCCCTGCGCCAAAATCAGGCGCACCGCCGGCTCATGACTTTCCGCCAGCTTCTCTAAGCAATGCACAGTCACACACTCGCTGTCAATCGCTGTAATCTCCGCCAGCGCACTCACGCCGTCGTCACTCACAAGCTGCAGCTGCGCACCCGGCTGCATGCGCAGCACCTTACTGATATGACGCGCATCCACGCCCTCAATAGTCATTGTTTCGTTATATAATTGCGGTACAAAAAAACGATGCATATAGGTTTCCCCTTACTTTTTCTTCTTCATCTGCATAACAACCCAGCCGCCGCGATGGTCAACCGCGTCAACATAAAGGCCCTGCGCCTGCGCCGCAGCCTCCACATCAGGCATGCGCTCCTCAATAATACCGCTCGCCAAAAGCACACCGTCGTCATTCAGCTTCTGCGGAATATCCTGCAGCAGCATAATAACAATATCGGCAATAATATTAGCGATAATAACATCAGCCTTGCCCTCAGTACCATGCAGCAAATCGCCCTCGCGCACCTCAATCTGGTCGCTCAGACCGTTATCCGCCACATTCTCCTTTGCCACGCGCACTGCTACAGCGTCAATATCAACAGCCTTAACAGACTTAGCGCCCAGCATCGCCGCAGCAATCGCCAGAATGCCGCTGCCGGTGCCAACATCAAACACGGTAGAATCAGGCGTAATAACCTTCTCCAGACGCTCCATCATCATATTGGTAGTGTGGTGTGTGCCAGTACCAAAAGCCATACCCGGATCGATTTCAATAACATGCTCGCCTTCCTTAGGAGCATACTCCTCCCAGCTCGGCTTAATAACAAGGCTCTTGCCCACATGAGTAACATGGAAATACTGCTTCCATTCGTTAGCCCAATCCTGCTCGCTCACCTTGCGGAAGCGGGTATTGCCGAAACGGTACTTGCCGATGCGCTCCTCAATCAGCGCCAGCTGCTCGTCAATCTCTGCCAGGCGTTTTTCCAGCTTCTCATCATCAGCATAATAAGCGCTGACGGTAACAACCTCGGTATTCTCCTGCTCCGGAATATCGCACAGCTCCCAGGTACCGCTGTTGCGCAAATCATTAATCAGCTGCGGGTCCTCAATCGCAACTCCCTTAGAACCGATGCTCGTCAGCATATCCGATACGGCCTCAACTGCTTCATGCGTTACCGCTACATTAACTTCTATCCACTGCATTGTATGCACTCCTTTGAAAATTATTCATTATATTATTATACACTATCATAGCAGTAAATGTACACAATCACTTGACGCAATGCGCCAATCAATTTATACTTGATGTAGTACTTTATACTATAATAATTAAGGGAAAGAAAAGAAGGTAACCAAATGCTCTCATTAGACAAAATTTATCATGCAGCCTTCATCCTTAAAAGCGTAGCACGTAAAACAGATTTAATAGCTGCTCCGCATTTAAGCGAAGGCAACAACTTGTATCTGAAAACAGAAAACCTGCAGGTAACAGGCAGCTTTAAGGTGCGCGGTGCCTACTACAAAATCAGCCAGCTCACACCCGAGGAAGCCAGCAAGGGCGTTATCGCCTGCAGCGCCGGCAACCACGCGCAGGGCGTAGCACTGGCTGCAACCAGCATGGGCATCAAAAGCGTCATCTGCATGCCGGACGGTGCCCCGATTATGAAGGTAGAGAACACCAAGCGCCTCGGCGCACAGGTGGAGCTTGTTCCCGGTGCCTACGACGAAGCACATGACCGCGCCGTACAGCTGCAGGAAGAAACAGGCATGACCTTTATCCATCCATACGATGATGAACTTGTTATTGCCGGCCAAGGCAGCATCGGTCTGGAAATTTTAGACCAGCTGCCAGATGTTGAAGCAGTAATCGTACCGATTGGCGGCGGCGGCCTTATCAGCGGCATAGCCTTCGCTATCAAAAGCCTGCGTCCGGAGGTTAAGGTTTACGGCGTACAGGCAGCAGGCGCAGCCAGCATGTACAACGCCTTCCATGACCATAAATACGAAACTCTGGAGCACGTCAGCACCTTTGCCGACGGCATTGCTGTAAAAACTCCGGGTGAAAACACCTACGAGCTCATCAGCAAATATGTTGACGATATCGTTACCGTAAGCGAGGACGAAATCGCAACTGCAATTTTAACCCTGATTGAAAAGCAGAAGCTGATTGCCGAAGGTGCAGGCGCAACTCCGGTAGCAGCAGCCTTGTTCGACAAGCTGCCGATTAAGGGCAAGAAAACCGTCTGCGTTGTATCCGGCGGTAACATCGACGTTAATATTCTTTCGCGTGTTATCACCCGCGGTCAGGTTACCAGCGGCCGCAGAGTCAACCTTGTTATCATGCTGGAGGACCGTCCGGGCCAGCTGCTCAAGGTCAGCGAGATTATCAGTCAATGCGGTGCCAACGTTGTCGGCGTACACCACAACCGCAGCGATGCCAACATGGCCATCACCGGCTGCTTCCTCAAACTGGAGCTGGAAACACGTGATGCCGCCCAAATCAAAGAAATCGAAGACAAGCTGACGGCAGCAGGCTTCAAGCTGGTCAGCGACCAAACTGCAGCACAGCATTAGCAACAAAAAAATTACCACAGCCTACATAAAATGTAAGCTGTGGTTTTTTATTTGCAGAGTTTGCGATTTTTAGGCGCTATATTCCTCTATCTCTCAAGAGTGGGGAGAATGTATCAGAGGCGATGCGAAGCCGACGAACGCGTACTTTTAGTACGTGGAGGAGGGTTTGCGATGCATATGATGCATTGCACCCCACTCTTATTCTACGGTAACGCTCTTAGCCAAATTCCTAGGTTTATCTACATCCAAGCCCTTGGAAACACTCACATAATAACCCATAAGCTGCAGCGGAATAACTGCCAAGCTGGTCATGAAATGCTCGTCAGTCTTAGGAATATACACTGTGAAATCAGCGGTATCCTCAATGTTATAGTTACCATAGGTAGTCAGGCCCATCAGATAAGCGCCACGGCTGCGGCACTCTACCATGTTGCTGACAGTCTTTTCGTAAAGCTCGCTTTGAGTCAGTACGCCGATAACCAGAGTACCGTCCTCAATCAGGCTGATAGTACCATGCTTCAATTCGCCGGCAGCATAAGCCTCGCTGTGGATGTAGGAAATTTCCTTCATCTTCAGGCTGCCTTCAAGGCTAACAGCGTAATCCAGACCACGGCCGATAAAGAAGATATCCTTAGCGTTTACCTGCTTAGCGGCAAACCATTGGATGCGTTCCTTATCCTCAATAATCTTTTGGATTTTATCCGGCAGCTGTGCCATTTCCTGAATCAGCTCCAGATATTTTGCTTCGTCAATAGTGCCGCGAACCATAGCAAACTGAATTGCCAGGCAGTAAGCAGCAATCAGCTGAGTGCTGTAAGCCTTGGTAGTTGCAACGGCAATTTCCGGGCCTGCTAGAGTATAGAAAACATTATCTGCTTCGCGGGCAATAGAGCTGCCTACTACGTTGACGATGCCAAGAGTTTTGATGCCCTTTTCTTTAGCCAGACGCAGAGCTGCCAAGCTGTCGGCAGTTTCGCCGGACTGGCTGACAATGATAACCAGCTCGTTCTTGCTCAGCAGAGGCTTGCGGTATCTGAACTCGGAAGCCAGCTCGGTACGAACTGGAATCTGTGCTAAATCCTCAATTACGTATTGCGCTGCCACGCCTACATGGTAAGCACTGCCGCAGGCAACTATGCAGATCTGGTCAATCTTTTTGATATCCTCATCGCTGAGGCCGACAGCGCTCATATCCAGCTTACCGTCAACCAGTACGGAATTCAAAGTATCGCGTACTGCTTTAGGCTGCTCGTGGATTTCCTTCATCATGAAATGCTCAAAGCCTGCTTTTTCGGCAGCTTCTGCATCCCATTTGATTTCGGTCAGTGGTTTTTCGATTACTTCTTCATCAACATTATAGAAGGTAACCTCGCCGTTAGCCAGACGAGCCATTTCCAGATTGCCGATGTAATATACCTTACGGGTGTATTTCAAAATAGCAGGCACGTCGCTGGCAACATAGCATTCGCCGTCCTGTACGCCGATAATCATCGGGCTGTCCTTACGGGCAACATAAATTTCACCGGGATATTCCTTGAACATTACTGCCAAAGCATAGGAGCCGCGCATACGGATCATAGCATGGCTCAGAGCATCGGTCGGAGTATGCTCGTATTTTTTATAGTAGTAGTCAATCAGCTTAACGGCAACCTCGGTATCAGTCTGAGAATAGAAGGTATAGCCGTTATGCAGCAGCTTTTCCTTCAGCTCCTGATAGTTTTCGATAATACCGTTGTGTACGGCAACTACATTGCCATCAGCACTTGCATGCGGATGCGCATTAGTTTCGGAAGGCTCGCCATGGGTTGCCCATCTGGTATGACCGATACCGCAGGTACCGATGAGGCTTTGACCACCGTTAGTCTTGGCGTAAAGCTCCTTCAGACGGCCCTTGGCCTTTACAATCTGCACATGTGCACTGCCATCGCGCACTGCGAGGCCGGCAGAATCGTAACCACGATATTCAAGCTTAGACAGACCATCTAACAGAATAGGCGCTGCCTGCTTATTTCCACAAAATCCAACAATACCACACATAAATACTTTTCCTCTTTTTCTACTATTTTTTTCTTTTTGCCTTATGCTTCAAAGCCATTAGGGTTGTTCTTCTGCCAGTTCCAGGAATCGCGGCACATGTCCTCAATACCCAGCTCTGCCTTCCAGCCAAGCTTTTCCCACGCCTTTGACGGATCTGAATAGCAGGTGGCAATATCCCCTGCACGACGTTGGTCAATTACATAAGGTATCTTAATTCCAGTAGCCTTTTCAAATGCTTTGACTAAATCCAGCACTGAATAGCCAATACCTGTACCAAGATTATACACCTCTACGCCGCATTTGTCATCTATTGCCTGCAAAGCTTTCACATGACCTTTAGCCAAATCCACTACATGAATAAAGTCACGCACGCCAGTACCATCAGGAGTGGGATAATCATTACCAAAAACATGCAGTCGCTCCAGCTTGCCAACAGCTACCTGAGTAATATACGGCATCAAGTTATTGGGAATGCCATTGGGATTTTCGCCAATCAGACCGGAGCTGTGCGCACCGATAGGGTTAAAGTAACGCAGCAGAACCACATTCCACTCCTGATCAGCTACATACATATCACAAAGTATTTGCTCCAGCATCGACTTTGTCTGGCCATAAGGATTAGTGCACTGCCCTTTAGGACAGGTTTCCGGAATAGGCACTACAGCAGGATTACCGTAAACAGTAGCCGAAGAGCTGAAAATAATATTCTTACAGCCTGCTTTACGCATTACGTCCAGCAGTACCAGAGTACCGGAAATATTGTTCTCATAATACTCCAACGGCTTCTGTACCGATTCGCCCACTGCTTTCAAACCGGCGAAATGAATACAGCAGTCAAAGCTATGCTCATCAAAAACTTTTTGCAGACCGGCACGATCCCTGATATCAGTTTCATAAAAAGGGATTTGCTGACCAGTGATTTTTTCTACACGCTGCAGTGCCAGCCTGCTGGAATTAACAAGATTATCTACTACTACAACACTGTGACCAGCTTTAAGCAGTTCAATGACAGTATGCGAGCCGATGTAACCAGCTCCGCCTGTGACTAAAATATGCATTTTTTCACCTCAATTTTTTCGCATCAGGCAGCTATTAATTTCTGCCTACAGTATTATTTTACAACCTTTCGCCTTAAACTAAGGTGAACAAGCTAACTGTTTTTTTCATAATTTCTGTTTAACTGCCGATAATCGGCTTATTTTCCATAGTATTTACCAGCTTAGAAAGCTGCCATTTTATTGTTTCCGCCGGCTTTTCATAATTACCCATTTCACGCAGTCCGCTTTCACGCACACGTTTTTTCAGAAACTTATTGCCATCCTTTTTATAAACGAAAAGGTCTGCAGACGCTGCAACGCGTACATAGGTATCGTTGTCAAAGCGCATGCTCCAACCGCTCACAAGTGTTTCGTCCATTTCATAGATGCGTGCAACAACCAGCACATCCATTTTGCTTTTTTCCGCCAAAGCGGCTAAAGATGCTGCATCCAGCTTCACACCATCACGCACAGCCTGGCTCACCAGCTTCTGCGCCTCGCCGCCATCTATGATTTGAAAATCCGGAAAGCGATAACCCAGCTTGACCATCTGACGCCATTCTTTATAAACAGCACCATCCACACCGCCATCCTGGTCGATAACCACAAAGCCCACAGGACGCTCCGCAAAATCTGCCCGCGCCGTCTGCGGTACCAAGGCTGTAAACAAGGAGGCAAATACTACTAAAAAGCAGATTTGCAGCAGCCATCTAATTTTTTTCATAAGTATCACCTGCCAGTTAATCGGCATCTGCTGCCAACAGCAGCTCGACAGCTCCGCGTGTTACCTGCACCATATAGCCGAAGGCACGCTGATAAACGTCGGGCGGCGCCACGCTTTCGCTTTGCGTGCGCTTAACTACAACGCCGCAGACAGCACCTGCCTCTAAGCCTAATGCCTGCGAGGTAACGAACAGGGCAGAGGTTTCCATTTCATAGTTCAGCACGCCCAGCGCCTGCCATTCCTGCATTGTCCCACGGAAGCGGCGCGGTACATAGCCGGTGAAGCTGTCGTAACGCTCCTGCCCCGGCCAGAAGGTGTCGCTGGAGGCCGCAATGCCCAAATGATAGGGTGCACCGGCATTCTTCGCTGCCAGTACCAGTGCGGTTATCACCTCAAAACTGGCAACAGCCGGGAACTCCAACGGCGCATAATGCTGCGAGGTGCCGTCAAGGCGAACGGCAGCCTTATCAATAATAATATCACCGAGATTAACCTTTTCCTGAATTGTTCCCGTCGTACCGAAGCGGATGAGCTTTTTGATGCCCATACGCGCCAGCTCTTCCAGACAGATGGCTACGGAAGGACCTCCCATACCCGTAGAGCAGACAAGCACCGGAGTATCGCTGATTTTAGTCAGCCAGCTGGTGTACTCGCGATGGCTGGCAATAAAGACTGCATCACTGCCTAAGGCCTTCGCCAAAGGCTCCACACGTCCGGGGTCACCGGGAAGCACGGCAACAGTTGCGCCCTGCAGCTGCTCCGCCGAAAAACCTACATGGTATAAAATCTCCTCAGGTGCTGCGTAATGTTTGCTCATATTGTCCACCTCTTTCAAAACAAGTCCGCTTTAGTTCCGGTAAGGGTTGGTTCTATTTTCATATAATCGGCAATCGTCTGTCCTATATCGGCAAAGGTCTGCATAGGCTTAAGCTGCTTGCATTCAATGCCTGCTCCCGAAAAGAGTACGGGAATTTTTTCGCGCGTATGGTCCGTGCCGCTCCAGCTGGGGTCATTGCCATGGTCCGCCGTCATCAGCAGCAAATCGTCCGGATGCAGCAGAGCGGTAATTTCCGGCAGTCTGCTGTCGAAATATTCCAGTGCCTCGCCATAACCCTGAATGTCACGGCGATGTCCGTAGGAGGAATCAAAGTCAACAAAATTAGTAAAGACAATGGTATTATCCGGAGCATCGGCTACAGCCTGTTTCGTTGCATCTATCAGCTTATCCAGGCCGCCTGCCGCATAATGTTTTGTAATACCGCGATGCGCAAAAATATCGGCAATCTTGCCTACGGCGTAAACGCTGCCGCCGGCTGCAACCATTTTATCAAGCAATGTCGGCTGCGGTGCCGGTACTGCGTAATCGTGACGGTTGGTTGTGCGGGTAAAATCCGCAGCACAGGTGCCGACGAACGGACGCGCTATTACCCGGGCAATATTATACGGCTGCACCAGCTTAAAGGCCAGCTTGCACAAATCATACAAGCGCTCCAGGCCAAAGGCTTCCTCGTGCGCCGCTATCTGCAGCACGCTGTCGGCGGAGGTATAAATAATCGGCTTGCCGCTTCTTACATGCTCCTCGCCCAGCTCCTTGATGATTTCGGTACCGCTGGCATGGCATTCACCCAGCACTCCCGGCAAATTGCCTTGGCTGATAATTGCATCCACCAGCTCCTGCGGAAAGCATTTCGGCAAATCCGGGAAATAACCCCAGTCAAATTTAACCGGCACACCGCTGATTTCCCAATGTCCGCTCAGCGTATCCTTACCGCGGCTGACCTCCTGCGCATAGGTATAAGCACCGATTGTATGCTCGGCACCCAAGCCTGCCGGCAACGCTTCGCCACGGCTCAGCTCGGCAACTGCCTGCAGTCCGTGCTCAGCCAGATGCGGCAAATGCAGCGGCTTCGGCGCTTCGCCTACACGGCGCGGATTTTTTGCCAGCCAACCACAAATATGCCCTAAGGTATCTGCACCCTTATCACCGTAAGCTTCGGCATCATGGGCATAACCGATACCGAAGGAATCCAACAACAGAATAATAGTACGAGCCATTTTTTCACCTGCTTTCTTAAGCAAAAGGGAGCTGCTAACACCAACGCTAAACAACTCCCCTAAAATCAGAATCCTAAACTTTCACCGACTAAAATGACTTTAATGCGTCCCTTATTACGACTGGTACGCGTTATAACAATCTGCGAGCAGATGCAGTCCGCGGAAAGGCAGTCACCGCAAAGGCCGGCTTTATAACAAGGTGTCTGCAGGTCTGCAAACCTTTTGGCATTTATCGGCGCAGCCACATTGCGCGCTCTGTCCATTGCAGCCTCCAAGGAGCCTGTAACCTTGTTCATACCGGCAATAACCAGCACCTGCTTCGGTCCGAAAATCAAAGCGGCACAACGGTTACCGTTGCCGTCAATATTTACCAGCTGACCGTCGTTGCTGATAGCATTGCTGCTCATTAAATATGTATCACACAAAAGCGCCTGACGCATCAATTCTGTTTTTTCTTCCGGAGTTGCTGCCGCAGCTCTGTCGATAACCTTATTGCGCTCCTTTACTGCGCTCAAAAGGCCTATTTCATCAATCGTTACAGAACCGCCCCAGGAAACAACATCCTCCTGCGGAATCAGCGCCAATGCCTGCTCGAGCGCTGTCTGCTTATCAGCACAGTAATAAGCATCAAAGCCACGCAGCTTCAATTTTTTTACCAAAGTTGCGCCCAAAGCCTCATTGCGCAATATTTCAGCCTGCTGCATAGAATCTCCTCCTGTTCCATTAACAAGCTACGGTTGATTATTCTTCAATATCACCAATTGCTACTTCATCAATGCCGTCTTCCTCTGCCAGATATACATTGATAGCTTCCTTATGGGAGGTAGGAACATTTTTGCCGGCAAAGTCAGCACGAATCGGCAGCTCGCGATGTCCGCGGTCGATAAGTACTGCCAGCTGAATAGCCTTCGGACGGCCCATATCCATAACCGCATCAAGAGCAGCGCGGATAGTACGACCGGTGTACAGCACATCATCAACAAGAATTACGGTTTTGCCGTTCAGATCCAGGTCAATTTCTGTACCGTGTACAATCGGATTATATGCAAGAGTAGACAGGTCATCACGATAAAGAGTGATATCAAGCATTCCTACCGGCAGCTCAACATTCTCTATATCTTTAATTGCTGCTGCCAGACGTTCCGCAATAGGCACACCGCGGGTACGGATGCCGACAATGACAACATTGTCTACGCCCTTATTTCTTTCGATAATTTCATGAGAAATACGGACAATCGCACGGCGCATAGCCTCTGCATCCATAATAACATTCTTTTTAACAAAATTGCTCATTTGGCTCACCTCTTATTTTTATTCAGGCTTTTTAACCTGCTATCAAGACTGCCCTAAGGCAGAACTCTGCTAATTAAACTGTCCCAGGCGCAGGCGGGTAACAATCTTATGCATATCCTCCGGCAACGGAGCTTCAAAGCTCAAGCGTTTTCCCGTACGCGGGTGGGTAAATTCCAGTGTCTGCGAATGCAGAGCCTGTCCCTGAATGCTGAAGGGAGTTTTCATCGGAGAATATTTCGGGTCACCAACCAAAGGATAGCCCAGATACTCCATATGTACGCGAATCTGATGCGTGCGTCCCGTTCGCAGGCGGCAGCGCACAATAGTATATTTGCCGAAGCGCTCCAGCACCTCGTATTCGGTAACAGCATCACGTCCGCCTTCTTGGACAACCGCCATTTTCTTACGGTCGTTTTTATCACGGGCGATAAGCGTTTCAATCACGCCGCTGTCTGTCTTTATGTTGCCGCGTACTACAGCAAGATAGGTACGCTGAGCTGTTTTAGCCTGTATCTGCTGCGACAGCGAAAGATGCGCCGCATCATTCTTGGCGCAAATCATAATACCGCTGGTATCCTTATCCAGGCGGTGCACGATACCCGGGCGGATAACGCCATTGATACCGGATAAGTTTTTGCAGTGATACAAAAGCGCATTGACCAGCGTTCCGTTTAAATTGCCGGCCGCCGGGTGGACTACCATCCCGCGCGCTTTGTTGACAACAACAACATCCTCATCCTCATAAATAATATCCAGAGGAATATTTTCCGGCTGTACATCCAGGGGCTGCGGCCCAGGCAGAGTAACATCAATTTCGTCACCCAGACGCAGCTTGTAGTTGGATTTCAGCACCTTGCTGCCGCGCACAGCACGGCCCTCCTCCAGCAGCTTCTGCATATTCGAGCGCGTAAGCTCCAGCATTGCCGCCAAGCCTACATCGGCACGCTGTCCGGCCTCCTGTTCAGTTATAATCAATCGTTGCTGCTCAGCAGCTCCGTTTTCAATATGCTCCATATAATCAAACCTACTCCCACACAAATTGCTATATCGGCCACATTAAATATCGGCCAGATACGAAAATCAAAAAAATCAATTACTACACCGCGTGCAGTGCGGTCAATAAGATTACCCAAAGCACCGCCGGCAAAAAGCGCTGTTCCCCAGCAGGCCATTACGCCCATTTTAGTAATCTCCTCGCGCATATACCAGACACCGCCGATTACCGCAAGCGCAATCAACACGAACAGCCAACGGCTGCCCTCCAGCATGCCGAAGGCGGCACCACGATTCAGTATAAACGTCCAATGAAATACATTATTAATCACCGGTACGCTCTCCCCTAACGCAAAATGTATTACCACATAATACTTTGTTGCCTGGTCCAGCAGAACCACCAGCAAAGCTAACAAACCATAAACCATTTTATTCTCCTATTATCTTGATATGTATATTATAACACACTAAAGACATAAAAATACAGATGACACAAAAACTTAATGAAAAAAAGCCATTGCATATTTCCGCAATGGCTTTCGTAAATACTAATTAATTATTTTCAGTTGCCAGATCTTCACGAATCTCAGCAAGCTGTTTGCGACGGCTGTGAACCTTTTCCCAATGCTCGAAGTACAGCTTGGTTTCTGCAACAACTACACCGCTCAGGCCCAGCAGAGCAATCAGGTTAGGAATAGCCATCAGACCGTTAACGATATCGGCAATAATCCAAATCATTTCCAGCTTCAGGAATACACCCAGACCTACCAGAATGATGTAACCGATACGGTAAGGCATGATGCATTTAACGCCGAAGAGATATTCTGCGCAACGCTCGCCGTAATAGCTCCAGCCGATAATAGTGGTGAAAGCGAAGAGTACCAGACCACCGGTCAGGACATACTTGGCAACAGCCGGGAAAGCAGAAGCGAAAGCAGCCTCAGTCAGTGCAGCACCGTTCAGGTCGCCGTTCCAGGCACCGCTGACGATAATGGACAGGCCGGTCATGGTGCAGATGATGATGGTATCTATAAAGGTACCGGTCATAGAAACAAGGCCCTGTTCTGCAGGCCATTTGGTTTTCGCTGCAGCTGCTACGATAGGAGCGGAGCCCAGACCGGATTCGTTGGAATAAATACCGCGGGCGATACCGCTGCGCATAGCCAGCATAATTCCGGCACCGGCAAAGCCGCCTGCTGCCGCAGTACCGTTGAAGGCACCGTCGATAACCAGCTTAATTGCAGCCGGCAGAGCATCAGCATAAAATACCAGCACGGAAACGGTTGCGATAACATAAACAGCAGCCATGAAAGGAACAATCTTGCTTGCTACGTTAGCAATGGATTGCAGACCGCCGATAATAACAACAGCAACAAGAACAGTCAGGATTGCTGCTACAACGTATTCGGAAACGCCAAAGGATACATTAACAATAGAAGTGATTGCATTTACCTGAGTAAAGGTACCGCTGCCCAGGCAGGCAGTCATAACACCGAAAATAGAGAACATTACAGCCAGGGGCTTAAATTTTTTGCCCAGGCCCTGTTCGATATAGTACATCGGACCGCCGGAAGCGTTACCGTTTTCATCATAGGTACGATACTTAACAGCCAGCACGCCTTCGGAATATTTGGTTGCCATACCGAAGAAAGCAGCCAGCCACATCCACAGCAGAGCACCGGGACCACCGAGCTTAATTGCCGTTGCTACGCCAACGATATTACCGGTGCCGACAGTTGCAGCCAAAGCAGTGCACAAAGCCTGAAAGCTGCTTACATCACCTTCGCCCTTGCTGCGGGCGGTAAAAATCAGCTGCAAGGCTTTAGGCAGCTTCATAACCTGAAGCAGGCCAAGACGGACGCTCATTAAAATACCTGTGCCGATAAGCAAAATCATCAAAGGCGGGCCCCAAATGAAGCCATCAATAGAATTCAAAATTTCCAACATAAAAAATTCCCCCCAGTAAAAACTTAAAACACGTTTACAATTTAAGGCTTTTTCCCGAAGCCCATGTATAGTATTGTATCACATCAATATATAGTGTACAATACTTCACGCGATTGTATACACGTATTCTTCTTAGTGGCAGGGAATAGTGTGACAAATCACTGCATACAAAGCAAAAAGCCTCCGTCTGCGGCCAAGGGCCACAGGCAGAGGCTTCTATTCCTTAATCAGCAATGCTTATTTTACTTCGCATTCTACACGTGCCAGAATAAAGCACAAATCAGACAAACGGTTCAGGCAAACCAGAACATTGGGGTTAACCGGTTCGTTTTCAGCCAAGCGCAGCAGGCAACGCTCGGCACGACGGGTAGTAGTGCGTGCGATGTCCAGTGCGGCAGCGCCTACAGTATCGCCGGGGATAATGAAATGGCCCAGCGGCTGCAGCAGAGAATCAAACTTGTCGATTGTATCTTCAAACAGCTTAACGTGTTCTTCTTTGATGTAAGGTTCGGGCAGGTTGAGGCTAGCAATGTCAGCCATCACAGACATGAGCAGCTTTTGTACATTGAAAATGGTTTCACGCACATCCTCACGCGTAACCTGAGCACGTGCCAAACCTAATGCCGAGGAAATTTCATCCACAGTACCATAGGCTTCTACACGCAGGCTTTGCTTGGGAACACGTTCTCCGGTGTACAAACCGGTAGTTCCTTTGTCACCGGTTCTGGTATAAACAGCAGCTTTCTTCATTTCTGCACCATCCTTTCCGTGAGAGTGTAACCCCTCTCAGTCAGCTCATGGCCGCCGAAAGGCTAAAGTTAATTAGTAAATTTCTTCCTGAGCGAAGAAGTTGTTGATTTCGCGTTCAGCAGCTTCCGGGCTGTCGGAACCGTGAACAATGTTTTCACCGATGCTCAGAGCGAAGTCGCCACGGATAGAACCGGGAACTGCTTCGATCGGGTTGGTAGCACCGTTCAGTTGACGAACAGCTTTGATAGCGTTTTCGCCGCGGATTACAGCGCAAACCAGCGGAGCGGAGGTAATGAAGTCAACCAGTTCGCCGAAGAAGGGTTTGCCTTCATGCTCAGCATAGTGGAATTTAGCTTGAGCTTCGGTAACTTTAACCAGTTTCAGAGCTGCAACTTGCAGGCCTTTGTGTTCGAAACGAGCGATGATATCGCCGATCAGATTTTTCTTAACTCCATCAGGTTTTACGAGTACGAGTGTTTGTTCCATTTGTAAATCTCTCCTTAAAGTGTAATTAAATTTTTTATACTAACCCAGTCACCGATGTGACTTAGAGGTATAGTTGAATTGTTAACGGATACCCATTTTTCTTGCCTGCTCACGCAGCAGCTGAACTCTTTCCTCGGTTGCGGGGTGAGTACTGAAAAGCTGCTTGGCATCAACACCGGCAAAGGGGTTGATAATAAACATATGCGCAGTTGCTTCGGTAGCACCGGGCATTACGCGACGCTCCGCATAGGCTTCAATCTTCAGCAAAGCATCAGCCAGAGCATTGGGATTGCCGCAAAGCTCACCGCCGGATTTATCTGCCATATATTCGCGGGAACGGGATACTGCCATCTGAATCAGCATAGCTGCCAAAGGCGCCAAAAGCATAACCAGAATAGAAGCGATAGGATTACGGCTTTCGCCATTCTCATCACGGCCGCCGCCAAAGAACATGCCCCATTGAGCAATCGTGGAAATAGCACCTGCCATAGAAGCGGCAATGGTACTTACCAAAATATCACGATGCATAATATGGCTCAGCTCATGACCTAAAACACCGGCCAGCTCTTCCTTGGTCAGCATATCTGCCAGCGCAGTATTTACAGCAACGGCAGCATGCTCCGGATTTCTGCCGGTAGCAAAAGCGTTAGGCACCGGACTATTGATAATATAAACCTTCGGCATAGGAATATTGGCTTTTTTAGCCAGCTTTTCTACTATTCCGTACAGCTCCGGCGCACTGTTGCGGTCAACCTGTTGTGCATCATAGTGTGCCAGAACCATCTTATCGCTGTTCCAATAAGCAAAGAAATTCATTGCCACGCCTACAAAAAGCATTACGGTCATGCCGCGCAGACCGCCGAAGAAGTCGCCCAGGAGCATCAGCAGCGCTGTCATTAACGCCATTAAAAACGCTGTTTTCATCTAAGTAATTTCCTCCTCATAAAAGACCTGCACTGTAAACAGGTACAGGCATTAATAGAATACATTTTCAACATATCTATTATAACAAGTAATTACTTATTTTTCAATTTGGGCCTTGATAGAGTTTAACATATTTTCACTGTTTTCACGAACTTTTTTCTTAAGAATAGGATTCAGGAGGCCGGCAATCATCGGAATACCGAACTCAAAATCAACTGCCAGCGTTACCTCGCAGCCGTCAGCCTGCGGTGTAATCAGCCAGGAGCCTTCCATTTTCTTTAAATCACCCTCGGTCTGAGCGTAGGTAATTTTCAGCTCCTCAGGATAGAAGGTATCGCGCTCGGTCCAGACGATTTTGCGTCCGTCAACATTACTTACCCAGTGAGAAACAGTGTAATTCTCACCGCGCTCCAAGATTTCTACGCTTACCAGGTCATGCATAAAGTTAGGGTAAGCAGCCATATCCTTTATAATATCATAAATTTTTGCACCATCGCCCTTGATGGTGGTTTTGCTCTCTACATAAGGCATAATCTTATCTCCTCTTATAAATCTTCAATAACATCCGCGGTTTCTTTAACAGCACCTCTGAAGGCCTCCAGAACATGGTCAATAACCTCTTTAGGCATAATCAGCGGCGGCTCCATACGGATAACCTTAGGATTGTTCAAGGTATAAGCAACAATAATGTGCTGGTTAATCATCAGGCTCATCAGCATACCGCCGGCACCCTCTTTGGTCAGCTCAATGCCGATCATCATACCGCGACCGCGTACTTCCTTGATAACGGAAGGATATTCCGCAGCGATAGCCTCCAGACCAGCCTTCAGATAAGCGCCTGCCTCACGTCCGCGACGCAGCATATCCTCTTCCTTGATAGCCTTGATGGCTGCTACACCTGCAGCGCAGGCCAGCTGGTTACCGCCAAAGGTAGAGGTGTGCAGAAACGGTGCTTCAATAAGACCGGCCCAAGCACGCGGAGTACCGATAATCGCACCTATGGGCATTACACCGCCGCCCAAAGCCTTAGCGCAGGCCATCAGGTCGGGAGTAACGCCGTCATGATTAACGCCGAACCATTCGCCGGTACGGCCGATACCGGTCTGTACCTCATCGGCAATCAGCAAAGCACCCTTCTTCTCGCAGATTTCCTTCACCTCACGCAGGTAACCCGCAGGAGGAACAATAATGCCGCCCTCGCCCTGAACAGGCTCCAAAATAACGGCAGCAGTATCTTCATCAACAGCAGCATCAACAGCTGCGGCGTCGCCGTATTCTACATGAGTAAAGCCATCAAGCAGCGGTTTAAAAGGTTCGCGGTACATGTCGCGTCCGGTGGCAGTTAAACTGCCAAAGGTTTTGCCATGAAAAGCATTCTTTGCAGCAACGAACTTTTTGCGTTTTGTTGCCAGACGTGCTACCTTCAGGCAGCCCTCAACGGATTCGGTACCGCTGTTGACAAAAAAGCTGTACTGCAGCTCACCGGGGGTAATCTCGGCCAGTGCCTCCGCCAAATCAGTCATCGGACGGTTGAACAGCACCTTGCCGCACATCGGCATAGCATGCAGCTCTTTTTCCACAGCCTCGACAACCTTCGGATGACGATGGCCTAAAGCAAACATACCGTAGCCGCCCAGGCAGTCAATGAACTCCTGACCTTCGCTGTCGGTAATAGTCCAGCCCTCAGCATGGCCTTCAATGCTTGCCAGGCCCATAAAGCGGAACAGCTTTGCCTGAGCGGGATTGATATACTTTTCATATTTACCGATTGTTTCTTCTACATAATTAGACATTTTCTTACCTCGATTCAGTTTATGTAAATTAGAGTTTTACAAACAGAATATGTACACATAAGAGCCTCTCCTTGGGGAGAGGTGGCATCGCGTAGCGATGACGGAGAGGGGTGTATCATTTTACCATATAAAACACTATTCACGAACAATCCCCTCTCAGTCGCCTTTTAGGCGACAGCTCTCCCCAAGGAGAGCCAATTTTCTTGCCTTTTCCAACTGGAAAAGCAACTGCCATTAACCTTTCTTGCTAACTTCTTTCAGTTATGAAAGAAGCCGAATCCCAACACTAATACTTAATACTACTTTAATACAGCAGCTCCGTCACCGGCACAAAGGTTATCCCCGTCCGTTTAAACTCCGCCGCATACATCTCCCAGCATTTGGCAGTATTCGGTCTGGCGTGGCAGATAGCAATAACGCTGCCGTTTCTTTCCGCCATAGCGAAAGCCTTATATATCTGCTGACGAATCGCCTGCACGTCAGAGCTGTTATCCAAAAAGATATCATTGCGGGCAGTCGAAACACCCAGCTGCTGCGCCATATTGCGTGCTACCGAAGCAGAATTTGTACGGCTGTCCACAAAAAACAGCTTCTGCCGCCGCAGCTCCTGCAAAACAACTCGCATAGTATCCTTATCCGCAGTCGCCTTCGAGCCCTGGTGATTATTTACACCCATCACTCCCGGCAGACTGTTAAGCGCACGCCGCGTCAATGACAGCTTCTCTGCCGCAGACAAATCCGTACGGATAGTAGCAGCGCCCTCGCTCATAGCACTGCGGTCAAGCGGCTCCATCGGCAGATGCAGCATCGGCACACGTCCTTTAGCCTTTACCATCTCCAGAACATCGCTGCTGTACTGCTTATACGGCAATATCGCATAGCTGAACGGCAGACCGGTATTCAGCAGCTTGCGCACCGGCGCCACATCATAACCGCAGTCATCAATAACGATGGCTACTTTTCCTCTGAATTGCCTGACGGTCCCCTGCTGCTCCTCTTCTGCCTTTTGCTCCGGTAAATCCTTAACATCCTTATCCTGCTTGGTCAGGTTACTGTTATGGAAGAAAATCACAGTATCCGTTACAAAGCTCTTGCTGCCTGCACCGGCCTTAACCTTAATACCAATTTCAGCCTTATAGGCATCCCATTTTTTATATTTGGCAGGCTTGCCGCTGATATAAACCAGTCCGGCCTGCTCAGCCTTTGTCTGCAGCCAGTCGCAGGCACCGGCAAGGCTTGTACCGGAAGGTACGCCAACTGCCAGCTCACGCTGGTTAATCTGCACTTTGGCACCGGATTCTTCAACCTCAACATCCTTTTTGCCATGATTGTTTTCAATCAGCTGCCAATTATTTTTCTGCAGCAAAATATTATCCAGCAGGCGCTGCGCCTCTATAGATTCATCCAGCAGACTTACCGTCTGCGGCTCATCACCCTTCTTATCCAAAACATCCTTCTTGCTGTTGCTGGTGGCATAAAAAAGTCCGCAGCCAATGGCAACAATCGCAATAACCGCTGTTAAAATCAGTACAGCATATTTACTGCCGGAGGATTTTTTCTTGCTTGCTTTTGTCATAGGTGTTCTCCTTTCTAAGCCCGTGGGTGCGTTTTATCATACACCTCACGTAAACGCTCCACATCAAGATGCGTATATATCTGCGTGGTGGAAATATCTGCATGTCCCAACAGCTCCTGCACTATGCGCAGGTCGGTGCCGTTATTTAAAAGATGCGTCGCAAAGGAATGACGCAGCATATGCGGTGTAACGCGCTTACTGATGCCTGCGCTCTTACCGTATGCCACAATAATTTCGTAAAAACGCTCACGTGTCATCGGTCCGCCCCAGCCGGTTACAAAAAGCTCTACAGCCGCATCCGGCTTACCATGCAGAAGCTGCGGGCGTACCACAGACAAATAATGCTCCAGATAATGCAGCGCAGTACGGCCTAACGGCAGCATACGCTCCTTGGAGCCCTTGCCCATAACAATTACATACTGCATCTTCATATCAACATTCTTCATCGGCACATTTACCAGCTCCGAAACACGCATGCCGGTAGCATATAACAGCTCCAGCATCGTCTTGTCGCGATAACCGTCCAAGGTTCCCAAATTAGGCTCATCCAAAAGCCTTTCGACCTCCTGAACGCTCAGCACCTTCGGCAGATGCAGTCCTCTGCTCGCCGCCTCCAGCACCTCGGCAGGATTACGGCGGATATAACGCTCTGCCGTCAGAAAACGGTAAAACGCCTTAATCGAAGCCAGCTTGCGTGCCACCGTCGAGGCAGCGCGGCCTTCCTGCTTCAACCGCACAAGATAGGCAATCAGCTGCTGTCGCGAAACCTGCAGTAGCTCATCATCTGCCTTCAGCTGCAGGCTTTTCATCAGCAGGCGCAAATCACGCATATACGCCAGCTGTGTATTTTTTGCCAGTCCCAGCTCTACCGTCAGATATTCCTGAAACAAGGCCAGATAGTCAAACATAAGAACCTGCCTCCATCCCGCAAATTTGCCGCTTGCAAATTTTGCCGGATGCAATCTCTTTCAGAAAAAGAAAAACAACGCTTGTGCGCCGTTTTTCTTTGTAATCATAACTTTATTAAAATTCTTTTTTCTCGGGCTGCATAATAGTAATATTAGTTGCCGGAGAAATTGTGGAAATAGCATGCTTATAAACAAGCTGCTGTTTGCCTTCGTTTTCAATAATAACAGTAAAGTTGTCAAAACCTCTTACCAAGCCACGGATTTGGAAACCGTTCATCAGATAGATGATAACACCCAGGTTTTCCTTGCGAACATGGTTTAAAAAGCTGTCTTGCAAATTCATTGCGGGTTTTACTGAAGTAATCATTAAAAGCCCCTCCTACTCATTTCGTTATCTCCGGAAGTACAGATTCCTAAAAACCTACACTCCTCTTTATACTTATATTTTACACCGAAATGCCACTTTCTACAAGTATTTCGGAAATTTCTGCCACTGCCTGCTTATAATCAGGCTCATCATCCAAATGCAGCCAGTGAATATAAGGCATTTTTTTATACCAGGTAATCTGCCGTTTAGCAAAGTTGCGCGTTGCCTGCTTCAGCTTGTCTACGGCAGCAGCGTAATCCATACTGCCGTTAAGATACCATACCATTTGCCTGTAGCCGATGCTCTGCATCGACTGGCACTCGGGCGCTACGCCCTGCTCCAGCAGACTGCGCACCTCCTGCTCCAGACCGGCCTCCAGCATCAAATCAACACGCCTGTTGATGCGCTCGTACAGCGCCTGACGCTCCATCTCCAAGCCGATAACCACAGCATCATAAGGACTTTCCTGCGCACCATATTGGTTGACAGCCTCGCCCTGCATAGCCGATTCCAGCGCACGGATAACGCGGCGCACATTGTTCGGGTGAATGCGCTCTGCCTCCTGCGGTGCCAGCTCCTGCAGGCGCGCGTGCAGCGCCAACGATCCTTTTTCCTGCGCCTCGGCCTCCAGCCTGCGGCGCAGCTCGCTGTCCTCATCCGCATTGTTAAAGGCATAATCCTCGATCAACGCTTTGATGTACAAACCTGTACCACCGGCAATTATAGGCAGATGTCCGCGCGCATTAATTTCCGTAATCAGCGCAGCTGCACGCTCCTTAAAATCCACAACGCTGAAGGATGCATCCGGCGGCAGAATATCCACCAAATGATGCGGTACGGCCGCCAGCTCCTCGGCAGTTGGCTTGGCAGTACCGATATTCATATTTTTATAAACGAGCATTGAATCACCGGAAATTATTTCACCCTGAAACTGCTTGGCAATCTCAATAGCGCAATGACTTTTTCCGGTTGCTGTCGCTCCTAAAATAACAACTACCTTGGGTTTTTGCAACATAAATCACCTTTTTATTATTCCGTACTTAATCCTGCTGTATTTGCCGCCGACAAATTCCTCGCAGCCATACTCGCGCAGAATATATTCGCTGCGCTCCTTGATAACCACGCGCGGCGCTGCTTTAAGCGCCAGCTGCAGCGTTTCTGCCGACAGCGCTTTCTCGTAGGAAATCGGACGCAATGCTTCCATGCCCTTGGCACCGTTGACAGGATGGCGGAACATCGGATCGAAATAAACAACGTCAAAGCTGTCCGGCGCACACTGCGCCAGATAATTCTCCGCCAACGCCTGCACCGGCTGAATCCGGCGCAGTGCTGCCGTCAGGTCAGCATCCTCGGCAACGTAATTTTTCAGGCCATAGCTCACAGCAAAATACAACAGCGGTGAAGCCTCCAGGCCAACAACCGTTCCAGCCTCACCTACAGTATACGCGCTGATGGCGGCATCAGCAGCAAGTCCCAGCGTAGCATCCAACACTCTTTTCCCCGAACGCAGGTCCAACGCCGTCAGCAAATGCTCCGTCGCGCCACGCTTCAGCTGCTGCAGACGCAGCACCGCCATCCCGGGATGATAGGCAAAGCTGCCTGCGGCGCTATGAATACGCGGGCCTTCCTTCTCTACCACGACAAGCGCTGCCAGGTCATATTGCGCCATAAGCTCGTCTACGCCCATATTATGCGGACGCTCTACGTAAAGTGCGCCCAGCTGCTCCGCCCAGGCCCTGGCCTGGGCTGCAGCGGCGCTGCCTGTCGCATTTCTGGCCGTTGTTACGCCAATTTTGCCTGTAAGCATCAAAAGCCCGTCCTTTTAAACATTTTATACAGCTGATTGCTGTCAATTTCAATCATGCAAGGTCTGCCGTGCGGGCAGGTAAACGGATGCGTGGTATTGCACAAATCAATAATCAGCTGACGCATCTGGCGCATATTCAGCAGCTGTCCTGCTTTGATCGCCGCCTTGCAGGCAGTCATGTGCAGCACCTCCTGCCGCAAATCGCTGCCATTGACATTACGCATTTCCCGCAGCATTTTGCTGATAGCATTGATAAAATCCTCAGCAGCATCTGCCTTGATATCCGCAGGCAAACTGCTCACGCGCAGCAGACTTTCGCCGGCGCTGGCAGCATCTACACCCAAAGCCAGAAATTCATCTCTGTGCTCCTCAATCAGCGCAATATCATCGGCAGCCATATCCACATACAACGGCATCAAAAGTTGCTGCGACGGAATCTGCTCATGCGAAGCCACGAGCTTGTCATAAAGAATGCGCTCATGGGCAGCATGCTGATCAATAAGATAAAGCGTTGTTTCGCTTTGGGCAATAATAAACGTTTTATCAACCTGACCAATCGGCCAGATAGTATCCATACCGCTGTCGGTATCGGTAAAAGCAATAGTTTCCCTATTGGCCGCAGTTGCAACCTCTGCCGGCTGCGGCTTGGCAAATTCACTGCGCGCCTCATGCACCTCCAGCACAGGCTCCTGATAGCCCTTGCTGTAAGAAACGGTTGCGGCGGTTTGAGCGAAATCATCAAACGGTTGCCACATTGCCTGCTGCTCTCCCTGCTCCTTTTTTACAGCAGGCGCAGGCTGCTCTGGCACCAGTAAACTTTCGGGAGCAGTTGCAGGCTGCGTATCTTCCTTGCGCTCCGGCGTTTTGAAAATCTGCTCTGCACTGCTCTTGAACACAGGCTGCTGCGGCTGATACGCCGGCTTTACCTGCGGTGCAGGTGCAACCGGCACAGAAACAGCTTGCGGCTGCGGCTTCACAAAAACATTCAGCTCCGAATCCGGCAGCAGCGTTACCTGCGTCTTTTGGGCGCTCATCGGCTTCGCCAGCGCATCGGTCAGTGCCTTATACATAGCCTTATAAATCAGGCTGTCATCACTGAATTTTATTTCGCTTTTCTGCGGATGCACGTTAACATCAACGCTGGCTGTATCAACCTTTAAATTGATAACAGCAAAGGGAAAGCCGCTTTTGGGAATCTGCGACTGATAAGCATGGTCCATAGCCTTGGAAAGCATCTTGCTGCCGATGCAGCGTCCGTTAACAAAGAACGTCTGCCATTGGCGTGTTCCCTTCAGCAGCGTAGGCTTGCCTATATAGCCGCTCACTCTTACCTTAGGATCGTTCAGCGATACCTCCAAAAGATTTTCGGCAACATTCTTGCCATACAGCGCTTTAATCGCATGCTCCAAATCACCGTCACCGGGAGTGCTGAGCACCTCTTTATCATTATTTACCAGCTTAAAGCGCACATCGGGACGCGAAAGCGCCAGCCTTGTCAAAAGCTCGCTGATATAACGGCCCTCGGTGCTTACGGTTTTCAAAAACTTGCGGCGTGCAGGCACGTTGAAGAACAAGTTCTCCACAATTACGGTAGTACCTGTACTGCCGCCGCTTGCCGTAACCTCCGTGTTTTCACCGCCGTCGATATGGACGGAGGTAGCGAATTCCTCGCTCTCCGGACGTGTCAGCAGCGTAAAGTTAGAAACAGAAGCGATACTGGGCAAGGCTTCACCGCGAAAGCCCAAGGTATTCAGGCTCAGCAAATCCTCAGCCTTCGTAAGCTTGCTTGTGGCATGGCGCAGCACAGCCATTTTGGCATCAGCTTCACTCATGCCGCAGCCATTATCAGTTACTCTGATATATTCCGTACCGCCGGCAAAAATCGTTACTTCAATTTTATCCGCACCGGCATCCAGTGCGTTCTCAACCAATTCCTTTACTACGGACGCAGGCTTTTCTACAACCTCGCCGGCAGCAATCTGGTTAGCGGTATTCGTATCCAACAATCGGACGGCATGCTCTTCTGCCATTATTTACCCAGCTCCTTTCTTGCTTCATCCTGCAATTTATACAAGGCGCTCATCGCCTCAATCGGTGTCATGCTCATAACATCGAGCTTTAACAGCTCATTGGCAATAGAACTGCCAAACAACGAGCCCATCATATTATCCGGCGCTGCAGCAGCTGCAGTCTGCTGTACACGTCCGTTATCATTATCATATTCCTTCAGCAGCTCTTCCGAACGCTCCAGCACCTTCTTCGGCAGACCGGCGAGGCGTGCAACATGCACGCCGTAGCTGCGGTCGGTTCCGCCCGGCACAATACGGCGCAGGAAAATAATATCCTTGCCTCTTTCTTTGACGGCAACGGAATAATTTTTTACTCCGCTCAGCACATTTTCCAAAGCAATCAGCTGATGATAATGCGTAGCAAACAGCGTTTTCGCTTTGATGCGGTCATGAATGTATTCCATAACTGCATGGGCAATACTCATACCGTCAAAAGTACTGGTGCCGCGGCCAACCTCGTCAAGAATAATCAGGCTGTTTTTCGTAGCGTATTTTAAAATCTGCGCTACCTCGTTCATCTCCACCATAAAGGTGCTCTGGCCTGTTGCCAGGTCATCGCTGGCACCGACGCGAGTGAAAATCTTATCTACCGGGCAAACGCTCGCCTGACGCGCAGGAATAAAGCTGCCGATTTGCGTCATCAGCACCAGCAGCGCCACCTGACGCATGTAGGTTGATTTACCTGCCATATTCGGACCGGTAATAATTATCATGCGCTCATCGGTATTATTCAGATTGGTATTGTTCGGAACAAAAATCTCCTTCTCCAGCAAACGCTCTACTACAGGATGGCGTCCGTCAACAATCTTGATTTCGCCGTTATTATTCAGCTCCGGTCTTACATAATTATATTTGTAGGCAGCCTCTGCCAAACCTGTCAGCACATCAATATAGCTGACGGCGCGAGCAGTTTCCTGAATCTCCTTGATTTTGCCGCGAATCAGTGTACGCAGCTCATCAAACAGATAATACTCCAGCTGCTCGATTTTTTCCTTGGCACCGAGAATCTTATTCTCGAACTCCTTAAGCTCGGGAACAATATAACGCTCCGCGTTTACCAGCGTCTGCTTACGTACAAAGTACGGAGGCACGCTGCTGCTCTGTCCCCTGCTTACCTCGATATAATAGCCGAAAACCTTGTTGAAGCCTACCTTCATTGTTTTAATGCCGGTTTCCTCTTTGATTTTCTGCTCAAAGTTCTGCATCCAGGTTTTGTTGTCGGCGGCAATCAGATGCAGCTCATCCAGCTCCTGATTATAACCGGTGCGAATCATACCGCCCTCGCGCACAGAAAACGGCGGCTCATCAACGATTGCCTGCTGCAATCTTGCAGCCAGCTCCTCGTGCAGATGCAGTCCCTTCCACAGTTTACGCAGCAATCCGCTGCCGCAGCCTTCCAGGATGCCCTTCAGTCCAGGCAGTACGCTTAAAGAATTACGCAGAGCTACCAAATCTCTGGCATTGGCACTGCCCACCTCAATACGGCTGACAATACGCTCCAAATCCGCAACTGCCTTCAGCTGCGCCACAATCGCTTCGCGCAGCTCTGCGGCTGCCGCCAGCTCGGCTACCGCCTCCTGACGCTCATAAATGCGGCCCACATCAAGCAGCGGGCTTTCAATCCAGCTGCGCAGACGACGTGCACCCATCGAGGTATTGGTAAAATCAAGCACCTGCAGCAGCGTACCGCGCTTCGAACCGTCCGTCATATTGCGAACCAGCTCCAGGTTACGGATAGCAGTTACGTCAAGGTTCATAAAGCTATTACGTTCAATCCGCACCAGACGGTTAATATGGCTCAAATCCGCCATCACTGTGCCGTGCAGATAACGCAGCAAAAGCTCAACTGTGCTGTGCACCTCATCAGGCACATCATTGCCGGCAAAATGCTGCGCAAAATAATCAGCATCAGGAGCACTCTCTTCGTAACGTGTCACCACACATTCCGGCAATCTTGCCGCCAGCCATTCCTGCAGCTTCTCACTCATTTCATCAGAAGCAAGGCGCACAACAAGCTCTGCTGGCTGCAGTCTGTAAAGCTGCTCGGTGATATTCAAAAAGCTTTCCGGCGTCTGGTCAAGGAACCATTCGCACTCGCCCGTAGTTACATCGGCCGCTACCAGGCAGAGTCCCTTGTCCTGGTCCTGCTGTAAAAATACCAGATAGCGGTTATGCTTATCCTCTAAAAGCTGTTCGTTCAGCGCCGTTCCCGGCGTAATGATTTTAATAACCTTGCGCTCAACAATGCCTTTGGCGAGCTTGGGATCCTCCACCTGCTCGCAGATAGCGATGCGGTAACCCTTTTTTATCAGCTTGGCGATATATCCGTCCACCGAATGATAAGGCACACCGCACATCGGCATATTTTCCATACCGTTAGAGCGCTTGGTCAGTGTTAAATTAAGCTCACGCGATGCAGTAATCGCATCGTCAAAAAACATTTCATAAAAATCGCCCAAGCGGAAGAAGAGCAGCTCATTCTGGTGCTCCTGCTTCACCGCCATATATTGCTGTACCATGGGCGTAACATTTGCAGCAGCCATTAATCAACCGCCTTACCTTTCACCAGCCAGGTCTGCGCAGCTTCGATCTGCACGTTAACCTTTTGTCCAACCTCATATTGTTTATCTTCAATCGGCCACAGCACCAGAACTCCCGTGCGTGTGCGTCCGTTCCAAACGGTTTTCTGCTTACTGGGACCTTCTGCCAGCACTTCAACAGTTTTGCCTACCAGCTTTTCATGACACTTCAGGCTGTTCTCGTTCTGCAGCGCCATCAAACGGTTCAAGCGTTCCTTCTTCACTGCCAGCGGCACCTGATTTTCCATTTTGGCTGCAGGTGTACCGCTGCGCTTGGAATAAATAAAGGTATAAGCAGAAGTAAAGCCAACCTGACGCACAACATCCAGAGTTTCTTCAAAATCCTCTTCGGTTTCGCCCGGGAAGCCTACAATAATATCTGTAGTAATAGTTGCATCCGGCACATACTTGCGTACCATCTTCACCAGCTCAAGATATTTTTCCTTCGTGTAACCGCGGTTCATGCGGCGAAGAATTTCCGAGCTGCCTGCCTGGAACGGCAGATGGAAGTTTTCGCAGATGTGCTCACATTCTGCAACAGCCTTGATAACCTCCTCGCTCATATCACGCGGATGGCTGGTCATATAATGAATACGCTCAACGCCGGGAATAATATCCACACGGCGCAGCAGCTTAGCGAAAGCGTCCTTGTCGCCAAAATCCTTGCCATAGGAATTAACGTTTTGTCCCAGCAGAGTAAATTCCTTGTAGCCTTCTTTAACTGCTGCCTCAATCTCGGCAACAATATTATCGATGCTGCGGCTGCGCTCGCGTCCGCGTACATACGGCACGATGCAGTAGGTGCAGAAATTATTGCAGCCATACATAATAGGAATCCAGGCAGCAAAGGAGCTTTGGCGTACCATATGACCTTCAAACTCACTTTGATGAATAGTCAGATCAGTATAAACCGCAGCCTTGCGCTCTGCCAGAAATTCCAGCAGCAAACGCTTGAAATCGTTAACGTAAGCAGTACCCAACAGCAAATCTACCTGCGGATGCTTCTTGCGCAGCTTTTCGCCATCCTTCTGTGCCATACAGCCGGCAACGCAGATAACTACATCCGGATTGGCACGCTTTACAGCCTTTAATTCGCCAATTTTGCCGGCAATTTTCTTTTCCGCGCTCTCGCGCACGCAACAGGTGTTGACAATAATTATATCTGCGGTATGAAAATCAGGATTAGGCGCATAGCCAAGCTCCTGCAACTGTCCTGCATAATGCTCCGTATCGGATTCATTCATCTGGCAGCCGTAATTTATCAGACAGTAGGTTTTATTTTTATCACTCATGTAAATACCTCCGTGTAAAATCAGTCTATCATTATATTATAACCAATTACACTCACTTCCCGCAACATTTCCCCCGGAAAGAAGTAGGGAATAATTTATAAAATATTTTAGTAGTAGGTATTGAAATCTGCCCTTAAGATGATTACAATATATGCAGGCAAAGAATTTTTCCGATTGCCTTTTAATATAGTTTAGGAAGGTCAAAATCATGCAAAGCAAAAAGAAATGGTTTGTTGTATTTATTCTGCTCGCTGCCCTTGCAGGCGCAGCCTTTTATTTTCTTTATTTCATCCGTACACCGGCCTACGCTCTGAACGAAGCGCGCGTTGCACTGCAGCAGCATGACAGCGCAAAGTTTTCACGCTACGTTGATGTTCCCTCTGTTATGGACAACGCTTTTGAGGATATCATCAAGGCAGAAAGCAAAATCAACAATGATAATGTTTTCTCCAATCCGTTCGCCCTCGGCATTCTGCATATGCTGAAGCCGTCCGTTGTAGACCTGATGACGCAGGAGGCTTTAGACAAAATAGCCGCTAAGCCGGACAATGCGCCTAAGCAGACAGTCGACCCGGTACCGGACGCTATGAAGCGTAACCTGGAGCGTCACATCCCCATTAAAAATCTTACGGTCAAAGATCTGAAGCTCAGCAAACATGAAGGCGAAACAGCCAAAGCAACTTTGGTACTGCGCGACAATGAGCTGGATAAAGATTTTATTGCCGAACTGTTAATGCAGCAAAACGATAAGGGTGATTGGCAGATTAAAAAGGTCAGCAATCTGGCAGACTTTATCGTTCAGCTGGATGCAGCAAAACGTGCTAAACAGGCCCTGCTGAATAAGCCGGTTATGGAACGTCTGAATAAAGCACTGCAGGCAACCAGTGAACGTCTGACGCTGAACAAGGACAGCAACAAAGCAGGCAGCGAGGAAAAAGCTACGCTTACTGCCACCATCATGGCCAAAAACATGAGCAGCGTTGCTATCAACCGTATGTATTACGATGTAACAGTGTTCAACGACAAGGGCGAACGGCTGTATTCCTATCCGGAGCATTACCAGGGCAGTATTGCCCCCGGACAGGCTGTGGAGCTCACAACCAGCAAAAAGCTGAATTCCATGCTGCCGGATGACAAAAAGCTGATGAATTTGGATATTTCCAAAGAAACAATCAAGATTCAGGTTACCTACATTGCTTTTGATAACGGCGAAGTAATTTCTCCTAAGGGTTTGATTGAATAACCGCAAAAAATTAAACGCTTACATCCCACGTGATGCGTGGGGCGTAAGCGTTTTTTGTTGTTCTTATATTTTTTTACGCTACAGCTTTACTCTTTAACCTGCAGTTGCAAAACATCCGGTCGTGAATAATGACCACAGGCGTCAAATTCCATACGGCTGGCAGGCACCTTGTCTATATCCAAATCCGCATAAATAATTGCTTCCTTATCCCAGACAGGCTCCGTAACATAATGTCCATAAGGATCAATCACACAGCTGCCGCCGCGACAGACAAGCTCAGGCAGCTTAGCGACTTCATCCTGTGCATGCAAATCAGCAGGATACATATCTTTAGTGAAGAACTGATCGCAGTTAATGTAATAGCAGCGTCCTTCGAGCGCAATATGCTGAATAGTAGCCTGCCACTCAGGATTATCATTTGTATTGCAGGAAATCAAAATCGTGACGCCTTTTTGGTATAAAGCCACACGTGCCAACGGCATGTAAGACTCCCAACAAATCAAATTACCAAGCGGTCCCCACGGCGAAGCAACCACAGGAAAATAAGCCTTATCCGCATCACCCCAAACAAAGCGCTCCGCGCCCGTAGGCTTGAGCTTGCGGTGCAGGGCAGCAATGCTGCCGTCAGGAGCAAAAATAATATTGCTGTTATAAAGCGTACCGCTTACAGCATCACGCTCCGAGATACCAATGCTTACATAAGCATTTACCTCGCGTGCCGCTTCTCCGAGCGCATCAGTTTCTGCGCCAGGCACTACAATGGAACCATCATAATACCGCTTCCAGTCGGCACGTCCTTCTTCCTGTCTGCTACCTACGGTAAAGCCAAAGGTCATGCCGTAAGGATAGCAGGGAATAATCAGCTCCGGCAGCACGATAAGCTGTGCTCCGCCGGCACCTGCCTGCTTAATAAAATCAATACATTTGGCCAGTGTTGCATCCTTATCAAACATTACAGGTGAACACTGTACTACGGCTACACGACAATTTTTTTCTAAATCTAACATTTTATTCCCCTCAGATGACTCTTAACTCTTATTATCTAAAATGCTTACTGTAATCTTTTTATGCGCATACTAATATTTTACAGCGCTCAGAGCTTAGTTAATTCCTGCGTAACCTTCAAATATGTTTCCACCTCATCAAGGTTATGACAATGGAGCGGAGAAACACGCACTATGCCTTTTAAGCCAAAAGAGTGCAACATTCTTACAGAATACAGGCTTGTATCAACACGGTCAAAAACAACTATGCCTCGTTTAACATATTCTGCCGTAGCCTGAGTAGGAGTCAGATTATCAAAGCCAATAGCTAAAATCAGGTCACGTCTCGTCAAATCCGGATTGTCATTATAAACAGTTACACCCTCTATATGTCTGAGTCCGGGAACATTAGCAGTACCTTCGAGCATATAGTGCAGCAATGCTCTTTCCTGCAGCTCTAACTTAGTCATACCCTCTACAAATTGCTCTCTACGAGTACCATTTTTATTATCAGCAAAGCTGCAAACATAATCGAGAATACTGGAAATCATAGCATATTGAGCAGGTGCGTCTGATCCCAGGCCCCAGAAATTTTCCGGTTTTTGAGTAAGCCGGGCATGAGGCAATATAGACAGGCGGTCACTAAGCCACGCTACGCCAAAGCCACGTACACCGAAAAATTTATAAGGAGCGAAGTTAATACCATCAATATCCAGCTCTGAAAGATCCATAACTGCATGAGGTGCATGCTGAACTGCATCAACTGTAATATAGATATCCGGTTTTATGCTTCTGGCCTTTTTTACAATTGCCGGAATATCCATAATCGCACCGGAAATATTGGAGGCGTACATTACATTCAAAAGGCAGGTATTCTCATCAATCAAATCACAGATTGCATCAACTTCACAGCCACCGGTAAGCATATCAGAAGGAGCAACACGCAACTCTTTGCCTGTCGTTGCGGCAAAATGCTCAGAAGAATCATAAGAAGAAGGATGTTCCAGAACTGTTGTTACTACATTGGTGCCAGGAATATTTTTTACTACTGTTTCTACCATTGAAAACATCAATTGTGATGCTGTAAGTCCTGTAGCTATGCTGCCTCCCTTTACATTAAAGATAACTCTTACATCATCCTCTGCCTTGTGAACAAGATTTTTAAGCTCAACTGCCAAAGGATGCTTTCTTCCATCACAATCAGGAATCATATCCAGCTTATGAAAGCAGTCAGCTGCATCCTTTAAGCGCAGAGAACCGCCAGCATTTTCAAAAAAGATTCTTGGTGTGCCATCAGGATTTTTATCAAGCAGATAGAACGCATCTCTAGCCTTTGCCATATCAGCTTCATTTAATAATTTACCATATTTCATTTCATGTACCTCCTCAAATTTAATTCAACAATCTTATTCTTCGGTCTGCGGCTGGTCAACCATGGATGCATCCCAAATTTTTTCATTTTTGGCAACAAGCAATGTTCCCAGGACATCGCCAGATACGTTAACGGTAGTATGACTCATATCAATAAGTCTGTACATACCGGCAATCGGTCCCATCATATCCATCGGCAAACCCATAAGATTTAAGAAAATAGCACCGGTTACGATGCCGCCGCCAGGAATACCAGGTGCTGCTATAGACATAATGGTTGATATAGTTATGATCATTATTGTCTGCGACCAAGTCATATCAAGACCATAAATTTCGGCAACAAAGAAAGCCAAAATTGTTTTATAAAGCGCTGCACCTGTCAGGTTTATAGTTGCACCTAACGGAACAGAAAAAGAAGCTATAGACATAGGAACGTGCAATTTATTAGTTACACAATCCAAAGTAATAGGAATAGTACCGGCACTGGAGTTAGTTGCAATAGTATTAACCCAAATAGGAATCATTGATTTGCACATTTTGATATAATCGACTTTAGTGTACAGATAGGTTATGCCGCTCAGCAATGCCCAAATAAGCAAGCAGCCTACATAATCTGTAACAACAAATTTTGCCAACGCACCAAACAGTTGCGGCCCATAAACGGCCGTTGTATTAGCCATTAAGGCAAACACGCCTATAGGAGAGTAAAGCATAACAATATCCAACATTTTGTATATAATTTGAGCTACGCTTTCGCACATCTCAACTACTTTTTTACCCTTTTCACCAACATATACTATAGATACAGCAAAAAGCACCGTAAAGAAAATCATCTGCAGGATATCCTGCTTCGCCATCGCATTGATAATATTGGTCGGTACCATATTAAACAAGAAGGCAGAGAAGGAAATTGCTTTTAAGTTTTTCGGATCATAAGCCTTCATGTTACTGGTATCAAAATTAGCACCAGGATGGAAAATGCTTACTACACCAATACCAATTATACAGGCAACCACAGTCATGATTACATATATAAGCACAACCTTGCCGCCGATTCGTTTAAGCTTCTGCACATCACCAATCGCCGCAATACCGCTAGTCAAGCTGAAAAAGATAACCGGAACAATCAGCATCTTAATCAGATTCATAAAAAGTGTGCCTGCCGGTTTTACCCAAATAGAAAAATCTTTAAATAAAAGACCAGCCGCAATACCTAAAACAAAGCCAATAGCAACTCTGTAAGCGAGGTATTTTTTCGAGAACAAAAAATTCGTCATAATAAAGCCTCCTTTTCTGCGAATCCGCTTCCCTGTATTATTTACAACATTTTTATTTCAATCTGTTGTATTGACAACATTATACTTTTCAATCTTCTAAGCTGTCAATAAGCATTCACAAAATTTATTCGCAAGAATGTTGTAAGTGCAATATTTGTTGCAAAAGATACATTTTCAGCTATAATATAATTATCGGGAGGGGAATAGTATGAACTTTGAGGACAGAATTAAAGATAAAACACTTACAAAAAAGGAAAAAATTATAGCTGATTATATACTTGATAATATGGAAACTATAGGCTTTGGTCCCATTAAAGATGTTGCCAACGCTTGTGGTGTCAGCGATACTTCTATCATCAGATTTTTGCGTGAGCTGGGTTATGCAGGCTATACAGATTTCAAAAAATCAATTAACGAAAAATTTTTAGAACAATATAACGCAAATCTTTCACCAATGCAAAAATTTAACCAAAGCAAAAATTACATCAACACTGGCAGTATAGCAAGCGAAGTATTGTATAATTCCATAAATAACATTAATAAGGCTATCAATTCTCTTGATGATAAGCTTTTGCTGGACATAGCAGATTGTCTGATTAATTCCAAAAACAAATATATTGCAGCCTTTCGTGGAACCTCCTGCTGTGCTGACTATTTTTGGAGGAAAGCGATTTATTTTCTGCCAGGACTGGTGTTATGTAACAAGGCAGAGAGTGAAACTCTGGAAAAGCTTGTTGACATTAACCAAAACGATTGTATCCTGATGTTTTCCTATCCCAGATACTCGCAAATCTGCACCATAATCTTAGAGCTTGCCAAAAAACGCGGCGCAAAGATTATTCTTTTTACTGACAGAATTACTTCTCCTTTAGCAGCTTATGCAGACTACATCGTAACTACCAACGTAACTGGCTTGAGCTTTACTAACTCTTATGTTGTGCCACTGTGTTTGGCTGAAGCTTTAGCTGTGATAATCAGCAAGAAGGTAGAAAATATTTCTGCTGAACGCTTGGAGCTTCTGGATGAAAATATTTATAAAGCAAACCTATACTAGCTTTTAGTAATGGCAAAAAGCCCAGACACCAGTCCGGGCTTTTTTATTTGCTTAAAAGCTTTACGTTTGTTTAATTAATTATCCCTCACAACCAGCAGCCAGCCTTTGGCCAGCACCGATTGGCAAAACACATCTTCTTTAAGAATATAGATATTCTTGCCCGCGTTTTTCATGCTGACAGCACGCTGCAAATCAGCACCGTCACACACGGAAGCATCCGCCGTGCCGACAATAACCATATCAGAAGCTGTTGTAACATGATAAGCAACGCTTGCACCAAGCGCAGTCAGTATCTCCTGAAGGTTTTTAAGATAAAGGCCGTTAAAAGAGCCAAGCAGAACTATATTTTTATCTGCCAACGGTCTTAAGCGCCTGAAAGACGGTACGATTGCAAGCTCTCTTTGCTGCGGCGGCAGATGATAATCCGCCACCGCCAGCTCCTTCAGCTTCTGGTAGCAGCCATTGCAAATGCCGCAGTCAACAAGCGCCCTGTGTGCACCGTCGGTGGCAATATTGAAGTATTCGGCAACCGCAGTCTGCTTATACCTGCCTAAAAACGGTAATTCATTCTGCGCCAGCTTCATAACATCAACATAATCATTGGCTAATCTTTTGGCATAATAGCCTGCCAGATTTTCCGCAATAAAGCTCAAATCAAAGGCTATATTATAGCCTGCAATAATATCATCAGCCAAAAAATCCATAAAGGACAAAATTACCTCGTCGATTGCCGGTGCATCCGCAACCATAGCGTCATCGATTCCGGTAAGCCGTGTAATATAATACGGGATAGATAATTCCGGCTTAACTAGGCAGGAAAACTCATCCACCCGGCGATTATTACGGTATTTTATAGCAGAGATTTCCGTTATATAATCATTTTGCGGACTCAGACCGGTAGTTTCAATATCTAAAACAGTATAATCATCAGGATAAGCCAGCAGCAGCTTGCCGTCTATATACCTGTTTCTTTTTCCAGAGCTCAAAAAATCACCTTGCCGAGCTTAGCTCAGCGTCTATATCCTTTCTTTTGCTTATTTCTCCAACACCTTCATACACATAATTCCTTTTTCGTTACGCACCAGGAAAAAGCTGATTTCATCGCCCTTATGCAAACCGGAAGCCTTTTGAGGCTCTGAAAGCAGCGTGCCTATGATATTTACCTCGCGCACTTCCTTAAGCAGCACATAAGCCGCTTCGGCCTCATCGCCGCGCACCAGATAAACTGTGACGATATCGGGATGCATTGCAAGTCTTGCAGGATCTAAAGAGGTAAGCTTACGCATTGCTTCTGTCGCTTCGTCTGCCTTATAAGCCTTTTGCACCATTGCCACTTTGCTTTGGAACTCGCTCAGGCGAGGCATTTCGCTCGGCAGCACAGTTGCCTGCGCTTCCATCAGCTCAGCTAAGCGTATCTTCGCTAATTGCTCATCATTGCCATGCAACAACTTCAACGTCTTTTTATCCGCATCGTGTACAGCACAGCAAAGTATTTCAAAACTAATGCCTGCCTGTTCATCTATATAACCATAGCAAAGTAAACCGGTTACATCATCGGTTACCTCAAAAATGCTGCCCAGATTTTGCGCCACGCCGGCAGCTTCTATGTAAAGGTATTTATCTACGATGTCACGAAAATTCATTTCTTTAAGAAGCATATTATCACCTCATAGGAATGGAGTTAGTTTTAATTATGATATAGGCATTTCACTTTACGCTTTTGTAAAAGATTGTCTGTAATCAATCATACATGCAAATTAAGTAATTTGCAATAAAGCAGAAAGCATTTTTAGGTGTGTTAGGTTTGGCAGAATCAAAAGCGCAGAAAAAAACGTCCCACCCGTCAGACGAGTGGGACGAAAGTTCATTATAAAGCTATCTTAGTGATGGAACAGACGCAGGCCGGTGAATGCCATGGCAATACCGTACTTATCGCAGGTCTCGATAACATTATCATCACGGATAGAGCCGCCTGCCTGTGCAATATACTGAACGCCACTGCGATGCGCACGCTCAATGTTATCGCCGAACGGGAAGAATGCGTCACTGCCAAGAGCAACGTCCTTCAACTGAGCAACCCAAGCCTTTTTCTCTTCGCGAGTCAGCGGTTCCGGTTTTTCGGTGAAGAAGTTTTCCCATACGCCGTCAGCCAGTACATCATCATAATCATCGGAGATGTAAACGTCGATGGTGTTGTCGCGGTCGGGACGGCGGATGCTGTCCTTAAACGGCAGAGCCAATACCTTCGGATTTTGGCGCAGCCACCAAATATCAGCCTTACCGCCTGCAAGACGGGTGCAATGTACGCGGGATTGCTGGCCGGCTCCGATGCCGATAGCCTGACCGTCCTTTACGTAGCAAACGGAGTTGGACTGAGTGTATTTCAAAACGATTAAGGAAATCAGCAGGTCGCGTGCTGCGCCTTCCGGAATTTCTTTATTCACGGTCGGACGGTTTTGCAGCAGATCAGCGGTAATTTTAGCTTCGTTGCGCTCCTGCTCGAAGGTAATACCGAATACCTGCTTGTGCTCCAGCAGCTCCGGCTTGTAGTTTTCATCAATTTTAATAATATTGTAGGTGCCTTTGCGTTTGCCCTTCAGAACAGTAAGAGCTTCTTCGGTATAACCGGGTGCGATAACACCGTCGGAAACCTCGCGTGCCAGCATTTTAGCAGTCTGCACGTCGCAAACATCGGACAAAGCAACAAAGTCGCCATAGGAGCTCATGCGGTCAGCGCCACGAGCACGTGCATAAGCATTTGCCAACGGAGACAGCTCCAGATCATCTACATAATAAATTTTCTTCAGAGTATCGCTCAGCGGCAGGCCTACTGCAGCACCTGCAGGGCTTACGTGCTTAAAGGATGCCGCTGCCGGCAGGCCGGTTGCTTCCTTCAGTTCTTTTACCAGCTGCCAGCTGTTGAAAGCATCGAGAAAATTGATATAACCAGGACGGCCGTTCAGCACCTCAATCGGCAGCTCGCTGCCATTGTTCATGTAAATACGTGCGCTGCCCTGATTAGGATTGCAGCCATATTTTAATGCTAATTCTTTCACTATAACTCCTCCTCTTTTGTATAGTGCCAGTCACTTAGACAAACAAAAAACCGACACACTGGCACAAGAAAAAATCTTTGCCCAGACGGTCGGCGTGCTACCGGTCATACTCCCCTGTGGTAACCCACTTCCGTCAGTTATATGACCTAATACTAAAATTATAAGATGCCTCGTTGTTTTTGTCAATACCAGGCGATTGTGGTAGAATAATGGTATAACGAATTAGAGTGTTGCCACCTTTAGTCTCGCTATCGCTCGACAGTTCCCCCAAGGGGGAACCAAGAATTCTTGTCTATACATATATCGAAAAGGCACGGCAAGCTCTTTTCAAAGGAGGAAATAATATGACTCTCTGTTATGTATGTCCGCATCGCTGCGGCGTAAACCGCCCGGCAAATATGTCTGATATTACCGGCTGCTTTGGCAGCTGCGGCGTCGGCCTCGCTCCGATTGTTGCCCGCGCCGGCCTGCATATGTGGGAAGAGCCCGTCATCAGCGGCACTAAAGGCAGCGGTACTGTTTTCTTTTCCGGCTGCAATCTGCACTGTGTTTTCTGCCAGAACTATGACATCAGCTGCAAGGGCTTCGGCAAGGAAATTACTATTGAACGTCTGAAGGAAATCTATCACGAGCTTATCGCCCAGGGTGCGCACAATATCAATCTGGTTACACCCACCCATTTTACCGAAGCAGTGCTGCAAAGTCTGGATGAACCTCTGCCGGTGCCTGTTGTTTACAACACCAGCGGCTTTGAAACGCAGGATACACTGCGCCGCCTTAAAGGCAAGGTGCAGATTTATCTGCCGGATTTAAAATACAGTGATGATATGGCTGCTATCAAATACAGCAACGCGCCCTACTACTTCCGCATTGCAACCGAAGCAATTAAGGAAATGTATAATCAGGTAGGCGACTACCATATTGACGATAACGGTATCATGACGAAAGGTGTCATCATCCGTCATCTGATTATGCCCGGAATGCCGGATAACACCAAGAGAATTATCGACTGGGTTGCAGCCAACTTCAAGCCTGGGCAGGTAATGTTCAGCCTGATGCACCAATATGTTCCCTGCGGCCGCGCCAGCGAATATCCTGAAATCAACCGCAAGGTTACGGATGAAGAATACAAGGAGCTGGAAAGCTATCTGCTGCAAAGCACTATCGAAGACGGCTTTGTGCAGGAGGGCGATGCAGCCTGCAAGGACTTTATCCCCTGCTTTGACGGTACAGGAGTATAAAAATATATTTGCTTTAAATTTTATAAAATGATATAATTTTCGCATAGAGATAGCCGACGTCGGTTTCCTGCTGGAAAGTGGGGTGATGCTATGACTGTTTTCGAAGCACTTCAGCTTATGATAGGCTTTGCAACTCTCGTAGTTTTGATTTTATCACATCGCTCTAAATAAAGGCATGAAAAAAACCGCCTAACGGTTAGGCGGCTTCCTTCAAACTACAAATTTGCGAGGAAAGCCGACCTACCACAATCGGCTATCTCTATAATTATTATAGCAGTTTTTGCGCTATTGTCAATTTGCCTCCCGACGCAAAACCTCTGCCAGAACCTCAATGCCACGGCAAATATCCTCAGTTGAGGCATACTCTGACGGGTTATGGCTGATGCCTGCTCGACAGGGAACAAAAAGCATTGTCGTGGGGCAAATTTTCGTCATATGCATAGCATCATGACCGGCGCCACTATTCATATGCAAGAAGCTGAAGCCCTTTTCTGTGCATATCGCTTCGCTCTGCGCCGCCAAGGCCTTATCCAAAGCAACAGGGCTGTCTGCTGTCAGCATTTCAATCTGCACGCCGACACCGTCGCAGACAGCGACGTTTTCAGCCTGCTCGCGAATGCTTTGCAGCACGCGCGCAATGCTGGCTTTATCAACACCACGCACATCAACCCACAGCGTAACTGCTCCCGGCACAACGTTAATCGAGCCGGGCTCTACGTCAACCACGCCAACGGTACCAACACTGCCGTTGGCTTTTTCTGTTTCCGCAGCTTCGTTCACCGCCAAAATGAGCTTAGCAGCGCTGACGAGCGCGTCACGGCGCATCCCCATCGGCGTTGCGCCGCTGTGGTCAGCTACGCCTTTAATATGAATCTTAAAGCGTGTCGGTGCCGCAATATTATGCACGATACCAAGCTGATGCTGCGTCTGCTCCAGCACCTTGCCCTGCTCGATATGCAGCTCCGCAAAGCATTTATAGCTGCCGGGAGCAATTACAGCATCACGATAAGCGTCAGGATTGCAGCCCCATTCACGCAAGGCCTCGATAAAGCTGATATCGCCCTTCTTAGCGCCTTTGTTCAGCTGCTCCGGCGCTGCACTGCCTGTCAGCAGCTTACTGCCCATAGTTGCAAAGCCGAAGCGACTCGATTCCTCCGCACGGAAGATAATCACCTCAATACTGCGCTCAAGCTCCTCATCCTGCAGCATGTATAATGCCTCCAGAGCACCTACCACACCGCACATGCCGTCATAGGCACCACCATTGATAACAGTGTCCAGATGCGAACCACTAGCCACCGGCGGCAGCTGCGGCTGTTTGCCATCGCGACGCAAGAACACATTACCCACAGCATCGGTGCGGATTTGCAAATGCAAATCCTGCACCTGCTCCAACAGCCAGCTCTGAGCTTTTTTATCCAGCGGACTATAGGCAAGGCGGGTAACGCCCTCTTCACTGTCCGTAAAAGCAGCCAAACCTTGTAAAAGCTTAGCTACACGTTCATGATTTACCTGTAACATTTTTATTCCCCCTTCATTCGGAAATAGCAACAAAAAATATATAATAAAGATGACAGCTTTATTATACTTGCTTCTTAAGCATCACACAAGAGCGGTACTTCATCTGAAAATCCGAGATTATGAAAAGTTTTTTACACTTTTGCTAAAAACTCCTTGCAATTAATGTAAAATCCACGTAAAATTATCATAGCAAAATTTAAGAAAAGAGGTTATTTATTTTGGAACGCAAAGTTATTCAAGTTGAAGAACGTCCGCCATTACTACTTAATATTCCGTTAAGTATCCAGCATCTGTTCGCCATGTTCGGCTCTACCGTGTTGGTTCCCTTTTTATTCAAGGTCAACCCTACCACCTGCCTGTTCATGAACGGCCTGGGTACCCTGCTCTACATCTTCATCACCAAGGGCAAAATTCCTTCCTATCTCGGCTCCAGCTTTGCCTTTATCTCTCCTGTACTGCTGATTATGTCCACCTCTGCCTATAACCATGCACAGTCCGGCTTTATCGTTTTCGGTCTGCTGTTCATGCTTTTCTCGCTGATTATTCACTGCGTAGGCACCAAATGGATTGATGTCATCTTCCCGCCGGCAGCAATGGGCGCAATCATCGCTGTTATCGGTCTGGAGCTGGCACCTGTTGCAGCTAACATGGCAGGTTTGACCGGTGATAACATTAATATGGTCAACGTGGCTATTTCTATGTTCACATTGGCGGTCGGCGTTATCGGCTCTGTTGCCTTCCGCGGCTTCATGAGCATCATCCCGATTCTCTTCGGTGTTGTCTGCGGTTATGTTTTTGCTGCTATCATGGGTATCGTCAACTTCCAGCCGGTAATTGACGCTCCTTGGTTCCAGGTACCGCATTTCTACGCTCCGGTTTTTGATATCAACGCTATTATGATTATAGCTCCGGCCGCACTCGTTGTACTGGCTGAGCACATCGGCCACCTCGTAGTAACCGGCAACATTGTTGACCGCGATTTAATCAAGGATCCGGGCCTGTCCCGCTCTCTGTTTGCAGACGGCCTGTCCAACGTTATCAGCGGCTTTGCCGGCGCAACTCCGAACACTACCTACGGTGAAAACATCGGCGTTATGGCAATCACCAAGGTTTACAGCACCTGGGTTATCGGCGGCGCTGCTGTCATGGCAATCATCCTCTCCTTCTGCGGTAAGCTCAGCGAGCTGATTCACAGTATCCCCGTTCCTGTTATGGGCGGCATCTGCATCCTGCTGTTCGGCGTAATCGCTGCCAGCGGTATCCGCGTACTGGTTGAACGTCAGGTAGATTACAGCAAATCCTCCAACCTCGTAATGACCTCTGTTATTATGATTATCGGCCTTTCCGGTGCGAAGCTCTCCTTCGGTGCATTTTCCGTACAGGGCATGGTGCTGGCAACCGTTGTTGCTATTATTATGAGCCTTGCCTTCAAGCTCTTTGAATACCTGCACCTGCTGAACGAATAAGACATATAAAGCACAAAACCGCTGCAGAATCTCTGCAGCGGTTTTTTAGTATTTAAAACGCAAGCCTGCACCCGCAGGCTTGTCTTTTTTATTTTAGAAACGGAAATCTCTTTCTCCCTGAGCAATTTTTTGCAGACGCTCTATGCAAACCTCACGCACCTTTTCCTGCGGAATGTTCGGCAGCTCAGCCTGCACCAGTTTTTCGCCCAAAGCCTTCGTTGCCGGAGAAGCATAGTCCTCCAGATATTCCTTCAGCGTCAGCAGCGCATTAGGATGGCAGCAGTTTTGAATCTGCTTAGACTTGCACAGCTCCATAAATCTGTCGCCTGTGCGTCCGGCACGGTAGCAGGCAGTACAGAACGATGGCAGGAAGCCTAATTCCATCAGCCATTCAATTACTTCATCCAAAGAACGTTGGTCAGAAACGTCAAACTGCTCGGTATCGGTCGGGCGCACATCCTCGGTGTAACCGCCTACGGAAGTACGCGAACCGCCGCTAATCTGAGAAATACCCAGATGCAGTGCCTTTTCACGCACAGCCTGATTTTCACGCGTAGAAATAATCATGCCTGTATACGGAACAGCAATGCGGATAATCGCAATAATCTTGCAGAAGGTTGCATCATCAATACCGTTGTCAAAAACGCCCGGGTCGATATCATCGGCGCGTTTGATACGCGGTACGCTGATGGTATGCGGACCTACGCCGTGTACTGCCTCCAGATGCTCGGCATGCATCAAAAGTCCGGCCAGTTCGTAGCGGTAACGCTCCAAACCGAACAGTACACCCAGACCGACATCATCAATGCCGCCCTCCATCGCTCTGTCCATAGCCTCCGTATGGTAAGCGTAATTGTGCTTCGGTCCGCGCGGATGCAGGTTCTCATAGCTTTCCTTATGATAGGTTTCCTGGAAGAGGATATAAGTACCAATGCCTGCTTCCTTCAGTTTGCGGTAATTTTCTACGGTAGTAGCCGCAATGTTTACGTTTACGCGGCGGATAGCGCCGTTTTTATGCTTAATAGAATAGATAGTCTTGATGCAGTCCAGAATATATTCAATCGGGTTGTTTACCGGGTCCTCGCCGGCCTCCAAAGCAAGACGCTTATGGCCCATATCCTGCAGTGCGATAACCTCGGCACGTACTTCGTCCTGCGTCAGCTTTTTGCGTCCGATATGCTTGTTGGTTGCATGGTAAGGACAGTATACGCAGTGATTGATACAATAATTGGATAAATACAGCGGAGCAAACAGCACTATACGGTTGCCGTAAAAATCCTTTTTAATCTGCTCTGCCAAAGCAAACATTTCCTGCACCAGCTTTTCGTCCTCGCAGGCAAGCAATACGCTGGCCTCACGATGGCTTAAGCCCTTGCGCAGCTTGGCCTTGGCAATAATCTGCTCCAGCAGCTCCTTGTTGTTTTTGTTGGCCTCAGCATAAGCAAGCGTGTCGAGGATTTCCTCATGACAGATAAATTCTTCGGCCTTCATTGATTTTGCATTATACATTTTGTCTCCTCCTTACAGGTCAGTAGTATCTTTCCCGTCAGATAGTTTGTACCCAGCAGTTTTATTCCTTGGCAGTTACGTTGGAATAAGCAGTTTTGGCATTCACACCGGCAAGCAGTCCCAGTTTACCGCTCATAGCGCTGATAATATCCTGCGGCGCATCAACGGCAACGCAGATAATATTAACATTCTTCTGGCGATAGGGCAGGCCCATGCGGCCGATAATATAACTGCTGTAGGTATGCAAAATTGCGTTAAGCTCTTCCACAGCCTCAGGCTGCGTTACAATAAGAGAGATAACAGCTACTCTTGTTTCCATACTTATCACCCTTCTCTTTTCGGAACTTAGGCAGAATCTAAATCTGCTATATTTTGCTGAATATATCTATAATAGTATACCATATTTCACGAAAAGTGTGGTATACTAATCCTATAAATATTTATCTGCTTGTAAACAGCTTATAACAAAGGAGCAATTATAATGCTGAATATACTTTTTTCTTTATTTCTTTTGGGTATGCTGGTTGTTTTATGCGGCAAGGCCATCAGTCGTGCCATGCACCAGCAGCAGCCGTTAAACAGTAAGGAAGCTGCTCTGCTCATAGCACTTTCGCTTGGCTGTCTTTTTGCCCTGAACGCCGGCGTCAGCGCCGTCTACAAAACCCAGCTGCTTTTCTACTGAAAAGAACACAGCCCGGCTGCCGCATTTACGGCAGCTTTTTTGCTTTACGCAAAAAAGAGGCAGACAGCAGACTATTGCCTCGCTGTTTGCCTCTTATGCCGCTATTTTATTGTGCGTTCTGTCGCAGGAATCCCCATTAAAGCTTTTTCATACTTTTATAATAAATTCTGCTTCAGAAAATTAATAGTTTGTTACCTTCAGCTCGAAATACCCCTGAGGATGGTCGCATACAGGGCATTTTTCCGGAGCCTTTTCAGCGATAACAATCTTACCGCAGTTAGTGCAGATCCAAACCTTTTTCTCTTCACGTTGGAAAACACGATCATTCTCAATGTTTGCCAAAAGCGCACGATATCTTTCTTCATGCTCTTTTTCAATCTTGCCTACTTCTTCAAACAGGAATGCAATTTTATCAAAGCCTTCCTCTTTGGCAACCTTGGCAAATTCGGCATACATTTCGGTCCACTCATAGTTTTCGCCTGCAGCTGCATCCTTCAGATTTTCAATAGTCTGGGGAACAGCGCCGCCATGCAGTGCCTTGAACCATAATTTGGCATGCTCTTTTTCATTACCGGCAGTTTCGGTAAAAATAGCACCAATCTGGTTGTAGCCTTCTTTTTTGGCTGCACTTGCATAATATTGGTACTTAGTATGAGCCTGAGATTCGCCGGCAAAAGCGGTCTGCAGATTTTTTTCAGTCTTGCTGCCTTTTAAATCCATTTCCGATTCCTCCTCTTGAAAACGACGCAACAGCCTTCCTAAAATAAAGCTTATACAGCTTTAATATCAGTTTTGGTCATCACCCAAAACATCTTCGCTTACAGGGTGCTCTGCCATTTCCTTTTGGCATTCGGGGCAGATACCGCTGAAAACAATATCATGGTGATTCATTTTGTAGCCGGTTACAGCCGCTACCTTTTCATCCATATCCGGAATATAATCAAAGTTTTCTACGTTCATGAACTTACCGCATTCAGTACATTTGATGTGGTAATGTCTTGCGAGAATATGATCAAAACGATCAGCACCGCTAGGAACGGAAACCTTGCTCAGCAGGCCGCTTTCAACCAAAGAATTAAGGTTGCGATAAACGGTACCTTTGCTGATATCTGGATACTCCATAGTGATGCGGTCATATACTTCTTCAGCAGTAGGGTGATCTGCTAAAAAACGTACAGCCGCGATAACAAGTTGTCTTTGAATAGTGTTTCTTTTAGCCATTTTCATCATCCTTTATCAAAAATAATTCTCATTTAGAATTATACACTCTCCGTCAAAATTGTCAAGTATTTTTAGCACCAATCTACAAAATAATCACAAATAAATTTATACTTTTTTTGCTTTTTTCTAGCAGATAATCAATTCATTCTTAATTCTAAAATTACTCAATAGGCAAATTATAACAAAGAATAGAAAATGCTTCTCTTTAACACTTTATTCAAAAGATAAAAAAAGTACTGTCAGAACTTTGTCCGACAGTATTAGTTAAACTATCTCGATTTATTCGGTTTTCTCCCAAATTAACTGCACAGGCAGATTTGAAGCTCCGGGTGGAGACCAGATAAAGCTGTATTCGCCCGCTTTCAGTTGAGCAAGCTCAATAGCTTCCTCTATTTGGGAACCTAGGCATACTTTTTTCTCCGGCAACGCCAGCAGCTGACGCTCACCCTTAGTTTTGTTTTCCAGCACGCCATAACCGGCAAACGGTCCGCCAATCGGGTTTAAAATAAAGCTGATCGGCTTTTTGCCGGCAATTGTAAAGTTGACCTTATAGATAACGCCGTAATTGCCGTAATTTTCCGCAGGCAGTCCGGTAGTAGCGTCAACACCCTTGGCATAGCCCTCCTGCGACGTTGCCAGCTCTAGCATGAGCGGCTTTTCCGGCGCATTGACAGGCTTCTTCAGCGTATAGTTCCAGTCTGCAGCCTCAAAGGTTCCGCGCAGCGGATGCTCATCCATCGGCTGGATGGCGGCAGCTTCGTTAAACAGCTCCAGATCACTCTTTGTTTCGCACATCAGCACGCTCACCTCAACAGGCTTGTCAAAGTGCAGGTCAACAGTTGCCGTATAAAGCTTATCCGTCGGCAGAATAATTCCGCGGCCGCTGAGCAGCTCATGGCTGCCACCAAAGCTCAGCTTGCCCTCCTGCGGCTTCTGGCTGCTGTCATCAAAATATTCCTTTTGGGAGTTTTTGCCGTCACGCATATAATCATAAGCAAAGCCTGCTACGCCGCTGCGTGTTACCTTATAATGCACAGGACGCAGATTATCAGTGTTCTTCAGCATTACCGCCAGCTTTTTCTTACCGGCAACGCCATTGACATGATGCAGGAATAAACGCACATCACCCTCCACCTTATCGCGGTACAGAATGCCGTTATTATAAACAGTTTCCGGACTGTCGCTGAAAAGCAGCTTTGGTCCGTTGGCGACAAAATCCGCCTGTGCCTGCTCGGTAACATAATCTTCCGGAATAAATACAGGTCTTTGCTGTGCGCCTGCTACATTCAGCATGCCACAGAATACAGTAACAAGAAAAGCCTGCAAGGCTTTTTTTAAATTCATCGAACCCCTCCTTAAAACTCACATGAAAAACTTTCCGCAGCCAAAATTATTACCAATAATTAAGGCTGCGGACTCAGTAACAATATTCTAAGATTTTTACTTCAGGCTGTTTTGATAATCAGCCATAAACTGCGCCAAACCTTTATCTGTCAGCGGATGGATAATCATCTGCTCCAGCACCTTAGTAGGAATAGTTGCAATCTGGCAACCGGTCAGCATAACCTTTTCTACGTGCTCCAGATTACGGATGCTGGCAGCAATTACTTCGGTAGTAATGCCATAAAGCTTAAAGGCTTTGACAATGTTTTCTACCAGCTGTACACCGTTTTCACCGATATCGTCCAAGCGTCCGATAAACGGGCTGACATAGCTGGCACCTGCGCGTGCGGCCAGCAAAGCCTGAGCCATGCTGAATACCAGAGTTACATTTGTTTTAATACTTTCCGCGCTCAGAATTTTTACTGCCTTCAGACCTTCCGGAATGCAGGGAATTTTGATAACGATGTTATCCGCAATCTTTACCAGCTTGCGTGCTTCCTCTACCATGCCGTCACATTCGGTGCTGATAACCTCAGCGCTGACAGGACCGGCAACCAGCTTAGCAATTTCCGGGATAACCTCGGCCTGTGTACGGCCGCTTTTGGCAATCAGGCTCGGGTTGGTTGTAACACCATACACAACGCCCCAATCGACAAATTTAGCAATCTCCTCTACATTAGCAGTATCCATAAAAATCTTCATTTTTAACTAACCCTCTTTACAAATCAAATTCATATTTTTTGTTATTTATATAGTGCTTTATCGCGCGTCCTTACGGAAGTACGACTACCTTCTCAGCGTGAGTTTGCGCCGGCAAGCTCATAGTCATCATGCTGCTCCAAACCAGCAGCTTATCGCCTTTTTTAATCTTAGCGAAGTCTGCACACGCATTTGCATCAATCGTCGCAATAACATCATTATTGGTGTTGAGTACGGTTACATAGCTGCCGTCCTTAGCAAGGCTTGCCTGTGCTACCTCAAAAAAGCTTGCAGGCTCTTCGCTGTCTTCGATAACAATCGCCAGAGCATGGCTTTGCGGCGGCATGCTGCGAGTCATAGTTGCGGAATAATAAGCAGTAACCTTCTGGCCTTCCTTCAAAGCATAGGGCAGACGCAGCTTACCGCTGGCACCCTCCACAACGTAGGTATCACGGTCAACAATAGCTGCAACCATATTTCTGCTGCCCTCGCCTTTAATAACGTACATGCCATCTTCTACAGCAACGATTTCACCACGGGTAACATAGGTTCCCGGTGCGCGCATTACCTCAGGATTTGCCTGCACCTCGTCCAGGGGAGAGGATTGAGCCGCGTCAGCGGCGAAAGCACTGCCGGCACCCAACAGTGCCATGCAGGAAAATACCAAAGCGATTTTTTTAAGTGATTTCATAATATATACCTCCAAGATATTGCTTTTGTTTATGTTTATAAGTATAGCATAAGATTATGGCAAAATCATGGCAGTTTTGATTAATTATTTACTTGTTGCTGAAATGTACAGCGATTTCCGTAACGGTAGCAGCAGCCTTCCACAGGCAATCCTCATTGAAATCGAAGTGACTGTTATGATGACCTGCGGCGATTTTGGTGCCGTACATCATATACAGAGCACGGCCGCCGTGCTGCTGTACGCGCTCCATGAAGTAACCGCAGTCCTCGCTGCCACCCATGTCCACATATTCCACAACTTCGTCGTAGTGGCATTTTTCCTTAATCAGTTCTGCTACCTCATGGCCCAGCTCCTTGTCTGCAAAGCAGGCAGGTGCAGCACCGGCCATGGTGATTTTTACCTTAACGTCATACATAGCAGCGCAGGCATTAAGAATGCGCTTAGCCTCGGTAACCATGTATTCATCGATTTCAGTAGTAGCACCGCGTGTTTCCAGCTTAATAGCAGCGATATCAGGCACAACATTGCGGCCGGTGCCGGCGTTGAGTACGCCTACGTTGATACGGCTGGAGCCCTTGCTGTGACGGGGAATGGTATTTAGGGAAATTGCAGCCTGTGCCGCTGCCAGCAAAGCATTCTTGCCCTGCTCCGGAGCAGCGCCTGCGTGGGCAGACACACCGGTGAATTCCGCATCCAGCTTCGTTGTTGCCAAAAAGCCGTCAGTCATCGTTACCAGGCAGTTGTCTGCAGTAGCCTTGAAGCCGATATGACCGCCGAACAGGTAATCCACATCATCAACTACACCTGCGTTCATCATAGCGAAAGCACCGCGTACACCTTCCTCCGCAGGTTGGAAAATCAATTTAACAGTGCCTGCCAAACGTGCTTTATTAGCAGCAAGCAGCTTTGCTGCCGACAGGCCGATGGTTACGTGACCGTCATGACCGCAGGCATGCATAGCCTTTTTATGTTCGGAAGCAAAGCCTTCCTTAGCCGGGCGATGCTCGTCGCAACGCTCCTCCTCTACATCGTTGCAGTCCATATCAAAGCGAAAGGCAACTGTTTTGCCAGGTTTATCTGTTTTAAGAGTTGCCACAATACCGGTCTTGCCGCCTGCCATCTTCTTTACCAGCTCCGGATCCGCGCCCTCGCTGATGGCTCTTTGCATATAATCAGCCAGCTCTGCCTCGCTCGGCACGCCCATCATAGATTTTTCGTCAATAACGTCAGCGCCGAATTTAACATCATAGCCAAGCTTTTTCAGCTCACCGATAATCATGCTTGCCGTACGGAATTCCGTCCAGCCTGTTTCCGGATGTCTATGCAAATCTCTGCGGCGCTCGACCATTTCATCTTTTAATTCTTCAGCCTGTTGCCAAATTGTTGCCATGTTTCTTACCCCCATTAAAAAAGTACAGTCTGCTCACTGTCTAAAGGCAGATAAACCTCGCTCTTATCTTTTAAACGATTGTTATTATCCACCCACTGTCCGCACGGACATTGTATTACAGCGGTAGGCAGCGCCCAAGCCAAGTGTTTGCCGCAATCAGGACAGATATATTCTACCTGCAGCCTGTCACGCTCTTTTTTCTTCATAAATAAAGCGCACCTCCTGCTTCTTATTGCGGTTTTTATTATAGCACATTTGTTCCATTAAGAAAATGCTTTGACTGCAGTAAGTCTTAAAAGTAAGTAAGTTAAGCAGCTGATTCCTTTTATTTATCGCTGTCCTGCTCCTGCCGGTTCGTGTTTTTTCTGTGTCTTTCAGGTTTAAATTATATTTATATGCTATAATTAAGCTGATTAAATCAGAATCAGGAGGTTAGAAATATGACTAAGATTAAACAAATGCTTTGTGCTCTGCTTACCGTCTGCCTGCTGCTTATCGGCAGCACAAATGCCATGGCAGCACAGCCTGATACACCGAGCATCAGCGTCAGCGCCAATGCAAGCATTGAGGTGGCACCGGATACTGCCGTAATCAGCTTTGATGTCAATGGCAAGAGCCGTACCGCCGCCGAAGCAACAAGCGCATCTGCCGCCAAAATGGATAGCGTTAAGCGTAATCTGCTTGGCTGCAATATTTTAGGTAATGATATTACAACAACAAGCTATACACTTTATCCAGATACCGATATCAAGGGTAAAATCACCGGTTATACCGCCAGCAACAGCGTGCGCATCAAGCTCAAGGATATCAGCAAGCTTGGTCCGGTAATTGATAAAATCAGCGCTGCCGGCGTTGATACAATCAATAATATTTCCTTCAGCGTCAGCAACAGAGAGCTTTACCGCAACAAACTGCTGGCTCAGGCTGTTGAAAACGCACGCCAGCAGGCTGCCGTTGTCGCTAATGCCGGTGGACGCACGCTCGGCAAGCTGCTGAGCGCCAACATCAGCACCTACAGCGGCGGCATGGAGCGCTCCTATGGCAACATGAAGCTGATGGCTGCTGCCGACAGAGCTGCTGCCCCCGAAACAAGCATCGCTGCGCAGGAAATTACGATTAAAGCCAGTGTTGATACCGTTTTCGCTATGGAATAAATTACTGCAAGCTAAAAACTGCTTCCCAGCGTCACAGACGCAGGACAGCAGTTTTTTCTTTGGCAGAACAGACCTGCCGTATTGCACTGTTTTATTTTTTCTTCGGCAGCTTATATTCCTTCAGTGCCTGAAAAAGCTCAGCACTTCCGGGGGCATATTGAGCACACAGCTCCTTGAGTGCCGCAAAGTTTTTCAGCTCTACGCCCCACAAAAAGCAGTCAGCATCATCATAAGCAGCAACAACGATAAACTTTTTGGCATCCAGCGGTGTTTTGCCCAAATCATCCGTCAGCATAATATAATCCGTGCCAAAATCCATACCGTACACCGTAATATTTTCTTCCGGAGTAGCATCCTCCCAAAAGCCAAGTTGATCAAAATCAGCAGCAGTAAGCATAATACACCTCATTTTCATATAATCTAGCCTTAATATAACACGTTGCGCTGTCATTTGCAACTTTAGCTGATAACATAATGCAACTTATATTTATGCCGCTGACTCGGCTCCTTATTCAGCCAAAATATGGTTTACTATTTTTTATTATCAGTTAACAATATAAAGATAATTTAAAGAATAAATTTTGTAAATAAAATTCGTCTTTTTTTATAAAAATACTGCCCTATCCTACCCGAAATCGCCATTTGGTGTAGGGACATTCAGGTATAAATCTGTCATAATATACTTGAAGGACGAAGCAATGGCTCGCGTTCATACCGATGATGATAAAATATGCTATTGTTTAACAGCAGCTAGAGGTGTTATTATGGCAAGCTTAACTGTAAATCCTGACTACAAGCTTATCGGCAACAATATCAAACAAATGCGTACCAAATCGCAGGTATCGCAGCAAAGCCTGGCAAAAGCGATTAATATTTCCCAAACCCACATGAGTAATCTGGAAAACGGTAAGACAGGCGTAAGCCTGGCAATTGCCATCCGTATATCCCAACATCTTAAATGCAGCCTGGATGAGCTGATTTTCGGCACGGATAAAAAATCTTATCCGGCAGCAGGCAAGCCATTGAGCGACCACACTGTTGATGAATTTAACCAGCTTTTGAAGCGCTCTCTGGCAGAAATGATGTTTCAATGTCTGCAGCACCCGGAAGACAAACAGGCAAAATAAGCAAGCAGCTTTACTACACTTCTAAGCTGAATTTTTCAAAAAATCACTTTAAAAGTCTTTACTAAATGAGAAAAAACAGTTATGATTATATATAAGGCTTTTAAGCTATCTATAATTGGAGGTAATGTAAATGAAAAAATTAGTGTTAGTCTTAACTATGCTGCTTGCTTTTGCCTGCAGCAGTATGGCCTTTGCTGCTGACGGCGGCGATTTGAACAAGGAGCAGAAAACCGCTGAAAAGATGATGACCTCTCTCGAAGCAGATGCTGCTGCCAGCTATACTGCTCTTGCTCCCACACTGAGCGCTGACCTTAACAAAGCTCTGGGCGAGAAAAACTTTGCTGCTATCCAAAAACAGGTTAAGCAACAATTCGGTTCCTTGAAAGAAACAAAATTCCATAGCTTTGAGCGTTTTGACCAAGGCGACAGAGTAACCTATATTGCAGCATTCTCTAAAGAAAATGTTGTTATTATGACCTTCATGTTTGGCAAGGATACCAAACTGCAAAACTTCAGCTTCTCTCCGTACAAAGCTCCGGAAAAAGCTCCTGCTGAAAAGAAATAATTCTCTTTAAACTGCATCCTGCCAAAACTGCGGGATGCAGTTTTTTTATTGCTTATAACCAACCTTTCGCTTATAATTAACTTATCCAAAATTTTTTTAGGGAGTAGGTATGTATTTATGGAAAGAGAAAGCTTTTCCTCACGCCTTGGCTTTATTTTAATATCTGCCGGCTGTGCAATCGGCTTAGGCAATGTCTGGCGTTTCCCGTTCATTACGGGCTTATACGGAGGCGCCTCCTTCGTTTTAATTTATCTTTGCTTTTTGCTGCTTTTGGGCCTGCCCATCATGGTAGCGGAATTTGCTGTCGGCCGTGCCAGCGTGCGCAGTGCGGCAAAATCCTTCGACGTACTGGAGCCTGCCGGTACAAAATGGCATCTGTATAAATACGGTGCTATTGCCGGCAACGTTCTCCTGATGATGTTCTACACCACGGTTTCCGGCTGGATGCTGTATTATTTCTACAAAATGGCTGTCGGCGGCTTCGTAGGCCTGGATGCAAAGGGCGTCGGCAACGTGTTCGGCAGCCTGCTGAGCGATCCTGTAACCATGGCAGGCAATATGATTATTATTGTTCTCTCCTGCTTCGGTGTCTGCTATCTGGGCGTCAAAGCCGGCGTTGAGCGTATCACCAAAAATATGATGGCCTGCCTGCTGCTGCTCATGCTGATTCTGGCAGTAAACTCCATTACTCTGCCCAACAGTGCCGCAGGTCTTAAATATTATCTCTATCCTGACTTCAACAGAGTTCTGGAGCACGGTATCCGCGAGGTAGTCTTCGCCGCTATGGGACAGGCCTTCTTCACGCTGAGCCTTGGTATCGGCGCACTGGCTATCTTCGGTAGCTACATCGGCAAGGAACAGCGCCTGACCGGTGAAGCAATGTGGATTATGGCATTGGATACCTTTGTTGCGATTGTTTCCGGCCTGATTATTTTCCCGGCATGCTTCAGCTTCGGTATCAACCCCGACAGCGGCCCGAATCTGCTGTTCATCACCCTCCCCAACGTGTTTAACGCTATGAGCGGCGGCCGTATCTGGGGTACTCTGTTCTTCCTGTTCATGCTTTTCGCTGCTATGTCTACAGTCATCGCAGTATTCGAAAACATTACCTCCTGCATTTGCGACTTAACCGGTTGGGAGCGTAAAAAGACTATTCGCTTTAACATTATTGCGATTATCCTGCTTTCCCTGCCCTGCGTGCTGGGTTTCAATCTGTGGGGCCACATTCAGCCTTTGGGCAAAGGCACCTGCATTCTTGACCTCGAAGACTTCCTTGTCAGCAACAATTTACTGCCATTAGGCAGCTTAATTTACCTCAGCTTCTGCACCAGCCGTTACGGTTGGGGCTGGGATAACTTTATTGCAGAGGCAGATACCGGTAAGGGCATTCCCTTCCCCAAATGGATTCGCTTCTATGCTACTTACATTCTGCCGCTGATTGTGCTGTATATCTTCTTTAACGGATACTATGCTATGTTCGTAAAGTAAGCTTGCGTTGACAGTTTACGTCAGTGCATTTATAATTATTATATAAATATAAGAACAAAAAGAGGTAAGACTAATATGAGTAAAATTATCCTGACCGGCGACCGTCCTACCGGACGTCTGCATGTAGGCCACTATGTAGGCTCTCTGCGCCAGCGTGTACAGCTGCAAAATTCTGGTGCATACGATAAGGTATATATCATGATTGCTGATGCCCAGGCGCTTACAGACAACGCTGAGCACCCGGAAAAGGTACGTAAGAACATCATCGAGGTAGCACTTGATTATCTGGCATGCGGCCTTGATCCTGCTAAATCTACCCTTTTCATTCAATCCATGGTACCGCAGCTGACCGAGCTGACCTTCTACTATATGAATCTGGTCACCGTATCCCGTTTGCAGCGTAACCCGACCGTTAAGAATGAAATCAAAATGCGTAACTTTGAAGCAAGCATTCCTACCGGCTTCTTCTGCTATCCTATCAGCCAGGCTGCAGATATTACCGCTTTCCGCGCTACTGTAGTGCCTGTAGGCGAGGACCAGCTGCCGATGCTGGAGCAATGCAAGGAAATCGTGCACAAGTTCAATTCCGTATACGGCGAAACTCTGGTTGACCCGGACATCATGCTGCCGCAGAACGACGCCTGCCTGCGTCTGCCCGGCATTGACGGCAAAGCCAAGATGAGTAAATCTTTGGGCAACTGCATTTATCTTTCCGATGAACCGGATGATATCAAAAAGAAGGTTATGTCCATGTACACCGATCCTGACCATGTACGCGTAGAGGATCCCGGTAAAATTGAAGGCAACACTGTTTTCACCTATCTGGATGCATTCAGCACCGAAGAGCACTTCGCCAAATTCCTGCCGGATTATGCTAACCTGGACGAGCTGAAGGCTCACTACAAACGCGGTGGCCTGGGTGACGTAAAGGTTAAGAAGTTCCTCAACAACGTGCTGCAGGACGTTCTGGAGCCCATCCGTGAGCGCCGTCACTATTGGGAACAACGCATACCTGAGGTTTATGAAATCCTGCGTGCAGGCAGCAAGGAAGCTGAAGCTGCTGCTGCTGCAACTCTGCATGACGTACGCGAGGCAATGCGCATCAACTACTTCGATGACGAAGCTTTGATGAACCAACCCTACGAAAAACAACACTAAGCCATAAGCAACTATCCCCCTGTTCCTTGACCGGAACAGGGGGATTTTTTGTGCACTGTGAAGCACGTAAAGCGGCCTGAAGGCAAAATAAAAGACCTACGGTATTTTTACCGTAGGCCGATATTGTAATGTTATTCCTGATTCCTTACATGCAGCTGTGCCAGCGCCTGCTTAGCAGCATGCTGCTCCGAATCTTTTTTAGTACGGCCGCTGCCCTCGCCGATAACAGTATTACCCAACATTACCTGAGAGGTAAATACCTTATTATGCTCCGGACCGGTGCTGCCTAAAAGAACATAATGGATATCTGCATCACCGTCACGCTGCAAATACTCCTGCAAACGTGTCTTGTAATCGTTAAAGATACCATGGCGGCAGATGAAATCTATTTCCGACTGCATCATACCCAGCAGGTAGGTCTGTACGACCTCAAAGCCCTGGTCCAGATAGATGGCACCCAAAACAGATTCAAAGGCATCAGCCAGGATAGAAGGACGCTCGCGTCCTCCGCTCAGCTCCTCGCCCTTACCCAGCTGCAGATAGTCCCCAAGATGAATCTTTTTGGCATATTCATACAGGGAACCTTCGCAAACCAGATAAGCACGCAGCTTAGTGAGCTGGCCTTCAGCCAAATCAGGAAAGTTCTTATACATGTAGGTGCTCACGATAACGCTGAGCACGGAATCACCCAAAAACTCAATCCGCTCATTATGATGCGGTTTAGGATACTGCTTAGCTTCATGGGCATAAGATGTATGGGTCAGAGCCATATCAAGAAGCTCTAAATCATGCATATGGATACCCAGCCCCTGGCAGAAGCTCTGCAGCTGCTGTGTACGTTTTTCCTGCATTTTAATCAATCCTGCTTATTAATCAACGTATTTTTTGAATACGATAGAAGCATTGTGACCGCCAAAGCCCAGGTTGTCGCTCAATGCAACATTAACAACTTTCTTACGAGCTTCGTTCGGTACATAATCCAGATCCAGCGGACCTTCCGGATCGTCCAGATCCTTATCCTGGTAGTTGATGGTCGGCGGAATGATATCGTTTTCGATAGTCATAACGGTAGCAATAGCTTCTACGCCGCCGGCAGCGCCAAGCAGATGGCCGATCATGGATTTATTGGAGCTGATGCACAGTTCGTAAGCATGCTCGCCGAATACTTTCTTGAAAGCAATGGTTTCGCCCAGGTCATTACGATGGGTAGAAGTACCATGAGCATTGATGTAGTCAACCTCTTCCGGTTTTACGCCAGCGTCAGCAACTGCTGCAGCGATGCAGGCAGCCGGAGTTTCGCCGGTCGGGTCCGGAGCGGTGATATGATATGCGTCGCAGTTCATAGCAAAGCCGGCCAGCTCAGCATAGATGTGTGCGCCACGAGCTTTAGCATGCTCCAGCTCTTCAAGAACCAGAACGCCTGCGCCTTCACCCATTACAAAGCCATCACGCTTTTTATCGAACGGGCAGGATGCTGCTTCCGGATTTTCGTTGTTGGTAGACAGAGCCTTCATGTTAGCAAAGCCTGCGATAGCAATCGGAGAAACTGCAGCTTCAGTGCCGCCAGCCAGCATTACGTCAGCATCGCCATATTGAATGGTGCGCAGAGCGTCGCCGATGCAGTTGGTACCGGTAGCGCAAGCAGTTACGATAGCAGTGTTAGGACCTTTCAGGCCGGTTGCAATAGCAATCTGGCCAGCAGACATGTTCGGGATTTCCATCGGAATGAAGAACGGGCTGATTTTGGACGGGCCTTTGGAACCCAGCTTCAGGGATTGCTCCAGGAAGGTGTGGATGCCGCCGATACCGCTGCCAACGCAAACGCCGCAACGCAGAGGATTTTCCTTGCTCATATCCAGCTTAGCATCTTCGATAGCCAGCTTAGCAGCAGCAACTGCAAAGTGGGTTACACGGTCCATACGCTTGCCTTCTTTTTTATCGATGAAAGCAGTGTAATCAAAATCCTTAACCTCACCGGCAATCTTTACTGTGAAATCAGTAGTATCAAACTGAGTGATAGGGCCGATACCGGATTTACCGGCAACCAGATTATTCCAGAAGGTATCCTTGCCGATACCGATAGGAGTTACAGGGCCAACGCCAGTTACTACAACTCTTCTTTTACTCAAAATAGTTCACCTCGTAATCAAATTTTTGAAATTTCATCCTTTATGCGCCTGAAGATTTCTTTTACAGGCAGAATTTCCTTGATTTTCCACATATTGGCACCGGTGAATACCAGGCCGGTTTCTACGTCACCCTGCTGCGCACGTGTCAGCGCTCTGATAATACAGAAGCTGTGAGTACAGTGCTTCAAGCACAAATCGCAGGTAGTGGGTTTAGGAGCTTTATTTTCTAAAGATAACTGTGCAAAGGGATTGCGGATAGCACGTCCCTTATAGCCTACAGGGCTGTCAATCTGCACAACATCTTCTTTAGTCATTTTAAGATAGAATTCTTTTAAAGCAGGTGCGCCGTTGGATTCCTCGCTGGCAGCGAATCTGCTGCCCATCTGCACACCGCTTGCGCCCAGCTTCAAAAGCTCGGCAACATCACTGCCACAGACAGCGCCGCCGGCAGCAATAACAGGTATATTAACGGATTTAACAATCTCCGGAAGTATCTCTTTAATAGATTGCTGGGTTCCCAGGTGACCGCCTGCTTCGGTGCCTTCGACAACGATAGCAGAAGCTCCCAGCTTCTCAGAAATCTTAGCCAGTTTTACAGAAGAAACAATTGGTACTACTTCGACACCATATTTACGTCCGACGGCAAAAATATCTCTTGAAAAACCGGCGCCGGCTACGATTAAATCTATTTTCTCTTGTGCAGCGGTAGTAATCAGACCTAAAAACTCTCTTGCCGCAAACATTGCATTAATACCAATAATGCCTTTGCCGCCTGTAAGTTTTCTTGCCAGACGTATTTCTGTACGCAGTTCGTCAAAGCTCATGCCGGACGCTGCGATAAGTCCTATACCGCCTTCTTTAGCTACAGCAGCTGCCAAACGGGCTGTAGACAGCCTGATAGCCATGCCTCCTTGTATAATCGGTACTTCAGCAACAAGCTTACCGATTTTCAGCACTGGTAGTTTCAACAAATATCCCCCATTTCAGGACTAAAGTAGAGTAGCTTGTGTCCGGGAACCCACAAGGGGTTCCCTAAACATAAGCAGGTAAAGCATTATTTTTCTTCATCCAGCAGTTTAACAGCGTCAGCTACAGTGCGGATTTTTTCAGCTTTTTCATCAGGGATTTCAACACCGAATTCCTCTTCGAAAGCCATGATCAGCTCAACGATATCGAGGGAGTCAGCGCCGAGATCATCGATGAAAGCGGATTCCATCTTTACTTCGTCAGCGTCAACGCTCAGTTGTTCAACAGTGATGTCTCTTACTTTGTCGAAAGTGCTCATTACGATTCACCTCCTTCCAATAGGTAAAGTTGCAGGTCTCCCAAACGGGCCCCCTATTACATTACCATACCACCGTCAACATGTAAAGTCTGTCCGGTAATATAATTGGCGTCATCGCTCACAAGGAAGACAACAGCCTTGGCAATATCAGTAGTTTCACCCAGTTTGTGTAAGGGTATAGAAGTCAGCATACCTTCAACAACTTTGTCGGAAAGTACACTGGTCATATCCGTTTTAATAAAGCCGGGAGCAACAGCATTCACGTTAATACCGCGAGCAGCTACTTCCTTAGCTACGGATTTGGTAAAGCCGATTACGCCGGCCTTAGCAGCAGCGTAGTTAGCCTGGCCTGCGTTGCCCATCAGGCCAACGACAGAGCTGATGCTGACAATTTTGCCAGCCTTTTGTTTCATCATGTATTTGATAGCAGCCTTGGTGCAGTTGAACACACCCTTCAGGTTGGTGGTCAGAACTGCGTCCCAATCCTCTTCTTTCATACGCATCAGCAGACCGTCGCGGGTAATGCCTGCGTTGTTTACGAGGATATCAATGCGGCCGAATTCTTTTACAACTTCGTCTACCATAGCAGTAGCAGCTTCGTTGGAGGAAATGTCTGCCTGTACTACGAAAGCCTTGCGGCCCATAGCTTCGATTTCTGCAGCAACCTCTTTAGCGGCAGCTTCACTGCCTGCGTAGTTTACAACAACGTCAGCACCTTCTGCAGCGAGAGCCAGTGCGATTGCACGGCCGATACCGCGGGAAGCGCCGGTTACGAGGGCTTTTTTACCTTCTAATTTCATTTTGAGTTCTCCTTATCCTTCAATTCATCAACTGTCTTTTATGCTTCACAAATACATACTGCATGTACATATAGGGGAACCATGAAGCGGACAGTTCAGCTTGGTGAATTATTTATTCAGCTCAGCTAAGGTTTTTTCCAGGCTTGCAGCGTCTTCTACGTTCAGAGCCATCATACCTTTGGCAATCTTCTTGGTGAAGCCAGTCAGAACCTTGCCCGGACCAACTTCAACAAAAATGTCTACGCCGCCTGCAACCATGTTGCGTACGCTGGTTTCCCAGAGAACAGGCATAGCAGCTTGTTTAACGAGCAGCTTTTTGATTTCTTCGCCGCTGGTAACTTCCTGAGCAGTTACGTTAGCAACAACAGGAATGGTGATATCTTTGATTTCAATCGGAGCCAGAACCTCTGCCAGACGATCGGCAGCGGGCTGCATCAGAGTGCTGTGGAAAGGAGCACTTACGGGCAGCAGCACAGCGCGTTTTGCACCGGCAGCCTTCAGAGCTTCGATAGCTTTATTTACAGGATTAACTGCGCCTGCGATAACAACCTGACCGGGGCAGTTGAAGTTTACTGCTTGAACTGCTTCGCCGGATTCAGCTTCTACGCTGCGGCAGATTTCTACGATTTTGTCGCTGTCCAGGCCAAGAATAGCAGCCATGCTGCCTTCGCCTACAGGAACAGCCTCTTGCATGAACTGGCCGCGTTTGTTAACGATGCGTACAGCGTCAGCAAATTTCAGAGCGCCGGTGTTAACCAATGCACTGTATTCGCCCAGGCTGTGACCAGCAGCGATATCGCAGCTTACGCCATGCTCCTTCAGAACTGCTGCACAAGCAGTGCTGGCAGTCAGGATAGCGGGTTGGGTATTAGCGGTAAGCTTCAGGTCTTCAGCAGGACCTTCGAAGCACATTTTGCTGATGGAATAGCCAAGAGCGTCATCAGCCTCTTCAAAAATCTGTTTTACAACAGGATATTCATCATAAAAAGCTTTGCACATGCCAACAGTCTGAGAACCTTGGCCGGGGAATACGAATGCGATTTTACTCATCGTGTAAATTACCTCTCTTTCGATAATAATTAACTTTCGATAATAATCAAATATCACCAAGACAAACGAGAATGGTTTAGATACCAGTAATGACGACGGCGTACTACTGCTACTCCTAGGAGCCATTACGAAGTAAATGAGCCCTTATCGTTTGGATTATTTACTCCATTTGAGGACAATGGCAGCCCAGGTCAAACCTGCGCCAAAGCCATCAAGAATAATGTTGTCGCCTTTTTTCAGTGCACCAGCCTTTTGGGCCTCGCACAGAGCGATAGGAATAGATGCTGCGGAGGTATTAGCGTATTTGTCTACGTTTACCCAAACCTTATCCATCGGCATCTTCAGACGCTTAGCAGCGGAGGTGATGATGCGGTAGTTAGCCTGATGCGGAAACAGCATATCCAGCTCTTCCGGCTTCATATTCGCCTTAGCAAGAGCACGCTTTGCGGTCTTGCCCATAATCTGAATAGCGAATTTGAAAACTTCCTGACCGTTCATATGAATGGTGTGGTCTTTGGCAGCAACGGTTTCTTCGCTTGCCGGATTACGGCTGCCTCCTGCCGGCTGCAGCAGGAACTTGCCACCATTGCCATCGGCACCCATATCAATGCCCAATACACCATAGCCCTCTTCAACCTCGCCGATTACAGCAGCGCCGGCGCCATCGCCAAAGAGAACGCAGGTGTTACGGTCGGTCCAGTTCATGATACGGCTCAGGGTTTCCGCACCGATAATCAGAATCTTGTTATACAGACCGCTCTTAACCATCTGGCTTGCTATAGCAAGGCTGTAAACAAAACCACTGCAGCCTGCAGCCAAGTCAAACGCAGCTGCGTTTTTAGCACCCAGACGAGCCTGTACCAGGCAGGCGGTAGACGGGAAAATGTAGTCGGAGGAAGCAGTGCCTACAATAACGAGGTCCAGCTCTTCCGGAGCAACGCCAGCGTCCTTCAGCGCTTCTACAGCAGCATTGTATGCCAGGTCGGAGGTTGCTTCTTCCGGAGCAGCGATGTGACGCTGCTTGATGCCTGTGCGCTCAGTAATCCATTCGTCACTGGTCTCAACAATTTTCTCCATGTCTGTATTAGTGATAATCTTCTCAGGAACATAATGTCCTAAACCTAAAATACCAACAGATCTTGTCATTTATCTAATTCCTCATTTCTTTCGATTCCGCAATCTTATCTTTGATGATACTTACAACATCCTGCTCGGCAAAGTCCATAGCTACGTGAATAGCATTAGTAATTGCCTTTGCTTTGGAGCTGCCGTGACAGATAATAAAAGGCGCGCGGATACCTAACAGCAAAGCTCCACCATATTCGGCAGGATCAAGACGTTTCTTCAAGCCCTTCAGTGCAGGCTTGATCAACAGTCCGCCCAGCTTTGCCAGAATGCCGCCGTTCATAATCGCTTCCTTAATCAGCGTCATAATAGCCTTCGCCAGACCTTCACCGAACTTCAGCACAACATTGCCGACGAAGCCGTCGCAGACAACTACATCTACCGTGCCTTTGTTGATGTCGCGTCCTTCAACGTTGCCGATAAAGTTTATCGTCCGAGTATCCTTTAAAAGCGGATAAGTTGCCAGTGCTTGTTCGTTACCCTTAGTTTCTTCTTCACCGATGTTCAAAAGTCCTACCTTCGGCTGAGAAATTTTTAAAATTTTTTCTGCGTACACCGTACCCATGATAGCACTCTGTACCATATGCTCAGGCTTGGCGTCTACCTTGGCGCCGCTGTCAAGCACAACAGTAGTCCCCTTCAGGCTGGGAATCGGCGTTGCGATAGCAGGTCGTTCCACGCCCCTGATGCGGCCTACGCAAAAAAGCGCTGAAGCAACGGCAGCACCGGTGCTGCCGGAGGAAACAAGTGCATCACATTCCTTGTTTCTCAGCAATCCTGCCGCAACTACGATAGAAGCGTCCTTTTTGGACTTAACCGCAATCGCAGGATGCTCGTCCATCGCAATTACCTCGCTGGCATGATGAATAGTAATCTTCGGATTTTTATCCGCACCATACTTTAACAACAGCTCACGAATTACTTTTTCATCGCCAACCAAAACAGTTTCGCAGCCATATTCCTTCACAGCATTGACTGCTCCTAAAACAAGCTCCTTGGGACCATAATCGGTACCCATAACATCTACGGCGATTTTCATGCTTCCTGCTCCCCCTCATGCTTAGTTCTGTTATCCAAAGAAACAATAATGAACTTAGCGCGAAAAACCTCTTCGTTATTGTTTTTCACGGAAACAAAAATATAATACTTATCCATGCGGCGGTGTGTAACCACTGCACGGGCTACAAGAACAGCTCCTGCATTTACAGGCAGCTTATATTTGACATTGCCTACGGCAGTCAGTGCATATTCCGCATCTACAACTGCCAAAGCCAGAGTATTGGCCATGGCAAACATATAATAACCACGTGCGATTCCGGTACGTTCCAGTACCATATCCGGTGTAATCTTCAGCGTTGAGATGCCGATTTTATTCAGCTCCAGATCCAACAGCTCGCCCACAATATCTTTTTTGTCAATGGCACGCAGCTTGGTCTGAGCTTCCTCTGCCATAGTACGAGTTCTGGCACGCAGCTCAGGAATTCCCAGAGCAACACGGTCCAGACGAATTGTCTGTACGCTGACATCCAGCATCTTTGCCAGTTGCTCATCAGTGCTGAAGGGATTATCCCTAAGCAGCTTCTTCAAGCTTCTGTGACGTATTAATTTTTTAGAAGAAGTCATTCCATCACCTGCTTTTTAGTACCAGCTCATAATATCTGTTTTTATTATAAAAGCATAGCAGGTTTTTGGCAAGGGCTTTTTAGCAAAAAATTTGTGATATCCCATACATTTCGGCAATTTCTTTAATTACATAATTAACTATCCGTAAAATCGGAGATTTTACCGTATCATGTAAAAAGCCTCCGGAAAAACTTCCGAAGGCCTTATAAACAGCTTAAAATTATTCAGCTTTAGCAATGACTTGTTTGCCATTGTAGTAACCGCATTCAGGGCAAACGCGATGCGGCATTTTCATTTCATGACATTGCGGGCATTCAACCATGCCAGGAACGCTCAGTTTCCAGTTAGCACGACGTCTGTCACGACGGGCTTTGGACATTTTTCTCTTAGGTACTGCCATTTCTCAATACACCTCCTCAGTGCTATGAAGTGAATTTAATTTTTGATGAATTGCTTCAATGCCGCCAGCCTCGGATCTACAGTGGACCTGTCGCATCCGCAGTCACCATCATTAAGATCAGCGCCACAAACGGGACAAAGTCCCCGGCAGTCTGGCTTACACAGAGCCTGCATGGGCTCTGCAAGCAGCAGCCCTTCACGAAGCGGTTCCGTTATATCAATAACGTCCGAATCGTAGACAAAAGCATCATTTTCAATATGTTCAGCACTTGCCGGATAAAACTTCTCGACAACTTCTGCCCTGGCTACACCCGTAAAATTCTTCAGGCAACGTCCGCAGGTACGTTGGACCTTAGCAGTCATTACAGCCTGCAGTAATAATACATCACCAGCATTGCTCATAGTGCCTTCTAAATTTACCGTACCGTCAATAACAAGCTCTTCAGGTGTTATTTCCAGTTCAGCAGGCGAAAGCTCATAAGCAAGAGTCTTTTCACCGACTAGTCTTTTCTTGATTTCTGCGACATTTATTTTAATCATATTTCACCAATCGTTACAATTATAGCGGTATTACCGCTCTTTGTCAAGTAAAAATGCTTTGTACGGATAAAAACTGTTATCAGTTACTATAACCTCATGCAAATGCCTACAGCTTGATGATTCTGCGGCATATGTTATATGTATCGCGGGCAATAACCAGCTCCTCGTTCGTCGGAATAACGAAAATTTTTACACGTGCACGGCGCACGCTGATTTCGCGCTCCTTGCCGCGCACCTGATTGAGGTCCGGATCAATACGCGTACCGAGATATTCCAGCCCGTTGCAGATTTTATCACGCATAAAGGGAGAGTTCTCGCCCAGGCCCGCGGTAAAGACAATCGCATCCACACCGCCCATCGCCGCTACATAGCCGCCGATATATTTTTTTACCTTATAGGCAAAAACATCGATTGCCAGCTGGCTGCGATCATCACCGCGGTTAGCTGCGCTTTCCAGGTCACGGAAGTCGCTGGACAGACCGCTAATACCGAGAATACCGCTGCGGCGGTTCAGGTAATCGTCTATCTGCTGCGCATTCATATTTTCCTTTTCCATCAGGAAGGGGATAATCGCCGGGTCAATCTCGCCGCTGCGCGTACCCATAATCAGGCCTTCCAGCGGTGTATAGCCCATGCTTGTATCAATGGATTTGCCGTATTTGATTGCCGCAATGCTGGCACCGTTACCCAAATGACAGGTGATGATACGCAAATCATTCATATGCTCCTGCATCAGCTCAGCAGCACGCAAAGCCACATATTTGTGCGAAGTGCCATGGAAGCCGTAACGGCGTACACCGTATTTGACATACATTTCATAAGGCAGACCGTAAAGATATGCAACCTTGGGCATCGTCTGATGAAAGGCCGTATCAAAAACAGCCACCTGCGGAGTACCGCGCATAATCTCCATGCAGGCATTAATGCCATGCAGGTTAGGAGGATTATGCAGAGGCGCAATCTCACAGCAGGCTTCGATACCATGCAAAACATCACTGGTAATCAGCACACTGTCAGTAAAGCGCTCACCGCCATGCACAACACGGTGACCTACAGCATCAATCTCTGACATATCCTTGATAACGCCGTATTCCTTGCTGGTCAGCGCCTTAATCGCCATACGGATACCAACCTTATGGTCGGGAATTTCTTCTTTTAAATCAATTGTATATTTGCCTGCCGGCGTATGCTTCAGTGTGGAACCCTCCATACCGATGCGTTCAATCAGGCCTTTAGCCATGACATGCTCGCCTTCCATGTTTATCAGCTGATATTTGATGGAGGAGCTGCCACAATTTACTACAAAAACAATCACAATAAGCCTCCCGGTCAACGCCAAAATTAAATCGAGTCTTAAATACCAATACACTATTAGTATACACTATTTGCGGCCAATTGAACAGAAATATTTTCTCAATTCCCAGCCTATGTTATAATATTCCTAGAGATAAAATCATGCGAGGTAAAAAATATGCAGGCCACTGGCATTATTGCCGAATACAATCCCTTTCACAACGGTCATCTATATCATATACAGGAAACAAAGCGCCTGACGCAGCAACCGGTCATTATTGTCATGAGCGGAAGCTTTATGCAGCGCGGCGAGCCTGCCGTTTTAAGCAAATGGCAGCGCGCCTCCTTCGCAGTACAGGGCGGTGCCGATTTGGTGCTGGAGCTCCCCTGCGTCTTTACACTGCGCAGTGCAGAATTCTTTGCCAAGGGTGCCGTACAGCTTTTGGCAGCCACAGGCTGCGTCAACACCCTTGCCTGCGGCACAGAAAATCCGCAAAGTGATTTTGAGGCGGCAGCAAGCCTTGCCTGCAGCGCTGAAGCGCAGGGAAGACTGCGTGAGCTGCTGCAAAACGGTTTAAGCTATGCGCAGGCCTGGGAAAAAATTTTAGGAGCACACACAGCCTTCCGCACTCCCAACGACATTTTGGCGCTGGAATACACCAAAGCACTGCTGCAAACTGCTGCAGACATTCAACCGCTTTATCTGCAGCGCACGGATGAGGGCTACAACTCCACCGCTATCGGCAGCAGTATAGCCAGCGCCAGCGCCATCCGCCGGGCAATGGCTGATGGTAACGAAAGCTGGCAGCAGGCAGTTCCCGACTATACACACGCTGCACTTGCCAATGGAGGCTACGACGCCCAGCTTTTGTGGCAGCTGCTGAAATACCGTCTGCGCCTGCTCACGCCACAGCAGCTGGCAGAGCGCTGCGAAGCCAGTGAAGGCCTCGAAAACCTGCTCAGCAAGGCCGCTGACTGCGCAAGCCTGCAAGCCGCGCTCGCGGCCTGCAGCAGCAAGCGCTACACTGCCAGCCGCATCCGCCGTCTGCTGCTGCAAATACTTTTGGACCGCCCGAAAGCAGTATGGCAGCAGCAAACCCCGGCCTATCTGCGCGTGCTGGCCTTTAATGACACCGGTCGTCAGCTGCTGCACACGATGAAAACAAACGCTCAATTGCCAATCATCAGCAAGCTTGGTAAAAACGCCCTTCACAACGACAACGCCGCCTATCGGACGCAGCTGTCAGCAGAAGTAACTGCTACCGATCTGTGGTCCCTGCTGCAGAAAGATGCAACACTCAACCGCAGCGGCAATGACTTTTATCAGTCACCCGTCTATGTCCGCAGCAAAATATAATATCAGACTATACCGGCGAAATCTGCTGTAAGGCAACAAAAAAGCTGTAACGCAAGCGCATTTGCATGACGCTCATCGTTACAGCTTTTATATTGCTCTTATTCTTCCTCGGGAGCTTCCTGTACGGGAGCCTCCTCAGCAACTGCCGGAAGCTTGAGATTCTGCATCTCGTTTTCTACGTTTACTTTGTTTTCTTCCAAGCCTTTTAAAGCACTGGACAAATTACCGCTCAAATATGCCAGCATATCCTCTGCATATTGCAGGGAATCCTGTTTTACCTGCAAAGCATAATCATCGGCAGCAGTCTTGGTTTCCTCCTGATAGCGCAGCGCATTGGCTTTGATATCTTCCGCCGCAGCATTAGCCTGCTTAACAATTTCCTCCTGCTGTACCTTGGCATCAGCCTCAGCCTGGGCAACGCTGACAATACGCTCAGCTTCATCCTTGGCCTGCTGCACTATACGGTCAGCATCGGCATAAGCCTTGTTGACAATGTTCTTCTGTTCTTCCAGTACCTGGTTAGCACTTTTGATTTCGCGTGGAATTGCTTCCTTGAGATCGTCGATAATATTCAGCAGATCATTTTCATCAACCATAATCTTATCTACCAGAGGAACACGTCTTGCCTCAGATATCAAATTAAGAAATTGCTCAAAAAGTCCATCAAGTGCTACGTTAGTTTTGTTGCGTTCAATCATGATATCAACCCCTCTAAAATCTATTCAAACTTTTTGTAAACATGCTTGCGTACGCGTTCTTCAATACATTCAGGTACCAAATCCTTCAGTTGACCGCCAAAGGTTGCCAGCTCGCGCACACCGGAGGAGCTGACGAAGGAATATTTGGCATTGGTCATAATAAAAACCGTTTCCAGATCATTATCAATTTTTTTCAAAAGCAACGCTCTTTGGAATTCATATTCGAAATCGGTAAAAGCGCGCAAGCCTCTGACGATAAAAGGAGCCTCTTCCTTTTTGCAGAATTCATTCAGCAAGCCGGAAAAACAGGTTACTCTTACATTGGGAATATGCTTGGTTGCTTCCTTAAGCATTTCCACACGCTCTTCCATGGAAAACATGGCCTTATCCTTACCGGGATTATGAAAAACGCTGATAATCAGCTCATCAAACATCGCACTTGCTCTTTCAAAAATATCAATATGACCCTTGGTAACAGGATCAAAGCTTCCTGGACAAACTGCTCTGCGCATAGCCAGACCTCCTAATCTATCCTTAATCAAAAAAAATGACCAAAGAAATTCCTATATTATATCTTGTCTTTTATTCGACATAAAAGGCGAGAATCCTTTTTATTCTCCAAAATACTATATATTATAACATATTATAACAAATAAAATCCACTATTGTTTCACCGTAACGGCTGCTGCGTACCAGCTCACAGCCTGCCGGCAGCTCCGGCAGTGCGTTATGCGCGCTGCGTTCCACAACAAGATAGCCTCCCGGACGCAAAAACGACTTTCTGCCCAGAAGCGCAATTATCTGCTCAATCCAGCCCTTATTGTACGGAGGGTCGCAAAAAGCAAAGTCAAACAGCTCCCCTGCCGCCGCCAGCCTTTCCGCAACTGCCGGAGCGCTTCCCTGCAGCACCCTGCAGTCAGCCTCAGCACGGCACTTGGCAATATTGCTGCGCACCAGTCGCAGCGATTCCTTGCTCGCGTCAATAAACGTAACAGCTGCAGCACCACGACTCCAGCTTTCCAGCCCCAGGTTACCTGTACCCGCAAAAAGGTCCAGCACCTCAGCACCGATAATCTTACTGCCTATAATATTAAAAACGGATTCCTTAACCCTGTCCGCAGTCGGCCGTACATCGTATGTTTTCGGTACAGTCAGCTGCAGGCCGCGGGCCTTGCCGGTAATTATTCTCATATACTGCTCCTCTGTGTTATAATTGGGTTGAGATGAAAGCCTCCGTAACAAAGTCAGTTTTCATCAAGCATTGCAAAGCAAACAATTAATGTATTGCGAAGTGAATAAAAATTTTAGCAAATGAGTGTCCGGAACTATCGAAACAAGGCAACTCTAGACGAACGGTTACGCTCGAACAAAATCGGCGCCGCATGTTTCGCCCATAGTTCCACACGAAATTTGCGTCGTGCCCCATGGCACGGGAAAATTTTTCCTGAACGAAGCTATATATTAATTGTTGCACTCATATAAAATTCTTTCAAAGGACACCCTTATGCGCAATTCAAGCAAAATAATCTTCATAATTTGCTCCATACTGCTGATATCAGGCATCTGCTTACGCCTTGCGCTGCCTTCAAGCACTCCGCTCAGACTGACGCAGCAGCCACCAACGCAAAGCATTTTGCTGCTGCCGCTGGACAGCCGCCCCGTCTGCAGCACCATGGTGCAAAAGCTGGGCGCGCTTGCAGGCCTAAATGTAATTTTACCGCCAAAAACCTGTCTTGACAACTACCGAACGCCGTCTGACAGACAAAAACTTTTACAATGGCTGCAGACAAACCAGCCCAAATACGATTACAGCATCATTTCTGCCGATAATCTGCTGCACGGCGGCCTGTTGGCCGCCCGCATGAACACCGCTGCCCCGGAGGAGGAGGATGCGCTGCTAAAGCAGCTGCAGCAGCTTTCTCCGACAAAGCAGCAGACAATCTTCTCCGTCATTCCGCGCCTGCTCGTCAGTGATCAGCTTTTGCCGGATCGCTGGTACCAATATCAGCTGATGCGCTATTCCCAGCTTGCCGACATGGTGCGCATAACCGGCAGCTTCGCCCTCACACAGGAGCTGCGCCGCACAGAAGCTAAAATTCCTACCAAAGTTTTGGACAAATACCGCAGCCGTTATCAGCAAAGCGACCGCTTCAACCTAGGCCTGCTTAAGCTTGCCAAGAACGATAGGCAAATAACCTTCGGCCAGGACGATGCTTCGCCCATCGGACTGCCACATGCCAGTGCCGTAAGGCTGCAAAGCAGCATTGACGCTCAACAGCTGCAGCAGCAGGCACAGCTCACCTACGGTGCTGATGAAATTGCCTCCCTGCTGCTCACGCGCTACTATCTGCAGCAAAGCGGCTGGCAGCCCAAGGTTTACCTGTACTACGCTTCTCCCCAAGCAGAAGGTGCGGATATGCCCTACATGGCCGTCTGCGTCGGTGCAGCGCTCCGTAATCAGCTACAGCTCTTAGGTGCCTCGGAGGTCAGCAGTCCCGATGACGCAGACCTCATCTGCTATATAAACTGCGGTAATGACGATTTCCGTCCATCTGCCAAGCAGGCGCAGGAGCTGCAGCAAATGCTAGACCAAGGCTATAAGGTCGCACTCATCGACAGCAGCGCCAACTTTGAAGCAGAAGAGCTGATGCTGCCGCAGCTTTTGGCACACAACGTACAAATCAATAAGCTCACCGCCTACGCCGCCTGGAACACCTTCAGCAATTCGTCTGGCACAGCTTTAGCACAGGGACTGCTTTTCTGCGGCCGTCTGCGTCAGCTGCAGACAGCAGGTGCAGCTGCGGACCGGCTGGCAGCACTCTACGCTGCCAATCTGAACTTTACGGCAGAGCGTATACTCGAAGATTATTATTACCAAAAGCTGGTGCATCCCCAACTGCGGCAAATACTGGAAGCCTTTGGCACAAATCCCGTAGAGCTGGACAGCGAAGATAAAACGGCAACAGAGCAATATATCCAGGGAAAGCTCAGCCTGCAGGCATATAAGCTGCTGCACGATAATTTGGGACGCACGCCCTTCTACCGGCAAAACGGCCAAAGCTATTATCTGCGCGACCTCAGCGTCGGTGCCAAGCTCCCTTGGGCAAGAATTTTTGAGGTAGAGCTGCAGGTGTGGACGCATACAGGTGTAAAAACAGAATAAAACCAAATACAAGCGCATGTTATTGCAATATGCCAAAACGAAACAAGCCTCTGATACAACTACGTTTAATAGTATACCAGAGGCTTGTTTAATTTCGTAAGGCAATTTCTGTGATGGAAAGTCTTAAGTGCCTCAAGACCGGCTAAAGAACTCGAAGGCCGCACCGTTACCGGTACAGCCTTCGCTCTTTTATCTCAGCAGAAGCCGAAAATATTATTTTTTAGCCTTAGAATCAACTACGTCTTTCAGGATTGCTTCAAATGCTTCGAAGCTCATAGCGCCCATATCGCCTTCGGTACGGTTACGCGGAGAAACGGTATTGTTTTCCATATCGCGGTCGCCAACAACCAGCATGTACGGAACTTTTTCCAGTTGGCCTTCGCGGATTTTCTTACCGATTTTTTCGTTGCGTGCATCAACAGTTACACGATAGCCGTTAGCCTCCAGCTTATGAGCCAGCTCATAGCAGTAGTCAACAGCACGGTCGGTTACCGGCAGGAAGCGAACCTGCTCCGGAGCCATCCAGGTCGGCAGTGCGCCTGCATAAGTTTCGATGAGGTATGCCAGAGTACGCTCGTAGCAGCCCAAGGAAGTACGATGGATGATATACGGCAGTTTCTTCTCGCCGTTCTCATCAACATAGTACATACCAAATTTCTCTGCCAGCAGCATATCAATCTGAATAGTAACGATGGTATCTTCTTTGCCGAATACGTTGTGGAACTGAATATCCAGCTTCGGACCGTAGAAGGCAGCCTCGTCAAAGCCAACTTCATATTTAACACCGAGGTCATCAAGGATTTTCTTCATAGCAGCCTGTGCATGATCCCATTGCTCAGCGGTGCCTTCATATTTGTTGTTCGGGTTAGCAGGATTCCATTGGCTGAAGCGGAAGGTGCATTTATCCAGCATGCCGACAGTTTCCAGGCAGTATTTAGCCAGATCCAGGCAACCCTTAAATTCTTCTTCCAGTTGGTCAGGACGAAGAATCAGATGGCCTTCGGAAATGGTGAATTGACGCACACGAATCAGGCCGTGCATTTCGCCGCTGTCCTCGTTACGGAACAGAGTGGAGGTTTCGCCCAAGCGCATCGGCAGCTCACGATAGGAGCGCTGACGGTTCAGGAAAACCTGATATTGGAACGGGCAGGTCATAGGACGCAGAGCAAAGCATTCTTTAGTTTCGTCATGCGGATCGCCCAGGATGAACATGCCGTCAAGATAATGATCCCAGTGACCGGAAATGCGGTACAGATCGCGTTTTGCCATCAGCGGAGTCTTAGTCAGCAGATAGCCGCGTTTTTGTTCCACATCCTCAACCCAACGTTGCAGCAGTTGGATTACACGTGCGCCTTTCGGCAGCAGGATAGGCAGACCTTGGCCGATATAATCAACAGTAGTGAAGTATTCCAGATCACGGCCCAGCTTGTTATGGTCACGCTTCAAAGCCTCTGCCTGCTGTTCCAGATATGCGTCCAGTTCTTCCTTCTTCGGGAAAGCAATACCATAGATACGTTGCAGCATCTTGCGGTTGGAATCGCCACGCCAGTAAGCGCCGGTAGCGGAGGTAAGTTTAATAGCGTTGCCTTTAATACGGCCGGTAGAATCAAGATGCGGGCCTGCACACAGATCAGTGAAGTCGCCTTGTTTGTAGAAGCTGATAACCGCATCCTCAGGCAGGTCGTTAATCAGTTCAACTTTATAAGGCTCTTCTTTTTCTTCCATGAATTTTACAGCCTCTGCACGCGGCAGCTCAAAGCGCTCTAATTTCAGCTTTTCTTTGCAGATTTTACGCATTTCGCCTTCCAGTGCAGCAAGATCCTCCGGAGTGAACGGAGCCGGAGTATCGAAATCATAATAGAAGCCGTTGTCAATGCTCGGGCCGATGGCCAGCTTAACATCCGGATGAAGTCTCTTCATAGCCTGCGCCAGCACATGGGAGCAGGTATGCCAATAGGTTTGGCGGTATTCCTTGTTTTCAAAGCTAAATTTGTTTTCCTCAGACATTTTTGTTTCCTCCTAACATGATGTATCGTAAACAGTGCAGTCCGGGCAAAAAAATAAACCCCGGTCCCACACCAAAGGGACGGAGTTATCCGCGGTTCCACCCTCATTGACATATGTAGTGACATACGCCCACTCGGTACCGTTAACGCCGGTAATACGGACTGGCATACTTGCTTTCGCGTTCCGCAGTCAGTTTGAAGGCGGTACGCCCTTCGTTTCCTTCCTGCTGCTCTCAGCCACGGCAGCATTTTCTGTAGAACTCTCCACGACGGCAATTCCTTCGCATTACTGTTACTATTTTCATTTACCAGTTTATTATAGCACACCGGCAATGCTTGTCAAGCTTCCACTGGAAAAAACTTTTATTTCATAGTATAATAAGAAAATAAATTCTTCTACTTGTAAACATGCCAAATAACGAGTCCTTTGTGCATGTATATTAACCTTTATAAAACGTATATATTCAGAACTGTTAATAATCAAGGAGGCGTACGCATGGCAAAATTCACATTCCGGCACCATAAGCTGGCAGCAGCCATCTGCACAGCTGCTTTACTGATGCCGGTTTCCGTCCAGGCCAAACGCCTGACTATTCTTTATGTACCCTTAGACAACAGACCTGTCTGCTCCGCCTATGTACAGCAGACAATGGAGGCAGCAAACTGTAAAATTATTCTGCCGCCCGAAAAATATATTGCCACTAACGAAAAAAACGGTAATCCCGACGGCATTTGGGACTGGCTGGAGCACAAGGCTCCCAAGGCCGATGCCGCAGTTATCAGCACAGACAGCCTTGTTTACGGCGGCCTTGTCGGCTCGCGCACACATAACGTAAGCCAGGAGGAGCTGCAAAAGCGCGTTAATCACCTCTACAAGCTGAAAACTACCCTGCCGATAAAGCTTTATGCCTTTTCGACGATTATGCGTACCCCACGCGCCAGCAAAGGGCGTGTAGAGCCACCCTACTACAGCACCATAGGCCCAAGCATATTTGCCTACAGCCAGCTGTTGGACAAGCAGGACCAGGGTAAGCTGTCGCCTGCGGAAAAACTGACGATGCAGGCACTGGAGCGCAACATGAAAAAAGCTGAGCTGGGCGACTGGCTGGAGCGCCGTGAAAAGAATCTGCTTATCAATCAGGAGCTTACACGTATGGCCCGCAACGGCAAATTTCATTATTTAGCCATCGGCAAGGATGATAACGCCACTCTTTCCGCTACGCACATGGAAGGACGCAAAATCAGCCTCAGCACCTTTGATATGAGCAGGGACTGCTTCCAGATTTTGGACGGTGTAGATCAGCTTGGCCTGCTTTTAATCGCCCGTGCCTACAACGAAGCCAACGGCTACAAGCCTTCCGTTTATCCCCTGTACAGCGTAGGGGCCGGCGCCTCCACCCTGCCCCAGTACAGCGACGCGCGCCTGCAGGACAGCGTGCCGCAGCAGATTATCGCTGCTGGTGCAGTACAGGCACAATCCGCTAACAACGCCGACCTTATTTTGGCACTCAATACGCCGCAGGACGGTATCGTCAAGGATTCCACCGCAGACGACAATCAGCCTTTCGCATCTGCCGGCAACAAAAATTTTGTCGGAATCCTGGGACAGCTGCTCCGTTCCGGACGCAACGTTTCCCTGGCCGATATCAGCTATTCCAACGGCGCGGACAACGGCTTTATGAGCCTGCTGGCCAACAGCATCAACCTGCAGCCGTTAGCAGCCTACAATGGTTGGAATACAGCTGACAACGCCGTAGGCTATGCCATCGCCCAAGGGCTTATCGCCCGCGATATGAGCAGCGAAGCACGCAGCAGACTGCTGCGCCAGCGTCTTATCGACGATTGGTTTTACCAGAGCAATGCCCGCCGCAGCATTTCCAACGAGCTGGAAAAGCATAATCGTGAGGATTTGAAATATGATCTTGCTACAGAAGAAAAAAACATCCTGCAGCAGATTACTGCCGACTGCCAGAGCATGGCCAACAGCTATTCTATAACAAGAGGCACTAAATTCACCCTCTCCTTCCCCTGGAAGCGTTTATTCGAGGTAGACGTAGAAATCAAGAACTCAAACTTCCCACACGTAAAAAGCCAATAAACCATTGAAAACTGCATATTTCA
>CAVCLW010000001.1:0-142337 GCA_963603005.1 Escherichia coli | reverse complement strand
CTGAAATATGCAGTTTTCAAGGAATTAAGCTGATTTTCGGTGTGGGAAGTTTAAGATAATTAAATATAGTGCAGTAATAAGAGTTCAGTTTTGCATAAAAGCGTGAGGCCAGATGCAAAAGTAATGACATCCGGAAGTTGTAAAATGCTATTGCCGTTGTTATGAAGAAGGCAGATATGTAAATACAGTATTGAGCTTGCTGAAGATACGCAAAAGCAGTCGCAATCATCGTTGATGATAAAGCGACTGCTTTTTTTGCTGCCTGCGGCAACGCTTCAGGCGTTGCTTAGCATGATGTTTATGTAAGCTGTGAAAAAACCTATATTAAAACTGAACATAGTAAATTGATGATAAATGAATATACTAATAAGCTCAGATGTAGGTATAATACTACACATAACCTATTATTTGCATATATATTGGAGGTATTCACAATGAACGAACGTTATAAATTAAATGCACAGCTGGCATTGGCCTTTCATCCGGAGCTGGACTTAGCAAAAAACACGGCAATCCACGAATATTTTGTCAGCATGTGCGCTGCGAAATAATTACAGCTTCAGATAAGGCTTCAGCACGGTAAACAGTGTGTCTAAGGCCGGATACAGCTTATCATCCGCCAGACCGGTGTAATTCATCAGCAGGGTGTGCGAGCTGTCACCAACCTTTTCGTGATAATAGTCCGAAAGAAATTTAATCTGAATGCCCCTGGCGGCTGCAGCCTGCACGAGCTGAGAATCCTTGGCGTCGGTAGCAAGATGCAGCAGAAAATGCAGACCGCTGTCCTCGCCTTCTACCGTAAGTGCGGGAGCAACGTCGGACTGCGTCAGATACTGCAGCAGACGGTCACGCTTGCTGCGGTAGTAGGTGCGCATGCGGTTGATGTGGCGTTCAAAATAACCGTCCTCGATAAATTTAGCGAGCGTAAACTGCTCAAAATTAGATACAGTACAGGAATAAAAGCCCAGCTTGTCATAAAACAGAGAGGCCAGGTGCGGTGGCAGCAGCATGTAGCTGATACGGAAGGTTGGTGCCAGTGTTTTGGAAAAGGTGTTGATATAGATAACCTTTTCCTCGGTATCAATGCTTTGCAATGGCGGAATAGGCTTGCCGAACAGGCGGAATTCGCAGTCGTAATCATCTTCGATGATATAACGGCTGCTTTTTTTGGCTGCCCAGTGCAGTAATTCGTAGCGACGGCTGACGGGCATAACAATGCCGGTAGGGAACTGATGCGAAGGGCTGATGTGCAGAATATCGGCACCGCTGTTTTCCAGAACGTCGGCGCGGATGCCATGTGCGTCCATGGGCAGATAACGGCAGAAAACATCGTTGGCCTGATAAGCTGCTGCCAGCTGCGGATAGCCGGGGGTTTCCAACGCATAGACGTGACTGCGTCCCAAAAACTGTACGATAAGATTATACAGCGTCTGTGTGCCTGCGCCGATGATAATCTGCTCGGGTGCAACGTTCAGACCGCGGAACTGGTAAAGATGTCGGGCGAGCGCCTGACGCAGCGGTAAAACGCCGCCGGCACTGGTATCGCTGATGAGGGCGTGCTCGTCCGCTGTAGTGAGCGTGTTGCGCAAAAGACGCGCCCAGATATTATATGGAAAGGTGTCCGGCGGAACGCTGCTTTTGGCGAAGCTGACGCCTGGTGCCTTTGTCTGTGTCTTAAGTGCAGGTGCTGCCTCGCGCTCTGATTTTACTGGCAGAGGCTGCTGCTCAATGCGCGCCACGTAGTAACCGCGCTTGGGCTGCGAATAGATATAGCCTTCGACAACGAGCTGGGCGTAGGCATTTTCCACGGTGATGAGGCTGATGCCCAAATTTTTGGCCAGCATGCGCTTGGAGGGCAGCTTTTCTTCGGCATGCAGGACGCCGTTGGTGATATCATTTTTGATGCATTTGTAGAGATGAGCGTACATGCTCTCTCCCTGTAAATCGGCAAAGCTGTAGGTTAGCATAGCAGAAAATCCTTTCTGACAGAAAAGCCCAAGAAATTTTTTGACTATAGTGAAATTCGGTATATAGGATAAATTGATAAGTTCAGATGAAAATATGATACTATGTATCGGGCAAAAAGTAAAGCAGGCGAAAAAATAGCCGAAAATAATAAAAAAATAGCCTCTTCCTACCCGAAAAACGCTTTTGGGGTAGGGGCAAATTACCGGGTTTACCTTATAATAAAATTACCAAAAATACAGTAACTGCAGGAAATGAGGTGCTACTATGAAAAATTTGAAAAAGCTGACACTGTTACATTCCAATGACCTGCATGGCGATTTCCTGGCTGAAAGAATTGATAATAAGCTAGTCGGCGGCGTATCCATGCTTTCCGGCTATATCAATAAGGTAAGGGCAGAAGAAGAGAATGTTATCTACTGCATCGCCGGGGATATGTTCCGTGGCTCCGTAATCGATGCGGAATACAAGGGCGTATCTACCATTGAGATTATGAATCTGCTGGGACCGGACGTTGTGACCATCGGTAATCACGAGGTTGATTACGGTCTGGCGCATCTGCTGTTTATCGAAAAGTGCGCCAATTTCCCGATTATCAATGCGAACTTTCACATCCGTACGAATAACAAGCGTCTTTTCCAGCCGTTTTATATCGCGCATATCGATGGCATGAAGATTCTCTTCATCGGCATCATTACCGAGGACGTACTGGCGCAGACGAAGATGGATAAGGTAATCGGTTCCTTTGTAGATATCTGCGAGGCGGCAGAGGAAATCGGCCGTATTTGTAATACCTACAATCCGATCGATATCGATTTTACGATTATTCTTACGCATATCGGCTTCGAAGAGGATAAAAAGCTGGCGGCAATGCTTGATCCCGCTTGGGGCGTTGACGTTATTATCGGCGGTCATTCGCATACCTTTTTGGAGCATCCGGTAAAAGTTAATGATATTCTTATTGTACAGGCCGGAACAGGCACGGACCAGATCGGTCGTTTTGATATCATGGTAGATACCGACCTGAATGCTGTGGATACCTATACCTGGTCGACTGTGCCAATCGATGAAACCCATTGCCCGCGTGATGAGAGCCTGGAAAACTTCATTATGCACTATAAGGATTTAACCGATAAAAAGTACGGCAGACTGGTTACCCGTTTTGCCCGCAAGCTGGAGCATCCTTCCAGAATTCAGGAAACTCCTCTTGGCAGCCTGGTAGCGGATGCGCTGCAGGAGAGCCTGGGTATTGATATTATGCTGATGGGCTCCGGTGCTATCCGCAGCTATAATCTGGGACCGGTAGTGCTTTACGGCGATTTTACCGAATGCTTCCCCTATGATGAAGCTGTATATATGCTGCCGGTTACCGGTGAGCAGCTGACGCGTATGATTAAGCGTTTTCTGCGTGAGGAGGCCTTTACCGGCGAGCATACGGAATTTTATCAGCTGTCGCAGGGAATGCACGTAGTATGGAGCCGCAGCGGCCAGTGCTTCAAGGAGCTGACATTTGATGGCAAGCCTTTGGGAGCGCAGCAGATTTACAAGATTGGTCTGTGTAAATATCACTACAGCAGCCTGAAGCCGTTTTTGGATATTACGCTGGAGGAGGCCGAAGCCAACGGCAGAGTACGCGTGCTGGCGACCTCGTACCGCGATGTGATTGAGGAATACTTTATGACGCATCAGCATCTCAAACGTGAGCTTGAGGGGCGTCTGATTATTGAGGATTAAAGACAAAAGTGTAAGACAGATATAAAAAAGTACCGTCCCAGCAACAATGCCGGGACGGTACTTTTTAGGGGTATGTAGGAAGAATATGATATGTAAGATGCTAATAAGGCATCTGCAAGCTTAATTATTTGCCTCAGATATTAAGCATGATAGTAGCAAACAGTTTGCATCTGCTGAAGAGGGTATCTACAACAGCAAATTCTTCTGCCGTATGGTTGCGTGCGCCCTGTACGCCGATAGCACAGATTGTAGGAACGCCTGCAGCTGTAGCATAGGCACTATCGCTGCCGCCGCCGACTGCTTTGGCTGTCGGTTGCGGTAAATTGCACTCTGCTGCTGCTTCCTGTACTAATTTGAGCAAAGCTGCTGTGCCGGGAACCTCATCCATGGATTGGAATTCCGTAACAGTCTTGAGAACGGTTTTGGTATCGGGAACGTATTGCTTATCCGCAATAGCCTGCAATTTGGGCAATACTTCTTCCAGTAAGGCATAGTCGGTATAGCGTGTGTCGCAGGTTAATTTTGCGTAGTCCGGTACGGCGTTGCTGACTGTGCCGCCTTCGAATAAACCTACGTTAAAGTTAATGCCTTTGTCGAGATCGGTTAAGGCTTCAATAGCAATGCCTTTATGCATCAATTCAATGATGGCGCTGCGGCCGTTTTGCGGGTCATTGCCTACGTGTGCGCCGCGGCCATAGGCTTCCATGGTAAATTCATATCTCCCCTTGCGTCTGGTGACAACACCCTGATCCAAGAAACCGGTTTCAAAGTTAAATGCAGCCAAAGCACCCTTGCTTTCCGCCAAAATTGTTTCGGAGGCATTGCTTAAGTAATGAGCTACTTCTTCGTCGCCTGCGAGGATTACTTTAATACCATGCTTGGTATAATTATTTGCCAAAAGCACTTTTAAAGCTGTCAGCATAATAACAATGCCGCCCTTCATATCAAGGCAGCCGGGGCCGTAGGCTTTTCCGTCAACAATTTTAAACGGACGCTCTGCTGCTGTACCGTCCTTGAATACGGTGTCCATGTGACCTAATAAAACGATAAAATCCTTACTGGTATCGCCAATTTTGCCGACAAGTGTGTTACCTGCTTTTTCAAATTCTACCTGAGTTGTGTTAAAGCCAAGTGTTTTTAAAATAGCTTCGATTTTTTGTGCGATGAAGTCAACGCCTGCTTTGTTGCCGGAACCGCAATCAACGTTAACTAATTCCTGCCAAAGCTGCAGCATGTTTTCCTTTTCGTCGTCTATCTGCTGCCAAATTTTGTTTTTGTCTAATAATGTATCTGACATTGTTTTTGCCCCCTCGTAATAATAAAAGACCAATAAAGGCTAAGACCTTTATTAAAGAATACATCTTTTCGCCTAGTGTGTCAATAGGAGATATATGTGTATATATTTTAAAAATAAAAAGGCTGAGGTTACAGTTTGGTGCTGCACCTCAGCCTTTGAAGGAGTGTTTATAATTTTATTTTGTATATTTTGCGTGGGCGTCCTTTTGTTTCAGACATTTCCGAGCGGATTTCTTCGGCATAACCATGCTCCGTCAGGCAGGTGAGAATGCGACGGGCGCTGCGAGGCAGGATCTGCAGTATCGTGGCAAGCTCCTGCGCATTAAGCTCATCGCGTCCGTAAATTTTCAATGCGTGGCAAATTTTGCTTAGAGTTGCCTGGCTGAGAGATGTTTTTTTGCTTACTTCTTCCAACTGTGCGGATGCATACTGATAATCTATCTGTTGCGCACTTCCTAAAGGACCGCTGATGGTTTTGTCGTCAAGTACGACATACCAGCTGCCTTTTTTATCGGCACAAGCATGCTTTAAGGCAATAACAGCATTATATTCGGCTTCGCGGGCGCTATTGCCTATACCGATGCCGCAGGCACGCAGGCTTTTGCTTAAATCGTGCAGCATTGGCAAGTCCGGCAGACTGGTGAAGCTGTTGGTGAGCTGTTCCAGGCTGCCGCGCGTGGTGAAAATATAAAAATTACCTTCGTTGGCAGGCTTTAATGAGCCGCTGATGTTTTTGGTGTAGCTGATGAGCTTTTGCGAAATGGCAATTTCCCTGCTGTATAAGTCATCCACGGAATAAAAATTGTCTTTATCTCCCAGAAGATTAAAGCTGAATACCTGCACAGCAATCTGGCCTTCCCGGAGTTTTTTTATACGGAATTGAGTTAAAATTACATTTAAAATATTTCGTACGGTAACACGTACCGGCATGATACAGAAGGCAGGGATACCTTGCTGCTCTAACATGTTTTTGACATAGCAGCTTCTGGTGACAGCAGCTTTAGTGATGCCTTTTTTAAAGAGCTCACGATGAAAAGCAGCATATCCGTTGAGCGATAAGGCACCATGTTCATCGGATAAATGATTGATAACGTTATAGTTTATCTGCATATCATCCAGAGCGCGGGTAATGTCATAATAGGGGATTGTATCTATACTTAATTCATCTATTTTAAAGCCTTGGTAAATAGCAGTGCAGAGTGTCTTATAAAAGCTGGCACCGCGGTAAGGAATGTAGTAGACGGGCTTTTGTGCTTTGCCCCAATTTTTTATATGCAGATGATTTATCTGGTCAAAGACGAGCCAGGAGTCAACGTTCTGTTGGTGGTTGTCGATAATATTCAGTGTATGTGTTCCGTCGGCATCAATGAATGTATAAATTTCGTAGTCATTATATTCTTCTATGACTTCCTGAAAGATGTTTATGTTCTCTTCTTCGCCGATAACGCCTAGCCTTATTTTCATATGAACCTCCAAGGAATAAAGAATGGATTGTTTGTTATTCCTTATTATAGGATATATTATACACTGAATATAGTTTTGATAAAAGAATTTATTGCTGTTCTAATTCTTTTATTCTATCGATTGCAGCAAGTCCGCAGCCGATGCCGTGGTCATGCAGTGCCAGCAGCTTGTGCGGCTTGATATCAAATTTATCAATTGTGAGCGGAATCTGCGGGCGTATGATGACAGCCTTGCCCTCACGTGCCATTTTTTCGACAGCCTCCAGCTGCTCGTTGTAGAGCTTAGGACGCTGCTCCATGATATCCCACAGTTTAGGATATTTTTTGTACACTGATTTAAGCAGAAATTTGGGCACGCCCTTTTTCTTGCGGTAGCCTTCGTTGCGTGTGAGCACGACAATTAGCTTTTCGTAACCTGCGTCGAGTGCTTTTTGGTAGGGAATTGGTGCCAGCAACGCACCGTCGAGCAGCGCACGTCCTTCATGCTTGACTACAGGGGCAACGAAAGGCATGGAGGAAGAAGCGCGCACAGGAATAAAGTCCTGCCCCATTGCTTCCTGGTCGTACCAGACGCTTTCGCCATTAACGATATCGGTAGCAGCAACCTGCAGTACGCCGGGATAGGCACGGTAGGCTGCATAGTCAAAGGGGAGCAGTTGTTTGGGAAGCTCATTGAAGATAAAGTCAAAGCCGAAGATGCTGCCGCTTTTAATCCAGTTGCGCACACTGAAGTAACGCTTGTCGGTGACGTAGTGCTCGATAATCTGACGTGTGCGCAGCGGTTGGGCAGACATATATGATAAGATATTGCAGGCTCCGGCAGAAACGGCGGTGATGTAGGGAAAGGTGAGCTGATGCGCCAAAAAGGCTTCAAACACACCGGCGGAAAACATTCCCCGCATGCCGCCGCCCTCCAGAACGAGAGCTGTTTTTTGTAAATGCATAGTAAATTCCTCCTAGTTGCTATTATACACTAGCGGTGGAGAAATACCAATAAAATGTATGGAGGATAATTACATAAAACAAGGAGTACTCTCTTGTAGAATACAGAAGTGTTTAGCCTTATCAGACACTGACGAATTTTATGAAAGCGCATGGGCCAAGAGTTTACTAGTATCGGAACATATAAAAGACGATATACTTAACGCAAGCAAATCCCATTAAAACGGCTTTAGGAATAATTTTTTTGTGAAATTGTTGACAAATACGTGAAAGTGATATAGAATATAGGCATCGAGAGACTATGAGAGAAAAAACAATTTCGTGTATATGTCCATAAAAACGAATAATGGAGACTGAGTGATTATGAGAAATTTCATTCAGTCTCTTTTTGCTTTTTTAAGGGTAAACATGAAATTAGTCAAATGAGATAGTATTTTGAGAGAACAACTAAAAAAACTGATTGAGGTGCCTGCCTGGTGCAGGGTAAATTAGGGAAAGCAGTGAAAATCTGCTACGGTCACGCCACTGTGATGCTTCTTGAAGTTAGCTTTAAGTAGTTAAGTCAGATCGCAGCCTTGATTATGTTATATATTTCTGCGAGAGACGGAGTGTATACGAGATATCTGTGCCTAGATGTATTGTATCCTTTTCCGCCGCAAGCAGAAAAGGATATTTTTATTTGCGGTGATGTCCGGAAATTACTGCAGTAAAGATATTCGCAATTATAAAAATTATTAAATTTTCTTATAGGATGAAAGGAGACTAATTAATTATGAGCGTTGAACTTTATGCGTTGTTTTCTTACGCATTTACCGCAGCAATTGCTCTGGTTATGATTGGTGCTGTAGTACTGCTCAACAAGATTATGGGCAGTAGTAATGATGAAGGAGGTATGGAATAACAATGGACGGAAATATCGTTGCACAATTATTCCCTGGCATTGCATCTTTGATGGTTCAAGATACAACCATTGCTATTGCCAGAATTGCACTTATTGCATTTGGTTTTATTTTAGCTTACTTGGGCTTTAAACGTATCCTCGAGCCGTTGATTATGGTGCCGATGGGTATTGGCATGATTTGTATTAACTGCGGCGTGCTGTTCTTGGATGGCGGCAAACTGGGTACCCTGTTCCTGGATCCGTTGGTTTCCGATCCTGCAAAATTGGTTGATATTATGCAGATTAACTTCCTGCAGCCGATTTACAACCTGACCTTCAGCAACAGCCTGGTTGCCTGCGTAGTATTCTTGGGCGTTGGTGCAATGTGCGAAATCGGCTTTATTCTGGCTAACCCCTGGACTTCCATTATCATCGCCATCTTTGCTGAATGCGGTACCTTCGTAACTTTGGTTTTGGGCGTACATCTTGGTCTGACACCTCCGGAAGCTGCAGCAGTTGCTTCTATTGGCGGTGCTGACGGACCGATGGTTCTGTTCACCTCCCTGATGCTTGCTCCGCACCTGTTCGTTCCGATTTCCGTAATCGCTTACCTGTATCTGTCTCTGACTTATGCCGGCTATCCTTGGCTGGTAAAATTAATGGTTCCGAAAGCTTTGCGCGGCAAAGATATTATGTACTATGCTCCGGAAGTTCCGAAATCCAAAAAATTCATCTTCATTCTGGTATGCTGCGGACTGCTCTGCCTGCTGCTGCCGATGGCTGCTCCGTTGATTATGTCCTTCTTCCTGGGTATGACTATTAAAGAATCCGAAATTGTACCTTACCAGGATTTGGTTGAAAATACCCTGCTGTACACTGGTACTCTGATGCTCGGTCTGCTGCTTGGCACTCTGTGCGAAGCTTCCACCCTGCTGAACCCGAAAGTAGCTCCGTTGATTGTTCTGGGCGTTCTTGCTCTGGCAGTTTCCGGCGCAGTTGGCATCCTTGGCGGTTACGTTGTTTACTGGTTCAAGAAAGGCGACTTCAACCCGGTTGTTGGTATTGCCGGTGTATCCTGCGTACCGACCACTGCTAAAATTGCTCAGCATGCTGCTGAGGATGAAGATCCGTTCTCAGTTGTTATGCCTGTTGCAATGGGTGCCAATATCGGTGGTGTTATTGTATCCGCTATCGCTTGCGGCGTATTCATTGCAACCATCGGTCTGGTTAAATAATTAACCTGATAAAGTATTATGAAAATACAGCTCCGAGAATTTGATGTATTGAAATCAACAAATGAAACTGCTGTAGCTATGGCCCAAGAGGGCGCTCCCGAAGGAACCGTTATTGTTGCTGCCAGGCAGGAGGGTGGACACGGCCGTATGCAACGTGTCTGGAGTTCGCCGCTTGGTGGCCTATGGTTTACCGTTATCCTTCGACCGCAAATCGATCCCCAATATGCTGCTCAAATTACCTTGCTTGCAGGCGTTGCTGTGTCTAAGGCCGTACGCAGACTGTATGATACGGAAAGCGTGCAAATAAAGTGGCCTAATGACCTGCTGTTAGACGGTAAAAAAATCTGCGGCATTCTTTCTGAGCTACAGCTTGATGAAAACGGCGTAATAGATTATGCTATAGTTGGTATTGGTGTAAACGTGGCGCTGTCAGCTGCAGACTTCCCTGCGGAAGTAGCTGCAACTGCAGCTTCCCTCAATGCCAGCCTGCATAAGGACTTTACCTGCGATCAGGTGCTGGCTGCTATTATGGAAGACTTTGGTATCTTGTATGACAAGTGGCTGCTGCTGGGAGCAGATGTCGTGATGAAGGAATGGCAAAAGCTTAATTGCACAGTAGGCAGACATGTATTGGTGAAAGATAACGACCAGGTTATTTTTGCCGGTACAGTAACAGCCGTAGATGAAGAAGGTGCAATTATAGTGCGCAATGAGCAAGGGATAATCCAAAGCTTTAACTTTGGTGAAATAAGTATCCGCTAAATGCTTTGTAGATTTTTTTGAGAAGAGAAGGAGTGATTGAGATGACGGCTAGTAATGCTCCAGGTTTCCTGGAAAATAGTATTGCGAGCCCTGGAACCGCAGCAATGATGCTGGCTTTGACTCAGACTATTTATGATGAGGACCTGGCCAAAAAGCTGGTGGCGAAGAAAGGGCTAAAAGCTGTAGTCACTGAGGTGGGAGGCAAAACCAGTTTTTATGATTTCAATGAGAGAATTAACCGGGCTGTTATTGGGGCTTGTTTAAATTCAGGACTTATTGAAAAAAAGAGCAATGATATTCATGCAGTCATTCATGCTACAGAAGAGGCTAAAAGAGGTCTATTAGTGAGTGTTAGCACAAGTTCAAGCCTGGCAATGAAAATTGCTATAGTAAGAAATGAGCATTGGATAGCAGTTGCCTTGTTTGGAAAATCTGCACTGCATTACATGACTAATCATGAACGTGCAGGGTTAGGCGTAATGCATATATAAATGCATATATTATCGGACTGAATCACAATTAAAATTTCATATTGGTGATAGAGAGAGCGAGAGCAGACAGTCAGTTTAAGTGGCTGTTAACCTTAAGCTCTCTTTTTTGTCCGATTTATTATATGAAGCTTTTCTTAATTCAGAAAGGAGAGACCGTAATGGAGTTCAAAAAAGTTACCCGTGAGTGGGACACTCTGAAAAAGGACGCAATGGAGCGCGCAAAAAATGCTGCTCCGCTGGTCAAGGAAGGGAAAATTGTTGATGCAAAAGATACAGTTGCTTTGCTGGAAGCTGTTATCAAACCTTACGACAAGGTTAACATCGAAGGCAACAACCAAAAGCAAGCTGACTTCCTGGCAAAATGCCTGTGCCAAGTTGATCCCGCTAAGATTCATGATCTGCACATGGTTCAATCCGTGTTGACTCTTCCTGAACATCTGGATGTATTCGAAAAAGGTATCGCTAAAAAGCTGGATATGTCTTTCTCCGGTCCGCAGGCTGGCCGTATTGCACAATTCCTGCAGGAAGGCAAACTGGAGCTTGGCGCTATTCACACCTATCTGGAATTATATGGCCGTTATTTTGTAGACTTGACTCCGCGTGTTGCCCTCGTTGCAGCTACTATGGCTGACAGAGAAGGCAATCTGTTCACCGGCTTCAGCACCGAGGATACTCCGGCAATCGTAGAAGCAACTAAATTCCGCCAAGGCATTGTTATCGCTCAGGTAAACAAAATCGTTGACAAGCTGCCTCGTGTTGATATCCCCGGTGATTGGGTTGACTATGTAATCCAATCTCCGAAACCGTTCTACATTGAGCCTCTGTTCACCCGTGACCCGGCACTGATTACCGATGCACAGGTACTCAAAGGCATGATGGCAATCAAAGGCATTTACGGTGAATATGAAGTAGCTTCCCTGAATCATGGTATCGGCTTTGATACCGCTGCTATCGAACTCTTGCTGCCGACCTACGGCGAAGAGCTTGGCCTGAAAGGCAAGATCTGCAAGAACTTCATCTTGAATCCGCATCCGACTCTGATTCCTGCAATCGAAACCGGTTGGGTAGAATCCGTTCACTGCTTCGGCGGCGAGCTGGGCATGGAAGATTATGTAGCTGCCCGCAGCGATATCTTCTTCGTTGGTCCGGATGGTTCCATGCGTTCCAACCGTGCATTCTCTCAAACTGCAGGCCACTATGCAATTGACATGTTCATCGGCGGCACTCTGCAGATTGACCCGTACGGCAACAGCTCCACCGCAACCGCTAACCGTGTTGCAGGCTTCGGCGGCGCACCGAACATGGGCTGCGACCCGAAAGGCCGTCGTCATTCCTCCGGCGCATGGCTCAAATGCGGCGAAGAATATGCACTTAACAAAGAGATGTGGGGACCTGTACATCGCGGTAAACGCCTTGTTGTACAGCTGGCAGAAACCTTCCGTGAAAAACTGGCTCCTGGCTTCGTAGAAGAGCTGGATGCTTTCAAGCTGGCTAAAAACGCTAACCTGTCTATTGAACCTGTTATGATTTACGGCGATGACCTGACTCATATCATTACTGAAGAAGGTATCGCATACCTGCCGAAGTGCCGTAACATGGAAGAGCGTACTGCTGCTATCCGCGGTATTGCAGGCTTCACCGAAGTCGGTATGAAAGCAGACCCGAAAGAAACCAAACGTCTGCGTGAGCTGGGTATTATCAAGACTCCGCAAGATCTGGGTATCGATATGAGCAGAGCTAACCGCTCCATGCTGGCAGCTAAGAACGTACATGACCTGGTTGAATGGTCCGGTGGCTTGTACAATCCGCCTGCTAAATTCAGAAACTGGTAATAGGAGGAGCTTAAAATGGCATTACAAAATCTGGAATTTGAGTTTGAATCTGAAAATACCCAAACCATTAACCCGGAATGGTCCCATATGGGCGTAACCGGCTCTGGTGACCTGGAAGTTATGTTTACCAAAAAAGACCTCGGCGGCAAAGTTCAGGCTAAAGTATGCACTCCGGTAAAAGGATTTGACGCTGTTTGGGAAAAAATGCTGGGTAAATTCGTTAACGACACCGGTGTAGGCAACATCGTTATTGAAATCAACGACGATAATGCTACTCCTATCGTAGTATACATGAGATTGCGCCAGGCTCTGGCAGAAGCAACCGCAAAGGAGGCTGAATAAGATGAAAAACTGGAATGAATTGGAAAAAAGCAGCTTCTTTGATGCTAATGCCCGTGAACGCGCTGTAGGTCTGTGCGACAAAGGCACCTTTACCGAACTGCTCGGACCTCATGATCGCTTTGAAAGTCCGCATCTGCCGGTACTCGGTACTGCAGTAGAGTTTGATGACGGCACCGTAACCGGTGTTGGCCTGATTGGCAAGCACCCTGTATTCGTAGTTTCTATGGAAGGCAAATTCATCGGCGGTGCTATCGGCGAAGTTAACGGTGCGAAAATGGTTAACACCCTGCGCCTGGCTTTGAAAGCAGCTAAAGACATCAAAGCTGCTCATGCTGATGACTATGACGCTCGTCGTCCTCTGGTTGCTATCTCCTTTGAAACCGGCGGTGTCCGTCTGCACGAAGCAAATGCCGGCCTGCTGGCTCATGCTGAGGTTATGGACGCAATCCAGGATTGCCGCCGCATTCTGCCGATTGTTGCAGTTGTAGGCTCCAAGGTTGGCTGCTTCGGCGGTATGGGCTTCGTAGCTGCTGCTACCGACGTTATCGTTATGAACGAAGAAGGCCGTATCGGTCTGACCGGTCCTGAAGTAATTGAGCAGGAAATGGGTAAGGACGAATTCGACGCTTCCAACAAAGCTCTGGTATATCGTACTACCGGTGCTAAGCATAAATACATCATCGGCGACTGCAACTATCTGGTTGAAGACACCGTCGGCGATTTCAAAGCTGCTCTGGCTGAGGTTGCTGACCTCTCCATGGAGGCTATCGAAAAAATGCGCCGCATCGGCTCTCTGAAACTGGTTCAGGAACAGCAAGGTTTGGTTAAGCTGGTAGCTGAAATGCAGCCTAAGGATTCCATGGACCTGTGGAAATACTATGGTAACGAAAACCCTGCTGAACTTCCGGAAATGACTACCGAGGAATTCCTGAAAGTTGTTAAACGCAGACCGCGTGCATAAGAGAAGGAGGTAAAGAAACATGGATGAAATGGAAAACACTATGATTGGCCGTGGCCGTGATGCAATTGAAATGATTGTTGACACAGGCTCCTTCGAAGAAAACAAAATCGGCACTGCTGAGTTCGATCCTGACTATGGCCCGGGTGCAGTAGTTGGTACCGCTAAGCTGAAAGATGAAACTGTAACTGTTATCGCAAACGATGCATATGCTTTCAATGACCGCTTCCCGGTTGTATTCGGCGGCGTAATCGGTCTGGAAGAAGGCTACAAGATGGCTACCGCAGTATACCGTACTATGGAAGCTGATAAAGATAAACCGGAAGCTGAAAAACGCCCGATCGTTCTGATCGTAGACACCCCGGGCAACGGCCCCGGCAAAATGGAAGAAATTGCCGGCATGAACAAATCTACCGGTGCTTACCAGCTAGCATTGGCTGAAGCACGCAAATCCGGTCATCCTATCGTAGCAATGGTAATCGGTCGTGCAATCTCCGGCGCATTCCTGTGCCATGGCCTGCAGGCTGACGAAATCCTTGCTCTTTCTCCGGAATTCGGCACTATGATTCACGTAATGCCTCTGACCTCTATCTCCCGTATCACTAAGATGGATATTGAGCGTCTGGAAGAGCTGGCAAAGGTTAACCCGGTATTCGCACCTGGCGTTAACTTCTTCTACAACCTGGGTGGCGTAAAAGAAATCGTTCACAAGGTTGAAAATATGCGTGATACCATTGCAAAGCATATCAAGGAAGTACAGGAGCTTAAAGCTGCCGATAAATATGAACAGCTCGGTCCTTGGGGCCGTGGCCTGGACGGCAACGAGCGTGGTGGCCGTGTAAATCGTCTGAAAGCTATGGCTAAAATGAACGAAGAGTTCGCTGCTGTTGCTGACAAATATATCAACGCATAATTATAGGAAGAAAGAAGGGGTAGTATGAAAGGTATTCTGGCTGAAATAGCATCGATGGTTAAGGACTTTGGTTCTGCGCCTACATTTGCAGAGATGCCGCGCAAGACATTAGCTGACAAAGGCATTGCGGGACCGACCGCTGCCCATACGATAGAAGAGGTTCATACTCCCCTTAATCTTGCTTATCTTACTTTTACTACAGGTTCATCTGCTTTTCAAAATATTGTCGGCATTACTTTTGCTGAACTGCCTGCACGCGTGAAGGCTTCCTTTACGGTTCTGGAGCGGGCAGGTCTTAAAGCAGGGGATAAGGTTCTTGTTACTTATCCTCCTCTGGTAAATGTTTTTAGTGGTGAAGCCTTTAAAAAATATGGCCTGCAATGGGAATTTTTGGTGCGGTCCAGCAGAGATGCTTTTTTGGCAGCGCTTTATGAATTCCAGCCGAAGGCTGTTGTAGGCGAATCTTCTTTTATCAGAGCTTCATTGGAAGATGCTAAGCATATGGGTGTTGCGGATGAGCTGCCAAAAGATATTGTTTTGCTTACTGCTGGTACGCCTTTGGATTTGGAACTGTTGCCGATAGCGCAGGAGGTTCTGAATGCGGAGGTTCATGACTTGTATGGCTGCCAGGAATTTGGCTGGCTGTGCATGGACGGAGTGCCGGTGCGTGATGATATAGAGCTTGTAAAGCTGCCTGATAACGGCGGGCAGGATATGTATGAGCTGGTTGTAGGCGGTTTGCCTATGGGTGACAGCTTCCCGGTTTCTGAAAGCGGTCATGTATGTAACCGTAACGGTAAGGTAATTACCTATCGTCGTGAGCGTACTTATCCTGAATATGAAGTGATTGTAAAAGCTACAACACTTACTTCTGCTGTTACCTTAGGCCGTGTAGCAAGGTCGATATTACGCATTAAGGGCCGCGTAGTCAAGATTAGTCCGGATGTAGTTACAGGTGCCGAGCACACTGTACTGGAACTGATACCTGATTACATTACAGCCGGCAAGCAGCAAGGCATTGTAATCGAGGGACCGGAAAAGACCAGATTCTTTGATGATCTGGTACAGGCACAGCTCGATTATCAACAGAAAGCGAAGGCGGACCCGACATGGACGAAACGCAATTAAAAAGACATAATCTGGTATTTATATCGAAGCAGGGAAAAGATAAAATCTGGAGCGATATTTCCCCATGCTATGATGGCGAAAGTAAGCATCTTGCAGAAGAGGTTTTACAGGGCAATGTGGATATTCCCGGCTTTATGCGTCGTAATGATGCGGAAAATACAGAGGGAATTGCCATTGGCTTTGTCCATCATAAACGTATAGACGGAAACCGTATCCGTATAGGTGCTTTTACTGCTGCTGATGATGTAGTGACAATTATGACACCTTATGAGGTCCTGACACGCAGGGCGTTTGCCTTTACAACGCGCAACCGTTGCATGCAGATAGTGCGCCAGCTATATGAATTGGCTGACGTATTCGACCTGCAGATTGGCGTACTTGGTTCTGCTGCTCTGGAGCTGATAACAGGACTGCCGTATACAGATGAAAACTCAGATATCGATTTAATAGTCAAACCGGCCGGTTATAACCGTCTGCTGCAGTTTTATCGCGCAGCACAGGCCTGCTGTAGTGACATTAATATGGATTTTGAGCTTGATCTGCCCAATGGCTACGGTGTTAAGCTTGCTGAAATATTTATGGAAACTCAGACTGTACTTGGTAAAAGTTTAGAAGATGTCTCTTTGCTTAACCGTAAGGATGTCATGCAATATTTGAAATCTGAAAGTCTTTGCAGCTGTCAGGCTGAATAAGACTAAAATAAGCTTTTTAATAAATTTAAAATGGGAAATTGATTCCCTAATTTTTAAAGATTAAAGGAGTAAGAAAATCATGGAAATTAAATCTCGCGTACCTGGTAAAATCGTTCGTTTTGAAAAACAAGTTGGCGACACTGTTGCAGTTCGTGACGTACTGATCGTTATGGAAGCAATGAAAATGAAACAGTTGGTACCTTCTCCGGTAGCAGGCGTAGTAAAAGAGTACAAAGTACAGCCTGGTGACCGTGTAAGTGCTGGTCAAGTTGTTGCTATTGTTGAATAACACTTTTGTAAAGAACTGAATGCAATGGCTTTAGTTGTTTCGCTGCCCTATTATGGGCAGCGATAATAAAAAATTGTACTAAGGTGGTGTAATTATGGTTATTTATGGTGTAGCTCTGTTATCTGCATGTTTCTTAGCCGGTAACTTTCTTGGTGATATTCTCGGTGCTTTACTGCACGTTAAGGCAAATGTTGGTGGTGTAGGCTTTGCAATGCTTTTCCTCATTTTGTTGAGCAACAAAGGTATTGATGCCGGATGGTTGGATAAAAAGAGTCAGGAAGGTATTGCTTTCTGGTCTGCAATGTACATCCCTATCGTAGTTGCAATGAGTTCTATTCAAAATGTTGTCGCTGCTATTTCCGGTGGTGCGGTAGCAATTCTTGGTGGCTTACTGTGTACGGTTTTTGGCTTTTTGCTGATTCCTATTATGAGTAAGAATCATGCAGCAAAAGCTGAGTAAAAAACGGTAGGAGGTGTTTATTTATGGACATTATGGCAATGTTAACCAAGCTTTTAACCAAAAATGGTCTGATTTTTGCTTTCGTTATTATAGGTGTTACAAACTTTATTGCATATAAGTTTGCCGGACTCTCCAAGGGACGTATTCATGGCAGTGCAGTAGCAATTTTCTTCGGCCTTATCTTAGCCTACATTGGCGGTGGCGCCAAAGGTCTGGCGTCCATTCCTCTGTTCGCCGGCGTTGGTTTGATGGGTGGTGCAATGTTCCGTGACTTTGCTATCGTATCTACCGCGTTTGGTGCAGATTTGCGTGAGATAAAGAAGGTTGGCGTTATCGGTGTACTCTCTCTGGTAATGGGACTTGTAATTTCCTGGGTAGCAGGCGTAATAGTTGCTTACGCTTTTGGTTATCGTGATACCATAAGCATTATCACGATTGCTGCCGGTGTTTGTACCTTCGTTGTTGGTCCTGTAACCGGTGCTGCTCTTGGTGCTTCCTCTGAAGTAATTGCTATTGGTATTGCAGCAGGTGTTGTGAAATCCGTAGCAGTAATGATTATTACTCCGTTAGTTGCTAAACCGCTTGGCTTGACTAATCCGCAAGCTGCAATGGTATTTGGCGGTCTGATGGGTACAACATCTGGTACTGCGGCTGGTATGGCAGCAGTCGATCCTAAGCTGGTTCCTTATGCAGCAATGACTGCAACCTTCTACACGGGTTCCGGTTGTTTGACTTTCCCGTCTGTTTTCTACTTCTTAACTAAAGCAATATTTGGCTAATGATATAAAAAACTAAGCATTTGATACGGAGAAAGTAGGTAGGTATAATGAGCAAAGAACAATTTTTACTTCAAAGAGTAGACAATGATGAAATAAAAATCGCTAATGAAGTTTATTCTTGCAGACTTTCTCCTTTCGATGCTGATTTGCAAAAGGTCGGTCAATATCTGACGCAGGCAATTTTGCTGGAAGTATCTACGCATCCTAAACCCGGTCTGGTAACCAGATTATCCAATGGTGCGCATAAGGATATGAGTATTTTTACCTTTATGATGAGCTCCGCTGTTCTGAGCAAAGCGTTCAACGATTTGCAGGATATCGGACAGGCACATAGAGGAACCTTGGCAGAGCTTTTCTGCAAGCTGCGCAGCTACGGCGTGGGCGCAGAGGCAGAGCTTTTGAGAGTGACTAAGGGAGTGAATACACAGCGGGGAATTTTATTCGCCGGCGGCATAGTGAGCGCTGTAAGCGGCTATGCTATGAATATGGGGCTGAGCAGAGATGCTTTGCTGCCGATGATCAAGGAAATGGCTGCAGGTTTAGTAGCCAGGGAATTGAAGAATCTTGACCATGCTGCAATGACAGCAGGCGAAAAGCTATATTATAAATATGGTATTACAGGTATTCGTGGAGAGGTTGAAAATGGTTTCCCAAGTGTGGTAAACTATGGACTGCCCGCTTTGGAAGATGCCTTTGACAAAGGTGCGACGATTAATGATGCTTTAGTGCATGCATTGATAGCTTTGATGACTGTTGTTGAGGACAGTAACGTTATCTGGCGCACTGATTATGATACTTTGTTGGAAGTGCAGAGAATTGCTAAAAACATTCTGAGCCTTGGCAGTGTCTTCGCCGAAAAAGGCAGAATGGCTATAGCTGAGACTGAGAGGTACTTCTTGCAAAGGCACATTAGTCCGGGAGGCAGTGCAGATTTGCTTTCCGTTACTATTACTTTATATTTACTCGAACATAAGGAATTTCCCCGGGATATATTTTAGGGACATGGTATATCAGGCAATTCCTTGACATATACAGATGCATAGCACATAGATGCTAATACTCCTCCATTTAGCATAGCAAGGTACGGTAGGGACAGCCGTACCTTGTTGTGCGTTGGAAAAAGGTGAATAATGATGATAAATTTTGTTTTACAAGCTCTCGATGGTATTTTTACGATTGTTTTTGTAGTCGGTATCGGTTATGTACTCAGTAAAAAAGGTTGGTTTGATGATAAAAGCAGTGCTTTGATTGCTAAGCTGGTTACAACGGTATCACTGCCGCTGTATATGATTACCAGTCTGACGAAAAACTTTACAGCAGAAAAGCTGGTCGAGCTGGCACCTGATATGCTGCTGCCGGTATGCTCTATGCTTTTGGCTTTAGTTGTCGGCAAAACAGCAGCCAAGCTGCTGGATGTGCGTCAGGGAAGACGCGGCGTTTTTGTTACCAACTTTTTTATAGCTAATACCATGTTTATCGGCCTGCCGGTAAATCTGGCGCTGTTTGGTGATGAAAGCATTCCCTCCGTTATGCTGTATTATATGGTTAACCTGACCTTCTTCTGGACGTTGGGTGTGCAGAATATAGTTGCGGATATTGAGGGTAAAGCTGGCGGTATTTTTTCTATGCAGGTGTTGAAAAAGCTGTGGTCACCGCCGTTGATGGGTTTCGTGGCAGCAATTCTGCTTATAGTGCTGAATATACCGCTGCCGAGGTTTTTGGCACGTGGCTTTCAGTATGTAGGTAATCTGACAACGCCGCTGTCTTTGGTATTTATCGGTATTGAGATAAGCAAAATAAACTTGCGTGATTTCAATTTTGAAAGAGATATCTGGGGTGGTTTGTTCGGCCGTTTCATTGTCTGCCCGCTGTGCGTGTTGTGCCTGGTGCCGTTGATTAATGTAGCGCCGATTTCTGTCAAGGTTTTTGCTATGCAGGCTGCCATGCCGGCAATGACGCAGATGGCAATAGTCTGCAAGCAGTATGGCGGTGACAGCCGGTATGCGGCGGCGCTTTCTTTTATCACCATTATCGGCGGACTTTTGGTAATTCCCGTTTACATGACTGTGGTTAATATGTATTTTTAAGCTTTAACATAACAATTGAAAGGTGGCGTTTTTATGAATCCGGAAGAAATTATCCGCAAAATGTGGAGCAGCAACGCATTTATGAATGTCCTGAAAATTGAAATCAAGGAGGTGCACTGCGGCGGTGCAACCTTGGTGATGCCTATTGATTTTGATATTCATACCAATCATTGGCTTGGTGTGCATGGCGGTGCAATGGCAGCGCTGGCAGATTGCGTAACCGGTATTACCTGTGCCTCTGTCGGCAAAATCTGTACAACGCTGAATATGAATATTGATTATATCAGTAATGTGCGCGGACTGGGCGCACTGAGCGTTACAAGCAGAATTGTACATAAAGGCCAGTCTACGATTAATATTGTTTCGGAAATTAAGGATGATGCGGGAAATTTGATCTGTAATGTTACTTACATTATGTTCGTTATGGATAAGCTGCAGGAAGTGCCGGAAAAATGGTAATAAAATAAGCAACTGCCCTGAGACAGCCACGATAAATATCGAAGCTGTTTCAGGGCAGTTTTGTGTTTCAGGCCTTAGCTTATCTGTACTTATTAGTGTGCTTCTTTTTGGTGTGCTGTTCGCGGTAATCGGCCTGCACCTGATATACCTGATAGATATACAGAGCGCACAGGGGAATAGCGACAATCAGACCTAACCAACGGTTGTTGAAGAAGTAGCTGCCTGCCATGCCGCCGAGCAAGCTGATGATAAGTACAATCAGCATATTAACCTTGATTTTCATTAAATATTTTTTCATTATATATTCCTCCCAGGTTTTATAATCAGTGAAATGTGTTATTGCCTGCGCAATCAAAGCAGTTGCGGTACAACGATATTGTCATGGGGAACAGCTTCCGGACGGAAAAGCGGCAGCAGCTCTGCTGCGGTAAGCGGTTCCGGCTTGGGCAACTGGCCTGCAAGATAGGCCAGGAGGCCGATAATAGGCTCCGGACTGCCGAAGTGTTGCCTGAGGGCGGCAATTTCCAGATCACCGTCGCGCTTGGAAAGCCTGCGTCCTGCAGCATCTGTCAGCAGCGGAATGTGGCAGAAGGACGGCGGCGTGAGGTTCAGCAGGCGGTAAAGATAAAGCTGTACCGGTGTGGAGCTGAGCAAATCGCAGCCACGCACTACCTGATTTACGCCCATGAGCGCATCGTCAATGATTACAGCTAACTGGTAGGCGTAGACGTCGTCGCTGCGGCGCAGGATAAAGTCACCGCATTCGTGCGCCAGGTTGGCCTGCTGCCTGCCGTAGTGCATATCCGTAAAAGCGATAAGCTCGTCATCAACCTTGATGCGCCAGGCGGGACGGCGCTGCTGCATTTTGGCGTTGCGCTGCGCTGCCGTCAGCTTGCGGCAGGTGCCGGCGTAAATAATACGTCCGTCGCTGGCGTGGGGCGCTTCGGCGGCGTGCAGCTCGCTGCGGCTGCAAAAGCAGGGATAGACAAGCTCCTGCTGCTGTAAAAGGTCGAAGTAGTGAGCGTAGATATCGCTGCGGCGGCTTTGGAAAAAGCTGTCGCTGTCAGCGCTGCAATACGCACCCTCGTCCCACGTCAGCCCCAGCCATTCCAGCTCGCGGGCCAGTGCATCGGCCTTGGCGAGGGAACAGCGCTGCGGGTCTAGGTCTTCGATGCGCAAAACTATTTTGCCGCCGTTGCTTTTGGCATAGAGCCAGGCCAGCAGGCTGCAGAAAACGTTTCCCAAATGCAGAAAGCCGCTGGGCGTAGGTGCAAAGCGTCCTACGACAGGCGTATTGTCCGCTGTCACTATTTCTCACCACCTTGATTGAATATCAATATATACTCTAATATTTTACCATAAACTCTCCTGCTTTGCTCAGGAGATTAGTTAGTATGAAGAAAAAAGTTTACTGTAGCGGCGATTTCACTATAATCTCACTGTTTCGCCCGTCCGCTTTGCTGTATAATGTAATTATAAAAAGTAAATTGCTTTGTAAGCTGCATAAATGAGGTGAGAAAATGACAGAGCGTTTGGATGAACATAAAATGAAATATGCTGTTGATACGGATAAGGAGGCTGAGGATATCTGCCGTTGGGCTGCTGCCCGAGCCGGTGTGATTGTAGTTGCTCCGGTAGTAGGTACGATGACGCTGATGGCGAACGAGGTTTATATGATTACCCGTCTGGCCAAGCTGCGCGGCATTAAGCTTTCCGAAAGTGCGGTGCTGGGACTTTTAGGCTCTCTGGGCGGTGCCTTTGTAGGACAGACCTTGGCAACGCTGATACCCTTTGCACCGGTGCAGATTCCCGTTGGCATGTCGGTGACCTACGCTGTGGGCAAGGTGGCGAATGCCTGGCTGGAAGCAGGCTGCCCGGAGGATTTGTCTGCCTTTAAAACAACCTATGAGGAGGCACGCATCGAAGGCATCAAAATGCTGGGAGAGCTGAAGAATATGGCCTGCAAGGATAAGCCGCTGGGCGATGAAAGCCGTCGCTTTGAGGTGGATGACGATTCGCCGGCAAATAAAAAGGTCGACGATTTGATGCGTAAGGTGAAGGGCGTGTTGAAGAAGGATTGAGACACCTGCTTATGCCGGTAGTGTAGTTATTATGCTGCCGGCTTTTTTATAATTCTTTTCCCAAGTTAAGGGGATTTGTTGTATAATATATACTTGAGAAAATATTTTTATGTGAGGTCTGACTATGCGCTTAAGAAAAAAACCATGGATTGAAGAAGCAATGAAGGAAGTGCAGGGAGAATACGTTTTCCTGCATGATATTGATAAGTTCAAGGGACATTGGCAGGAGATGTTCCCGGGCAAACGTCTGTGTCTGGAAATTGGCTGCGGCAAGGGACGTTTTACCATCGGTATGGCAGAGCTGTATCCGGATAAGGCCTTTATCGGCATTGAAACACAGCATGATATTGCCTATTTCCCCGCTAAGGCAGCGAAGGACAAAGAGCTGACGAATGTTAAAATCATTTGTGCTAATGCCGAAAACCTGCTGGACTGGTTTGAGCCCGGCGAAATCAAGGAGCTGTATCTGAATTTCAGCGACCCCTGGCCGAAGGCACGTCATGCTAAGCGCCGTCTGACGCACCGCAACTTCCTGGCATTGTACAAGCAGCTGTTGGGCGAGGGCGGTCACCTGCGCTTTAAAACGGATAACCGCGCTCTGTTTGATTTTTCCGTAGAGGAATTCAAGGAGTTCGGCCTGCAGATTATTGCTTTGAGCTATGACCTGCATCATTCTGAATATGAGAACCCTGTACAGACAGAATATGAGCAGAAATTCAGTGCGCTGGGTACGCCGATTAATTTCTGCGAGGTAGTTTTTTAAATAGGGCTTTGCCATGAATAAGAGATTTTTGTTATGGGATAATCCCCGTCAGGCTATTTTTACTCTTATGGCCGTGCTGCTGCTGCTTGGCGGCATCAATGTGTTCAGCGCCAGCTTATATGATAACGGACCCTCTTATTTGTTTCGCTATTACCTTTGTGCTGTGCTGGGCTTTGTGGGAATTTATTTTATCCGTAAAATAGGCTACAAAAGGCTGCTGAATAAAAGATTTCTGTGGATATGCTATTGCATAGTGCTGGTTATGCTGGTAGTAGTACATTTTTGGGGAGCAGCAAATAAGGGTGCTACACGCTGGATTTATATAGGTTCTTTTTCTATCCAGCCGTCAGAGATAGCCAAGCTGGTGCTGATTATGCTGTCAGCCAGATTTTTGGGCAATGCGATGAAGCTGGGAGAGAAGATAAGCCTGTATAAGGGTGAATGCCTTTTGGTGACAATGGCTACGGGTATAGCTGCCTTTGGCGTTCTTGTGCAGCCTGACCTGGGAACGGCGGCGATTATTGCTGCGCTGGTAATGGGCATGTTTATTGTTGCCGGACTGCCTGCACGCTGGATAACAACTATCGTTGGCGTTGGTGCTGTTGGCGCTGTGCTTTTGTCGGTAAGTTCGGAATATCGTCTGCAGCGTCTGCATGTGTGGTTTGACCCCTGGCTCGACCCGCAGGGCAAGGGCTATCAGATGGTGCAGTCGCTGCTGGCAATCGGCAGCGGCGGCCTTACGGGCACCAACTGGGGACACGGCGCAGCAAAGTTTGCTTACTTGCCGGAGGCTCATACCGACTTTGCTTTTGCTGTTTTTTGTCAGGAAAACGGCTTTTTCGGAGCGCTTATTCTGCTGCTTGTTTTTTGCCTGTTGGGAGTTGCTTTTTATAAGATTACCATCAGTACGCGGGATCAGAAGGGCTTTTTGCTGGCAGCCGGAGTTACCTTTTTAATCATCGGCCAGGCCTTTGCCAATATGGCGATGGTTTGCGGTATTTTCCCCGTTATCGGTGTACCGCTTATTTTTATCAGCTACGGCGGCAGCTCGATGATAATTTCGATGGCGGCAATAGGCTTACTGCTGTCGGTTTATGACGAGGAAGAAAAGCAGCAGCTTCTGGATGCCGAGCCGCCGGAAAAACGCCGCAGTGATTTGCGTGTTGTGGGCAGCAGGAGGTGGCAGCAATGAAGCCTTTTGCTTTTTTAGACAGTAAACGGCGTTTTACAGCCTTATGTATATGTATGGTTGTAATTGTAGCCGGTGTGTTTTTACGTTTAATCTGGCTGCAGGTAGTGCAGGCAGACAAGCTCAAGCAGCTGACGAAATCACAGCTGACGGCAGAGTATATACGCGGCACTCCGCGCGGACGCATTGTTGACCGTGACGGCGAGGAGATGGCTGTGAGCATTATGACGGGCTCGCTTTACGCAGACCCGGAAATGATGCAGGACGAGCAGGATGAAAAGAACAAAAAAACCGTGCAGCGCGATGTACGACGCTTAAGCGCGGATTTGCTGGCACCGGTGCTGAAAACGGATGCCCAAAAGCTTTATGGTATTTTTACCGGTGGCGGACGCTTTGTCTGGCTGAAGCGCACGATGGAGCCGAAGGAGGCAGCACAGGTACAGAAAATTATTAAGGATAATGATTTGAAGGGCCTGCATTTTCTGGAGGAAAGCAAGCGCTATTATACTAAAAAGCGTGCTGCGGCGCAGATTCTCGGTTTTATCGGTACCGATGACAAGGGTCTGAGCGGCCTGGAATATCAGCTTGATGATGTGCTTAAGGGCAGCGAAACAACATATTCCAAGCTGCATGATGCGGTGGGCAAGCAGCTTTTAGGCTTGATGGTGAATGATCCGGGGCATGAGCTGCAGCCGAAGCAGGAAAAGCTGCCTACGGTCTATCTGACGTTGGACAGCAAAATCCAGTATGTGCTGGAGGATGCCATGGATGATGCTATGGCACGCACTAAGGCTAAGGGTGCGGCGGCCATCATCATGGACCCGTACACCGGTGAAATTTTGGGTATGGCCAGCCGTCCTACCTTTGACCCGAATAATTTCGGCAAGTACAGCCCCGACAGCTGGACAAACCGTGCCGTTTCCATGATTTACGAGCCCGGTTCGGTATTTAAGCCGATTGTCGGCTGCATGGGACTGACGGAGGGCATCATTACGCCTGATACACCGATTCAGGACAACGGCCGTATCAAGATTGCCGACCGCGTTATCTATAACTGGGATGGCGAGGGCATGGGTACGGTGCCGTTTTCTACGGTTATCAAGTTTTCTATCAACACCGGCATGGTACAGCTGGGGATGAAGCTGGGAGCGGACAGGCTTATCAGCTATGCGAAAAAGTTTGGCTTCGGTACGCCTACCGGCATTGAGCTTCCCGGTGAAGAGGGAGGAATTCTGTATAATCCCAAGGATATGTATGAGCCTGACGTAGCGACGATGGCTATCGGTCAGGGCGTTGCGGTGACGCCTTTGCAGGAGCTGCGCGCTATCTGCGCGATTGCCAACGGCGGTGAGCTGCTGCAGCCGTATATCATCAAAAAAATTGTGGCTGCCGACGGAACCGTTATCAAGGAAGGCAAAAAGACGGTAGTACGCAATGTTATTACCGAGCAGGTTGCACGCCAGATGCGTGAGATGATGGAAAAGGTAGTAAGCGAGGGCGGTGGCAAGACTGCTGCGATTAAGGGCTACCGTATTGCCGGCAAAACAGGTACGGCCGAGAAGCTGGCAGCCGGCGGCGGTTATGCGGCCGGTCAGTACATTGCTTCCTTCGTAGGCTTTGTGCCTGCGGATAAACCGCGCTATGCGATGCTTGTTATGCTGGATACGCCGCAGGGAGCCTTCTACGGCTCGCAGGTCAGCGCGCCTATTTTCCGCGATACACTGCAGCAGATACTGGTTGCCAAGGGCATTCAGCCCGCAGCAAGCGAAGGCCTGCCTTCTTTCGAGGAGATGAATGCCGTCGGACAGAAGGATGCCCAGAAGCCGAAGCAGCTGCCGGTGCTGCAGAGAATGCCGGACGGCAAAATCAAGCTGCCGGATTTCAAAGGCTTGGATATGCGTAATACTGTCGATTTGCTGGAGCCGTACAAGCTGAAGCTGAAGCCTTACGGCAGCGGCCATGCATGGCAGCAGAAGCCGCCTCCGGGCAGTGAGGTGTTTGAAAACACTACGGTAGAAGTGTGGTTTAACTAAAAATTTTTGTATTATTTTACTTCCCCGGGCAGGAGAAAAGCTGCTCGGGGAAGAACTATATAAAATACTTTGCCACTATGCGCAGTTTTTTACGCAATGAAATAGGAGGAGATAAACATGTTATCCGATATTGAAATTGCCCAACAGGCAAAAATGCAGAAAATTACTGATGTTGCTGCAAAATTAGGCATTAGCGAGGACGATATTGAATTATATGGCAAATATAAAGCAAAACTGTCCTACGATTTAATCCGCCGTGTGAAAGATAAAAAAGACGGCAAGCTGATTCTGGTTACCGCTATCACCCCGACTCCGGCAGGCGAAGGCAAGTCCACTACTACCGTAGGTTTGGCACAGGGTCTGGCTAAGCTCGGCAAAAAGGTTATCGTAGCTCTGCGTGAGCCTTCCCTCGGCCCCTGCATGGGCATCAAGGGCGGCGCTGCAGGCGGCGGCTATTCTCAGGTTGTGCCGATGGAGGACATCAACCTGCACTTTACCGGTGACTTCCATGCTATCACCTCCGCACATATGCTGCTGGCAGCAATGCTGGACAACCATATCCAACAGGGCAACGCTCTGAACATTGACCCGCGCCGTATTGCGTGGAAGCGTGTTGTAGATATGAACGACCGCGAGCTGCGCAACATCGTAGTAGGCCTGGGCGGCAAGGCTCATGGCGTACCGCGTCAGGACGGCTTTGATATTACCGTTGCTTCCGAGGTTATGGCTATTCTGTGCCTGGCAAGCAGCCTGCACGACCTCAAGGAGCGTCTGGCAAAAATTATCGTTGCTTACGATTACAACGGCAACCCTGTTACCGCAGGCCAGATTAAGGCTCAGGGCGCAATGGCAGCTCTGCTGAAGGATGCCGTTAAGCCTAACCTGGTACAGACTCTGGAAAACGTACCGGCAATCATCCATGGCGGTCCGTTTGCTAATATTGCCCATGGCTGCAACAGCGTTATGGCAACTCAGACCGGCCTGAAGCTGGCTGATTATACTATCACCGAGGCAGGCTTCGGCGCTGACTTGGGTGCAGAAAAATTCTTTGATATCAAATGCCGTTATGCCGGCCTGAAACCGGACGCAGCCGTTATCGTTGCTACCGTACGTGCACTGAAGATGCACGGCGGCGTACCGAAAACCGAGCTGAAGACTCCGAACGTAGAGGCAGTAAAAAAAGGTCTGGTAAATCTGGAGAAGCATATCGAAAACGTTAAAAAATTCGGCGTTCCCTGCGTAGTTGCTATCAACATCTTCGCTCAGGATACCGCAGAAGAGCTGGAGGCAGTACGCGAGCACTGCGCTAAGCACGGTGTTAACGTTGCACTGTCCGACGTATTCGCTAAAGGCGGCGAGGGCGGTATCGACCTTGCTAAGGAAGTAATTGCTCTGGCAGACAGCGGCGAGAGCAAATTCGCGCCGATTTATCCGCTGGATATGAGCCTGAAGGGCAAGATTGAAACCATCGCTAAAGAAATCTATGGTGCTGACGGCGTTAACTATACTAAGGAAGCAGACAAAGCCCTCAAGGAATTTGAAGAGCTTGGCTATGGCAACCTGCCTATCTGCATGGCTAAAACCCAATATTCCTTTTCCGATGACCCTGCACTTCTGGGACGTCCGAGCGGCTTCAAGATTACTATCCGCAACTGCCGCATTGCAGCAGGCGCCGGCTTTATCATAGTTCTGACCGGTGATGTTATGACTATGCCCGGTCTGCCTAAGGTTCCGGCAGCAGAGAAGATTGATGTTACGGATGATGGGGTTATCAGCGGTCTCTTCTGATTAAGTTTGTCGGATAAAGCATTATTCATAATATATTTTCTATCTATAATAAATCAACTATGTTTTTTGAGGTGAATTTACTATGGAAACTGTTTTAATGAGGGGTAAGCCTGTTGCTGATGTTTACCGTGAGGCTATTGCTAAAAAGATTGCTGTTGCTAAGCAGCACGATCTGTTAGTAACTCTGGCTATTTTGGTTGTGGGTGATGATCCCGCATCTCACGTATATAAGGACAGGCTGGTCAAATTAATTGAAAGCCTGGGCGGTGCCGCTAAGGTTATCACCTGCCCTGCCGATACTCCGGAGGAAGAGGTTATCAGCATCATCAAAAAGCTGAACCGTAACCGTTATGTTACCGGTATTATGCCGATGATGCCGATGCCGAAGCACATCAACAGCGATAACGTGGGCGCAGCAGTTTCTCCGAACAAGGACGTAGACTGCCTGAATCCGCAGAATATCGGTGATGTGTTCATGGGCCGCAGCCGTTTTGCTGCCTGCACTCCGCGTGCCTGCATGGCAACTCTGGCGCACTATGGCATTGAGCTGGAGGGCAAGAACGTTGTTGTTATCGGCCGCAGTAATGTTGTAGGCAAGCCTGTGAGCGTACTGCTGCTGCAGAAAAACGCTACTGTTACCATCTGCCATTCGCGCACACGCAATCTGCCGGAGATTTTAAAGCAGGCGGATGTTATTGTCGCTGCAGTTGGCAAGGCCTGCTTTGTGAAGCCGGAAATGGTTAAAGAAGGCGTTGTGATTGTGGACGTAGGCATCAACGCTGTAGACGGCAAGCTGGTGGGCGACGTTGACCCCGCTGTTGACGAAAAGGCGAGCGCCTTTACGCCTGTGCCCGGCGGTATCGGTGTTGTCAGCAATATGATGGTAATGGAGTGCCTGACACGTCATATCTGATTTTGCTGCAGGCATAATGAATAAGTGGTGAGCTTTATGAAATATTTATGGGTTTTTCTCACTGCCTGTCTTGTGGGCGTTATCTATTATAATTCGTCGCTGCCCTTGAAGCAGTCTTCCGAGATTAGCGGCTGGTTTGCTGCGCTGACGCAGCTTTTGGCGCAGCATCTGGATATTCATCTGGCGGGTGATGTTGAGCATCACATCCGCAAAATGGCGCATTTCTGCGAATTTGCGCTGTTGGGACTGCTGCTGTGCCGCAGCTTCAGTTCCTGGGGCGTGCCCAAGCTTACGGCAACAGGTTATATTCTCTTTTTAGCGCTTTTGGTAGCTGTAATAGATGAATATATCCAAGCCTTTTCGCCAGGACGTGCCAGCAGGGTGAAGGATGTGCTGCTGGATTTCAGCGGTGTCTTCTGTGCCTGGCTGGAATATCGCATCTGGGAATGGAGCGCACGAAAATAATTAAAAATTGCAGGCTGCAGCTTGGCGCCGACAGGCGTCCGGCTGCAGCTTTTTGCTTGCTTCGGAATCTGTATAGGCAAAAAATATTGCTGTAATTATAAATTGCGCGCCAATCTGCTTGCACTCATCGTTATCCTGTGCTATAATTTTAGTTAACAGATGGTGAACGTTAAAAAAGTTAAGGTTAACGTATCACTTATTTTTTACAGCGTAAACCTACCGATTAAATAGGTTATAAAAGGAGAAGAGAATATGAACCCGCAAGCATTAGCACAAGAAATTATTGATGGCAGAAGACTGACTCGTCAGGACGATTTAAAGGCATTTCTGACCTGTGATTTGCAGGCCTTATGTAAAGGAGCAGATAAAATCCGCAAGCATTTTGTCGGTGAGCGCGTGGATTTGTGCTCCATCATCAACGGACGCAGCGGCCGCTGTCCGGAAAACTGCAAATTCTGTGCGCAGTCCGCGCATAACCATACCGATTGCGAGGTTTACAGCTTCCTGCCGGAGAAGGATATCGTAAAGCTGGCACGTCTGAATCAGGAGGAGGGCGTTCACCGCTTTTCCATTGTAACCGCAGGCAAGGCACTGACCGGTGAAGAATTCGACAAGGCTATTCATGCGTATGAAACCATGCATCGTGATTTGAAGATTGATTTGTGCGCTTCTATGGGCTTCCTTTCCCGTGAGCAGCTGCATCGCTTGCATGAGGCAGGTGTCACCAGCTATCATCATAACATTGAAACCTCTAAGCGCAACTTCCCCAACATCTGCACTACGCATACCTATGATATGAAAATCAACACGTTGAAGATGGTCAAGGAGGAGGGCATGTGCGCCTGCTCCGGTGGTATTATCGGCATGGGCGAAACCTGGGAGGACCGTCTTGATATGGCTATCAGCCTTGCCGAGCTTGGCATTGATTCTATTCCGCTGAATGCGCTGATGCCGATTCCGGGTACTCCGTTGGAGCATCTGCCACGTCTGAGCGAGGATGATATCCTGCGTACTGTGGCCTTCTTCCGTTACATCAATCCTTTGGCTAATATCCGCTTGGGTGCAGGCCGTGCACTGCTGACCAATGACGGTGAAACAGCGTTTAAGGCTGGCGCCTCCGCAACTATTACCGGCAATATGCTGACTACTGTGGCCTGCGCTACTATTCGCAGCGACAGAAAGATGCTGAATCATATGGGACGTGACATTAAGCCGGAATATATGACGGATGAAGAAGCTGCTGCTATTGATGCCAGAGCGGAACAGGCATGATTATAGCTTAAAATGAATTTTGCTGCCTGCGGACGGACGAGGTCCTTTTGCAGGCAGCTTTTTGTTTTCTTGATTGGGTGGTGCAGCGGGAAGTGAATTTTCATTTTACGTAAAGATTCTTGTATGTTATACTTATAGCAGTTGCATGGGTAGCTCCGCGATAAGGAGAGGTCATGCCTGACTGTGAGAGTCAGTGGCATCTGTCGAGCTTGATAGGTGCTTTTTTGTTTATGTGGAGGTGTATTTAATGAGAGAAGAATATGATTTTAATAATGCCAGAAAAAATCCTTTTGCGAAAAAGAAAAAGCAAATAACAATTAATGTTGATGAGTCCACGATAGAGTATTTTAAAGCTTTGGCGGTTCAGAAGGGTATTCCCTATCAGGTTTTGATAAATCTTTACTTGACTGATTGCGCTGAGAATCGTAAGGATTTGGAGCTTTCGTGGAATTAAAAAATATCACAAGCATCTTTATACATCAATATCTCAACAGCTGCCTGCGGACGGATCAACTCCTTCCGCAGGTGGCTTTTTGACGTGTGCACTTGTAGAGATGTGCCTGGTGTTATATAATAAAATGTGTATGCATGAAATATGCACATGTTTGTTGACAGTGGCTCAATGGAGGGCTTATGGACTTTAAATTTTTTAGGAACAGAATAAAGGTATCTCTATACAGCATAGGCATCTTCGCCTTTTTCCTGCTTGTTTCCCTGGTGAGCCTGTATATTGTGCGCGAAAAAATATTGGATAATTCGCATATTATGGGACAGCAGCTGGCAGCTCGCTTTGCCACAAGGGAAACAGGACGCATAAAAGCTCAGGAAATGCTGCTGCGCAGTGCCGCGCAGAACCTTGCACATATGCTGGAAATGAAGCCCGATATGACGGATGCAGAGCTGGAGGAGGCGCTGACGCATTTTACCGATTATATGGAAAAAAATGCTGATGTGGGCCGCTTTGATATGTGCGCTGTAGTACACGGGCATCTTATTGGCAAGCGATTGGAGGGACAGCCGACAGATGTTGCTTCGCTGAAATGGTATCAGGCAGCGCTGAGCAATAAAAGTGGCGTAGCCTATACTAATTTATATCAATACGGCAAGAATAATGAGCGCCTGCTGACGATGGCCGTGCGCTTTAGCGATAACAATGTACTGGCGATGAATCTTTATCCGGAGCGTCTGAATGGCCTGCTGAGTGACAATAAGCTACCGAAGGACAGCTATTACTACCTTTGCGATCCGTCCGGTAATATTATGTTTACCATCAATGACCGCAATCTGTCGATAGAAGAAGAGCAACCTTATGTAGATAAAATCTTTAAGGAAATCCGTGATTCTGACAGTGATGTATCTTATATTACCGACTATGAAGGCAATAAGCGCGGGGTTTACTACACGGTTTCGGAAAAGGGCTGGATATCTATTGTAACGATTCCATATGATTTCCTGATGGGTGATTATAAGGATTTGATGCAGTGGTTCAGCCTGACGCTGGCTATTTTCCTGCTGCTGGCTGCCGGTTTGGCACTGCGCGAGCATTTGCTGAACAGGGAGCTGCAGAGCATTAACGAGGTTATCCGCGTTATGAGCAAATCATTCCTGGCTGTGTTCAGAGTTAATTATATTACAGGACGCTATTATATGCTGAAAAGTACCCCGCCAGGACCTCAGGAGCCTGAGGGTGATTATGATGAGCTGTTGCAGGAGCTGATAAAGAATGTGGAGCCGGAGGCTACCGAAGAATTTGCGACCAGCTTTGCGCGTGAGCATATCAAGGATCTGGTGGAGCGTCATATCAATGACTTCGGCGGTGAGTTCCGCTATCGCTTCGGTAAGGAATACAGATGGCTGAATGTCCGCCTGATGCGCGATGATTTGCTGAATGAGGATGAAGCAGTTTTCTTCTTCCGTGAGGTAGACGCCGAAAAGCAGAAGGAGCTGGAGCATATTCAGGTGACGGAGCAGGCACTGCAGGTAGCACAAGAAAATGCCAAGTCCAGAAACATGTTCTTCTCTGCACTGTCGCATGATATGCGTGCGCCGCTTAACGGCATTATCGGCATGGCGGAGCTGGCAGAGCTGCACAAGGATGACTGCGGACAGGTGAAGGAATATATCCGCAAAATAAGCGCCGCCGGCCAGCAGCTGCTGACCTTGATTAACGATATCCTGGAAATGGCACGCCTGGACAACGGCAAGGTGGAGCATGTGCAGGAAACCTTTATGATTGCCAAGGTAGCGCAGGATACAAGCGATATTTTTGCGGCGCAGGCCGAGCTGGAGCAGAAGTTCTTTGACTCTCAGCTGATGCTGCAAGAAGATGAAATGGTGAGCGGCGATTTGCAGGGCTTGCAGCAGATTTTGAATAATATTTTGTCGAATGCGATTAAATATACCAAGGCGCATGGCAAAATCAGCTTTCTGGCACGTCGCGAGCTGAGCAATGAGCGCAACCGTGTGCATTATACCTTTGTCATTAAGGATACCGGCTGCGGTATGTCGGCCAAATTCCTGGAGAAAATTTACAAACCGTTTGAACGCGACAGCCGTTTCGGTGTGCCGCGCGTTACCGGCACCGGTCTTGGCATGACGATTGTCAAAAGCCTGGTGGAGCGTATGGATGGCAGCATTCACATCAGCAGTCGTGTTGATGAAGGCACCTGCGTAATTATTTCTTTGCCGTTCAATATCGTGAAAAAGGTGGAAAGCAAGCCTCAGGATGCAATGCCGAAGCTGGAGGATTTTGCCGGCTGCAAAATCCTGGTAGCAGAGGATAACAGTATCAACATGGAGATTATCAGCGAGCTGCTGACGATGAATGGCCTGGAGGTTGTGCCTGCCTGCGATGGCAAGGAGGCTGTGAACCTGTTTGAGTCTTCGGAGGAGGGCAGCATTAGCATGGTGCTGATGGATATGCAGATGCCGGAAATGGATGGCTGTGAGGCTGCCGAGGCTATCAGAGCTTTGCCGCGCGAGGATGCGCGTAATGTGCCGATTCTGGCGCTGACAGGCAACAGCGGCAGTGATGACGTGGAACGCGCAATGGCTGCCGGCATGAATGATTTTATGGTGAAACCGGTACAGATGAAGCTGCTGGCGCAGATGATGAGTGCGTATCTGCAGCATTAAGAGCAGAAAGGGGTGCGAAGCCGTGCATTTACAGGAACTGCCGCAGTATGTGGCGATTGATATTCAGGAGGCGCTGGAAGAGCGCTTTATGGAAAGTGAAGCTATGTATGTGCGCTTTTTGCGCAAGCTGCTGACAACCGATGATTACAGACTGATGGAGGAGGCTGCTGCCGCAGAAAATTGGCAGGAGGTGCTGCGCTATGCGCACAACCTGAAGGGCGTTTGTGCAACGCTGGGGCTGACAGGCTTGCAGGCGCAGTTTGCCGATATTGTGAGTTTGTTGCGCAGCGAGGACTATACCGTGCCTCAGCTGCAGGCGAAGCTGACAGCAGTGAAGAATGACTGGCAGCGCACGCTGCAATATATTGAGCAGCTGGAGAGTGCATGATGGAAATAATAAGTGTAGCAGTCGGCGGTGCCTTGGGCGCAGTGTGCCGTTATCTGCTGGGTAATTTTATCAGCAGAGTGAGCGGCAGCGCCCTTCCCTGGGGAACTTTCGCCATAAATATCATAGGCTGCTTTTGCATGGGCCTTTTGATGACGCTGATTGTGGAGCGCGGTCTGCTGCCTGCGGCCTGGCGCCTGTTCTTGTGCGTAGGCTTGTTGGGCGGCTTCACCACCTTTTCCTCGTTCGGTTATGAAAGCCTGATGCTGCTGACGGAGGGTAATATAGCCGTGGCGGCAGCGTACAGCGGCGGCAGCCTGCTTTTGGGACTTGTGGCTGCGGGAGCAGGCGTGCTGGCGGGTAAAGGGGTATGAGGCTGACGCCGTAAGGAATAAACACTTGTGAAAATGTATGTTATAATCAGTGATATAGACTATGCGCAAAAGCAAGGGGGAGAATCATATGGGATTATTGTTAAATACTCTCTCTCCGGCAGTGTTATACGAGGAGATGGCTAAAAGTACATATTTTGTTGATAAAACAGCCTTTATAGGCCAAATGCTGCAGCGTATAGGTACTAATGGCAAGTATGTGTGCATCACACGTCCGCGCCGTTTTGGCAAAACTGTTATGGCTAATATGCTGGGAGCATTTTTGACTAAAAGTGCCGCTACGGCAAAGCTTTTTGCACAGTTAAAGATAGGACGTGATGCCGAGGCTATGCAGCATATTAATCAATATAATGTTATTTATATTGATTTCAGCAGAATCAGCAGTAATGATTACCAAAGCTATATAGATAATATTGCTGAGGCCTTGAAGAACGATCTGTATAAGGCGTATCCCGATGTTGATTATCGTGCGGCAGGCGGCGTAGCTGAGGATTTGGAAAGAATTACTGCAGCGACGGGCGAAAGGTTTATTTTCATTTTTGACGAATGGGATGCAATCTTTCATGCTGACTTTATTTCCGAAGATGACAGAAAAAAATACCTGCTGTTCCTAAAGGATTTGCTGAAGGACAGAGTATATGTTCAGCTGGCGTATATGACTGGCGTACTGCCGATATCAAAATATACCAGCGGCTCGGAATTAAATACCTTTGCGGAATATAATATGGCGACGATGTCATTATATAGTGATGTTTTTGGCTTTAATGATGCGGAAGTAGATGCGCTGTTTGCAAAGTATCAGGCTTTGACGGCTCAACCGCAGGTTACACGTGAAGGCTTAAAAATATGGTATGACGGCTATCACACTGCTGCCGGCAATTTACTGTATAATCCGCGCTCTGTTGTTATGGCTTTACAGAATAACCAGCTTTATAATTATTGGACTAGCTCCGGACCCTATGATGAATTGTTTTACTATATCCGCAACAATGTGACGGCGGTGCGTGATGATTTGGCGCTGATGGCTGCCGGTGAACGCATACCCTTGAAAATACAGGAATATGCGGCCATGCTGCTGGAGCTTAATACAAAGCAGCAGATTTTTTCGGCGATGGTTGTTTATGGCCTGCTGACATATGAAAATGGTAAAGTGTTCATCCCTAACAAAGAATTGATGGATAAATTTAATGAGCTGCTCCTGAACAAGGATTCCTTGGGCTACGTACATCAGCTGGCGGTAAAATCGGAAGCGATGCTGCAGGCTACGCTGAAAGGCGATACCGCTACAATGAGCAGGGTTTTGGAATTTGCGCACAATACGGAAACACCGCTGTTGGCGTATAACAATGAGACCGAACTGGCTGCTATTGTTAATCTCATATATCTGGCAGCACGTGACAGATATAATGTCCAAAGGGAGGATAAGGCCGGGACAGGCTATGTTGACTTTATCTTCTATCCCTATCAGGAAAACGATGATTGCCTTATTTTGGAGCTGAAGGTGGACCATACGCCTGAGGAAGCGATTGAGCAGATTAAACGCAGACAGTATGCGCTCAAATTTGCTGGAACTCTGGGAGATGGCAGCAAGCGTTATAAAGGAAGGATTTTGGCTGTCGGTATAGGCTATTCCAAGAAAACAAAGCAGCACCGCTGTAAGGTAGAGGTGCTGCAGAAGTAGTTGTCTGTATAAAACAAAAAGCAATTTGTAACTGCGATTTGGCAGAGGCAAATTGCTTTTTATTTTTTATATTGTTAGTGTTTTCCTACGCTCTCCTGATATTCAGCACGGTAATCGCCGCAAATATCAGTCCCATACCGATGATTTTCAGCGGCGTCAGTGCTTCCGCAAAGAAGATGACACCGACGGCAGCAGCCACAAAGGGCTCAATCGTCGCAAGGATGGAGGCCTGTCCTGCTTCAATCTGCTCCAGTCCCTTGGTGTAGAGCAGATAAGGAAGCACGGCGCAGAGCAGGCCCAGTCCTAAAACGCTGACGATGGACGGCAGGTCAATGGCTGCAAGACGCTGATAATCAAAATCTGCCAACGGCCATGAAGCTGCGAGTGCCAGATAAAAGGTGTAGGCGGTGATGGTGAGTGACGAATATTTGCGCACAGCGTATTTGCCGAAAATGCTGTACAACGCGTAGCCAAAGCCGCTGCCCAGACCGTAGAGCAGGCCGCTGAGCGTAAGCGTAAGGCTGCTGCCGAAGACGCCGGTTACACAGGCGCAGCCGCTGAAGGTGAGCAGCAGAGCGAGTGCCTTGGTGCGCGTGAAGGCTTCACCGAAGCATACCAGCGACATAAGCATGACAAAGACGGGCGCAGTGTAAAGCAATAGCGCTGCCACCGCCAAGCTTGTCTGCTGCATGGCGTTGAAGTAGCAGTAGTTGAAGAATACTAGGCTGCAGATGCCGGTGCCGACGAAAAGCCAGAGGTCACGCAGTCTGATGCGCAGGGCGGCACTTCCTGACCGCAGCAGCGGCAGTGTGACGCAGATTGCCGCTGCCAGCGAACGCAGGGCGACTATCTGCATGGAGCTGAAACCTTGTGCTGCCAGCGTTCTGACGAAGAGCCCGATTAAACCCCAGCAGACAGCAGCGGAGATGATATAAAGATAGGCCTTTGTTTTCATTGCTCAGCCTGCTTTTGGCCACGTCCCCAGAAGGTGTGGAATTTTTGCAGCAGCTCCTTGCCGGGCTTGGGCGGCCACAGCTCCTGCCTGTCGCTGTCACGCATGGCTGCCGCCAGATGCTCGTAGATTTCCGGATACTGAGCATCGAGCGTTGCGATATGCTCCTTGATGTCCTGACGCATGGTGTGACCGTCATAAGGACAGGGGTTTTTGATAGGCTTCAGGCCAAGTTTTGCTACCAGCTCGCGGATTTCCTGCTCGCGGTAGTAGAGCAGCGGGCGCAGTACCGTGATGCCGGAGCGCGACAGCGGCGTTACCGGCAAAAAGGTGCGCAGCTGTCCGCTGGTCACCAGATTCATGAAGAAGGTTTCTACGGCATCGTCATTGTGGTGCGCTAACGCTACCTTGTTGAAGCCAAGCTCCTGTGCGCGGCGGTTGGTGGCTGCACGGCGGAAATAGGCACAGGTAAAGCAGGGGCTGCCGCCTTTTTTTGTGTGTGCCGCCATCACGTTAACGTCGTCGCTGTAGTGTGTCAGGCCGAACTGCGCGCAGAAGGCCTCCAGCTCTGCTTTGGGAAAGTTGGGTGCGAACATGCCGTTGACGGTGTAGCAGGCAAGGTCGAAGGGAATCGGTGAATATTTTTTGATTTCCGCCAGCATGGCTGTCAGAAGCATGCTGTCCTTGCCGCCGCTGAGGCCGACGAGAATGCGGTCGCCCGGCTGCAGCATATCGAATTCTATAATAGCCCGCCACAGCTTGCTCAAATCCTTGGCGGGAACGAAGGTGCTTTTCTTAGTCATCTGTATAATCTCCTTTTGCATTACATAGCATTATTTTAACACAATGCAGCTGCTTTTCCTAGCATATCTCTAGGCTAAAGCGGCTGCTTTTCTTCGCCTAAGCGACGCGTTTTGTGATATAATATTTAAGTCAAAAATATTTTTACCCAAGAAGAGGATGCAGGTGCATCCGTGAAATATTATGGAGGCTAACGACTGATGACCGATACAATGCAAGGACTCAATAAAGAGCAGCTTGATGCAGTACAGACTATTAACGGACCGATGCTGATTCTGGCGGGTGCAGGCAGCGGCAAGACGAAGGTGCTTACCTGCCGTATTGCGCATCTGCTGCAGCAGGGCGTGCGTCCCTATCGCATTTTGGCGATTACCTTTACCAATAAAGCCGCCGCGGAAATGCGCGAGCGTGTAGACCGTATGGCAGGCGCTGCTGCCAGAGATGTGTGGCTGTTTACCTTCCATGCCTTCTGTGCCCGCCTTTTGCGCTACGAGCTGGAAAATCTCAACGGCTATGCCAATAATTTTGCTATTTACGATACGAGTGACAGCAAAAACCTGATTAAGCAGGTGCTGAAGGAAATGAATCTTGATGAAAAGCGTTTTCCGCTGCCGGCGATTATCAGCCATATCAGCAACGCAAAAAATGCTTTGCTGCTGCCAGATGCCTACGCTCGTGAGGCCTCCGGCTACTATGAGCAGCAGGTGGCAAAAATTTATGATGCTTATCAGAAAAAGCTGCAGGCCAACAATGCCGTAGACTTTGACGATTTGCTGCTGCTGGCGCTGCGTTTGCTGCAGGAAAATCCGGCGGTTAGAGAAAAGTACCAGCGCAAGTTTGATTATCTGATGGTTGACGAATATCAGGACACCAACCATGCGCAGTACCTGCTGACAAAGCTGTTGGCTGCAGGTCACAGAAACATCTGCGTAGTAGGCGATGCCGACCAGAGCATTTACGGCTGGCGCGGTGCCGATATCCAGAATATCCTTGATTTTGAAAAGGATTACCCCGATGCCAAGCTGGTGAAGCTGGAGCAGAACTACCGCAGTACGCAGGTTATTCTGGATGCTGCCAATGCCGTTATCGATAACAACAGCGGACGCAAGCCGAAAAATTTGTGGACTGCCAACGGCAACGGTTCGGAAATCATTTACTATCAGGCGAACGATGAAAGAGATGAAGCACGCTATGTGATTGAAAATATGCAGAAGCTGCAGCTGAATGAAGGCGCTAAGCTGGGCGATATGGCAGTGCTGTACCGCACTAACGCGCAGTCGCGTGTATTCGAGGAAATGCTGATTAAGAGCGGTATCGCCTATACGATGGTCGGCGGTACGAAGTTCTATGAGCGCAAGGAAATCAAGGATGCGCTGGCTTATCTGCGCTGGCTTTATAATCCGCATGACAGCCTGAGCCTGCTGCGTATTATCAACGTTCCGCGCCGCGGTATCGGTGATGCGACGCTGGCGCGCTTGCAGGAATATGCCAATGCCAGCGGCCAGTCCCTGTTCGAGGTAGTGACCAATGCAGCGGATGTTCCCGGTCTTGCGAGCCGTTTTGCCAACAAGCTGGACGAGCTTAGCGAGCTGCTCTTTGAGCTGATGGGCGAGGCTGCCGATGTGCCGGTAAAGCAGCTTTTGGATGATGTGCTGCTGAAAACCGGTTATCTGGAGGAGCTGCAAAGCAGCAAGGACCCGCAGGATGAAAGCCGTGTGGAGAACCTGAAGGAAATGCTGAGCGTAACTGAGGAATTCGCAGTAAAATGCGAGCGCAACGGCGAAGAGCCGACGCTGGAAAACTTCCTGGCTGATGTAGCGCTGGTTGCCGATATTGATGATGCGGAGCTGGGTGAGGAAGCAGTTACCCTGATGACGCTGCATTCCGCTAAGGGCCTGGAATTCCCCGATGTCTTTTTGGTAGGTATGGAGGAAGGCATCTTCCCGCATTCCCGTACTCTGATGGACGAAAACGAGATTGAAGAGGAGCGCCGCCTGTGCTATGTAGGCATTACGCGTGCGGAAAAGCATTTGTTTCTGAGCAACGCCAGAACACGCACTATCTACGGCCGTACGCAGTATTACACACCGTCCCGCTTCCTGCAGGAGGTGCCGCGTAATCTGGTGCATGTAATCAAGCGTCCGGTTGTACAGCGCCCGGCGATGACTTCGCAGGTACACAAGCCTACTGCCAAGGAAAACGCCAACTGGTTCGAGCAGCATAAGGCCAGCTTCTTCCCGAGGGAAAGCAGTGCGGCGGCAGGCTGCAGCTTCCATGTCGGCGATAAGGTTATGCATAAAAAGTGGGGCGCAGGCACGATTGTTACCGCTAAGGCTGCGGATGACGGCCAGGAGGTTACGGTTGCGTTTGCCGGCGGTGGTATCCGCAGCCTGCTGACGAAGTATGCTAAGCTGGAAAAGCTGTAAGCAGCGGCTTTCCTGATAAAAATGTTGGAGGATAAAGCAATGGCAGAAATGGATTTATTTGCTGATGAGCGTGCAGCAGATTTGGCCGAGGCCGATAAGCTGCGCCGCGAAATCCGTCATAACGAATATTTATATTATGTATTGGATGCGCCGGAGATTACGGACACCGAATATGACCGCATGATGGTGCGCCTGCGTGAGCTGGAGGCGCGCTATCCTGACAGCATTCCGGCCGATTCGCCTACGCAGCGCGTCGGCGGACGTGCTTCCTCGCAATTTACCGAGGTGCGTCACCTGGAGCCGCTGCTGAGCCTGGGCAATGTATTTTCCGCCGAGGAGCTGCGTGCCTTTGATGAACGTGTTCGCAGCGGTCTGCCTGCAGGCAGCAAGGTGGAATACGTTATGGAGCCGAAGATTGACGGCTTGGCCTGCAGCCTGATTTACGAAAACGGTAAGCTGGTGCGCGCCGCTACCCGCGGTGACGGTGTAGTGGGCGAAAATGTTACGGCCAATGTGCGCACCATCCGCAGCATTCCGCTGACGCTGAAGGTGCCTGAGGGTGAAGCAGTGCCGGAGCTTTTGGATGTGCGCGGTGAGGTCTACATGCCAAGGCAGGCTTTTATGCGTTTAAACGAGCAGCGCGCGGAGCGCGGCGAGAGCGAGTTTGCCAATCCGCGTAATGCGGCGGCGGGCAGCCTGCGTCAGCTGGACCCGCAGGTAACGGCAAGCCGCAGCCTGAGCTTTTTTGCCTACTATCTGGTAGGCGAGGGTGCGCAGCCTAAGCACAGCGAATCGCTGGCTTTGCTGGCACGCTACGGTTTTAAGGTGAGCGAAAATTACAAGGTTGTCGAAAATATCGACGAGGCGATTAAATATATCGGCGATTTCAACGAGCTGCGTCAAGGCCTGTCCTACGATACTGACGGCGCTGTTATTAAGGTCAACGATGTTTACCAACAGCGTATTCTGGGCGCTACAGGCAAGGATCCGCGCTGGGCAACGGCCTATAAATATCCGCCGGAGCAGGCGGAAACTACGCTGGAGGATATCGACTGGCGTGTAGGACGCACAGGCGTACTGACACCGACGGCAGTGCTGACACCGGTAAAATTAAGCGGCAGCGTTATCAGCCGTGCTACCCTGCATAATGAGGACTTTATCCGTGCCAAGGATATCCGCATCGGTGACAGGGTTATTATCAACAAGGCCGGTGAAATTATTCCCGAGGTACTGCGCGTAGTTGCTGAAAAGCGTACCGGTGATGAAAAAGAGGTAGAAATTCCCAGCGTCTGCCCGGAATGCGGCTGGCGCGTAGAGCGTCAGGGTGAGGAGGCAGCTATCCGCTGCACCAATCCGCATTGTCCGGCGCTCGGACGCGAGGGCTTGATTCACTTTGTCAGCCGTGATGCGATGAATATCGACGGCTGCGGTCCTTCCGTTATCAATGCGCTGCTTGATGCAGGCCTGGTTCGCGATGCTGCGGATTTGTACAGCCTGCGCAAGGAGGATTTGTTGAAGCTGGAGCGTATGGGCGAAAAGTCTGCGGATAATCTGCTGACGGCACTTGCTGAAAGCAAGAAGAACGAGCTGGACAAGCTGCTCTTTGCTTTGGGTATCCGTCATGTGGGTGCCAAGGTGGCGCGTATTCTGGCAACGGAATTCGGCAGCATGGAAAAACTGCAGCAGGCACAGCCGGAAGAGCTGGCGCAGATTCGCGATATCGGTGATAAGATTGCGGAAAGCGCCGTTACCTGGCTGAACGTACCGGCAAATATTGACCTGGTGGAGCGCTTGGCAGCAGCAGGACTGACGATGACATTTACACCGCCTGCCAGTCAGGAGAATAATCCCTTCTTCGGCAAAACGCTTGTCTTTACGGGCACTATGCCTACGCTGGGACGTGCCGAGGCCAAGACGATGGCGCAGGATGTGGGTGCGAAGGTCAGCGGCAGCGTCAGCAAAAAGACGGATTACGTCATTGCGGGCGCGGAGGCCGGCAGTAAGCTGGAAAAGGCACAGCAATTAGGCGTAACGGTTATTGATGAAGCAGAGTTCTTACGTCTGCTTAAAGGTGAATAAGGCATAAAAATAGCGTGGCTGCTAGCAGCGGCCACGCTTAATTTTTTAGTGATGATATTCGTTTTTGTGTTCCTTGGCCAAAGTGTCCCAAACAGGCAGCTGCAGCCCGGCGATTTCGGAGGTGAACGGAGTACCGTCGTTCTTTTCGAAATGCTTCCAGGCACGCAATACATATTTAAAGCCGATATATTGCAGCGGTAAGTTGCAGTATACCATGAGGATGTTGGCGAAGTCGCTTAATTCCCACAGTGCGCCTAAATCCATACCGGCGATGTTGGTGATAACGCCGAAGGAAATAACGATGAGGCACAGCACGCGGATAGCGTTGATGAAGGACGCCTTACTGGAAATGCGGTTAGCGCACATTTCGGTGAAGGACATAAAGCCCAAGAGGCAGGTGAAGGCAAACAGGCCGAAGCAAACGCTTACAAGCAGCGTAACAACGCTGTAAAGAGTGTCGTTGCCACCGGTCAGAGCACCGCAGGAGGCTAAGAATTTATCCAGCTTGCCCATCTCGAACCAGGCATTGGCATCAGCTGTGAGCCACATGCTGCCCATAATCACGACAAAGCCGGTCAGGGTGCAGATAACGATGGTATCAAGGAATACGCCTAAAGCCTGCACACAGCCCTGCTCGCAGGGGTGAGCAACCTCTGCTGCTGCTGCCGGCATGGTGATGGTACCCTGGCCTGCTTCGTTAGACATCAGGCCGCGCTTGATACCTTGGCTGAGCGCCAGACCGAAGGCACCGCCGAAAACAGCATCAGGCGCAAAGGCCTGCGTGAAAACGGAGCTGAAGAACAGCGGAATGCGGTCCAGGTTGCCGACAGTCAAGGCAATGACGGTGAGCACATAAATAACTGCCATAACGGGAACGATGCGGTCGGTAACCTTCGTAACCTTTTTGATGCCGCCGAAGCTGATAACAGCAGTGATAACGATAAGCACCGCGAAGGAAATCCAGTAGAGCGAGGAATTGGTGGGAATGTTCACGCCGGTGATTTTGCTGGCGATGGCACCAACTGCGGAAATAGTGTTGAAGCCCTGCGCGGGGAAGCACAGCAGCGCATAAACGATATACAGCATGCTGAGCGCAACGCCGGCAGCGGCGGAATCGTTCAACAATTTGCGTGCGTAAAAGGGCAGGCCGCCGACATATTCGTTATCGCGCTTTTCCTTGAAAATCTGCGAAAGCGTGGATTCGGCGAAGGACGTTGCCATGCCGAAGAAGGCGGAAACCCACATCCAGAACAATGCGCCCGGGCCGCCGATGGAAATTGCGCCGGTTACGCCCAAAATATTGCCGGGGCCGACACGCATGGCGGTGGAAAGCAAAAAGGCTGTGAGTGAGGAAATACCGTTGCGCGTATGGTTGCGCTGCATTAGCACCTTTATAGCGAAGATGAAGTTGTGTACCTGGACAAAGTGCAGACGGAAGGTAAAGTAAATACCTGTGCCAACCAATAAAATAATTGCCAGACTAAAGTTTCCCAGAATGGGGATAGAACCGTACCAGTCAAGATTGCAGGGGAAATCCCAGAACCAGTTGGAAACAATCTGGATTTTGGCGCAGATTGCGTTAACTGCATCAAATAAAGCTTGCATAAGACCTCTCTCCTATAGCTGTAAATTTATTTTGCCCTTGCGTTAAGGCGCAGCAAAGGCAGCTTCATTATCTATATCTTAACCTTTTTTATATTGCTTGGCAATGGGTGCGGGGAAGTATACAATATATGGCGGAGCCTATTTTCTCTGCAAGAAAAACTTTTTGTGTTGATTTCTCATACATAATTTACAGACAAACAGCGCGATTTGTACTATAATATAAAGTTAGATAAGTAACATCTGCTGTCTTTCGCACAGATGTCTATATGTAATTTAGAAATGAGGGAATATGATGAAAGAGTATAATTCCGTATCAGAACCGTTTTTAGCGGATGTGCGCGCCGTAGTAGGTGACGCCAATGTTTTTACCGAGCCTGAAAAGCTGGAGCAATATAAAACCGACGAGGAATATGATCCGCGCCGTTTCCGTGTGCCTGAGGCTGTTGTGCGTCCTGCCAATGCCGAAGAAATTGCCGCAGTTGTGAAGCTGTGCAATAAGTACAATGTGCCGCTGACTGTCCGCAGCGGCGGTACCAGCCTTGCCGATGGCGCAATTGCTGTCTGCGGCGGTATTGTACTGCTCATGGAGCGCTTGAATAAAATTATCGAGATGAATACCGAAGCGATGTATGTTGTCGCCGAAGCAGGTGTGCGTACCGTTGATATTCAGAAGATGGCCAACGAAGCAGGCTATCTTTACGCAGGTGACCCCTGCAGCGCCGAAAGCTGCCTGATCGGCGGCAATCTGGCAACCAACGCCGGCGGCAGCAAGGCAGTCCGCTATGGCGTTACCCGTAATCAGGTTTATAGCCTGGAGATGGTTACACCGACCGGCGAAATCGTGGAGGTTGGCAGCCGTCTGAAAAAATGCAGCACAGGCTATTGCATGGAACAGCTGGTAATGGGCAGCGAAGGTACTTTGGGTATTATTACCAAGGTAACTTTGAAGCTGCAGCCGATGCCTCCGTATCGCTTTGACCTGCTGGCAGTATTTGACGACCCGTTCAAGGCTCTTGATGTAGTGCCGAAGATTATGCAGGCCGGTCTGAACCCGACGAGCATGGAATATATGGATAATTCCTATGTGCGTGCCTGCGCCGATTATATTGAATTTAAGGGCGCACCGCATTATGAGGACGGTATTTACGTTATCATTACGGTAGAAACCTTCAGTGAGGATGAGCTGGACATGAAGATGGAGCAGCTTGACGAGCTGTGTGAAGCAGCAGGTGCCGTTGAAGTTCTGGAAGCGGATGACCGTATCTGGGCAATGCGCCGCAACTGCCAGGAATCTATCAGCCTTGTGAGCAAGGTTTCCCTGACCGACGATGTTGTTGTGCCTGTAGACCGCATTGCGCCGACCATTAAAGAAATTATGCATATCGGCAGCAAGTATCCCTTCCCGATTCCGGTAAAAATCAATGCGCATATCGGTGACGGCAATCTGCATATAGTTCTCTGCAAATGCGATTTGGATGATGCAACCTGGGAAAAAATCGTGCATGACTTCCATGAAGAGGTTTATGCCTATGCTTACGCTCAGGGCGGCCGCTTAGCCGGTGAGCACGGCATCGGTGCCAAGAAGCTGGCTTATATGGAAGAGTTTACGCCTGCCGGTGAGCTGGAGCTGATGCGCAGGATTAAGCTGGCTTGGGATCCGAATCTTATTCTGAATCCCGGCAAAGTCTTCAACGCATAAGTAAGAGCGCATATAAAGCACCATCTGCGTCGGGATGGCTCCTAGGAGTACGTGTAAGTACGCCGTCGTCGCCCTCCCTCGCATCTGATACTTTCTCTGCACTCTTTATAAAAATTAGAAAAAGAGATATATTATGAGCAATTACAATTCTGTAACTCCTGAATTTATTGATGAATTAAAAACGCTGTTGGGCGAAAAATATGTCAAAACTGATGCTGATACTCTCGACCGTTACAAGACGGACGAGGAGGCGGACGAGCGCTGCTTCCATCTGCCGGATGTAGTGGTAATTCCGGCAAATGCCGAGGAAATTGCCGGTGTAGTGAAGTTGTGCAATAAGTATCTCGTTCCGCTGACCGTGCGCGGCGGCGGTACAGGCATCGTTGACGGCGCTATTGCCGACAAGGGCGGCGTAGTGCTTTTAATGGAACGCCTCAACAAAATTATCGAGCTGAATAAGGAAGGCTTGTACATGGTAGCACAGGCCGGTGTGCGCACGCTGGATATTCAGGCAGCGGCGAAGGCGGAGAATCTGCTTTATGCAGGTGACCCGTCGAGCAGCGACAGCTGCCAGATCGGCGGTAATCTGGCGACAAATGCCGGCGGCATCAAGGCAGTGCGCTACGGTGTAACGCGCAATCAGGTTTACGCTGTGCAGATTGTTACGCCCTACGGCGACATTGTTGACCTGGGCTCGCCACTGAAAAAATGCAGCACAGGCTACTGCATGGAGCAGCTTGTTATTGGCAGTGAGGGTACGCTGGGTATTATTACGCAGGTAACACTGAAGCTGCAGCCCTTGCCTCCGTATAAAATTGATATGCTGGCAATCTTCCATGACCCGATGGCGGCAATCGGCGTTGTGCCGCAGCTTGTGAAAGCAGGTATTGACCCGACAAGCATCGAATATATGGATAACCCTAATGTGCGGACAACCTCGGAATACCTTGAGTTCCCCGGTGCGCCGCATGTTGAAGACGGTATTTACGTTATTATTACGATAGAAACCTTCAATGAAGATGAGCTGGACATGAAAATGGAGCAGGCCAGCGATATTTGCGAGGCCGCAGGAGCTGTTGATGTTCTGGAGGCTGATGAGCGTATCTGGTCGATGCGCCGCAACTGTCTGGAATCTGTCAGCCTTATCAGCAAGGTGTGCACGACGGATGACGTTGTTGTGCCGGTTGATGAAATGAGCGATATGATTCAATACATCATTAAAACTGTGGCAAAATATCCCTTCCAGTTGCGCATCAACGCGCATATCGGTGACGGCAACCTGCATATCGTGCTGTGTAAGCTGGATTTGTCCGATGAGGAGTGGGAATCCGAACTGAGCCGTTTTACGGAAGAGGTTTATACATATGCTTATGCGCATGGCGGACGTCTTTCCGGTGAGCATGGCATTGGCAGCAAGAAGGCACACTTCCTGGAGCGATTTACTCCGAGCGGTGAGCTGGAGCTGATGAGGAAAATTAAAAAAGCCTGGGATCCCAATAATATCCTGAATCCAGGCAAGGTTTTTAATTTATAAGACTATCTCAATGGTCTGCTGTAAAACTAAAATATGTAGCATTGTAGCTAAGTAGCAAAGGAGAGATTTTAGTATGACAAATTACAATCCCGTAACCGAAGAAGTCCTGGAGGAGCTGCGTAAAGCAGTCGGTGCAGAGCATGTAAAAAATGATGCCGAAACTCTGGAGCGTTACAAAACCGACGAAGAGCCGGATGCTCATTACCATCATCTGCCGGAGGTAGTTGTAGCACCGGGCAGCACCGAAGAGGTGGCTGCTATTATGAAAATCGCCAATAAATATCTTGTGCCTGTAACTCCGCGCAGTGCCGGTACCAGTGTATCCTGCGGTGCGATTCCTGTTTTCGGCGGCATTGTGCTGCTGATGGAACGCATGAACAAGATTATTAAGCTTGATGCCGATGCTATGTATATGGAGGTTGAGGCTGGTGCGCTGACCTCCGATATTCAGGCTAAGGCTAACGAAGCAGGCCTGCTGTATGCCGGTGACCCATGCAGCGCAGACAGCTGCATGATCGGCGGCAACATTGCAACCAACGCCGGCGGCAATAAGGCTGTACGCTACGGCACTACCCGTCATCAGGTTTATTCTATCGAGGTTGTTACTCCGACCGGTGAAATCGCTGAGTTGGGCAACCGCCTGAAAAAATGCAGCACCGGCTACTGCCTCGACCAATTGGTAATGGGCAGTGAGGGTACTCTGGGTATCATCACCAAAGCAACTCTGAAGCTGCTGCCGCTGGCTCCGTATCGTCTGGATATCCTTGCAGTTTTCACCGAGGTACAAAAGGCTGTCGACCTGGTGCCTGCGCTGGTTAAGGCCGGCCTGAATCCGACAAGTGTTGAATTTATGGACAACGGCTTTGTACGTGCTGCCAGCGATTATGCAGAACAGCGTCTGCCGCATTACGAGGATGGCAGCTACGTTATCGTTACCGTGGAAACCTTTAACGAGGACGAGCTGGATATGAAGATGGAGCAGCTTGACGAAATCTGTACTGCCTGCGGTGCAACCGACGTTGTTGAAGCAGACGAGCGCGTATGGAAGGTACGCCGCAGCTGTCTGGAAGGCTCCAAGGCTTTGAGCAAGGTATCTACCTCTGATGACCTTGTTGTACCTATCGACAAAATCGCTGTCTGCCTGAACCACCTGATGGAGGTTTCCAAGCAATTTGATTTCGAATGCATGTGCCTGGCTCACGCCGGTGACGGTAACCTACATTTCAACTGCCTGAAGATGGATATGACCGACGAAGAATGGGAAAAACAGCTCGCAGAGTTCCACAAAATCTGCTACGCATATGTTTACAGCCTGGGTGGCCGTCTTTCCGGCGAGCATGGTATCGGTGCGAAAAAGATTGACGCACTGGCAGCTTATTGCGACCCGGTAGAAATGTCTATCATGAAGACTATTAAACGCGCTATGGACCCGAACAATATCCTGAATCCGGGCAAGCTTATCCGTGCCTGATTCTTTTTGAGCACTGCTGAATAATTTTAATATAGCGTCCGACGTACTCTTATATGCAAGAGTACGTCGCTTTTTTTATTTACAATATTCCTCGCCTACATTATAAATGTTGCCAACTTGATAGAGGCAGAGTTAAATAAATTGCGGAAAATTAAAAAACTATTGCTTGTAAAATACGTATATGTTATAATGCTATCTATATAAATTTAATTAGGAATAATGAATATATATTATGAAAAGGGGAGGATGATGATGAATATGACAGAGGAATACAATCGCCTGATAGGTAAGCGTGTAAAAATGCAGCGCATTTCCGCTAAGGTATCTCAGACAGAATTGGCGAAAGAGTTGGGGGTAACTCAGACGCATTTAAGCAATATCGAAAATGGACGCGCGGGTTTGACAATACCCAATCTGATTAAGCTGCATCAGATTTTGGAATGTCCTATCAGTTCTTTTTTTGTGGATATCGAAGGGGAAAAGGAAGCTGATAACAGCAGCGATATAACTCTGGAAAATGTTATGGAGCTGGCAAGACTCCTGAAAAAGGCACGTGCCTGAAACAAAAAGCAAAGTCATTTTATGGCTTTGCTTTTTGTTTTTGTTGTGGCAGTATTTTTAGGAAAGCTGTTTTTTACTCAGGCAGGAATTTCGGGATTCATGGCGAACTATCCATATATTACATATTTTTTAAAGGAGCAATTAGATGAGTACATTCACCAAGGTCCTGTTGGCCACAGATCTGTCCCCGCAGGCTGATAAATTGACCGAGTGTCTGTTTTGCTTATGCCCCGATACGGAAACGGAAGTGGTTTTGGCTCACGTCTTTGATGATGACGATGATGCCGACCCTGACGGTAGCAGCTTTAAAAAAGCGCGCAGCCGATTGGATGGGTATAAAAATGATATAGAGCAGGCAGGCTATGAAGAAATTTCCATTGTAACCCCGGCAGGCGAGCCCTGCGAAACCTTAAGCAGGCTGGCGGAAGAAAACGACGCTGACCTGATGCTGGTAGCATCTCACCGCAAGGGCTTTTTGAAGCGTGCGCTGATGGGCAGCACTACCTATGAGCTGGCACGGGCTACAATGATTCCCCTGCTGATTAATAAGGATGAGGAAGATGAGGTTACAGAAAATCTGTTGGATACTGTGCTGATACCGACCGATTTTTCCCGTAAATCCTTAGAAGCGCTGAACGTTATCCGTAGCCTGCGTGAATATGTAGGCAAGGTGTTGTTTGTGCATGTTGTTGAGCACAGCAGAAACAAACATGATTACAAGGAAAAATACGGCAGTGCTAAGATGTTTTTGCAAGAGCTGGTAGACGAAATGAAAATTTTCGGTATTGAAGCCGATTATCGCATTGCACATGGCGTAGCCTCCAAAAAAATTGCTGCTATCTGCGAGCGTGATAATGTCAGCCTGATTATGATGACTAAAACCGGCGCCGATATGACTAACGGCGATGACTTGGGCAGCACCTCGGAAAACGTGGTTCTGAATTCTGATTGTGCGGTAATGCTGCTGCCGGCTGAAGACAGTGATGAGGAGGATACCTTCTCCTAAACTGCCGCAGAAGAATTTTTTGATGATTTTATAAAAATTTTTACAAAAAACGCTTGACTTTCATTAAAAATGCCAGTATAATACTACTTGCAGTTATGTTGACTGCGGGTACGTATTGTGCTGGCAAATTGAAAATAGTTTAAAGTTTTCAACCTTGGAGAGATGACCGAGTGGTTGAAGGTGCACGCCTGGAAAGCGTGTGTACGGGAAACCGTACCGAGGGTTCGAATCCCTCTCTCTCCGCCACTTAAAAATCTGCCGCACTGAGCGGCTTTTTTAATAAAATCATATAGCTTGTTTCTCTGTAGGATCGTAGAGCCGGGTCCTGCGCAATGGGAGCCTGTGAACCAGGTCAGGTCCGGAAGGAAGCAGCCTTAAGCGGATACTTTCATGTGCCGTGGGGAAGCCCGTCTTTGCGGTCCTACAGGGAAATAAACGAAGAAAATCCGTCGCATGTGCGACGGATTTTTTTGTGCTGCGCTTATTTGCTGAGCAGCTCGATTTTTTTCATATAGGGAGCAACGATAGTAGCGATGGCCTGAGGATTTGCTGCCTGCCAGGCGGCAAAGTCCAGACCGCTTTGGGCGATATGCTTGCCGATTTCCAAAAGCACGAAGGGGATATCTTCGGCGAGCAGTGTGCCTGCTTCTTCCCCTAGGCGTTCGCTGCCCTGCAGTGAGCAGCCGTTGATGTACATAGTGAAGGCTGGGTGTGCTGTACCCTTGATGACCTTAACTGTACCGCGGAAGCCGAGTTCGCCTATTTGGTGGGTGCCGCAGCTGGAAGGACAGCCGGAAATATAAATCTGCGGCAGAGCATCACTGGCAGCGTACTGCGTAGCCATTTCTTCAAAGCAGCTTGTCAGCAGGCTTTGTGAATCTCCCATGCCCATCTGGCAGACGGTGGAGCCGATGCAGGCCACGCTGCTTGTGAAGGCATTATAGGCTGTGTCAGGCGTGAGCGACATTACCTTTGCTGCTTCGGGAGCAGTGAGGTTGATAATATAGACGCTTTGGTCGGGTGCAAGACGCAGCTCGGCGGCTTTAACGTTCTGCAGATAATCCGCCAGAGCGAGGAAGCTTTCAATTTTGGGCAGTCCTGCCTGTGGATGATAATTTACGGCGTAAAGACCGGGCTGCTTCTGTGAGGTAATGCGGAAGCCGGTGATGAGCTTGAAGTCGCGCTTGGTGATTTTTGTTGTCTCAGGCTGCAAATCAAGACCGCCCTCCTGCAGTGCCTGCAGGAGGCGTTCGCTGTAGGCTGCTTTGTAAGCGGCTTCGCCGCCCAAAAGCTCAGGCAGATAACGGGTGCGTGATTTGGATCTTTGCGTATAGGTGCCGCATTCGCGGAAGGTGGCGAGCATTGCTTTGATATGATACAAGATTTTTTCGGGAGCAACAGCCTCGGCCATTTTTATACCGGTGCAGGGAGCAGGTCCCAGACCGCCGGCGCTGTAGACATCGAAGCGACCGTCGGGACGGGCGGCGAAGCCTAAATCGCGCATGGTAGCGTGCGTAAGATTTTGCGGGGAATTGGAAAAGCCGGTTTTAAATTTGCGTGGCAGCTTGCCGTCAGGAATGGTTGCGACAAGATATTGCGCCGCTGCTTCGGCGTAAGGCAGCACGTCAAAATATTCCTCGCGCTCCACACCGCTTAAGGGTGAGCAGAGGATATTACCGGGATAGTCACCGCCGCAGCCGAAGGGGATGATATCCGCGTCCAGGCATTGCTCCAAAATTTCAGCGGCAGCCTCGCCGCTGAGATCATGCAGCTGTATAGTCTGCCCGGTTGTGAAGTGAATGCGGCTGATGTTATATTTGCGGATCATCTCGGCTATGAAGGCCAGCTTTGCAACAGTGATGCGTCCGGCGCTGCAGCGCAGGCGTAGCATATTGCTTTTGCCGTCGCGCTGGGCGAAGCTGCCGAAGTAACCGGAAAACTCCTTATAGGCAATTTTGCCGATTTTCTCGTTATGATAGTCGGCAGTCTGCCCGGAAAATTCCGGCAGCTGCCTGCGTAAAAAGTCCTTGTCAATTTCGGGGATGGTCATTGCTGTAGCCTCCTTTTGATTAGCTGATAATATTATATAATACTTTAGTGCATTAGTAAAATATTTGTTTTAACGGGAGCCGGGGGACTGCAAAACTTCAATTTACATTTCAGGCTATTTTGAGTATAATAATTATGTATGTAATAAATTCCGGGGAGGTGCAGTGATGGCTTATGTAGCATTATACCGCCAGTGGCGTCCGCAGGATTTTGACGCTCTTGTGGGACAAAAGGCTGTGAAAACAACCTTGAAAAATGCTTTGGCAAGCGGTAAAATTGCTCACGCCTATTTGTTTTCCGGTCCACGCGGCACCGGTAAGACCAGTATGGCGCGTATTCTGGCCAAGGCCCTGAATTGTGAGCAGGGGCCGACTGCCGAGCCCTGCGGTCAATGCGGCAACTGTCAGCGCATTGTGCAGGGAACCTCTCTGGATGTAATTGAAATTGACGCTGCGTCCAATACCAGCGTAGATAATATCCGTGACCTGCGCGAGCAGGTAGCCTTTACACCTGCCGAAAGCCGGTACAAGGTTTATATTATCGATGAGGTGCACATGCTTTCTACCGGAGCTTTCAATGCTTTGCTGAAAACACTGGAGGAGCCGCCGGCACACGCTGTATTTATTCTGGCGACGACGGACCCGCAGAAGGTGCCTGCAACGATTCAGTCGCGCTGCCAGCGCTTTGAATTCCACAGGGTATCGGTAGACGAAATTGCGGAGCACTTGGCAATGGTAGCGGCAGGAAGCGGTATTGAGGCGGATTCGGATGCGTTGCGCTTAATAGCTATTCAGGCTGAGGGCGGCATGCGTGATGCGCTTAGCCTGCTAGACCAGTGCGGTGTCATGGCCAAGCGTGTTACGGTGGCAACCGTGCGCGAGGTACTGGGCATCGTAGGGCGTGAAGCGCTGCACGAGTTGACCGGCGCCATAGGCCGCAGGCAGCTGCCGCAGGCGCTGGCTACCTTGAATCTGCTGTTGGAACAGGGCAAGGATGTTAAGCAGGTGCTTACGGAGCTTATTGAATATCTGCGGGCATTGGTGCTTTATCTGGCAGTGCCTGACTATGAAGAAATTTATCTGACGGATACCAAAGAAGCGTTGGCCGAGCTGGCACCGTTATTCGGACGTGACCGTCTGCTGGCGGCGGAGGAAAGGCTGCACAGCGCTATTCAGGAGCTGCGCGGTTCTATGCGTCCGCGTATTACAGCAGAGCTGTGCCTGTTGGATTTGTGCCGCGTAGAGGGCAGCACGCTGGCTGCTTTATCGGCAAGAATAGAACAGCTGGAGCGTCAGCTGGCAGGCGGTGTGATGCCTGTTTATCAGCAGGCTCCGGTTAACGCTCAGCCTGCGCCTGCTGTGGCAGTGCAGCAGCCAATCGTACAGGAGTATGCCGCACCGGCAGCACAGCAGCCGATTGCACAGCAGACACCTGCGGCAGAGCCTATGCAGGCAGCAAAAGCTGCTCCGGCTAAGAAGCCTGCAGTTAAAGCGCAACCGCAGCCTGCTGCCGATACGCTGGCTGCGGCGGTGAACGCCGCACCTAAGCCTAAAAGTGCCAGAGTGCAGCAGACAGAGGAATATGCCGGTGATTTTGCAGCCGGTGAGGATTTCTGGAAGCAGGCTTTGGAGATTATGAAGGCTGAAAAGAAGAATTCTATGGTATCCTGCGCTAAGAACGGCAGAGTCTTCAGCTTTGCCAACAACATTCTGCAGGTTGCCTTCAAGGCACCGTTCCTTGCGGACAGGATGAACAAGGATGATTATCGCAAAGCCTTCGAGGAGGTCCTGCTGCGTCTGGCAAGACGTGAAATCAGACTGGAAGCTGTCATTGAGGGCAAGGCCAAGCTGCCGCAGCCCCCTGTAAAGCAGCAGGAAGTGCAGCAATCGCCCGAAAGCGAAACGCAAAATCTGCAGGCAGCGCAGCTGCCGGAAAACCTGCGCAAGGCATTTAATGCCTTAGGCGGCAGTGTAACGGATATATCAGACCAATGAAACCTAATTTGAGGCTCTGAAGCCTTGGCTTATGTTTCTGAGAATATATAATATCAATATATGTAAATATCAAGGAGGAATTTAATTATGTTTCCAGGTGGCATGGGTAATATGCAGGCAATGATGAAAAAGGTACAAAAAATGCAGGCTGATATGGCAAAAATGCAGGAGGATCTGAAAAGCCGTACTGTAGAAACGTCTGTCGGCGGCGGTGCCGTAACCGTTGTTGTCAGCGGTAAAAAAGAACTGAAATCCATCAAAATCAATCCGACCGCTGTAGATCCCGAGGATGTAGAAATGCTGGAGGATATGATTCTGACAGCTGTCAATGACGCTATGAAGCAGATTGACGAGCTTACCGAAAAAGAAATGGCTAAGGTTACCGGCGGCATGAAGCTGCCTGGCATGTTCTAAGCTGATGGCAAGAATGATCAGGCCGCTGGCTAATTTATATGAGCAGCTCAGGCGTTTGCCGGGCATCGGCTCAAAAACAGCTATGCGACTGGCCTATCATGTGATTGACATGCCTGCGGAGGATGTGAAACAGCTGGCGGCGGCCTTGAGCGGTGCCAAGGAGCAGATTCACTACTGCAGCCGCTGCTTTAATCTTACTGACAGCGATGTATGCGAGATTTGCCGTGACAGCTCGCGCGACAGCTTTACTATCTGTGTAGTGGAGCAGCCGCAGGATATTGCGGCGATGGAGCGCAGTCATGGCTATCACGGACTGTATCACGTGCTGCACGGTGTACTTTCGCCGCTTGACGGTATCGGTCCGGAAAAGCTGCGCATCAGAGAGCTTCTCTTGCGCCTGCAGCAGGAATCGGTCAGTGAAATTATTATTGCGACCAACTCGGATGTAGAAGGTGAAGCGACTGCTACATATCTGGCACAGCTGCTGAAGCCTGTAGGAATAACCGTCAGCCGTATTGCTCATGGTCTGCCGATGGGCGGCGATTTGGAGTATGCTGACGAAATAACCTTGTCTAAAGCGCTGGAAAACAGGCGCACAATGTAGAAAGGACCGGCGTTATTTAATATGGAATTTAATGCTATTTTGTCACCGCTTGGTGCCTTTGGGCCGATGATTGGCGGCGTACTGCTGCTGTTGCTGGTAGTAAAGCTGCTGTCGATGCCGTTTAAGCTGGTGTGGAATGGTCTCTGCGGCGCACTGCTGCTGTGGTTCATCAATCTGGTAGGCTCGTTGGCGGGCTTTACCATGAAGATTACGGTTATCAAGGCTTTGATTGCCGGCTTCTTCGGGGTTCCCGGTGCTCTTGCCGTAGTGCTATATGAGCTTTTAGTTAAATAAGATAATTTGCTTTTGCCCCTGCACGTTGCTGCAGGGGTATTTTTATGCGCTTCGACGGGATAATCGTAAATAATATTGTATACAAACCAATAATACTGTATACAATCGGACTTTTCCATGATAAGTTGCTATAATTATCTTAACAGTTTTTTTACTTAAATATCTGGGGGTTGTAAAAATGAACTTATCTACAAAAATTTTAATCGGCCTTGCGCTTGGTATTATTGCAGGCCTGGAGCTGGGTGCTGAAGGTGCCGGCTTCGCCAAGACCTGGATTGGTCCTCTGGGAACAATTTTCATGAACATGATCAAAATGGTTATCGTACCGTTGGTATTCTCCAGCCTGGTAATCGGTGTTACCAGCTTGGGCGATATCAAAAAGGTAGGCCGTATCGGTGTTAAAACCGTAGCGTACTATCTGGTAACCACTGCTTTTGCTATTGTTATCGGTTTGGCAATCGGTACTATCATGCAACCGGGCGTTGGTCTGCATATGGCTGTTGATACCGCTAAGGTTGCTGCTAAGACTGCACCGCCTATTTCCAAGGTTATCATTGACATTTTCCCAACCAACCCGTTGGAAGCTATGGTTAAAGCCAACATGCTGCAAATCATCGTTTTCTCTCTCTTCGTTGGCACCGGTATTACTGTTGTCGGTGAAAAAGCTAACGCTCTGAAACACACCATCGATGGTCTGGCTGAGGTTTCCTACAAAATCGTCGGCATGATCATGGCTGTTGCTCCGATTGGTGTTTTCGGTTTGATTACTCCGGTAGTTGCATCTAACGGTCCAGCTGTTCTGCTGCCGCTGCTGAAGGTTGTTATCGCTGTATATCTGGCTTGTCTCCTGCATGCAGTTCTCGTTTATGGCTCTATGATTAAATTCCTTGCAGGCATGGGCTTCATCCAATTCATTAAGGGTATTGCTCCGGCGTCCCTGATGGCTTTCAGCTCCTGCTCCTCCGGCGGTACTCTGCCGCTGACCATGAGCTGTGCTCAAAAAATGGGCGCTTCTAAAGAAGTTTCCAGCTTCGTTCTGCCGTTGGGCGCAACCATCAACATGGATGGTACTGCTGCTTATCAGGGTGTATGCGCACTGTTCATTGCTCAACTGTACGGCATTGACCTTACCGCTTCCCAATACATGACCATTATCGTTACCGGTACTTTGGCTTCTATCGGTACTGCAGGTGTTCCGGGCGCAGGCTTCATCATGTTGACCATGATTCTGACCAGCCTTGGTCTGCCGCTGGAAGGCTCTGCTCTTATCGCAGGTATCGACCGTATCCTGGATATGCCGCGTACCTCTGTTAACATCACCGGCGATGCTGCTGTAACTCTGCTGGTTGACAAGAGCGAAAAAAAGCATGCAGAAGCTGAAGCTCCTCTGTACTAATTAAAATCTGTCTTTCCCTTGGCGTCAGCTGCATTAGCGGCTGGCGCTTTCCTTTTATGCAGAAACATAATGTTTAAAGTGCAGTTTTTAAGGATTGTTACCTGAATTTTACAGCTTAGTTACATTTAGCGGCAGGAAAACACCTGTCTCACGCAGAAATTTATAAATACTATTTTCATTTGCTGGCGAAGGTGTTAAAATAAGGTGTTATTATGAATGAGATGGAAAAATTACAGTATGTATTGTTTGAACGTCTGCATCGCCGTGCTCCCGGCATTGATAAGCTGGACCGCTTGTGGGATGCTGCCGTGCTGCTGCCCTTAGTGCGTACTCCCGAAGGCATCAGTGTGCTGTTTGAGGAAAGGGCACATACGCTGCGCAGTCAGCCGGGTGAGGTGTGCTTCCCCGGCGGCAAGTACGAATGTGAGGATAACAGCTTTCGCAATACCGCAGTGCGCGAAACCTGCGAGGAGCTTGGCCTGAAGCCGGAGAATATCACCATCTGCGGTGAACTGGATTGTCTGGTAACGCATAACGGACCGATTATCCACCCCTTTGTTGGTCTGATTGATGATATCAGCAAGATTACGTACAGCAAGAGTGAGGTGGAGCGTATCTTTACTGTGCCGCTAAAGGTGCTTTTGGAGCAAAAGCCGCGGCGTGGCTCTGTACAGCTGGCAGACCATCCGGGTGACGATTTCCCATTTGACCTTGTGCCGCAGCGTAAGCGTGGCTGGCGCATGAACAAGTCCTACTATGTGTATTTTTACCTGTATGAGGACAAGGTTATCTGGGGCCTGACTGCACGCATGCTGTATGCTTTCCTGTACCGCAGCCGCAAGGAGCTGACGGAATATCTGGCAGAAGAAATTGATTGAGAGGTTATATAAGGATGAAAAGCATTCTCCAGACAAAAATTTTAATGATTGTAACGGCTATCTGTGTAGTAGGCTATATTGCCTTCGGTTATTTCTTTCCGGAAACGGGATTGGATAATCTTGCGCCGACAGACAGGCTGAATCTGAAAAAGAATATCGTTGTTCTGGGCGTTGACGAACGCTCCGATGATGTGGGCCGCAGTGATACGCTTTTTGTCGTAATGTTCGACAGCAACAATAAAAGCGCTTCCCTGCTTTCGGTACCGCGTGATACACGTGTACGCATTGACGGTCACGGCTGGGATAAAATTAACCATGCCTACGCTTACGGTGGACGTGAGCTGACACAGAAAACTGTAGAAGAGCTGCTGGGTATCAAAATCAACAATTATGTAATGGTTGATTTTAAAGGCTTTACCGGTCTTGTAGATGCTATCGGCGGTATTGATATCGATGTGGAAAAGGACATGTACTACCATGATACCTGGGATGGTTTTACCGTTGACCTGAAAAAGGGCCGTCAGCATCTGGACGGCAAAACAGCCATTCAATATGTACGCTTCCGTGATGAAGAGGGCGATATCGGCCGTATCCGCCGCCAACAGCATTTCCTGATGGCAGTTTACGACAAGATTACCTCTGCTGATATGCTGCTTCATATCCCCGGCCTGGCTAAGCAACTGACCTCTATGGTGAAGACTGATATGCCTCTTGGTGATATGATGGATTTGGGCAGAGCGCTGCATTCCATGGTTAAGGAAAAGGGCCTGTCTATGGCGATGGTTCCTGGTACTCCGAAGTATATCGACGGTATCAGCTATTGGCTGCCGGATATTACCGACCTGCGTGAGCTGATGGTCAAGATGCAGGGTGCAACCATGACGGAGCACTATAAATCTGCAGCTGAGCTGATGGAGAAGGAATACAATAACGCTGTGGAAAAGGTAGAAAAGGGTGATGACAGCGAGGAAAACAAGGAAGCTGTCAAGGAAGAAAAGGAACTGAAGGCTAAGAAAGAAGAAAAAGCGAAGGAAGAAAAGAAGAAGCAGGCTGATAAAGACAAGGATGCAGGTAAAAATACTGCTTCCCAAGAAGCTTCCTCCGACAGCCGCGGAGTTGTACGTCTTGTTAACTGCAGCGGCAGCAAGACAGCAGGCGCGGAGGCTGCCGCACGCTTGCGCAATGCAGGCTTTGAGGTTATCAGCGGCGGCAGCGGCGAAATAATTGCCAATACTGTTGTTGTTTCTACAACTAATAACGGTGCTGTTGTCAATCGTCTTTCCAACGTTCCCTTTGCGCATCAGATGCGTATCAGCCGTGACGGTGCTGCAGACTGCGATGGTGTAATTATGCTGGGCTCAGACTTCAAATAAGCTGTAAGCGGCCGCAGGTGTGATACTGCGGGCTATGATAATCAATAATGAAGTTGTCCACGAATCGTAAGGCTTGCCCGAGGTTCGTGGACAATTTAGTCAGCTAACGTAAAAAAATTTACAAAAAACTCTTGCATTTTGTATACAAAGATGGTATACTAAGAACATCAAAACAGCCCCTCATTTGGCCCTTCTTCGTAAGGGCTTTTTTTTTTGCCATTTTTAGAAATTTAGTATTTAATTTTGGAAATATTGTCAGTTAGCCATAGTCAATGTAGCAATAGTTTTCAGAATATGGTACAATATAATATAATAAGGGAGAAGAACGGATATAACTTATATAGAGAATATTCATAATTAACAGGAGGCTTATATGCACGATGAAATACATGTTGTCGTAGATAGTCTTTCGGCAGCAGACGAAACAGCTTTGAAAGATGATCCCCGTTGTCACATTCTGCGTTTGATTATCCGTCATGGAGATTTGGAATGGCAGGACGGTGACCGTTCCCTGGCAGAATTATTTGGTATGGTAGAAGCAACCGGCAAGCTTCCTATTACTTCTCAGCCGCCTATTGGTGTTGTAGTGGAGCTTTTCACCAAGCTTGCTCAGGAAGGTAAAAAGGTTATTATGCTGACAGTAGACAGCGTACTCAGCGGTACCTATCAGACCGCCTGCGTTGCTGCGCGTCAGGTAATGGATGATATAAAGGGCGCGGATATCCGTGTAATCGACAGCAAGACTGCTGCCTGCCCTATCAGCGGTATTGCGCTGGAAGTACTGAAGCATACAGCTGCAGGAATGGATATTGACGAGGCCGAAAAAATGGCGCGTGAGATGGTTACGCGTACAGAAACATTTTTCAGTGTAAATACATTAGACTATTTGCAAAAGGGTGGACGCATTGGCGCAGTTGGCGCTTTGATAGGAAGTATTTTTGGTATTCGCCCTATTGTGCACTTAGATAAAGAGGGCAGACTGGAAGTTGCGGATAAGTGCCGTACCCGTAAAAAGGTTATGAAGCGCATGGTTGAGATGGCTGCTGAAAAGGCACCCATTGAAGCAATTTTCGTCGCTCATGCAGAGGCTTTGGCAGATGCAGAGGATTTGAAACAGCAGTTGCAGGGATTGTTCCCGAATGTACCGACTATGCTTACAGGTATCGGCACCGTTTTGGCTGCTCATCTCGGACCTGGTGCTATCGGTGTATTTGTCCGTCGCAAAGCCTGAAAGGAAAGGTGTGGGGTTTAGATGAATAACAGCAAGGTAATTACCGGCAAGCAGCTGAAGGATATGCTGCTGGGTGCTTACCATAGCTTTGAAAAGAATTTTGAAGCTATTAATGATTTAAATGTATTTCCGGTACCGGATGGCGATACCGGTACTAATATGATGCATACTATGGCGTCCGTGGCAAAGGCTATCAGCGCAATGAGCGATGAGGCCGAGGCCGGCGAAATCGGTGCCGCAGCTGCCCGCAGTGCTATTATGGGCGCACGCGGCAATTCCGGCGTAATTTTGTCGCAGTTGCTGCGTGGTATCGGCAAGGGTGTTGCCGGTAAAAAGACGCTGAACAATACAGAAATAGGCAAGGCCTTCCAGTTTGGTATTTTATATGCTTACCGCAGTGTATCCAAACCGGTAGAAGGTACTATTCTGACAGTAGCCCGCGGCATGGCCAAGGGTGCTTATAATGCTGTCCGCGGCAACGTTAGTCTGGAGGAAGTACTGCTGGAGGCTATCCGCAGCGGCAAGGAAGAGCTTGCAAGAACTCCGGAGCTGTTGCCTGCATTGAAGGCGGCCGGTGTTGTTGATGCCGGCGGCCAAGGCCTGATTGTCTTTTTCGAGGGCTGTCTGGCAGGCCTGCGCGGTCAGGACTGCGAAGTGCTGCCTGTTACACCGCGTGCCAAGATACAGATTCAAAAGGGCGAGCCGCTTGATTTGGAATATCCTTATTGCACCGAATTTATCGTTAAGGAGGCTAATGTTGATAAGCAGACTGTCAGCAAGGCCTTGGAGGGCATGGGAAATTCCATGATTGTGGCAGTGGTAGAAGATATTGTAAAAGTACATATCCATACCAAGCATCCCGGTGATGCGCTCAACATGGCGCAGACTTGGGGTACGCTGCATGATATCAAAGTAGAAAATATGCGCGACCAGCACGAAAACCGTCTCTTTAGCGCTGATGATATTCAGCCGGTGAAGCATGGCGTTGGTGTGCTTACTGTCGCAGCCGGTGACGGCATTGCCAAGATTATGCATGAAATGGGCGCTGCAGAGATTATCAGCGGCGGTCAGAGCATGAATCCTCCGGTAGAGGAGTTTGTCAATGCTATTGAAAACGGTACCTGCGAGCAGTACATTATTCTGCCGAACAATAAGAATATTGTTTTGGCGGCTGAGCAGGTGCGTAAGCTGTTGGGGAATTCCAAGGTGGCTTATGTTCCTACTACCAATATGGCGCAGGGTTTGTCCGCACTGCTGCATTTTGATGCAACCCGCAGCATGGACGAAAACACTGTTATTATGACCAAGGAAGCCAAGGAAACAGCCAGCGGCAGTATTACCGTAGCTGTACGCGACAGCGTAGTAAACGGTATTTCTATCCATGAGGGCGATTATCTTGGTATCTTAAACGATAAAATTGTTTGCAACGGCAGCAGCATGGAAGAAGTGCTGCAGAAGATGCTGACAGATGGGGATTATGAACTGATCAGCTTATATTATGGTGCCGATGTAACCGAAGAGCAGGCTGAAAAGCTGGCAGCTGAAGTGGAAGAGCTGAATGATGAGTGGGAGGTTGAAACCTTTTACGGCGGACAACCGCTGTATCCGATTCTTTTGGCAATGGAGTGATGAATATGCTTACAAGTCAGGAATTAACCAACCTGTTGCGCGAGCGTGGCTACAAGGTCACCCCTCAAAGACTTGCTGTATATGAAGCCTTGGCTGATGAAACATGGCATCCGAATGCAGAGATGCTGTTTAATAAGCTGCAGCCGAAGTTTCCTGCTATGAGCTTTGCTACGGTGTATAAAACCGTAGAAATTTTGCATGATATCAACGTTATTCAGATTCTGAATACAGGAGAGGACAGCTTCCGTTATGATGCCGATATCAGCGAGCATTATCATCTGCGCTGCTTGAAATGCGGTGCGGTAGACGATGCGCTGATGGATGACGGCGTTAAGCTGCAGCTGACACAGGATGTAGAAAAGCAGAGCGGTTATACTATCAGCCGCCGTCAGTTCTATTTCTTTGGTCTGTGTCCGAAGTGCTCCACGATGCATTAATTTGTAAAGAAGTGTACCGATTCTCTAGCTGATTGGTACACTTTTCTTTATATATTGAGTAATTATGTCAGATTTTTGTAGCGTTATTTTTACCAAAATGCCACAATAGCAGTGTATGAATTTGTTATAATAAAGATGTTATATTGATAGGAGTGAAGGCTTGGTGCTAAACGACTTTCAGATTGTGATGCTGGCCAGCGGCAGCAAGGGGAATGCCGCTTTGATAAGCACAGCAAAGCAACGCTTTTTAGTTGATATAGGTATTAGCTGCAGAGCGTTGACTACAAGAATGAAGGAAATAGGCGTCAGTGTAGACGAGCTGGATGGCGTGTTCATTACGCATGAGCATATCGACCACGTGCGCGGGCTGGCAACCTTTTTAAAGAATTATCAGGTGCCTGTATATAGCAGTGCGCTTACCTGGCGCGCATTATTGGCCAAGGATAGCAGTCTGGTACGCCAGAACTGCCGTCTTATTGACAATAACCGCCTGCTTTGCGGTGATGTGGAGGTGCAGAGCTTCAGCATTCCGCATGATGCCGTTGACCCGCACGGCTATACTTTTACAAGCCGCAGCAACGGCTCCAAATGTACCTATCTTACGGATGCGGGCTTTGTTACCGATACCATCCGTGAGGCAGTTGCCGGTAGCAGTGCTTTGGTGCTCGAAGCCAATCATGATGTGGAAATGTTGAAAAACGGTCCCTATCCGCGCCAGCTGAAGCAACGTATTTTAAGTACGCTGGGACATTTATCCAATGATACCGCCGGACATTTTCTAACGGAGCTTGAGCGTCTGCCGGAGCATATCGTGCTGGCGCACCTGAGCGAGCACAATAACCTGCCGCAGTTGGCGCAGGATACGGTGCAGAATATTTTGCATGATAATAACCGCCTGCAGGAAACAGAGCTTTTTGTGGCTGCTCAGAACAGGGTAGTAGCAGACAGTTCGCTGCCGGCAGTCTTAGATTTAAAATAAGGAGTGGATACAGATGAACAAGAGTATCTGGAAAAAATCGGCTAATATTTTTGTCTGTGGTCTTTTAGGCGCGGCAATTCTGGTTGCTGGCTGCGGCGACAATAAAACCTCTGCCGCAGTGCATGAAAAGCCTGCTGCCAAGACCGAGCAGCAGCTGAGCGCAGCACGCAATACACCGATTGTGGCAGCAGCTAAAAAGGTTGGTCCTGCTGTAGTTGGTATTACCAACAAAGCTTATGTGCGTGACTTCTTCAACCGCACACAGCTGATGGAGCGCGGTACAGGCAGCGGCGTTATTTATGACAAGGCCGGCTATATTGCAACTAATAACCACGTAGTTGAGGGCGCATCGGAAATCATCGTCAGCCTGTCTGACGGACGTACCGTTAAAGGCAAGGTTCTGGGTGCCGATGCCGTAACCGATTTGGCTGTAGTAAAAATTGATGCTGATAATCTTACCGTTGCTACCTTTGGTGACAGCGATACCTTGCAGGTCGGCGAACCGGCAATTGCTATCGGCAACCCGCTTGGGTTAGAATTCCGCGGCAGTGTAACTGCAGGCGTTATCAGTGCTTTGAACCGTAGCATTGAAGTAGGCGAGCGCAAGTTTAACCTGATTCAGACTGATGCGGCTATTAACCCCGGCAACAGCGGTGGTGCGCTGGTAAATGCTGATGGTGAGGTAGTGGGCATCAACAGTGCCAAGGTTGCTGTAAGCGGCGTTGAGGGTATTGGCTTTGCTATTCCTATCAACACAGCTAAACCGATTCTGCAGGAGCTGGCAGAGCGCGGTCGTGTTGCCAGACCGTACCTGGGCGCTTCGCTGATGGATCAGGAAATCGCCAACCGCTATGGCTTTGAAATCAATCTGCACGGCGGTATCTTCCTCGTTAAGGTTCTTCCCGGCAGCCCGGCAGCGAAAGCTGATATCCGCCCCGGCGATATTATCCTGAGCTTTAACGGCAGCAAGGTAAAGACGGCGCTTGATCTGCGTACTGCTCTGTCTAAATGCAAGGTAGGCGAAAGAGCCGAAGTAACTATTATGCGTAACGGTCAGAGAGAAAGCAGAACTGTAGTACTGGAAGAGGTTCCGAAGGATTACGGCAATTGAAGATAACGATAGCCTGTGTAGGAAAAATTAAAGAAAAATATCTTACTGCGGGAATAGAGGAATTCAGTAAAAGGCTGACGCCCTTCTGCAAGCTGGAAACACTGGCGATTAATGAAGAGCGGATGCCCGACAATCCCTCTCCAGCAGAAAAGCAGCAGGTGCTGGAGCGTGAAACGCAGCGCCTGTTGGCAATTATCCCAGCAAATTCCTATGTGATTTTGCTGGATGTTATTGGCAAGCAGCTGAGCAGCCCGGAGCTGGCGGCAAAGCTGGACGAGCTGGCTCTTGCCGGCAACAGCCATATCACCTTCGTGATTGGCGGTGCCTTTGGCTATACTGATGCGCTGCGTAAGCGTGCTGATTTGGCGCTGAGCTTTTCTAAAATGACCTTTACGCATCAGATGATTCGCCTGCTTTTGATTGAGCAGATTTATCGTGCTTTTAAAATCAGCAGAGGTGAAAAGTACCATTGGTAAAATAAGCAACATAAGCAACGAAAAAGAGTCGTGCGTAGGCACGGCTCTTTTTGTTGCAACGATAATGAAACGTAAAAATTTGCGTTTCATTTACGTATCGGTTTTGAAACGTAAATGAAATATAAATTGAACGAGATGAAACGTAAAATGCAATTCTAAAATAAATATACTATTTTAGAAGTTCTTGTTTACATTATCTGATTATGGTGTTAAAATAATATTTATTCGGATTATTTCGCAGAAAAATATAAGGGGTGTTTATCATGTTTATGCTTATTGTTATCATTTTGGTTATAGGTTACCTTTTTGTTACTTCCTATAACAATATGCAGCGTTTGGCAACTGATGTAAAAAAATGTAATGCTAATATTCTTTCTAGCCTTACCAAATATTCAGATACAATTAATAAGTTGCAAGAGTTATTAGAGGGATACGTAGGACATGAAAAATTAGTAGTATTGAAAGCGTCTGATAATATTGTCGAAATGACTAAAGCTACATCTAATGCTATGGCACATATTCAAGGCTTAGTGCAGACATATCCTGATATTAAAGCAAATGGAACTTACCATAAGTTGATGGATGAAGTTGCCTATATTCAGGAAGAGATAAATCGTAGTCGTATTATTTATAATGAAGCAGTAGCTAATTATAATAGCAAGCGTAATTCCTTACCGGAGGCTTTATATGCTGGAGCATTAGGCTTTCCTGAAGCTCCGTTCTATGATCCGGAGAACATTAGCGCTGTACAGGAGTTCAAAACTGATGATGGTACTATCGTTAAGGAAATGTTAAAAAGAGGAACTGATAATACTGTTGCTGTTGTAAAAAATGCTAAAGATAACATTTCCCATAAAATTGAAGAGGTACAACAAAAACATGATAAAGGAAATGAGTAATGACAAAGAAGTAAGGCTTTTTTAGCAACTGGTAAAAATATTACTCCCAAAAAACAAATATAAAAAAGAGCATCAGTTGCTACAATTATTTTAGCAACTGATGCTTTTAATTTGCAGGTTATTATACGATTGTACCGCCGCCGACAACAACGTCGCCGTCATACATAACAACGGACTGGCCTTTGGTGATGGCACGCTGAGGCTCATCAAAAACGAGCTGCAGGGTATCTGCATCAGGTTGGGTAACCGTTGCCCATTGCTCCTGCTGATGGTAGCGGATGCGTGCTTTTACACGGCGCGGTTCGGTGATAGTGTCGCAGTCGATAAGATTGATGTTCTTGGCTGTAACGTTCTTGGTAAATAGGCCCTCGTTTGTTGTGAGGATAACAGCATTGTTTTTGATGTCAATTTCTTTAACGTACATAGGCTGCGGCAGTGCCAGGCCCAGACCTTTGCGCTGGCCGACAGTGTAATGGATGATACCCTTATGTCTGCCAAGCACGTTGCCTGCTTCATCTACAAAATTGCCGGGCTTAAATTTTCTGCCCAGGCGTGCTTCGATGAAATCAGCGTAGGTACCGGTCTGGATAAAGCAGATATCCTGGCTGTCATGCTTTTGAGCGTTGACGAAGCCATGCTTTTCGGCAATTTCGCGCACCTGTGTCTTATGCAGGCCGCCGAGAGGGAACTTAGCGTGTGCCAGCTGCTCCTGTGTGAGCGAATAAAGCACATAGCTCTGGTCCTTCAAAGGATCGACTGCCTTGCGCAGCAGGTAGCGGCCATTTGCTTCGTCATAGCTGATTTGCGCATAGTGGCCTGTGACAACATAGTCACAGCCAAGCTCTTGTGCACGTACGAAGAGCTGGTCAAATTTCAAATAACGGTTGCAGTCAATGCAGGGGTTAGGTGTTCTGCCGTTAACGTAGGCGTCAACGAAACGGTCGATAACGTCGCGCTCAAAGCGGTCGGCAAAGTTGAAAACGTAGTAAGGCATGCCAAGGCTGGTTGCTACGCTGCGGGCATCTGCTACGTCGTCGATGGAGCAGCAGCTGTTGGCTTTGGAAACACCGATATCCTCGTTGGCAAAGAGCTTCATGGTTACGCCGGTGCATTCGTAGCCCTGCTCCAGCATCATCAATGCGGAAACGCTGGAATCAACGCCGCCGCTCATGGCGATTAGTGCTTTCTTGTTCATAAGTTTTCTCCTTCTGATTTATCTAAAGTGCGGCGTACATCGCCTCTGTCGGTTACTATGTTATAGCCTGCCGTTTTTATGCGTGCTTCCAGGCAGCCACGGCATTGCGCCGCTTCCTCGCCGGTGCAGATTTTGTTGGCGTACAGCTCGTACTTTTTGCGTACTCCAACTGGCGAAAGGTTGGGCATTACGACATTGCCGCCGGCCTGCAACCCCAGCTCGCGTCCTTGGGGATGGATGGTGCCGAGCGCTGTTGTGGATGGCAGCAGTGCGTAAGGAAAGATCAGGCGCAAAATAGAGAGCATACGCAGCGTCTGCTCCAATGTACCGCTTGTCATATCCTTAAATGGTGTGTGCTCATGTGTGATATAGGGGCCGATACCTATCATATCAGGCTGCAGCTTCTGCAGAAAGCGCAGGTCGCTGACAAGGTTTTGCGGCGTTTGGTAGGGTGAACCGACCATAAAGCCGGAACCGACCTGATAACCGATTTCCTTGAGGTCAAACAGGCAGCGCTTGCGGTTTTCCAGGCTCATGCTGGCAGGATGCAGCTTGGCGTAATGCTCCGCATCCGCTGTTTCGTGGCGCAGCAGATAACGGTTGGCACCTGCATCGAAGTAGGCCTGGTAGCTGGCACGGCTTTTTTCGCCGATGGACAACGTAATGGCGCAGTCGGGATGCTGCTTGCGGATGGCGCTGACAATAGCGCAGATTTTTTCATCCGTATAATATACATCTTCGCCGCCCTGCAGTACGAAGGTGCGGAAGCCGAGCCTATAGCCTTCGGCGCAGCAGGCAAGAATTTCCTCCTGTGTCAGGCGGTAGCGTTCCGCAAGGCTGTTGCCGGCGCGGATACCGCAGTAGTAGCAGTTGTTTTTGCAGTAATTGGTAAATTCAATCAGTCCGCGGATATAGACCTTGTCACCGTAATATTGACGGCGGATTTTATCAGCTTCACATGCGAGCAGCTTGTTGATATCAGGCTCGGTACTTGTAATCAGCGTCAACAGCTCTGCGTCGCTCAGGTCATGCTCGTTGGCGAGCTTTTTTATTAAATTGGCAGATGTTGACAGCATAATATTACCTCCGTAAGCGGTTTACCGCTTCTGTAACTTTAGTTATAATTGTTTGGACTTCGTCCATGGTATTGTATTCGCACAGCGAAAAGCGCAGGGCGCTTTGAGCCATTTCGTGGCTCAGGCCGAGCGCAAGCAGTACGTGGCTTGGCTCAAGCGAGCCTGCGGAGCAGGCAGAGCCGGACGAGCAGCAGATACCTTCGTTGGAAAGCAGCGAAAGCAAAGCTTCACCGTTTACGCCCCGGAAGCTGTAGTTGACCGTGCCGGGAAGGCAATGCTCACGGCTGCCGTTAAAGCTTGCGCCGTCAATTTTATCTAACCCGTTGCGCAAAGCATCGCGCAGGCCTGTGATATAAGCAGTGTTTGCCTGCATATTTTCCTGCGCGTCCTTAAGCGCTGCGGCAAGACCGATGATGCCGGGAAGATTTTCCGTACCGGCACGTTTGCCGCGCTCCTGTCCTCCGCCGCGGATAAGGCTTGTAAGCTGGATATTGCTATTGGCAAATAAAAGGCCGATGCCTTTAGGTCCATGGAATTTGTGTGCGGAAAGCGAAAGCATATCGATGTTATCGCGTTGTACGTCGATAGCAAGATGGCCTGCGGCCTGCACAGCGTCGGTATGGAAAAGTATACCGCGCTTGCGGCAGAGAGCACCGATTTCGCGTATAGGCTGGATAGCACCTGTTTCGTTGTTGGCGTACATGACGGAAACAAGGCAGGTGTTATCTGTAATAGTTTCTGCTACCTGCATTGTGGTGACGATGCCGTCAGCCTGCGGACGCAACAGGGTTACGGTAAAGCCTTGTTCCTCCAGCGCTTCGAGCGTGTGCAAAATAGCATGATGCTCCATGGCAGTGGAAACGATGTGGCATTTGCCCTGCTTTTTGCCGAGGGCCGCAGCGCTGATAAGCGCCTGGTTATCTGCTTCGCTACCGCCGGAGGTAAAGAAAACTTCCTTAGGTGCACAGTTCAGTACCTGTGCTGCCTGCTGCCGTGCGCTAAACAAAGCTGCTGCACTGCGCTGACCTAAAAGGTGTACGCTGGAAGCATTGGCATATATTTCCTGAAGATAGGGCAGCATTGCCTTGACGGCAACGTCGCTCATTTTAGTTGTAGCTGCATTATCTGCATAGATAAATTGCTTTTCCATAATAGTAAAACATTCTCCTTCAATAGCGGAAATCCTGCTTTTACTTTTATATTATACGCTTACCGGCGTGAGATTTACAGAGTCAGCGTCTTTTTGCGGCGTATTTTGAGTAAAATTTAATTCCTACTGTATTAATATGTTTCATATGGTACATTACAGACCTTTTTTTGTCAAGAGAAGAAAATTTTAATTATTTTTGTTGACAGTAAGAAAAAAATCAGTATAATAATACCTATGAATCATCTATGATTACTAGAGATTACAAACAGAGGAAATGAGGGATTTTACCAATGAGGAGTTTGCATTTTAGTACACGATGTTGATTTTGATTACCTGTTGATATAAAGCAAAAACTAGACGAAGAAAATTACTGATATAGAAAGATAAAGGAGCGATTTATTATGGCAATTTATACTAGCATTACTGATTTGATTGGCGGCACTCCGCTGCTGGAGCTGAAAAACTACGAAGATGAAAACAAGCTGGAAGCAAAGATTCTGGGCAAGCTGGAATACTTCAATCCTGCAGGCAGTGTCAAAGATAGAATTGCCAAAGCAATGATTGATGATGCAGAGGCTAAGGGTGTTCTTAAGCCGGGGGCTACTATTATTGAGCCCACCAGCGGCAACACCGGTATCGGTCTGGCATCCGTTGCTGCTGCCCGCGGTTACAAAATTATTTTGACTATGCCTGAAACCATGAGCGTTGAACGCCGCAATCTGCTGAAGGCTTATGGCGCACAGCTGGTTTTGACTGACGGTGCTAAGGGTATGAAAGGTGCGATTGCCAAAGCTCAGGAGCTGGCAGAAAGCACTCCGAACAGCTTTATCCCCAGCCAGTTCACCAATCCTGCTAACCCGGCAACCCATAGAGCATCTACCGGTCCGGAAATCTGGCAGGATACCGAAGGCAAGGTTGATATCTTTGTTGCCGGCGTAGGTACAGGCGGTACTCTTTCCGGTGTAGGCGGATATCTGAAATCACAAAATCCCAATGTTAAGGTTGTTGCTGTAGAGCCTGCAGGTTCTCCGGTACTTTCCAAAGGTGTTGCCGGTCCGCATAAAATTCAGGGCATTGGCGCAGGCTTTGTACCTGACACCTTGGATACCAAGGTTTATGATGAAATCATTGCCGTTGAAAACGAAGATGCCTTCAAAACCGGTCGTGCCATTGCCCATAAGGAAGGTGTGCTCATAGGCATTTCCGCCGGTGCTGCTGTGTATGCGGCAACTGTGCTGGCAAAACGTCCGGAAAACAAGGGCAAGGTTATCGTAGCGCTGTTGCCTGATACCGGCGAGCGTTATCTCTCTACTCCGTTATTTGCTGAATAAGCAGATAAAATACATATCACATCCCATTTCCTAACCAAAAGAAAGCAGTCTGCGCGGACTGCTTTCTTTTATTAGAGCGCAAAAAAACCGCCGGCTTTCTGTAACCGGCGGTTAAGCATTAAATCGAATAATTATCAATGCTGCGAGCTTTATAATTGTCGAGAATATCCTGCAGAGTGATATTGTCCAGATAGTCTGCAATAACCTTATTCAGTCCCTGCCACAGAGGCAAGGTAATGCATTCGTTGCGACGTTCGCAGCCTACAGGGTTGAAGTCCAGACAAGCTACCGGCGTAAGGTTGCCTTCTGTCAGGCGCAGGATGCTGCCGACAGTATATTCACGCGGTGCGTTTACCAGACGATAACCGCCCTGAAAGCCGCGGTTGGCTTGCAGGAAGTTTGATTTATTCAGAATAGGCACAATCTGCTCCAGATATTTTTTGGAAATGTTTTGTCTTGCCGCAATGTCCTTGAGGGCCACAAAGCCGTTTTGCTGATGCTCAGCCAGATCCAGCATCATGCGCAAGGCATAGCGTCCTTTAGTTGATATTTTCATTGATTCTCCACCTTTGAGTTGAACTGGGTAATTATCTATAAACCTACTTAAATTATATGCTATTATGGATAATAAGTCAAATCGAGAAGGCTGCACAAGTGGAATAATAAGCAGCAGGCGGAAGTGTTTATTGTAAGGCAGATTTTTATAAAGAGAATGCACAGCTTTTATCCACCAATCCACAAAAGTTATGCACACTGTGGATAACTTTTGTGAAAAACTGGGGATAAGTGGGAATTTATCGGGATAAATCCACCGGGAGAAGTGAATAACCTAATTTAAAAAAAATCATTTTTACATAGTACTTGCAAGTTATCTCAAATAGTGCTATAATCACTAGCTAATACTTGATTGGGAGGAAATAGTGTTGGAACATAAAAATATTTATCAACTTGTTCTCGCCGGTGTATTGTGCGCTATAGGCTTGGGTGTACCTATGGTTATGCCGAAGGTGATTATCGGACCGATGTCCTTTACTTTGGGTGCGCATGTGGCAATTTTTTTGGCAATGTTTATTTCGCCTAAGGTGGCAGCAGCTGTCTGCCTGGGTACAACAATGGGCTTTTTCGTAACTACGCCCCTGATTATTGCTGCGCGTGCGGCAACGCATATTATTTTCGCTCTGGTCGGTGCGTTAATTATTAAACGCTATCCGAATATTATGGAGAGCTTCGTGGCAGGTATCGGTCTGAATCTGGGACTTGCCGTATTGCATGCTCTGGGTGAGGTGCTTGTGGTAGCGCCCTTCTTCTTCAGCGGTTATATGTTTACGCCGGAGCAGCTGTCCAATGGCTTTATAATGAGTGTTATCGTACTGGTAGGTGCCGGTACTGTGCTGCATTCGGTTATGGATTGCAGTATTTCCGTGCTGCTGTGGAAATTTGTCAGAGCAGCAGTGCCTTCTATTAAGCTGATTCGTGGCTAAGATGAGATTTTAAAATTTAAAACTAAAAGCGTGCAGGCTTACGGCTGACTGATGTCAGTTTGTGCAAGCCTGCACGCTTATTTTTTTGATGCTTTAGCTGTTATTTTCTTGCTTTGGCAACCTCAGCGAAGGCAATTTCCGCAGCATCGATAGTCTTTTGCAAATCTTCGGGACTGTGAGCAATGGAAATAAAGTTTGTTTCGAACTGGGAAGGAGGCAGATAAATGCCTTGCTCCAGCATGGAGTGGAAGTAGATTTTGAAAGCTTCCAGATCGCTGGCTGCAGCGCTGTCAAAATCAGTTACCGGTTTATCGCTGAAGAAAACAGTGAACATGCTGCCGAGGCGATGAATCTGTACAGGTACACCGGCTTTAGCTGCTGCCTTTTCCAAGCCGCCGGTCAGAATAGCGCAAAGGCTTTCTGCACGGTTGCAGACATCGTTCTGTTCCATGTAGGTGAGTGCAGCAATGCCTGCGGCCATAGCCAGCGGGTTACCGCTTAAAGTACCTGCCTGATACATCGGGCCAGCAGGAGAAACCATTTGCATGATTTCGCGTTTGCCGCCGTAAGCAGCAACAGGCAGACCGCCGCCGATTACCTTGCCGAGGCAGGTGATATCGGGGTCGATGTCATAGAGGGACTGGCTGCCGCCCTGAGCGCTGCGGAAGCCGCTCATAACCTCATCACAGATGAGGAGAGCACCATACTTTTTAGTGATGGCACGCACGCCTTCCAGGAAGCCTTCGTGCGGAAGTACCAGACCCATGTTGCCCGGAGTAGGCTCCATGATAACGCAGGCAATTTCTTCGCCACGCTCGGCAAAAACCTTTTCCAAAGCAGGCAGATCGTTGAACGGTACGGTAATAGTGGTTGCTGCTACTGCCTTAGGTACGCCGGGGCTGTCGGGTACACCGAAGGTAGCTCCGCCGCTGCCGGCTTTAACAAGCAGGCTGTCATGGTGACCATGGTAGCAGCCGATGAATTTAATGATGCAGTCGCGGCCGGTGTAGGCGCGTGCTAAGCGCAGAGCGCTCATGGTTGCTTCGGTACCGCTGTTGACCATGCGGACCATATCCATGGACGGAACGAGGCGGCAGACTAATTTTGCCAGCTCGGTTTCGGCAATTGTCGGAGCACCGTAGGAGGTGCCTTTTTCAGCAGCAGCCTTGATAGCGTCGGTTACGCAGTCAGGCACATGGCCCATGAGCAGCGGACCGTAGGACATAACGTAGTCGATGTATTCGTTGCCGTCGATGTCATAGATTTTGCTGCCCTTGCCGCCGGAGATGAACGGCGGTACACCGCCGACACTGCGGAAGGAGCGCACGGGGCTGTTAACGCCGCCGGGGATATATTGGCGTGCTTCTTCAAAAGCAGCCTGAGATTTTGTATGTTCCATTGTTATATCTCCTTATTTGCCTTGCAGCCATTTTGCTACATCAAGCGCATGGTAGGTAATAATCATTTTGGCACCGGCACGCTTGAAGCCCAGCATGGTTTCCATAACGATACGTTTTTCGTCAATCCAGCCTTTTTCAGCTGCAGCCTTAACCATAGCATATTCGCCGCTGACATTATAAACGCACAGCGGACGGTTGAAGGTTTCGTGTACGCGTTGTACAACGTCGAGGAAGGCCAGCGCCGGTTTAACCATAACGATGTCAGCGCCTTCTTCGATATCCAGAGCAACCTCGCGCAGAGCCTCGTCGCTGTTGGCGGGGTCCATCTGGTAGCCTTTGCGGTCGCCTGCGGACGGAGCGGAGTCTGCTGCGGCGCGGAAGGGACCGTAATATGCGGAAGCAAATTTTGCGGAATAAGCCATGATAGGAATATGGTTGAAGCCTGCTGCATCGAGTGCTTCGCGGATAGCCTTAACATAACCGTCCATCATATTGGAGGGAGCAATCATGTCAGCACCGGTCTGAGCGTGGGAAACAGCAACCTTAGCTAAGAGCGGCAGAGTTTCATCGTTGTTGACGGTGCAGCCGTTTTGCAGCACGCCGCAATGACCATGCTCGGTGTATTCGCACAGGCAGACGTCGGTAATGATAACCAGCTCAGGGTATTTTGCTTTAATCAGCTTGCAGGCCTGTTGTACAGGCTCATTCATATCCCAGCCGCTGCTGCCGACAGCGTCCTTGTAGGACGGTACGCCGAAAAGCAGGACAGCGGGAATACCCAGCTCAACAACCTCGTCAACACATTCCATAACGCGGTCGATGGACCAGTGGTAGTTGCCGGGCAGAGATTCAATTTCATGTTTAACGTTTTCGCCGGGAACGACGAAAAGCGGATAGATTAAGTCTTTTACGGAAACCTCAGTTTCGCGGATCATTGCACGCAGATTTTCAGTAGCGCGTGTGCGGCGCGGACGGTATACAGGAAAACCGGTAATACTCATCTTGATACACTTCCTTATTTATTATAAAAATTTGTGATAGCGGTCATGAGGCCGTCGATTGTATATTCAGCGGCATTGATAGCCGGAGTATAGCCATGCTTTTTCAGGGTATCTGCGGTTACGGGGCCGATAGCAGCCAGAGCAGCCTTGTTCAGCAGTTCCTTCTTGTCACCGAGAACCTCGAGCAGGTTGGTTACGGTGCTGCTGCTGGTGAAGGTTACGATGCTTGCTTCGCCGCTTTCGAGGGCTTCGATGAGCTCGTCCTTGTTTTCGCAGTCGGCAACGGTTTCGTAAGCAGTTACGACGTCAACGATGGCGCCGATTTTGCGCAGAGATTCTGGCAATACTTCGCGTGCAACCTTAGCGCGTGCCAGCAGGATTTTGTCACCGGCGGTGATTTCGCCTGCCAGTGCTTCAGCCAGTTCCTCTGCTTTGTAAGCGGAAGGAATGAGGTCGGCGGTGAGGCCGTGCTCTGCCAGAGCCTTGGCGGTGGCGCTGCCGATAGCGGCAAGCTTAACGTTAGCCAGGGAGCGTGCGTCCTTCTTAGCTGCACCCAGACGCTCGAAGAAGTAATCTACGCCGTTAGCGCTGGTGAAAATAAGCCATTTGTAGTCATTGATATTGGCAATAGCGTTGTCCAGCGGAGCATAATCTGCTGCCGGAACAATTTTGATTGCCGGAGCTTCGATAACCTTGGCACCCTGTGCTTCCAGCTTTTTGGTGAGAGCGCTTGCCTGTGCACGTGCGCGGGTAACGATAACGGTTTTGCCGAAGAGAGGCTTGTTATCGAACCATTGCAGCTGCTCACGCAGGCGTACAACCTCGCCGACGAGGAAGATAGCAGGCGGCTTCATGCCGGTTGCTTTAACGTCAGCGGCTGCTCTACCAAGGGTAGTAATCAGTGTGCGTTGTTCGGGATGAGTGCCCCAGCGGATAACGGCAGCCGGGCAGTCAGCGCTGCGGCCGTTAGCGATGAGCTCGCGGCTGATTTTTTCAATATTTTCTACACCCATGAGGAAAACGAGGGTGTCAACAGAGGTTGCCAGGCCCTTCCAATGGATGGTGGATTCGCCTTTAGTAGGATCCTCGTGGCCGGTAATAACGGCAAAGGAGGTAGCTACATGACGATGGGTAACAGGGATACCGGCATATTCGGCAACAGCAATAGCACTGGTTACGCCGGGAACGAATTCAAACGGCAGGCCTGCTTCACGCAGTTCGATGGCTTCTTCGCCGCCGCGGCCGAATACAAAGGGGTCGCCGCCCTTCAGACGTGCTACAACCTTACCTTCGGCAGCCAGTTTTACCAGCAGCTTGTTGATATCGGGCTGGCGCATGGTGTGGTTGGCGCTGGCCTTACCAACGTAAACCATTTCTGCATCCTTGCGGGCGAAGGCCAGAATACGCGGATCTGCCAGACGGTCATAAACAACAGCGTCTGCAGTCTGCAGGCATTCCTTAGCCTTGAGTCCCAGAAGTCCCGGATCGCCAGGGCCTGCACCGATTAAATATACTTTACCTTGTTTTGTCATGATGTCACTCTCCTTAAAGAATAGAGGCCAGAATTTCCTGACCGCCGGCAGCCAGCATTTTTTTGCCAAGCTGTTGACCGAGGCTGACTGCATCATCAGCCTTGCCGTTTATTGTATCACGCAGAATAGTGTTGCCGTCTAAGGCAGCAATGATTGCTTCAATGCGAATGTTTTCGCCTTCAACGTCGGCATGTACGCCGATAGGAACCTGGCAGCCGCCTTTCAGCAAGCCCAGAAAGGCACGCTCGGCATCGGTAGCCTGTTTGGTGTTCAGGTCGTTTAAGAAGTTCAGCATATCGCGTACTTCTTTGTCCTCGGTGCGCGCTTCGATGGCCAATGCACCCTGGCCTACAGCCGGCAGGCAGACATCAGCGGAAATCAGGCTGGAGATACGGTCGCCGTGACCCAGACGCTCTAAGCCTGCAGCGGCCAGAATAATAGCATCGTACAGTCCTTCGTCCAGCTTACGCAGGCGGGTATCAACGTTGCCGCGCAGGTCGCGGATTTCCAGATCCGGACGCTTAGCTAACAGCTGTGCCTTGCGGCGCAGGCTGCTGGTGCCGACTACAGCGCCGAGCGGCAGCTCTTCGAAGCTGCCGTATTTGTTGCTGACAAAAGCATCGCCGACGTTGGCACGCTCGGTAATTGCTGTCAGGCACAGGCCTTCCGGCAGAACGGTAGGCATATCCTTCAGGCTGTGCACTGCCAAATCAACAGTACCGTCTAAAAGATCCTCTTCAATTTCTTTGGTAAACAAGCCCTTGCCGCCGATTTGCGCCAGGGGTACGTCTAAAATACGGTCGCCTTTGGTGACAATTTTTTTCAGTACAACCTCACATTCAGGATATTCCTTACGCAGTAAGGCTGCAATATGATTACTTTGCCAAAGCGCTAAAAGACTTTGTCTAGTCCCAATCGTCAATTTTGCTTTCATCACCAAACTCCTCTCCGGTTTCATTTAATAAAAATAAATCACACATCATTTTTTTATAGCGTTCTTCCTCAGCAGTACCTGCTACAGCATTCATAGCCTTCATGGGCTCGCGCAGGAATTTATGCTCCAGACGCTGAGTCATCAGGTCGATAATGCGCTTTTCATGATCGGTAAGCTCCGGCATTTTAATGAAGGCCTTCTTCAAAACCTTCTGGCGCAGGAAATTCATTTTATCATGCAGCTGTACCATAACGGGGCGCATGGTGTAATAACGCAGGCGCTCCTTGAGGGCACCGATTTCTTCGCTGATAATCTGTTCGGCAACATGAGCTTCCTTTTCGCGGAAGTTTTTATTGGTATCAACAACGCCTTCCAGGTCATCGATGTTGTAAATAGTTACGCCGGCAACATCGGCCAGTCTGGGGTCGACGTCACGCGGAACGGCAATATCAATCAGAATCAGCGGTCTGCCGTTGCGCTTGGGCAGCAGCGGTCCTAAATTTTCTACGGTAAGCACGTAATGCGGCGCACCGGTAGAGGTAATGATAATATCGGCATCAGCGGCATGCTCGAACATGGCACGGTAGGGAATGGCTGTACCATGGAATTTGTCTGCCAAATCCTGAGCTCTTTCATAGTGACGGTTGCTGACGCAGATGGTTTGCGCGCCCTTGTCCAACAGATGCTGTGCGGTGAGCTCGCTCATATGACCGGCACCGACTACCAAAATCTGTGACTTGCTCAGGTCGCCTAAAATTTTGATGGCTAAGTCAACAGCGGCGCTGGAAACAGATACACTGCTGTAAGCAATTTTTGTTTCGGTACGCACACGTTTGCCGACAGCAATTGCCTTATTCATGATGGTATTGAGAATTGTATCTGTCATACCGTTATTGCGGGCAATCTGATAAGCATTTTTAATCTGGCTGAGAATCTGGCCTTCGCCGACAATCAGTGAATCAAGACTGGAGGCTACACGGAACAGATGCTTGACGCAATTTGTTCCGTTCAGATTGTAAAAATAATCGCTTTGGTAATGTTCACCTGCTAAATGCTTGAGCAATGATTTGATAAAAGGAATTGCTTCATGCGGATTTTCGATAACCATGTACAGCTCTGTGCGGTTGCAGGTGGAAAGCAGCATGGCTTCGGGAATATTATCGTAATTGCGCAGGCGGCGCAGAATACTTGCCACCCTGTCATTGGAAAAATTGAAACGTTCACGGATCTCAACGGGGGCGGTCCTGTGATTGAGTCCTAAAACTGTTAACTGCATCTAATACCTTCTCCTTTGCTTGAGCAGCCTTACCTGCCATAACTAAATTTAGTAAATCCTGTGTCAAAACACTGCGCCAGAATTGCGTCCGCTCTTGCGGCGTACTTTCGATGTTTTTGACAGCTTCACGCTGCAGCAGCAGAAAGCTGTTGAAGTCAGCCAGCTCGGGTGTCAGAATGTGTTCCAGCTGTTTTTTCAGCAGACGTGTAAAAGCAGGCATACCGCCTGTTGCTAACGCAATGGTAATATCACCTTCGCTGATAGCTGAGGGGACAGTGAAATTACTCAGCTCGGGTTCGGTAATATTATTGACGAGGCAGGGAGCAGCTTCTGAAATCTGCCTGTTTACAGCCTTATTATCTGTGGCGGCAATAACCACAAATGCATTCTGCAGATATTCCGGTTTGTAGTAATTCTTGATAAGCGTACAGCTCTGTGCTGAGGCGAGCGTTTGCACTTCGTCACAGAAAAGCGGGGCAACAACCGTTACTTTGGCACCTGCATCCAGCAGCGTTGACAGCTTGCGGGCAGCAACAGTACCGCCGCCGATGATTACGCAATTTTTGCCTGCTACACGCAGCATAGCAGGATAATGAAAATTAGTTTTAATAAGCATATAATTAACCACCTATAGGAACGTGATAATGAGTGTCATTAAATATGTTTCCTAACCTTTATATAATATCATATCTGACGCAATTTATAAAGATATTGAAGGCTTTTTAAGTGTGAAAAACATAAGAAAGTGCCTGAAATAAGAAGATTGGCGGAATGATTCCAAAAAACGCTGAAAATGTTTGTTGAAAACTAAAAACTCCCGCTGTAATCCGATAAGATTGCTCAGCGGGAGCCTTATTAAGTCTTATTAATTTTTATTGGTTAATTATTTGCCGAAATATCTTTTCAGCAGGCCTGCGAAAGCTTTGCCGTGGCGAGCTTCGTCACGAGCCATTTCATGAACGGTGTCATGGATAGCATCCAGGTTCAGAGCCTTAGCACGTTTTGCCAGGTCGGTTTTGCCTGCGGTTGCACCGTTTTCAGCTTCTACACGCATTTCCAGGTTCTTTTTGGTGGAGTCAGTTACAACTTCGCCCAACAGTTCTGCGAATTTAGCAGCATGTTCAGCTTCTTCGAAAGCAGCTTTTTCCCAGTACAGGCCGATTTCCGGATAGCCTTCGCGGAAAGCTACGCGGCTCATTGCCAGATACATACCAACTTCGGAGCATTCGCCGTTGAAGTTAGCGCGCAGGTCAGCTTTGATATCTTCAGGAACGTCGGAAGCGATGCCTACAACGTGCTCAGCAGCCCAGCCCATTTCAGCAGCCATTTCCTGGAATTTGGAAGCGGGAGCGCCGCATTGCGGGCATTTTGCCGGAGCAGCTTCGCCTTCATATACATAACCACATACTTGACATACAAATTTTTTCATATTAGTTCCCTCCATGTTTTTATATTGCATTGCTTAATTTTATTTTTGACTTGCACAGCTTGTGTGCCCTTGACACTTATATAATAACACAGGTCGGCGCAATTGTCAATAATAATTATCCGTTAGTTTTTATTTTAATTTAGTTAGCCATAGCTGACAAATTAAAATTTGAGAGTTAAGCCGAGGTTAACGCCTTTAGCCTTCATGTCGAGGTTTTCGCCGAAAGCATCATCGAATGTCTGATTATAGTAAGAAGCGTTAACTTCCAGATTGTTCAGAATAGGCTTGCTGATGCCGATTTCATAGCCGCTGTTTCTGTTGCCGTAGCCCACATTTCCCCAAACAGTGAAGAGTGCGGGAATGTCATAGGCAGCCTGCAGACCTACTTGACCTGAGTTTTTGGTTTTACCGCCAAAGTCACCGGAGGTATCAGCGTTCAGATAACCTGCGTAAGCGGAAATACCAGGCAGAACTTTATACATAATATTGAATTGTTGGGCGCGGGTTTTGGCTTCGTCTGCTTTGTAATTATTCCATTTGTAGTTTAAAGCAGTTTTTTGGCCGATGCCGACAGTTGCGCCAAGATAGGTGCTGTTGGATTTGCTGAATTTATAGTTGTCACCTTTAAGACTGGATGGCAGAGTAATGCCTGCATCAATAGCAACCTTGCCTGCGTCATAATTCTTCAGCGGAGAAGCATAGGCGCTCAGGCTGCAGGTGGTTGCAAGGCAGATTGCTGCACCGAAAGCTAATAAAGCATGTGTGGATTTCATTTTGCATCGCTCCTTTTACAACATAATTTTGGTCTTAACTTAATTTTAGCATATAAAGACAGTTATGCAAGCAAAAAGCAGTGATGTGTTTATGACAAATGTGTTAAAAGTACTTGTAAAATCACGCGGAAAAGAGGATAATTATAATGTATATCTATCTATAAACAAGGGGATTTTATGAGCGCAGATTCTAAAGCTTCGAATAGCAAATTTTTAAAGGGAACCTTAATCCTTACGGCCTCCAGTATAGTGGTCAAGGTTATCGGTTCTCTGAACTGGATTATTTTATCACGTGTATTGGGTGGCGAAGGTATCGGTCTGTATCAGATGGGCTTTCCAATCTATCTGATGGCAATAACCGTATCAAGTGCCGGTGTACCGGTGGCAATATCTATTATTACCTCCGAAAAGCTGGCGAATAAGGATTATCGCGGAGCCAAGCGAGTCTTTAATGTTTCGCTGCGAGTGCTGCTGTTGACGGGCCTTTTGTTTTCGTCCTCACTGTTTTTCGGTGCGGACTGGCTGGTTAATAACCATATCATCCGCGACAGCCGTGCGTATTATTCTATTATCGCTCTGGCGCCGGCGGTTTTCTTCGTAACCTTTCTGGCCAGCTTCCGCGGTTATCTGCAAGGCTGGCAGATTATGACGCCGACAGCGGTCAGTGAGATTGTCGAGCAGCTGACACGTGTTATTACCATGCTCGTTTTTGCCGACCTCTTCATGCCGTACGGTCTGGCGTTCGCTGCAGGCGGTGCCAGCATGGGCGCCGGCGTAGGCGCGTTCTGCGCACTTTTGGTGCTGATGTGGTTCTATCGCCGCCTGAAGCAGCGTCTGCAAAAGGAAATGGCAGAGCAGGATGACAGTGCGCCGGTAGAAAGTGCCGGACATATCATCAAGCGTCTGCTGAAGCTGGCTTTGCCGGTTTCGCTGACCAGTCTGATGCTGCCGATAGGTGCAACCCTTGACCTTCTGATTGTGCCGCAGCGTCTGGAAGCAGCCGGTTTTAATATTCATCATGCGACCGAGCTGTTCGGTTATCTGACTGGTATGGCTGTACCTCTGGTTAATCTGGCAACAATTTTTACTGCTGCGATGACCATCAGTCTGGTGCCGTCAATTTCCGAATCTCGTGCGCTGAGCAGCTTTGATGCTATCCGTGATAAAATCCGTATTGCCTTCCGCGTAGCGATGATTATCACCTTCCCGTGCTTTATGGGCTTGTATTGTCTGGCGGAAAAGGTTGCGGCGCTTGTTTATAACGCTCCCGGTGCGGCACCTGCGATTCAGACGATGAGCATCGGTATTCTGTTTTTAGGTATGCATCAGATTAGTACAGGTATTCTGCAAGGCCTTGGCCGCACGGCAATCCCTGTAATCAATATGATTATTGCCTGCATTGTAAAAATCGTTATGAGCTGGTATCTTACTGCTGTGCCGGAGCTGGGCATCCGCGGTGCGTCGATGGCGACGGTGGCAGATTTTGCCGTGGCAGCGATTATCAATATGGGCTTTATTTACAAGCTGACAGGCTATAGCTTCTCTGTTGGCAGCATTATCCGTCCCTGCTTTGCTTCCGGTGTTATGGGCGCGGCGATTTACGGCGTGCTGATGCTTACGGAAAGCATGGGTATGTGGTGTGTGCTGTTTGCTATGGCGGCAGCTGTTCCTGTCTATGCATTGGCGCTGCTTGCCTGCGGTGGTCTGAATAAAGAGGATTTGGACAACGTGCCCTTTGTGGGACGCAGATTGTTGGCAGTCGGTCAACGCTTTGGTCTTTTCAAGTGAGGTAATTAAAATAATGGAGGAAAGGAAATGTGAGCTGCGCTTGCCAAACGGCAAGGTAGTAAAGTTTTCGTATGCTAAGCTCAAGGCAGGCATTGCTGTTACTGCACTGGTGCTTGTCGGAGCAGTCGGCGGAGCCGGCTATTTATATCATCAGCTGGCTGATTATCGCAGCGAAGCAACCGATTATGCTGCCTATAAGCAAAATAAGGCCGAGCAGCAGACAAAGCTGCAGAAGCTGTTGCAGGATAACGAAAGAATGCTGCGCGATATGGCGGAAATCTCTAATCTGGAGAAAAAGCTGCGCCGTGCTGTTATCCGTGATGTAGACAGCAGCAAGCTGGGTGAAGGCACGAGTATGGTGGATTCAACAGCGGCAAAGGAAACGTCTGCCAATACGTCTTATACAGGCAAGGGCGGGCCTGCTAAAATGGATATCAACGGCACCATGGCGGTGCTGACAGCGCAAAATGCCAATATCAAAAAGATGCTTGATAGTACCAAAAAATCTGTCAGCGAGCTCTTAAGTGAGGTTGAAGGCTCCGGTGGCGGCATGGCGTCTTTCCCGGATAAATGGCCTACCGACGGCGGTACTATCAGCAGTAATTACGGTGTGCGCACCGGTCCGATTGAGGGCGGCTATGACTGGCATCCCGGTCTGGATATAGCAGTTGACTTTGGCGCACCGGTTTATGCGACGGCTGCCGGTACGATTGAACAGGCCGGCTGGAACGGTGGCTACGGACGTTATGTGCGTATCAATCATGGTAATGGCTATGAAACGGCCTATGGGCATATGAGCGGCATTGCCGTTGCTGCAGGGCAGAAGGTAATCAAAGGCGAGATTATCGGCTTTGTCGGCAGTACAGGCTATAGTACCGGTCCGCATGTACATTATGAGGTATTGGCGGATGGGCAGAATATTGATCCGTTCTATGTGCTGAAAAATAAATAAAGACTGCGGTATATCAATATAAGCGGTAAAACAGTTCAGTGCTAAGCTGACCGTTAAAATTAAAAATAGATTTTGCAAGCCACTATGACAAATTTGTTGTAGTGGTTTTTTGTATGCGCTTTTCAGAATTTATGAGGGGATACGTATTTAGTGTAAAAAATACGTAAAACATTCGTCAGAGAGCTATTATTGCTTTACAGCAGGAAATGCAGGTCTTATCATTATCTTAATATTATAAATAATTACAGGCGAGGAGGTCCGCATTATGTCCATCAGAGAAATTTCCTTTCCTTCTGCCAACGGCAGAGATACCATCAAGGCCTGGTCCTACAGTCCGTTAGGTAAACCGAAAGCTATTGTACAGCTGATTCACGGCTATGGTGAGCATTCACGCCGCTATCTGCATATGATCAGCAAGTTCAATGAAGCAGGCTTTGTAGTGTTTGCTGATGACCATCTCGGTCACGGTAAAACCGGCTATGACGGAGGCACCCTGGGTGATCCGCATTCCGGCGGCTATATGACCTATCTGAAGGATGAAAAGGCTTTGCATGATATTGCTAAAGAGGCTTATCCTGAGCTGCCGTATTTCGTTTTCGGCCACAGTTGGGGTTCTATGCTGGCGCGTGCTTATGCGTCAATCTACGGTGAGGATATCAAAGGTATGATGCTGTGCGGTGTCTGCTCGCAGTGGCAGGGCTGTGAGGATGCCTATGTTAATGCAGAATTTAAGGCTGCTTATGAGGCAGATCCGTATCAGCCATGCGGCGTCTGGTTTGAGCGTGTTTTCTGCGGTATGACGGACAGGGTGGAAAATCCGAATGGTCCGGCAGACTGGATTGCAACAGATCCGCGAATTGTTGAGGATCATGCAGGCGATATGTTCAATACCTTCGATACTACGCTGGAGCTGTGCTATGATTTCGTGCAGTTGTATCATTATATTGAAAATGATGAGTGGGCTGCCAAGGTGCCGCAAAATATTCCCAGCTATCTGATTGCCGGTGATCAGGATCCCTGCGGTAATTACGGCGAGGGCTTGTATCATGTAGCAAATCTGCTTGCCAAAACAGGACATAAGGTTTCTGTAAGGCCGTATCCCGGTTTCCGTCACGAAATTCACAATGAACTTTGCTTGCGCGATGAAGTAGAAGCAGGTCTGATTAAATTTATGGATGATTGCTTAGCTTAAAATAGTTATAAAGTAAGAGGCTGCCTTACGGCAGCCTCTTTTACTTTATAAGCTTCCATATATCGCTTACGTTTTCAGCCAGTAGCTTAGCGCCGTGCGCTTCCAAAAAGGCACGGCCTCTGAATCCCCAGCAGGCACCGATGCAGGGCACGCCTGCATTGCGGGCGGTGTCGAGGTCGGTGTCGGAATCACCGATGTAAATAGTGCTTGCAGGCTCAGCCTTTAATTGCCGCATGATTGCCAGCAGCATATCTGGCGCAGGCTTTTTGGCGATGCCGGCGCGCTCGCCGCAGGCAGCGTCGAGCTGGCCGTCAAAGTATTGCTTAGCCAGCGCTTGTACGCCGTAATCCGCTTTGTTGGAAACAATGGCTGTACGGCAGCCTGCAGCACGCAGTTGCTGCAAAAGCTGCGGTACACCTTCGTAGGGGCGGGTGCTGTCGGCACAGTGCTGCTTGTAGTATTTGTTGAAGCTTGCAAAGACTTCCTCCTGCAGCTTTGCAGGCGTGTCAGCCGGTACCGCACGCTCAATCAGCTTGTGAATGCCGTTGCCGACAAACAGGCGTACTTCGTCTGTGGTGCGTTGAGGCAGCTTGTGCTCTGCTAAAGCATGGTTGGTAGCGGCAGCTAAATCTGCCAATGTGTTGAGTAAGGTACCGTCAAGATCAAAAATAATGGTTGTATATTTCATGATTAATCTCCTTTTGAACTTCAGATTTTCTTCCTCGTCTATTGTAGCACAAATAAGGTAAATGCTTTATAATATTGTTATATTTTAAGTATGGAGGATAGAGCATGACTTATGATTACGCTCGCTTAGCGAAAATTAAGTGTTTTCTTTTTGATATGGACGGAACCATTAACCTGGGTAACGAACTGATTCCGGGTATGGAGGGCTTTTTTGATAAATTGAAGGCAGCAGGCAAGGAATATTATCTGCTGACAAATAATTCTTCCCGTAGCCACGAGCATTATGTGCAGAAGATGAACGGATTGGGCGTACCTGTTACACGTGAGAATATCTTGATTTCATCAGATGCACTGACCAACTGGATGCAGAAGAATAAGCCGGGCGCGAAGCTGTTTGTGCTGGGAACACCGCAGCTGTTGGCAACAATTGAGGAAGCAGGCTTTACGCTGACGAATACGTTGGAGGAGGGTGCTGATTATGTAGTTGTCGGCTTTGACCAGACACTGACATATGACCGCCTTACTACCGCCTGCCGCCTGATTGACAAGGGTGTGCCGTATGTTGCTACGCATCCTGACGTGCGCTGCCCGATTGAAGGCGGCGAATTCATTCCTGATACCGGTGCAATGCTGGAGCTGATTAAAACTGCTACCGGCAAAAAGCCACAGCTGATTTTCGGCAAGCCTTACAAGTATATGGTGGATGTGGTTTTGGACAAAACCGGTTATAACAAAGAAGAAATTGCTATGGTGGGTGACCGCCTGGCAACTGATATTGCCTTTGGCCTAAACAATGACATTCTTTCTGTGATGGTGCTGACAGGTGAAGCAACCATGGAAGATGTAGAAAACGGTTCGATTAAACCGGATATTATTTTGCCGCATGCTAAGGAAATTTTGCAATATCTTGGTTAATAACGGATAAATATTTTGCCTTGATAATGAAAGGAGAAAATATTAAGTAACTAATTATATAGATAAAAGTATATATTAGTGATGTAATGTGTTTATGGAGGACTTAAGCCATGAATATATCAAATATCACTAATTACAAGCCAAAAGAGTTTGCCGAACTGCTCAACGTAACAGTAAAAACACTGCAACGCTGGGACAGAGAAAAAACTCTTGTAGCAAACCGAGCCCCGACTAATCGAAGATACTATACTTACGACCAGTATTTACAGTTCAAGGGAATAGGCAGAGACGCAGATTCCCGTAAGATTGTCATCTATACAAGGGTATCGACCAGAAATCAAACTGACGATTTGGAGAACCAGGTTGATTTTTTACAAAACTATGTGAACGCCAAAGGCTTAATTGTTGACGAAGTTATCCGTGATTATGGAAGCGGATTGAACTATAATCGAAAGAAATAGAATCAGCTGCTTGGTGAAGGCATGGAAAACAAAGTAAAAATGATATTTGTATCTCACAAAGACAGGTTCGTCAGATTCGGTTTTGACTGGTTTGAAAAATTCTGCAACAAATTCAATGTTGAAATAGTGGTTGTGAAAAACGATAAACTATCACCGCATGAGGAATTAGTTCAGGACATAGTAAGTATACTCCATGTTTTTTTCATGCGGGCTGTATGGACTGCGTAAATACAAAAAACAAATAGAAGGGGATGAGACCATTGCTAAAGGCTTTCAAGACAGAAATAGCACCGACTGAAGAGCAGAAAGAAAAAATTATCCGCTCAATCGGCATTGTCAGATTTTTATATAATCAGTACATTGCCTATAATAAAAAACTATACCGGATGTATCAGCATGGCCTGTTAGACAGTCACCAGAAGTATTTTGTATCTGCCAATGATTTTGATAAATATGTAAATCATAAGCTAAAAATAGAATTGCCGTGGATAAATGAATGTGGTTCTAAGGCTCGCAAAAAGGCCTTAGTAAATGCTGAAACTGCTTTCAAGAAATTTTTTAATGGTCTGGCAGGCTTTCCCCGGTTCAAAAAGAAATCTAATCAAGATGTAAAGCTTTATTTTCCAAAAAATAATAAAGGTGACTGGACAATATGGCGACACAAGCTGATGATACCGACACTAAAACAGGTCAGACTCAAAGAGTTTGGTTATTTACCAGTAGGTGCAGTTGTCACTAACGGTACAGTATCTTATGTAGCTGGTAGGTTCTATGTATCTTTAGTAGTTGATATTGATGAGAAATCCAAGTACAACAAGGATTTAGAAGCCTCATATCATAAAGTAACAACTGGCATTGGCATAGATTTAGGTATCAAAAACTTTGCTATTGTAAGCAATGGTAAGGCATTCAATAATATCAATAAGAGTTCAAGGATTAAACGACTGGAGAAACGGCTTCGGAGAGAGCAGAGACGCCTTAGCCATAAATATGAGTCTAAGAAAAAGAAAGGTGGTAAGATTGCTACTGTCTCTGCAAACATAGAAAAGCAAAAGTTGAAGGTACAGAAACTTCATCATCGCATTAATGAAATCCGTGAAGATTATGAAAACAAAGTCATCCATGAAATTGTAAAGCAAAAACCAAGCTTTATTACTGTAGAGGACTTGAATGTAAAAGGCATGATGAAGAACAGGCATTTGGCAAAAGCTGTGGCAACACAAAGATTTAATTATCTGCTGACTAAGCTGAAACGCAAAGCAGAAATCATTGGCATAGAAATGCGTGTTGTTGACAGATTTTATCCGAGTTCCAAAACTTGTCATTTTTGTGGGCATATCCATAAAGGTCTGAAACTCAAAGACCGTGTATATATTTGTCCTGAATGTGGCTATACACAAGATAGGGATTTCAATGCTTCACTAAATTTGCGGGATGCCAAAGAATATCGGATAGCTTAATAACAAAAGGCCCGATATATGTACCGATGGCTAGTCGGGAATTTACGCCTTCGGAGTGCTATACAAATGCTAGTAGCTTATCTTTCGGGACAGCGAGAGCGAGTACGATGAACAAGGAATATTTCTAAGGCATAAACACTTTTGTCTATGTTTTTAGTAGCAGTATTGCTATGGCTGTTTTGGAGCAGACTGCTGTATTGACTGATGCTATTCGCCCTGTGCCTGCGAGTGAGCTGGAGGCGCGTCTGGAGAAGTTCCGCCGCCTGATGGATGAAATGCATCCCGGTTGGGAGATGGCTGCAGTCAATCATAAGGTTGCAATGTATTATTTCACGGGTACGATGCAGGATGGTGTACTGCTGATTCGTCCGCAGGATGCTGTTTTCTGGGTGCACCGCAATTATGAGCGCGCAGTAAACGAATCGCATTTCAGCGATATCCGTCCGATGCACAGCTTTCGTGAGGCTGCTGCCTATTATGGCAGTGCGCCGCGCATTATGTATGTAGAAACGAAGAAGGCTACCTTGGACTGGGAGCGTATGCTGCATAAGTATTTTGCCTTTGAAGAGATAGGCTCCTTTGATGCGGTACTGCAGGAGCTGCGTCTGCGCAAGAGTGCTTACGAGCTGCAGCAGATGGAACGCTCCGGTGCTATTCACGAAACAGTGCTGGATGTTATTGCATCGAAGCTGATTCATGCAGGTATCAGCGAGGCTCAGCTTGCTATCGAGCTTTACAGCGAGATGGTGGAGCGCGGTTCACACGGAACAGCGCGCTTTAACCAGTCCTTGGGCGAGGAGGTTGTCGGTCTGGCTTCCTTTGGCAAGAGCGGTTTAGTACGCACCGGCTTTGATGGCCCCGGCGGTACCGGCGGCACCTGCATAGCGGTGCAATCTATCGGTAATGCTTTCCGCAAGCTGAAGTCCGGTCGACTGGTTTATCTTGATGTTCCCTGCGGTTTTGACGGTTATCATACAGATAAGACTGTCGTATATTATTTCGGCAGTCTGCAAAAGGACGAGCAATGCGCAAGACTTTTGGCGGCACAGGAGCGCTGCCTGGAGCTGGAACAAGCGGTAGTGTCCATGATGGTGCCTGGTGAGCCGATTGAAAACCTGTATCTGCGCACCATGGAAAAGTTCGAGAATGTTTACGGTGATGCGTTTATGAACGGCGGCAAATTCCTGGGACATAGTATCGGTCTGGTGATGGATGAAGCGCCGGCTATAGCAAAGGGCTTTAAGCAGCCGCTGGAGCCCGGTATGACCTTTGCCGTAGAGCCTAAAATTGCTTTGCCTGGCTTAGGTCTGGTAGGTACGGAAAATACCTATGTGGTTACGGAAAAGGGCGCATGCTCGCTGACCGGTCACTCACACGCGCTGCGTGAAATCGAATAGTATTACGGTAAAATAAAAATGCTGCGGGCGCAAAGCCTGCAGCATTTTTCAGTAATATTCTTATTCAGCTAATTCCTTGGCGCACTCTACGAATTTTACTCCGGCAGCAGCCATTTCCTGCATAGCGCTTGCGATGGTTTCGGGAGCAATGCCGCGGCAGGCAGCTTTGTTAAGGATAACGTCGAAGCCTGCAGCCTTCAGCTGCAGTACAGTGTTTTTTACACAGTAATCGGTTGCCAGACCGCCGCAGATAACGGTGGTGATACCGTGGCAACGCAGATATTCGATGGCACCGGTGGAAAGAGTATCCTTCAAGTCATGGTAGCAGGCACCGTAGGGATGCTTATCTGCTTCAATGCCCTTGAATACCTGATAATCATAGGCAGCTTCATCAAGGCCGTCGATGAAGTCAAAGCCTTTGGTGCCGATAATAGCATGTGCCGGCCAACGGATATCAAGATCCGGATAGCCGCTGATGGGAGTGAGCGGAGCATGCTCGGCGTCGCTGATCCAGAGCGCGCAACGGCTGTGCGCGTCGCGGGAAGCGAGGCGCAGGCTGGCGAACTGTGCCTGGGCGTTCAGCTCGGGAGCGATGGTGTCGCCTTCGGCAACCGGCAGCTCATCGGGGCAGACCGGGGTGAAGGTGTTTTGTGCGTCAATATCAAAGGAGGCAATGTATTTTTTTTCCGGTAATTGCATAGTGAACCCTGCTTTCTGTTTTAATTTAGATTTATTGTAGTATAGCACCGTGATTTTAGCAATAGGGAAAATACTTTTGCTATAGGAATATACGGTGAGTTAAATAAAATGTTGCAAACAGTATATTGTTCCTCTCAGAAAAATTTTTCCGTGTCACTCTTTCACAAAGAATTCATTTGTCAAAAGTATTGTTTTGATTTACACTATAGCTAGAATTCTTGGTTAATATGGTGAATGATGATAATTGTAAAGTGAGGCAGACTGATGGCAACATATATTATTGCGGGTTTGTTAACAATATTGGTGATTTTGGCAGTGCGCAGTTATTTTGGTAAAAAGTATCGCGGCGGGTGCAACGGCTGTTCCGGCTGTCCGCATGCTAAAAACTGTACCTCGATAAAAAAATAAAATGTTGACAAAATCCCCTGTTGGTTATATGCTAATACTAGAGTTTTGTAAAATATAATGTACGCTAAACAAAATTCCAGGGTAAGTTTGATGCCGCAGCAACGATGCTTTGCCTGCGGCTTATTTTATGGACGATAAGCTTAGGAGGATGCCATTGTGCATATTCAACGTGGTGCGTGGGCAGAAATAAATCTAGATGCAGTTGCACATAACGTGCAGATGGCTAAGGCCAATCTGAAGCCGACAACCAAATTATGTGCTGTCGTCAAGGCAGATGCCTATGGTCATGGCGCTGTGCGCGTAGCGCAGGAAGCAGCGCGTAACGGTGCAGACTTTTTTGCGGTAGCTCTCCTGCAGGAGGGCGTGAAGCTGCGCGAGGCTGGTATTGAAACACCGATTCTGGTGCTTGGCTCAATGCTGCCGGAGGTTGCGGAAATCTGTGTGCGCTATGATATCAGCCATGCAGTATTTGATGAAGAACGCTTATATGCTTTGAATGCGGCGGCTTTGAAGCTGCATACGAAGGCTAAAATACATATTAAGATTGATACAGGTATGCACCGTATCGGTGTGCATGTGCGTGATGCCGGCAGGTTTGCCAAGCTGGCAGCGTCCTTGCCCGGTATCTATATTGAGGGCGTGTTCAGTCACTTTGCGACTGCCGACGCCGATGATAAGCAGTATGCTGCCTATCAGTTTGAACGCTTTCAGGAGGCGCTGCGCCTGATTGAAGCGGAGGGAGTGCATATTCCTATCCGTCATATCGCCAACAGTGCTGCGCTGACGGAGCTGCAGGAATATCAGCTGGATATGGTGCGTCAGGGAATTACCCTGTATGGCCTGCACCCGGCGCATATGATTGACTGCTATAAGGATTTTGAGCCTGTTATGACTGTGAAGACGCAGGTTGCTTTTGTGAAAACACTGCCGCCCGGTGAAACCATCGGCTATGGCAGAACCTATACATTGACGAGACCTAGTGTTATCGCTACTGTGCCTATCGGTTATGCCGACGGCGTAAGCCGCCGCTTGTCTAACCGCGGGTATATGCTGGTTAACGGCATGAAGGCGCCGATTATCGGACGCGTGTGCATGGACCAGACGATGCTGGACGTGACGGATATTCCGGACGTTAAGCTGGGCAGTGAGGTTATCGTGTTTGGCGGCCGTGAGCTGCCAATGGAGCTGGTTGCGGAATGGGCGGATACTATCTGCTATGAAATTATCTGCGACGTGAGCCCGCGTGTGCCGCGTGAGTATGTACGCGGCAACTAAAAAGAAGCATTGGCGTGAGCCGCTGCTTCTTAACTAAATACGCTTTCCCTTATTTTATGGCTGCTGGACGCATTTGCGAAAGGCAGTCCTTTTTTTGTGGGCGGAAGAGCTGCTTCAACCTAAAAAGGCTACTGCGTAAGCAATTTTACGCAATAGCCTTTTTTTACATGGTTATTTTTCAGCAAAAGGTATCTTTATAGCGCTGTTGGCACTGCTTGATAATTTCCTTTGCTTTGTCTACGTCATGCGCCTCTTCAAGAGCGGTGCTTTTGCCTTCAAGTGATTTATACACGCTGAAGAAGTGAATCATTTCATCGCTGATATGCTGCGGCAGCTCGCTGATGGATTTGTAGGAATTATACATCGGGTCGCCGAAGGGAATCGCAATGATTTTTTCGTCCATATCACCGCTGTCCTCCATGATGATAACGCCGATGGGGTAGCAGCGCATCAAGGTCATCGGTACAACGTTTTCGGAGCATAAAACCAACACATCCAACGGGTCGTTATCTGCTGCGTAGGTACGGGGAATAAAGCCGTAGTTGGCAGGATAGTGAGTTGCGGTGTACAGGATGCGGTCCATTTTGAGCAGACCGGTTTCCTTGTCTAGCTCGTACTTTACCTTGCAGCCCTTGGGGATTTCGATAACTGCAATAAAATCGTCAGGAGAGATACGTTTGGGATCAATGTCATGCCAAATATTCATAGTCATTTCGTTTTTGCCTCCTCTTGTGCTTTGGGACAGAAATAAATATGTTGCTCACAAATTCCTCTCTTAATCATAGATGTTCTGGAGGCCGATGTCAACTTTTGCAGGGCGATTTTGCATAACTTTTACCAAACGTTATTACAGCCTCATATATGCGCTCATTACGCACGCTCCGCGTGCTCCATTCGCTTGAAGTTCGGCGTGCTGCGCAGCGTCGAAGCCTATGCCGCCGATGGCGTAAACCGGAAGGCTTACAGCGCTGCAGACAGCCTGCAGAAAGCCAAGACCGCGTGGAGCAAGGCCTGCCTTGCACTGCGTAGTGTAGATGTGTCCGGCGATGAGCACGGTAGCACCAAGCGCTTGTGCTTCGATTGCCTCTTCTACGCTGTGAACGGAGGTGGAAAGCCGGGTGAAATAAGTACGCTTGCACGCCGGCAGTTGGCGCAGCAGCGCCAGCGGCAGATGCAGTTTGCTTATGCCAAGCTCATGTGCAAGCTGCCAATCGCTGTGCAAAATGAGCGGTATACCTGCAGCTTCGCAGCTTTGTTGTGCTTGCAGCGCAAGCGTGCGATAGGCTGCTTTGTCTAAAGCCTTCGCGCGCAGGATAACAGCCTGCGGACGCAGCTCCGTCAGCTTTGCCAAACGCTCTATTTGCTCAGCCAGCGGACGGGGACAGGTGGCGCTGTCCGTAACGGCAATTAGCGGCAGCTCAGACATAAACGTACTCCGACATTACAGGCTGCAGACCGATTTTCAGCAGAGCGTCATAGATTTCCTGCAGACTTCTGCTGTCATCAATCTCAAACTGTTCATCGCCCAGTTCTTGCTTTTTACTGTGCGCACCGATGCCTGTGTTGACGCCGGCGGAAATCTTGTTGGCAGCAATGAACATGAGGTTATCACGCACGCGTGCACATTCGCGGCTGGAAACGGTAATTGAGGCGAAGGGCATGAACAGACGGTAGGCACAGACAACCTGCAGCAGCTGGCGTTCGTGCACGTCCATCGGTTTAATTTTGTCATTGTTGATGATGGGACGCAGGCGGGGGCAGGAGAAGGCGATTTCCGCATGCGGATATTTCTTTTGCAGCAGGTAGGCATGCAGGCCGGTAGCAAGGGCGTCGCGACGGAAGTCGTCTAGGCCGAGCAGAGCGGCGAAGCCAACGCCGCGCATTTTGCCGCGCAGGGCGCGCTCCTGTGCGTAAAAACGGTAGGGGAAAACGCGCTTATGACCTGCCAGATGCAGTTGTGCGTATTTATCCTTATTATAGGTTTCCTGGAAAACAGTTACGTAATCTACGCCGCATTCATGCAGATAAGCGTATTCGTCGCTGTTGAGCGGATAAATCTCTACGCCGACAACCTTAAAGTATTGGCGGGCCTGCTTGCAGGCCTCACCGATGTAATGCACGTCACTCATTTTGCGGCTTTCGCCGGTAAGAATGAGAATTTCCTGCTGGCCGGTAGCGGCGATTGCCTGCATTTCGGCAGCAATCTGCTCGCTGCTCAGGCAGGCGCGCTGAATTTTATTATGGCTGTTGAAGCCGCAGTAAATGCAGTAATTTTCGCAGTAGTTGGCGATATACAGCGGCGTAAAAAAGGTGACGTTATTGCCAAAATAACGCTGGCGTTCAACCTGTGCGGCACGGGCAATCTCCTCCAGAAGCGGCAATGCGGCAGGCGAAAGCAGGGCGGCGAAGTCCTCCGGTGTACGCGCGCTGTGAGCGAGTGCCGCACGCACGTCTGCTTCAGTGTATTGGTTGTAATCGTAAGCGGCGCGGGCAGTCTGCACTTTATCGAAAATATCGGAGTCGATAATTTCCATGCCTTCCTGATACTGCATCGGATCTGTCAGCTGTTTTTCGCTGAAGGCTGCTGCCTGCTCATCATAAATACTGTTGTTAAAAAATTTATCTTCGTTCTTCATGCTGTCACCTCAATCATGCAAAAAGCCTGTCAGCGGGGAGCTGGCGCTGGCAGTGTCGCGGACGCTGCCGCAGCCTGCAAGATATGCCTTGCGGCCGGCATTGATGGCATCGCGGAAGGCACTGGCCATAAGCGGCAGGTTGCCGGCACTGGCAATAGCGGTGTTCGCCATGATAGCCGCAGCGCCCATCTCCATAGCTTCGCAGGCCTGTGACGGCTTGCCGATGCCTGCGTCGACAATTATCGGCAGGTCGATTTCGTTGATTAAGATTTGGATAAAATCCTTGGTGCAAAGGCCCTTGTTGCTGCCAATCGGTGCGCCCAGCGGCATGATGCAGGCAGCACCGGCGTCACACATATCACGGGCACTTTGCAGGTCAGGATACATATAGGGCATAACGATGAAGCCTTCTTTGGCAAGAATTTCTGTTGCCTTGAGGGTTTCATGGTTGTCGGGGAGCAGATATTTGCTGTCCTTGATTACTTCGATTTTTACGAAGTCGGTGTGGCAAAGCTCGCGTGCGAGGCGGGCAATGCGCACTGCTTCTTCGGCATTACGCGCACCGCTGGTGTTGGGTAGTAAAGTAACGTTTTCCGGCACGTAATCAAGAATGTTGGCAAGAGCGCCGCTGTTGGCGCGGCGCAGAGCGAGCGTAAGGATTTCCGCACCGGCCTGCTCTATGGCTGCTTTGATTAAGTCCAGCGAATATTTGCCGCTGCCTAAAATAAAACGGGAATGAAATTCGTGTCCGCCTAAGGTCCATGTATCGTTTGTCATTTTAATTCTCCTCCAAGTCTAAAATAATGCGTGCGGCAAGCAGTGCCTGCTGCATGGCGCAGAGTGCGACGCGCGCACCGCAGAGCGGTAAATCGTGAAAATCGCTGCTGCCGTCGCCGCAAAGATAAAGATTTTTGGTGATTTTTTTACTTGTGATTTCTTCTGCTTTGCCGAAGCCTGCAATGCCGCTGCCGGCGATAACCGTTTTATCGCTCCAGGTACTCAATACAGTGCTCACGAGCATAGCCTTGCCGGCAGCATCATCAAGCGCTTCGCAAATAATATCGCAGTCACCTAAAAGTGCGGGGATATTTTCCTGAGTTACCTTGACTACCTGCGAATGCAAAGCTGCGTAGGGGTTAATCTGGCGCAGATGCTTCACAAGGGCGTCTGCTTTGTATTGCCCTATATCGTCAAGAAAATAATATTGGCGGTTGAGATTGGAAAGCTCTACCTTGTCGAAATCATAAAGATAAAGCTGACCGATGCCAAGACGTGTTAAGGCGACGGCGATATTGCTGCCGAGTCCTCCGAGTCCGACGACAGCAACGCGCGTGTTATGCAGAGCGTCAAGCTGCGCCTGTGTCAGTCCTTTGCCAAGTGCTGCGTTGATTTCCTCCTTGCTAATCATTCAGCCACCTCCTACAAAGCTGACGATTTCCAATTTATCGGCGTCGGTAATTGTTGTACTGCCAAAATCCGCCTGCTTGATGATAGTGCCGTTAAGCTCTACGGCAACAAACGCAGTGCGATAGCCGAGCTGAGTAAGCAGCTCGCTGAGAGCGGTGGGGCGGGCTAAGGCCTTTTCTTCTCCGTTGATAAGCATGATTTTCTCCTTTCGGGTAATAAAAAAAGCTCATGAAAAAGCTACACCCGTGGTGGTGTACCCCTTCATGAGCTAAATTTCAGACTCACTCTAAGCTTTGTTAATGAAGTTGTTAGCATAAGTATAATGTTTTTGTCAGTAAGTGTCAAGGAGATAACTTATATATGCTGGCAGAGAAATATTTGCCTGCAGCACGAAATAGGCATATAATGGAAGCAGTAAAAAAGAGGGGGCTTTGCTTATGAAAATAACAAACAGCAAAACAGATATCTGTGCCAACCGCTTCGGTGGAAATGGTGACGTAATTATTGAACATTATCTTGACGAAAGCATGCTTAATGACAGCGTAGTAATGTACGCTAAGGTAACTCTTAAACCGGGCTGCAGCCTTGGCTATCACATCCATGACGGCAACAGCGAAACTATCGTGGTGCTGCAGGGAACTGCCGAGTACAATGATAACGGTAAGGCAATGACGCTGCACGCAGGTGACAAGGTGCACTGTCCCAGCGGTGAAGGCCATGCTATCGGTAATCCGGCAGATGCTGCCGAGGATTTGCTGCTGCAGGCTCTGGTAATCAAAAAATAATTATAGCTTTTATGTCTAAACTAAAAGGACTGATGCCTTGGCTGTGCGTCAGTCCTGAATTTTTTATTTACCTTTGAAAAGACTTCCTAAAATACCGCGTACCAGCCTGCTGCCGATTTGGCTGCCGACTGTGCGGGTAGCGGAATTGACAGCGCTGTCAAATACCTTGTCCAACACGCTCTTGGTTTGGCGGCCGCTGCTTCTTTGTGCAGCACGTTCTGCTGCAATGCGCTCACGTTCCGCAGCTTTGGCGGCACGCTCCGCTTCCTTGGCCTGCTTGGCTTCTTCTTTTTCTCTCAGCGCTGCTTCCTTCGCTTCAGTTTCAGCCTTCGCTGCCGCTTCGGCTTCCTCATGTGCCTCTTCTGCCTTTTGTGTCAGCAGCTCGTAGGCGGATTCGCGGTCAACAGCTTCTGCATATTTGCTGTAGAGCGGGCAGCTTTTAATCAGCTGCTGGCGTTTATTATCATCGCACACGCCAAGATAGCTGCGCGGCGGCATTACATAGGCACGCTGTACGATGGAAGGAATACCATCGGGGTCCAGCGTGGAAACAAGCACCTCGCCTGTACCAAGCTCGCCTAAGGCAGCTTCGGCGTCTAATGCCGGGTTTTCGCGGAAGGATTGCGCGGTAGCTTTAAGGCTCTTGCGTTCTTTAGGAGTGTAGGCGCGCAGTGCATGCTGCAGCTTGTTGCCCAACTGTGCCAGTACGCTTTCCGGTACGTCGGTCGGCTGTTGGGTGATAAAGTAAATACCGATGCCCTTGGAACGGATGAGGCGGACAATCTGCTCAATCTTATCCAAAAGGGATTGCGGTGCATCCTTAAAAATCAAATGAGCTTCGTCAAAGAAAAAGACCATCTTGGGTTTATCCAAATCGCCTGCTTCAGGCATCATTTCGTAGAGCTCGGAAAGCATCCACAACAGGAAGGTGGAGTAGAGCAGCGGGCGTTGGAACAGTTCGGTAGCGTGCAGCAGATTGATAACACCGCGGCCGTCTTCTGCCGTAGCAAACCAGTCCTTGATATCGAGTGCCGGCTCGCCAAAGAAAATATCCGCGCCCTGGTCCTCCAGACGCAGCAAAGCTCTTTGGATAGCACCGATGCTGGCGGGAGTAATGTTGCCGTAGCTGGTCTTGAACTGAGCTGCGTTATCACCGACGTATTGTACCATGCTGCGCAAATCCTTGAAGTCTAACAGCAGCAGGCCTTGGTCATCTGCTACGCGGAAAACAATATTCATCACGCCGCTTTGGGTATCGTTCAGCTCCAGCAGACGGCTGAGCAGATCAGGTCCCATTTCCGAAACAGTGGCGCGTACGGGAATGCCTCCCTTGCCGTAAACGTCCCAGAAGCGTACCGGATAACCGGCGAATTTCCATTCCGTTTCCAAACCCAGCTTGTTTCTTAAACGCTTGCGGAAGCCATCGCTGTCTTCACCGGGCAGGCACATACCGGAAACGTCGCCCTTGATATCAGCCAAAAAAACAGGTACGCCCATTTCGCTGAAGCTTTCTGCCAGCACCTTGAGCGTAACGGTTTTGCCTGTACCTGTAGCACCGGCAATCAGGCCGTGACGATTTGCCATTTTGGGATACATATAGATACCGCCCTTGTCATTTTGACAAAGCCAGATTTTGTGCAGTTTAGGGATATACATCTTGCAATCCTCCTTGCGGTATTAAGACTTAGTATGAACGCTTGCCCCAAAGAGGATGAGCGCAGGGGCGCAGCGCAAGACGATGAACCTGCTGTGCTGCCTCCTCAAGAGGCAGGTCCTCGCGGCAGCCGCCGCGTTCCAGCACACAAAGAGGCGCTTCGCTGCCAACCTCGCCGCCGGGCAGGTAAATATATTCTTCGTTATCATTGTCGCCGAAAATAATTCCGGCGAGCAGTTTCTCTTGCGTAACTTTAGACATTTTCTAACCTCAGAACATTCTCTTCTTCCACAGTAGGAAGGCAGTGCCGATGGCAATACATGCCGCCAGACTGATGACGATAAGGAACCCGAAGGGGTTTTCTGCAAAGGGAACAGGTACGTTCATGCCCCACAAACCGCTGATGAGGGTAGGAATCGCCAAAATAATGGTGACGGATGCCAAAAATTTCATGACCAGGTTCAGGTTGTTGCTGATGATACTGGCAAAAACTTCCATCATGCTGTTAAGAATGTGGCTGTACATTTCAACCATTTCTACAGCCTGCTTATATTCGATGATAACATCGTCCAGCAAATCCTCATCTTCTTCGTATACCTTTATAAGATGCTGGGACTGTGTCGCATTGCGCAGACGCAGCAGTCTTTCCAGTACAATGGAATTACTGCGCAGAGAGGTGGAAAAGTAGGTTAAGGACTTCTGCAGATCAAGCAGGTTGAAGAGCTCGCTGTTTTCCATGGACTGGCGCAGGTGAATTTCCAGTTCATCTGTACGGCGGATGATGATACGGATATATTTCAGATAGAGAGTAGCGGATTTATAAAGAATCTGGAACAAAAAGCGTGTTTTTTTGAAGGTGCTGAACATTTTGCTGTTGTGTGTACCAAAATCTGCAGTTACGGCGTTAGGTTCCAAACAGATAGTGGCAATACCTTCTTCTGTTACTACGATACCTAAAGGCAGGGTGTCGTAATCTTTATTGCTGCGTAAAAAAGGAATATCGACCAAAATCAGAATCTGGTCATCTTCCACTTCGATACGGGATTTTTCTTCTTCGTCCAGTGCGGCGCTCAAAAAATCCATCTGGATTTTTGTCGCTGCTGCTATTTCCTGCAGCTCTTCTACAGAAGGAGCCACTATGTCAAGCCAGTAGCCCTTTTCCAGATGTTCCAGCTCCAGCTCGTCCAGTCCTTGGTCGGTACTTTTTAAAATTTTGTACATAGTAGGGTTCCTCCTTTCCTCTTCCTTTATGTAGACGTGCGATAAAGCACCGTCTGCGTCACAACGGCTCCTAGACGTACGAGAAGTACGCCGTCGTCACCATTGTATAGCATCCGGCACTTTCTCCCACGCCTATATAAGTTTGGCACTGCGATAAAGCACCGTCTGCGTCACAACGGCTCCTAGACGTACGAGAAGTACGCCGTCGTCACCATTGTATAGCATCCGGCACTTTCTCCCACGCCTATATAAGTTTGGCACTGCGATAAAGCACCGTCTGCGTCACAACGGCTCCTAGACGTACGAGAAGTACGCCGTCGTCACCATTGTATAGCATCCGGCACTTTCTCCCACGCCTATATAAGTTTGGCACTGCGATAAAGCACCGTCTGCGTCACAACGGCTCCTAGACGTACGAGAAGTACGCCGTCGTCGCCATTGCCTAGCATCCGGTACTTTCTCTCACGCCTGTTTAATTCAACAATGTAATATAAAGCACCGTCTGCGTCGCAACGATCTTTATATATTATATTATATTATAGATGCTCGGCGATAGCTTTGGCCAATTGGTCAGCGCAGCTGGTGCCACGACCGCGGCAGTCATTGCCCTTGAGCAAATCAGCAACTGCTTTGGCGTCCTTGCCTTCCACAAGCTTGCCGATAGCAGTCAGATTTCCGGGGCAGCCGCCGTCAAAGCTTACATTGTGCAGCTTGCCGTCAACTATATCAAAATGAATCTCGCGGGAGCAGACTCCGCAGGTTTTATAAGTAAACATATTTCTTTCCTCCATTGTATCACAACATACATTAGACAATTCGACAAAAATAAATAAAATCCTTTTTCTTACGCTTGCGCAAGAAAGATTTTACGTAAATTTTATTTCAAAAATTTTCCCGCTGCAGAAAAGTTTTGGCTGGAGCTTTAATTTACTAAAAAAAGTTGGTATAATATAAGACAAATTATTGTACGTTGTAGGATGGTAGCATGGTTTATATTCTTACAGCACAAGTATTATGCTTTTGTAGCATGGAAGAAAGGTAGTGTAGTTTTTATGTCTATTCAGTTGGTAATTGTCGTGGCGTACATCGCGTTGCTTTTTGGCATCAGCTTGTGGGTTAAGCACAAGGCTGATTCGGGTTCGACAGCGTTTTTGCTGGCCGGACGTAAGCTGAACACGATTCTGGTAGCTGTCAATGTTACCGGTCTGGCAGTCGGTGCTGCTTCTACAGTCGGCGTAGCACAGCGTGCCTTCAGTGTTGGTCTGGCAGCAGGCTGGTATAACGGTGCCTGGTCTATCGGTGCTTTGGTTATGGGCCTTTTGGCAGCAGGTAAGCTGCGTTCCATGAAGGTTTCCACTATTCCGGAATTCTTTGAGTTCTATTATGATACCAAAGGCCGTGCAATCGCTGCAATCGGTCTGGTTATCATTATGTGCGTTATTACTGCTTTGCAGTATATGGCAGGCGGTGCGATTTTGTCCTCGCTGCTGCCGGAGATCTTCTCCTTCCATGGCGGTATGATTATGAGTGCCGTTGTATTTATCGGTATTACACTGATTGGCGGTCTTTGGTCCAGCGGTCTGGCAAATATCGTCAGCGTTACCTTGATTTATATCGGTATTATCTACTCTGCAATCCAATCTGTATCCAACGTAGGCGGTTGGGATGCAGTGCTCAGTAAGCTGCCTAACCCCGAGGTTATGGGCAGTCCGGTAGCAGGCCTGGCTTTTGCTACTATTCTCGGTTGGATTATCGTTATGATTACCCAGACTATTACCGCGCAGGGCCCTGTACAGATTGCCTGCGGTGCGAAAAATGCCAAGGCTGCCCGCAACGGTTATGTTCTGGCCGGACTGATGATTTTCCCTGTAGGCTTCATCTGCGCTGTATTGGGTGTTGTCTGCAAGGCAATGTATCCGGAAATGCCGGTGGCGCAGGCTGCACTTGCTATGCCTAAGGTTGTTATGACTCTGGATCCTCTTGCCGGCGGTGTAACTCTGGCTGCTTTGTGGGCCGCGGATGTATCTACTGCCTGCACTATTCTGCTGGGTGCGGCTACGCTCTTCAGTAATGACATTTACAAACGCTTTATTAACCCTGCTGTTGCGGAAAATAAATTTGTCATCATCAATCGTCTGTCTGTTTTTGCTGTCGGCCTGATTACTCTGTGGTTTGCCTTCAATGCGGCAGGCATTGTTAAGACGATGATTGCCGGTTTGTCTATGACCTGCGGCCTGACCTGTGTGTTCTTCTTTACGATGTTCGCTCCCGGCCTGTGCCGTCGCAGCTCTGCTTTCTGGACTACATTGGTTAGCCTTATCGGCATCGCTCTCTGGTTTGTTCCCGGCAGTCCGCTGGCAGGCATCAAACCGCTTTTTGCCAACGAAGTAATTTACTTTGAATGGCCTATCTGCATTATTACCTTCCTGTTGGTAGCAATGCTGGATAAAAATAAAATCAAAGAGGTTGTAGAGGTTCCTGAAGAGGACGAGTAATCTCTGCGCCTGCTGATAGAAAAATGTTTTGTGAGGGGTGTGACTAACATGCATGAATGTGGTAAAAGCTGCATCAACAGCATCGAAATCGGCCGTGCTGCCTTGCGTATTGCACTTACCTCCAGTCGCGTGGAGGAAACGAAGGTAAAGGAACGCTTAGCGGAGCATGGTATCCGTTCGACAGCTGTTGATTTCGGCGGTGAATTTATTCCTTCTATTGTAAAAATTGTCGAGCGTGCCGTAGTGGCTGCGCAGCGGCAGGGACTTGTAACCGAATCTCATGTGGGTGCGGGTGCTGTGGCCGGTGCGGCGCACGAAGCACTGGAACAGGTAAAGGTTAAGGCCTTTGGCTTTAACGTTGGCGGAAAAATAGGTATTGCCCGCGCCGGAGAGCATCTTTGTGTTGCTATTTATATGGGCGTAGGTGTACTGAACCTCAATGAGCTGTGTGTCGGACTGGCACATCGTTCGCTGGCCAGTGATGAATAGAGGTGCTTTATGAGTATTTTGGATATTATCGGACCGGTGATGATTGGTCCCTCCAGCTCGCATACTGCCGGTGCTGTTCGTCTGGGACTTTTGGCTGCCAGTATTCTTGGCGCTAAGCCGGTAAAGGCAGAGATTTATCTGCATGGCTCCTTTGCCGAAACCTATAAGGGACACGGCACGGATATGGCGCTGCTTGCCGGACTGATGGGCTGGCTGCCGGATGATGAACGCATTCCGCAGGCTGACCGCTATGCGGAGAAAAACGGCTTAGAATATTCCTATCATAAAATTGATTTGGGCAATAAGGCTCATCCAAACACTGTGCTTTTTAAGCTGACTGCAGAAAATGGTGCCCGTTGTGATATCGTCGGTTCTTCTGTTGGCGGCGGTCAGGTACAGGTTACGGAAATTGACGGGTTCCCTGTAGAGCTCACTGGACGCCTGCCTGCTATTTTGACAGTGCATATTGATACAAGAGGTGTTATTGCGCTGGTTACCAGTACCTTGGCCAATGCCGGCGTAAATATCGCTACAATGCGCTTGTTCCGCAGCGACAAGGGCGGTATGGCATCTATGGTTATTGAATGTGATGAGGCAGTGCCGCAGGAGATTATCAATCTTATAAGCGCGCTGCAGCAGATAGAATCGGTGCGTTTTATCGCCAGTGTTTTGTAAGGGGTGCAGCATGAAAAAAGAAATGCTGTCTTTGAACAGCTGGATTAAAGAGGCTGCTGAATGGCAGCAACCATTAGATGAATTTCTCATAGATTACAATATGCGTGAGCTGGAATGCAGTCAGGAAGATTTACTGGCGAAGATGCAGGAAATGCTGGACGTCATGGAGAAATCAGTAGAGCATGGTTTATCAGGTGTCCGTTCGCACAGCGGTCTGACAGGCGGCGATGCCAAAAAGCTGGCTGCAGCTGCAGGCGCCGAAGGCTTTGTCAATCTTTTGGGCGAGAAGGCTTTGGATGCAGTTATCTATGCTACAGCAGTTGGTGAATGCAACGCGGCTATGGGACGTATAGTTGCTGCTCCTACCGCAGGTGCCAGCGGCGTGCTTCCGGGAGTGATCTTCGCACTGAAAAAGCACTGTGGACTAGACGATGCAACCTTGCAGCGTGGTATGGTGGTTGCCGGCAGTATTGGTATGGTAATCAACGAGCGCGCTTCTCTGGCAGGTGCTATGGGTGGCTGTCAGGCAGAATGCGGCAGTGCTGCGGCGATGGCAGCAGGTGCTGCGGTTTCTATGCTGGGCGGCACACCGCAGCAGGTTGGTACAGCAGTAGCTGTCGTTTTTAAAAACGTGCTGGGCCTTGTTTGCGACCCTGTGGCAGGCCTGGTAGAAGTACCCTGCATTAAACGTAACGGAGCCTGTGCTTTGCAGGCGCTGTTGGCAGCAGAGCTGGCGTTGGCAGGAATCAGCAGCTTTATTAATGCTGATGAAGCAATTGATGCCATGAAGAGCGTAGGGGATGCACTTCCCTGTGCTTTGAAGGAAACCGCAGGCGGCGGTATGGCCGCAACGCCTTCGGCTATAGAGTGGGCGAAAAAATACTTTGCCCGTAAATAAAAAAAGTAGCAAAGGAGACTTTAATCATGGAAGTTATTGCAACAACAAATGCACCCAAAGCTTTAGGTCCTTATTCTCAAGCTGTATTGGCAGGTTCTATTCTGTTTGTATCCGGTCAGATTGCTATCAATCCGGAAACAGGTGAAATGGTTCAAAGCTCTATCGAAGCTGAAACTCAGCAGGTTTTAGACAATATTGAGGCTATCCTGACGGAAGCACGCTTCAGATTCATGGATGTTGTAAAAACTACTATTTTTGTAGATGACATCAAGAATTTTGATGCTATTAATGCTGTTTATGCAAAAACCTTTAAGATTGAGCCGCCGGCACGCTCCTTTGTACAGGTAGCAGCTCTGCCTAAAGGCGCTCATGTAGAAATTGAAGTTATTGCACGCCGCTGATTAACTGCTGCGAAGCAATTTTTGACTATGTCCGGTGATTGCCGTAAAATTTTTTATAAAAATTAAATTTTCCTATTGACGCAGTGCCGGGAATATAGTATAATACTATTCGTCGCCAAGCTATTCAGCTTGGAAACAAGATGGTGGCTGTGGTGAAGTGGTTAACACGGCGGATTGTGGCTCCGTTACGCGTGGGTTCGACTCCCACCAGTCACCCCACCTTTTCAGATTTGGATGAATCTGAATAACCACTAATAAGCTTGGGGCGTAGCCAAGTCGGTAAGGCACGGGACTTTGACTCCCGCATGCGTTGGTTCGAGTCCAGCCGCCCCAGCCAATGATCCACTAGCTCAGTTGGTAGAGCACCTGACTTTTAATCAGGGTGTCCCGAGTTCGAGTCTCGGGTGGATCACCACGAATTTAAGGCCGTTCTTCGAAAGAAGGACGGCTTTTTGTTTACATGGACAGTTGCCATAGATGTTCTTGTTATGATATAATATTTTATATGCGAGTGTGGCGGAACTGGCAGACGCACTAGACTTAGGATCTAGCGCCTTTCGGCGTGCAGGTTCGATTCCTGTCACTCGCACCAACCTTATAAATCAGGCTCACGTGGAATGGTCACGTGAGCTTTTTGATTATAGTTTGCCTTTAGGTTTATTCTAATGATTCTTGAACAATGCTATCTTGGAAATAAATAATGAATTGACCGAGTAGAAATGATAGTGATAAACTAATATTGTGATCAAATTTTTATATTGAGGATTGGTTAAGCATGTCGATAGTTTTCATTATTTTTTTAGCGTGTATAATTCTTTATTGTATACATAGTGCCAGAGCAGTAGACGATTACAATAAATCTCAGTATCGAAAAATAACAAAAAATTCATTTTGGGATGTAGAATTTGATAAAGGTAAGAATGGTGAATATAAGATTTATAAATCATTATTTCATTATGAGATGTATGGAGCGAATTTTTTGTTTAATTGCTATCTGCCGATGGAAAACAATGAAACGACTGAGATTGATGCAATAATGATACATCGTAGTGGAATATATGTATTCGAAAGCAAAAATTACAGTGGCTGGATTTTTGGGAATGAAAGGAATACATGGTGGACTCAATCACTATTAGGCGAAGGTTATTCTGCACAAAAAGAGCGTTTTTATAATCCTGTTTGGCAAAATAGAACACACATAAAATACTTGCGAAAAAAATTAGGATTGGTTGGTGGAAAAATTTATTCAGTAATAGTTTTTTCGGATAGATGCGAATTTAAAGATGTAACTATTTTTAGTGATGATGTTATATTGACTCAACAATTTCAATTAGCTGCTAGTATACAGAAATATACGAACAAAACTATATTTAATCAAGAAAAAATTAATAAGTACTACGATTTGCTATATCCATATACACAGTTGACAGAAGAGCAAAAGCAGGAACATATAAAAAATCTGCAAGAGAGAATGAATTTGCGAAGGCTTCAGCAGAATAAAGTGTGTCCTAGGTGTGGTAGCAAGTTAGTATTGCGTGTGGCGAAAAAGGGGGCGCTGGCCGGACACGAATTTTATGGTTGTTCAAATTACCCAAAATGCAGATATACCGAGAATAAAAAATGAAAACAGGTATTGCTATGTATGAAGATAAAGGTTAATGAAATATATTTAGAAAACTACTTATAGAATATCATGATTAACGTGTTGCACAGTAACAGTATGGAATTGATAAATATACAGTTATCTCTAGTTTCTGTGAGTTCAGCCAGATTTTTTACATATGCTTCCAGTGCTGTGAGCTCTGAGAGTAGCTATGAAAAATTTTTTCAAAATTCGCTAACGATGAGATAAACTGAATTGGCTAAGATTTTGCTTAGTTACTCTTAAAACTCTTGCTGAAACTTTTATTTTTTATGCTCTGGAGAAGAACATGGGAAATTTATCACAAACTTCTGCTTCGGTGTACGAGGCACTGTAGCGTTTTCGTAAAAAACGAGTTGTACCTTATAAATCAGGCTCACGTGGAATGGTCACGTGAGCTTTTTGATTATTTGCTTCAACTGTTAAACAAAAGAATGCTGTTGGAGGTTTTACTGCTCACGTAGCAATAGCTGCGTGAGCTTTTTTGTACACTGAAATCTGTAATAGTGTTTACACTAATAAGCTGCAATCGAAAAATAATTTACAAATATTACACTTTCTGTTGACAAAAAAACTGCTTGCTGAAATAATAAAAAAACACTGATTAGATGATGCCGGCAAGCCTGACAGATTTGTAAGAGCATCAGAACTGTAGACATGTTATTGCAGGAGGGAAAGATATGGAGCAGATTTTATCGATTGTTGTACGTAATCAGCCTGGCGTACTGATGCGTGTAGCAGGTATGTTTTCACGCCGTGGCTTCAATATTGACAGCTTGGCTGTAGGCACGACGCAAAACCCGGAGTTCTCACGTATGACAGTGACTATGGAGGCTGACGAGCCGACCATTATCCAGGTTACCAAACAGCTGGCGAAGCTGGTTGAGGTAGAGCGTGTCAAGGTGCTGCCTCCTAAATCCAGTGCTACCCGCAGTATGATTCTGGTTAAGGTAAAGGCTGGTAATAAACGTCCGGAGCTGCTGCAGCTGGCGGAAGTGTTCCGTGCGCATGCAGTGGATGTAACCGGTGAGTCATTGATATTTGTTGCTACAGGTGATGAAGGCAAGCTGCGGGCTTTTGTTGACGTCATGCGCCCGTACGGCGTAACCGAAATGGTACAGACCGGCCTTGTTGCTTTAGAGCGCGGCGATACGTCGCTGGCTGTGGAAAAATCACGTTTTGAATGGCCGCCGCTGGATGATGGTCATGCGGCAATATAAGAGATAGATTTGCGGAAGGAAGTGAGCATATGCAGTTAAGCGGCGCAGAGATTATGTGCAGAATACTAGCAGAAGAAGGGGTAACAACGGTTTTCGGATATCCCGGGGGTGCGATTCTCCCTTTTTATGATGCATTACGGCAAAGTCCGATACAACATATATTAACGGCGCATGAGCAGGGTGCTGCGCATGCGGCAGACGGCTTTGCGCGTGCTTCAGGTAAGGTGGGCGTGTGTATAGCTACATCAGGTCCCGGTGCAACCAACCTGGTCACAGGCCTGGCAACGGCATTTTTGGATTCCGTACCGGTGGTGGCCATTACAGGTCAGGTAAACAGGGCGCTTATCGGCCATGACGCGTTTCAGGAGGTAGATATCACCGGTATAACAATGCCTATTACCAAGCATAATTTTTTAGTTAAAAAGCCGGAAAACCTGGCGCAGACATTGCTACTTGCCTTCCAGCTGGCGCGTGAAGGACGCCCGGGACCGGTGTTGGTAGACGTGCCGCGCGATGTGCAGACGGCGCTGATAGATTTTGAGGAAGCCCGTTTGGCGGAGCTGCAGCCGTTGGAGCCTGATGCTGAGCGTGTGGCAGCGGCCGCAGCGGCTATCAATAAGGCAAAGCGTCCGGTAATGTTGGTCGGCGGTGGCGTTATCAATGCCAATGCAGAATATGATGCCATGCATTTGTGTGAAAAGCTGCATATCCCGGTTGTCAGCACGTTGATGGGGCTTGGTGCGATTAGTGCCTACAGACAGCTGTTTTTGGGAATGACAGGCCTGCATGGACATGAGCGTGCCAATAATGCCGTTAAGGAAGCTGACCTGATTTTGGCTGTTGGCAGCCGCTTTAATGACCGTGTTACAGGCGAACGCAGCAGCTACAGTGCCAACAAGCTTATTATCCATTTGGATATCGACCCTGCTGAGGTAGATAAAAATATTGATTCGGGCATAGGCATCACCGGCGATATGGTGGCAACGCTGAATGCGTTGGAAAAGGCAGCGCAGCCGCACGATTTGAGCTCGTGGTGGGACAAAATAAACTCCTGGCCGGGGATGGACGATGATTTTGGAAATGAGGAGGCACCCAAGTTTTTTAAAGCATTGAATCCGGTGCTCAAGGACAAGGATTATATTATTACTACGGATGTAGGCCAGCATCAGATGTGGGCAGCGCAGCATTTGAAGATACAGTTTGCCCGCCAGTGGCTGACAAGCGGCGGATTGGGAACGATGGGATTCGGTCTGCCTGCTGCGTTGGGCGCACAGCTGGCGCGTCCGCAGAGCCGTGTCATCAGTATAAGCGGTGACGGCGGCTTTAAGATGACAGGCAGCGAGCTTTTTACTATTGCAAGCAATAATGTGCCTGTTATCGCTATAGTGTTCAATAACAGCGGATTGGGAATGATACGCCAGCTGCAGACGGTGCAGTTTGCCAAACGCTTTACGGCCTGCGAGCTGCCGGGCTATGTTGACTTTGTAAAATATGCTGCTGCCTTCGGAATTGAAGGTGAGCATGCGGATACGCCGGAGGCTTTGGCTCAGGCAGTGACCAAGGCGTGGGAATGCAGGAAGCCTTATCTTATAGAGGTTTGCGTTAATCCTAAAAATATGGTACTCCCGATGGTAGCTCCGGGACTGGGAATTAATGATTTTGTAAAATTCGCTAACGATGAGATAAACTGAATTGGCTAAGATTTTGCTTAGTTACTCTTAAAACTCTTGCTGAAACAGGTTAAAAATGTTACGATAAAGGGACAGAAGAAAATATCATCTGTCCTTTTATTTTTTTATGCTTTGGAGAAGAAAATGGGAAATTTATCACAAACTTCTGCTCCGGTGTACGAGGCACTGGAGCGTTTTCGTAAAAAGCGCGTTGTACCATTTGATGTACCAGGTCATAAGCGCGGTCGTGGCAACCCGGAGCTTCGTGAGCTGTTGGGGGAAAAATGTGTAAACCTGGATGTCAACTCTATGAAGCCTCTTGATAATCTTTGCCATCCTGTTTCGGTAATCCGTGACGCAGAGGAGCTGGCAGCGGAGGCCTTTGGTGCGGCACACGCATTCTTTATGGTAGGGGGTACGACCTCGTCCGTGCAAAGCATGGTGTTGTCCTCCTGTAAGGCAGGCGATAAAATTATCCTGCCGCGCAATGTACACAAAAGTGTGATTAACGCGCTGGTGCTTAATGGCGCGATTCCGGTTTATATCAATCCTCAGGTTGACAGTAAGCTGGGAATTTCTCTGGGGATGGAGATCGGCGAGGTAGCTAAGGCGATTAAGGCAAATCCCGATGCTACGGCAGTGCTCGTAAACAATCCTACTTATTATGGTATCTGTTCGGATTTGCGTTCTATCGTCAAGCTGGCGCATGAGCATAACATGCTCTGTCTGGTGGATGAGGCGCACGGTACACATTTTTATTTCGGAAAAAATATGCCTGTTAATGCGATGGCGGCCGGTGCTGACATGGCATCTGTTTCTATGCACAAATCGGGCGGCAGTCTGACGCAGAGCAGCCTGCTGCTGACAGGGCCTAATGTCAACTGGGAGTATGTAAGCCAGATTATCAATCTGACGCAGACTACCAGTGCTTCGTATCTTCTGCTTTCCAGCCTGGATATTTCACGCCGTAACCTGTATATGCGCGGTGAGGCATCCTTCGGCAAGGTGCAGGAGATGGCGGAATATGCCCGTGAGGAAATTAATTCTATCGGCGGCTTTTATGCTTACGGACGCGAGCTGAAAAACGGCAGCAGTATTTATGATTTTGATGTTACCAAGCTTTCGGTCTATACGCGTGATATCGGTCTTGCAGGCATTGAGGTTTATGATTTGCTGCGCGATGAATATGATATCCAGATTGAGTTCGGTGATATCGCCAATATTCTTGCTTATATTTCTATCGGTGACCGTATTCAGGATATTGAACGTCTTGTAGGTGCTTTGGCGGATATCAAGCGCCTGTATTCCAAGGATCCGTCGCAAATGCTCAATACCGAATATATCGCGCCTAAGGTTGTTGTTTCGCCGCAGAAGGCTTTTTATGCCAAGGACGAATCTTTGCCTATACGCGAAACTGCGGGACGCATCTGCAGTGAGTTTGTAATGTGCTACCCGCCGGGAATTCCTATTCTGGCGCCGGGTGAGGTTATCACCAAGGATATTATCGATTATATTATTTATGCCAAGGAAAAGGGTTGCTCCATGCAGGGACCTGAGGATCCGGATGTTAATAATATCAATGTATTAGTATAAAGGACGTGATTAAATGGAGCTATGGTTTTCTGACTATCATACAGAAGATGTGAAGCTGGATATCAAAATCGAAAAGCAGCTTTTCGGTGCGGATACGGATTTCCAAAGAATAGACGTTTTTGAATCTAAGGAATTCGGCCGCTTTATCAGCTGTGACGGTACCATAGTCTTTTCGGAAAAGGACGAATTTGTTTATGACGAAATGATTGTCCATGTGCCTATGGCAGTGCATCCGCATGTGCGCAAGGTACTGGTAATCGGCGGCGGCGACGGCGGTGTAGCGCGCGAGCTGACGCATTATGATGAAATAGAGGAAATCGACGTAGTAGAAACAGACCATGTTTTTATTGATGTCTGCCGCGACTATTTTCCGGACAACGCTTGCGGTCTTGATGACCCGCGCGTAACTGTTTTCAACGCTAACGGTCTGCGCTTTTTGCGTACCAAGGTTGATGAATACGATTTGATTATCAGCGATGCCATTGATCCCTTAGGTCATGCAGCGGGCCTGTTTACCAAGGAATTTTATGGTAACTGTTTCCGCGCACTCAAAGAGGACGGCATAATGGTTTATCAGCATGGCAGTCCCTTCTACGATGAGGACGAGGAAACCTGCCGCGCCATGCACCGTAAGGCTAGCCACAGCTTCCCCATCAGCCGTGTATATCAGGCGCATATTCCTACCTGTCCTTCCGGCTACTGGCTGTTCGGCTTTGCTTCCAAGAAGTATCATCCGCTGAAGGATTTTGATGCCAAGAAGTGGCTGGAGCGCGGTATCAAGACCTGGTATTATTCCGAGCATCTGCATAAGGGAGCGTTTATGCTGCCGAAGTATGTTGAAGATATGCTTGAGGAAGAAGAGAGATAATTTATTTAATTTATGAACAGGAGATGATTTGAATTATGAGTAAATTATTAGTAATCGGCTGCGGCGGTGTTGCCGGCGTAGCTATCGCAAAATGCTGCCAAAACAGTGATGTTTTCACCGAGCTGTGTATTGCCAGCCGTACGAAGTCCAAATGTGACGCAGTTAAGGAAAAGCTGCAGCCCACGACCTCTACTGTGATTACTACAGCACAGGTTGACGCTGACAGCAAGGAACAGCTTGTACAGCTGATTAAGGCTTACCAGCCAGACGCAGTGCTGAATGTTGCTCTGCCTTATCAGGACCTGACTATTATGGATGCCTGCCTGGAATGCAAGGTTGATTACATCGATACCGCTAACTATGAGCCGGAAAACATTGACGATCCTGCATGGCGTGCAGTTTATGACAAGCGCTGCAAGGAAGAGGGCTTCTCTGCTTACTTCGATTATTCCTGGCAATGGGCTTATAAAGAAAAATTTGAGCAGGCCGGCATTATGGCTCTGCTCGGCACCGGCTTTGACCCCGGTGTTACCAGTGTTTTCTCTGCTTATGCACTGAAGCATTATTTTGATGAAATCGAAACTATTGATATTCTGGACTGCAACGGCGGCGACCACGGTTATCCGTTTGCTACCAACTTCAACCCCGAAATTAACCTGCGTGAGGTTTCTGCTCCCGGCTCCTATTGGGAAAACGGCCATTGGGTAGAAATCCCGGCTATGGCTATCAAACGCGAGTATGATTTCCCTGAGGTTGGCATGAAGGATATGTATCTGCTGCACCATGAGGAAATTGAATCTTTGGCGAAGAATATTCCCGGCGTAAAACGCATCCGCTTCTTTATGACCTTCGGTCAAAGCTATCTGACACATATGAAGTGCTTGGAGAACGTTGGCATGCTGTCAACCAAGCCGATTAACTATGAAGGCAAGGCGATCGTTCCTATTCAGTTCCTCAAAGCACTGTTGCCGGATCCTGCTTCCCTCGGTCCTCGCACCGTAGGTAAGACCAATATCGGCTGTATCTTCACCGGTACCAAAGATGGCAAGAAAAAGACCATTTATATTTATAATGTCTGCGACCATCAGGAATGCTACAAGGAGGTCGGCTCTCAGGCTATCAGCTACACCACCGGCGTTCCTGCAATGATCGGTACTGCTCTGGTTATTACTAAGCAATGGCAGGGCAAGGGCGTATTCAATGTGGAAGAATTCGATCCGGATCCGTACATGGATATGCTGAATAAGTTCGGCCTGCCTTGGGTTGTTGACGAAAACCCGGCTACGGTAGAATAAGATGACGGACGCCAAGAAAACTGTAATGCCGGCATATGTTGTCGACAAGGCTGAGGGTGCTTCCCGTTTGGCTGATTTGCAGAAGAATTTGCGCGCAGAGCGTGAGGAGGCGGCGCTGAAGGCGCTGCCGACTCCCTGCTATGTGGTTGATGAGGCTAAGCTGCTGAATAATCTGCGCCTTTTGCAGTATGTGCAGCGCGAAAGCGGTGCGCATATTTTGCTGGCACAGAAATGCTTTTCTATGTTTCGCCTGTATCCGCTGATGGGCGAATATTTGGCAGGCACGACGGCAAGCGGCATTTATGAAGCGCGCCTCGGTCATGAGGAGATGGGCAAGGAGAACCATGTTTTTGCACCTGCCTTTAAGGAGCAGGATATGCAGGAGCTGGTGCAAATCTGCGACCATATCATTTTCAACAGCTTTGCGCAGTTTGAAAAGCATAAGGCTGTCTGCGCTCAGGCCGGTGTGAGCGTGGGTATCCGCGTGAACCCGGAATGCTCGACGCAGGAGGGTGAGCATGCAATTTATGACCCCTGTGCCTATGGCTCACGTCTGGGCGTAACGCTGGCAAACTTTCCGGAGGATTTGCCGCCGGAAATCGAAGGCCTGCATTTCCATACGCTGTGTGAGCAGAACTTTGATGACCTGCTGACGACATGGAAGGCGTTCGAAGCGAAGTTCAGCAAGTACTTTAAGCAGCTTAAATGGCTGAATCTAGGCGGCGGTCATCATATTACGCGCAGTGATTATGATGTGGAAGCGCTGATTGATTTAGTGAAATATATTCGTAATACCTATCATGTTAAGGTATATCTGGAGCCCGGCGAGGCTGTGGCGCTCAATGCCGGCTATCTTGTAACAGAGGTGTTGGATATTGTGCATAACGGTCTGGATATTCTTATTCTTGATGCCTCGGCTGCCTGCCATATGCCTGACGTGCTGGAGATGCCTTACCGTCCGCCTCTGCGCGGCGGCTATGAGGCTGACGAAAAGCAATATAAATACCGTTTATCCTCGATGACTTGTCTGGCCGGTGACGTGATTGGCGATTACAGCTTTGACAAGGAAATCAAGGTTGGCGATAAGCTGATTTTTGAGGATATGGCGATTTATTCCATGGTTAAAAATAATACCTTTAACGGCATTCCGCTGCCTGATATTGTGCTGCTGCACAAGGACGGTACTACGGAGCTGGTGCGCCGTTTCGGTTATGAAGATTTTAAAGGACGTTTGTCATGATGTTAGAGAAAAACTTTACTCCCGCTGCCGACGGCTTTCACATGCCCGGCGAATACGAACCGCATGATGGCTGTATTATCGTGTGGCCGCAGCGTCCGGGCTCCTGGAGCTTTGGCGCAGTGGCGGCCTGCGAAGCGTTTACGGCTGTGATTAAGGCGATTGCGGCGAGCGAAAAGGTTTATGTTATCTGCGGTGCTAAGCACTTTGCTGTGGCGCAGGAATATCTTGCAGGTGTCGCCAACGTTGAGCTGGTCGCTATGGAAACAGACGACAGCTGGGCGCGTGACATCGGCCCGACTTTTGTTGTGCGCGACGGCGCACAGGGACGCGAGCTGCGCGGTGTGAACTGGCGCTTTAACGCCTGGGGTGGCGAGGTAGACGGCCTGTATCCCGATTATGAGCAGGACGATGCTTTTGCGGAAAAGTTTGCCGAGCATTATGGTGCTGCCCTGTATGATGCTGTTCCCTTCGTGCTGGAGGGCGGTTCTATTCACTGTGACGGCGAGGGTACGGCACTGGTGACGGAGGCCTGCCTGCTGAGTGCAGGACGCAATCCTGACCTGTCGAAGGAGCAGATTGAACAAAAGCTTAAGACTTACCTGGGCGTGGAAAAGGTTTTGTGGATTCCGCGCGGTATTTATAACGATGAAACCAACGAGCATGTAGATAATGTCTGTGCCTTTATCCGCCCCGGTGAGGTGGTGCTGGCGTGGACAGATAACGAAGCTGATCCGCAGTATGCTTTGAGCAAGGCCAGCCTCGATGCTTTGGAGCAGCTGACTGATGCCAAGGGACGTAAAATCATCGTGCATAAGCTGCCCGTGCCTGCGGTGCCTGTGTGCATCACTGAGGACGAGGTAGCAGGCTTCGACTTTGTCGAGGGTGAGGATATGCGCGAGGCAGGTGAACGTCTGGCGGCTTCGTATGTAAACTTTTATTTCAGTAATGACAGTGTTGTAGTGCCTGCCTTTGGCGGTGAGAATGCGGCTAGCGATACGTTGGCGGCGGAAATTCTTGCCAAGCTCTGTCCGGAGCGTAAGGTAGTGCAGATACCGGCGCGGGCAATTTTGACCGGTGGCGGCAATATTCACTGCATTACACAGCAAATTCCGAAGGGAGTGTGCTTATGAGCAAGGTAAAGGTGGCAGCAGTGCAGATGCGCTGTGCGCCGACCGTAGAAGAAAATTTGCAGCACGCTGAAGCGCTGGTGCGCGAAGCTGCAGCGAACGGTGCGCAGATTATTCTGCTGCCGGAGCTGTGGGAGCGTCCGTATTTCTGCCAGCAGCGTCGCTATGATTTCTATCAATATGCACTGCCTACGGAAGAAAATCCTGCGGTGCAGATGGGCAAGCGTTTGGCAAAGGAGCTGAATATCGTTCTGCCTATCAGCTTTTTTGAGCGTGATGTCAACGAATTATATAATTCCATCGCCTGCATTGATGCTGACGGTGAGATTTTAGGCGTTTATCGCAAAACACATATTCCTGACGATCATTTTTATCAGGAAAAATTTTACTTTAAACCGGGTAACAGCGGTTTTACGGTTTTCAATACCAAGTATGGCCGTGTCGGTATCGGTATCTGCTGGGATCAGTGGTTCCCTGAGACAGCACGCTGCCTGGCGCTGAACGGAGCAGAGCTTTTGTTTTATCCTACGGCGATTGGCTCCGAGCCTATCTTAGACTGCGACAGCATGCCGCATTGGTGCCGTGTTATGCAAGGCCATAGCGCAGCTAATCTGATGCCTGTGGTAGCCGCAAACCGCATCGGTTTGGAAACTGTGGAGCCCTGCGAAGGCAATGCGGGCCAACAGTCCTCCTTGCTGTTCTACGGCTCTTCCTTCATGACCGACGGTACCGGTGCGCTTGTGCAGGACGCATCGCGTGATCAGGAAGAAATTCTTTATGCGGAGTATGATTTGGCAGCCTTGGCTGAGGACAGACTGAGCTGGGGACTGTTCCGCGATCGCAGACCTGAATGCTACGGTAAGATTGCCGGTAAGTAAATATTGAAGCTATAATAAAAAATCACAATCGGTTATATATGTAACCGGTTGTGATTTTTGCTTTATCCGATATTGAGCTCGTGCTTGAGAGCATCTTGTAAAATTTTGGAGAAGTTCAGCTTTTTGGCAATCGCCGCATCATTTAACCATTTGGGGATGGTGAGAGTTTTTTTGACTGCTTTGGTAAAGTGCTCTTTGGCATATGCTTCTACATCAACACTTACTATATTAACAAAGGCTTCTGCGTAATCGCTATATTCTTCGTTAACGTCAATAGTGTTTAATTCAGATGGTTCCGGAACAGCTTCATTGCTGAGCTTTGCTTCGTAAAGAAAGCCGGCAAGGCAGTCTGTTGCCATTTTCATGGCATTTTGTAAATCCGTACCACAGGTTGCGAGGTGGTTAAGGTCAGGAAAAATTACGGTGTATTGTCCGTCTTTTTCTTTATAAAAGCACGCAGGATACATTGATAACATAAAATCACCCTTTCTGAAAATCTAAACCGGCTTTTTTCAGTAGCTTTTCCAGTTCTTTAAATTTCATGATATTGCTCCTTTCATAATTGTATCATTTAACACGTATAAAAACAATACGTATTGATGATGCTATTAAAAAAGGAGTATTGCAGTTGGTACTACAATACTCCTAAGAGAACGACAACAGTATTAAATTTGTATGTTAGACTTATTATATCATAGAAAATATGGTTAGAGGTATATTTGCAAAAATTTCATAAGATGTTTGGATTAATGATGATAAAATTTTGAATATCTCATCTTCCCGCTTTATCATCAGGCAGATACATAATGGTTATGCTGTAAATAATGATGGTGCAGACTGCCAGACAGATAGCTATTATTGTGAACAGCTTCAGCCAGGGAATTTCCTGCTGCAGATATTTGCGGCAGTAGCGCCAGAAGCAGGTGATGGTGAAGATGTTGAAGATACTGCCTAAAATTAGCATTGTCCAGACGCTTTTGGCGAGCGGCAGGTAGGAAAGGCTGAGATTGATGGCTGCGAGCACAGGCATGGCAGTCATAGTGTTGTAGATTTTGCCGTCTGCTATGGCGAAGCTGGCAGTGAGCATTACGCTGCCTAAAATCAGCGGCAACAGTGAGGCGCAAAGCAGTTGTGTGTTGCCGGGATTATATTGCTGCAGCCTGCTGCGCCAGAGAAAGCGCCCGAAGAGCTTGTAGAGGATTAATGCATAAAGTATTAGCAGAATGCCGCTGGCAAGGGTATCCATACCGCCGAAGCCGATGACAGCAACAAGAAAATGTATTACAAAAAAGCCCATGGCAGCCAGCAGGAAGAAGAGCTGATTATAGAACCAGTACCAAAAGGCTAATGGCAGAAAAGTACGCATAGCAGAACCTCCTCACATAATGTATTCAGCAAATGCTTGTTGATAGTTTAGTGCTCACTTTTATTATAATATGAGTGCGGTGAAAATGCTATGCTTTTGCTTCGTTGAGTAAAATTAGCTTGAATTTTTGCTGAGAATATAAAAAGTCCGATTCGTCTGTGCTGACAAATCGGACTTTCTTATTTGGCTGATTTTTTTAGGCTTTACAATTATTCCTCAACGTAGTTGTTGGCTTTATCATAAAGTTCAGCAACATCCTTGGAAGGACCGCCGCTGAGCAGGGAAACAATGACGCCTGCTACAAGGCTGGCAAAAAAGCCGGGGATAATTTCGTAGATGCCGGTGGAGGCTGCCATAGTCAGGTACCAGCCGATATCAACAACAGCACCGACGATGATGCAGGCTACCGCACCCTGGAAGGTGAAGCCGCGCCAGAAAAGGCTGAGCATGATAGCAGAACCGAAGGCTGCACCGAATACGCCCCAGGCATTAGCAACAAGCTCCATAATGCTGCCTGCACGCGGAGAATCAGCAATAAGCAGAGCAACGAAGGAGATAACAAGTACAACGATGCGGCCTGCCCAAAGCATTTCCTTGTCACCGGACTGGTATTTGCGGATTACAGGTTTATAAACGTCGCTGGCAAAGGCAGAAGCGGAAGCGAGCAGCTGACTGGAAGCAGTACTCATGGAAGCAGCCAATACGCCGGAGAGGAGGATGCCGCTCATCAGAGCAGGGAAAATGCTGCGAACCATGGCGATGAATACCAGAGAGTTTTGGTTGATGTTTTCATCCAGGCCCAGATACATACGGCCAACAACGCCTACCATAGTAGCGAAGAAGCAGATGAGGGCGGTCCAGCTGATAGCGATAACAGCGGATTTCTTCATTTCCTTCTGGGATTTGAGGGACATGAAGCGGATGATGATATGCGGCATACCGAAGTAGCCCAGACCCCAGCCAAAGCCGGAGATAATATCAGAGGTTTTGGCAACCGGATTCCAGTAATCGGGCGGAATGCCGGCAACAGCCTGCGGATTGATTAAGGATACTGCGAAGATAGGTGCAATCAGCAGAGAACCGAGAATCATCAGGCCTTGATAGAAGTCGGTCCAGCAAACAGCGGAAAAGCCACCTAAGAAGGTATAACCGATGATGATGAAGGCTGCCACATACATGGTGTAGGTCTGATCAATGCCGATAACGGTGTTGAACAAAGTACCGCAAGCCTTGATGCTGGAAGCGGAATAAATAGTGTAGGCAATGAGAAAGACGATTGCACAGATTACCTGCAACACGTGGGACTTAGATAAAAAGCGGTTGCTGAGGTACTGCGGAATAGTGATGGCATCGTTGGCCACAATGGAAAAACGGCGCAGGCGCGGTGCCTGAAAAATCCAGCTTAAGGAATAGCCGGTGAGCAGGCCGATACTGATCCAGGCCTGACCGAGGCCGAGAGCGTAGATAGATGTCGGCAAGCCCATGAGCACCCAGGCGCTCATATCAGAAGCACCGGCAGAAAGAGCGGTTACCCACGGTCCCATCTGACGGCCGCCGAGAAAGTAGGTTTTTTCACCACCCTGACGATTTTTATAGAAGAACCAGATGCCGATTGATAGCATGAACAACAGGTAGATAATGAATACTACCATTTCTGTATAATTCACAAACACCCCTCCAAAATTTAAGAATAGATAACATTATTATACACTTAATCTTTGTGCTACTGCAAGCAAATAATAAAAATAAAGTGCTTAATCTGCGGCGGACAGTGTTTTGAGGACTAATCCGAACACTGCTTGCTGCTGATTAAGCACTGAAAGTTTACCATGTGAAATATGTATAAGCTGTAAAGAGAGTCAGAATGATGATTTCGCAAAGCAGGACTGGCTTAAGCGTTTTGAAAAAGTTGGCTTTAAAATAATCGACGGTGATAACAAGACACATATGCGTCGGTGTGAGCATCTGTCCGGCAATACCGAAGGCCATGGCAACGCCGGCCAGGTTCAGGCTGCCTGTCTGCATAGCGGCGACAATGGGCATAACGATGGCCACGTGTCCCTGCGACATACCTGTAAGCACGCCGATGATGAAGCTGACGCAGGCGATGATAACAGGCACCGGCAGCGGTGAGCTTTGGAAGGCTGCGACGATTTCCTGCAGCACGTGGGTGACGGTCAAGATCTGAATGAAGTAGAGGATGCAGAGCACATTGAGAAACATTTTGATGTCCAGCGCACCGACAACGACATCCTTGAGACCGACCTCGCGCTTAGTAAAGCGCAGGACCAGAAACAGGCAGGCTGTGACCAGGCCCATGCCGGCGGAGGCATTAAAGCCGCAGAATACTACGAGAATAAAGGTGATAATGACAGGTGAAAGCGCCAGCCATAAATCCTGCATACCCTGACTGTCATTGGCAATTGCTTCAGTACGGCTGCTGTCCGCTTTGATGGGGCGGATGAGAACAAACCAGCCTGCGGAGAAGGCCAGTACGGTGAGCCAGGCCAGATGCAGGATGAATTCACTGTAGCTGACACCGGCAATGTTGCAGGCCATAATCATACCGGGGATAATCGGACTGGAAAATTCAAAGATGTGACGGAACCAAAAGTTGATGGCTGCCTTGTGGTCTTGTTCGATAGGCAGATTTTTGCTGGCTTCCTCTACAATAGGAGCCGAGAAGCGTGCGCCGCCAAGTGACGGTAGCAGTCCTAAGAAGGCAGGCATCACGGCCAGGGTTACCTTAGCGCTGGAAAAGATGCGCTGCAGCGCCTGCACCATACCGGCCAATGCACCGCTGGTGCGCAGCTCGATTTCCAGGCACATGACAAAATAAAGGGCAAAAAGAATATCATAGGTGCGCGGCATTGTTAATGTTTCGCGTAATGCCTGTACCAGATACGGCAGCTCCGGTGCTTTCATCAGCCAGATAAAAATACCGCTGGTGAGCATACAGGGGCCGATGGGAATGTGACGACGCAGCATGAGGATAATCATGAGCATGGCGATTGTAAGCAGAAGAAATATATTCATAAACAGTTTTTCCTTTCGGTTGCGTAATTGTTGGCAAGTACCAAGTAATTGCTGATGATGTTTATTTATTATACACCCTGCTACAAAAAAATCATAATAAAACTGTAAAAAATCTTAGTATGGGATGCAAATAATGCTATAATGTAAGCAGAGATACAGAAACGGAGGTCAGATTATGCAGATAGAAAGATTAAGGCTGAAGAATTTCCGTTGTTACGATGAGCTTGATATTGATTTTGAACCTAGGCTGACAGTTATTGTAGGTGAAAACGGCAAGGGCAAGACGGCGATTTTTGATGCGCTGGCAATTGCTCTGGAGCCCTATCTGCGCAGCTTTGATGCCAGTGGCCGGCAAATTACTCCCCAGGATGTACGGCGTGTGCCTGTTTATAAAAAGGATATGCGTCATATTGATGGTATGGAATGCCATTATCCGGTAGAAATTAAGCTGGAGGGTGAGGTTTACGGCAAAAAGCTTACCTGTACCCGCCGCCTACTGGAGGGAAATGTGCCTGAGGATGATGCTGATGAGCTGTGCGAACGTGGCTGTGCATTGGCGCACGATGCCAAGGAGAACGGCAACAGGCTACTGCCGGTGCTGGCCTATTACGGTACTCAGCGCATTTGGGTAGACAGCAAGCTGATGACAAATTTTCATAAATCGCTGATGGAACGCAATGTAGGCTACGAGGAATGTCTGGAGCCGTCTTCTTCCTACAGCACCTTCGGGAAATGGTTTGAGTACGTTACCAAGTGTGCGCAGTCAGAGCAGCAGTACAGCGCAGAGGTGAAGCGCAATGTGATGCTGAAGAATGCTATTCAGAACGCTGTCGACGTGTGTCTGGAAAGTACCGGCCTGCGTGATTTGTATTATAATTATCGACTGAAATGCTTTGTTGTCAGTCATCCCGATATGGGTGAAATGGTGGTAGATGAATTGAGCGACGGCTTCCGCAGTATTATCAGCATGGTGGCTGACCTGGCCTATCGCATGACGCGTCTGAATCCGCAGCTGCGTGAGGATGCGGTAACCAAGACTCCGGGGCTTGTATTGATTGATGAGGTAGAAATGCATCTGCACCCGCTGTGGCAGCAGACGGTACTGCTGGATTTACAGAAAACCTTCCCGATGGTACAGTTTGTAGTGACTACGCATAGTGCGCAGGTGCTTAGCAGCGTGCCGGCAGAGAGCATACGTGTATTGGCTTGGGGCAAGCAGTTCGAAGGCGTGCGCCACGTAGATTTTTCCTTGGGCGCCAACAGCTATCAGCTGCTGCAGGATATTCAGAATGTGAGCCCACGTCCGCAAGCTCTGCCGATTGTGCAGGATTTAAAGCGTTATCTGCAGCTGGTGAGCGAGGATGCCTGGGATACGCCGGAGGCGCTGAAGCTGCGCAAAAAGCTGGATAAATGGTCCAAGGGCAAGGAGCCTGCTCTGCTGCGTGCGGATATGGATATCCGTATGCGTCAGTTCCGCAGGAGGCGCTCATGAAACGTGTTTATAAAAGCAAGGAAGAACCTGAGCTTCTCAGGCAGTACAGGCTGCATAATCCCGAGGAAACCTGGGAGCATTTCCGCCGTCGCTGCCGCAAGGGCTATAAACAGGTGCGGGAAGCAATTTTGCGTGACCAGCACGGCCTTTGCGCCTACTGCGAGGTAGGTATTAAGCTGGCGGAGGAGGAAGGCGAGGTTGACGACTTCCGCGTGGAGCATTTTTATCCGAAAAACGCTACGCAGGAGCATGGGCACAACTATCATCTGGATTGGCGCAATCTGTTGGGCGTGTGCCACGGCGGCAGTCAGCCTTATGTGCCTGACCCCGAGTGGCGCTATTCCAGCCAGAAGCGTGACCGCAGCTGCGATGTGCCCAAGGGTGGGCGTGAAATTACAAACTATATCCTCAATCCGCTGAAGATTCCCGGCAAAATCCGTCTGTTCCGTTATGCCGAGCATAGCGGGCGGATGTATGTAGACGAAGATACCTGCCCCAAAGATTTGCAGGGGAAGGCGCGCAGCACTATCCGCGAGCTGAATCTGAATGCGCCGCGGCTGATGCGCATGCGCCGTGAGGTAATTCATACGCTGGAGGACCAGATAAGCGAGGAGCTGAGCAAGGGCCGAAATCTGGATGAAGTTTTGGAAATGCTGGCGACCATCTGTCTGGTGCCTGATTATAATGGCGTGACGCTGCCGTTCTTTTCCGTTATCCGTTGGTATCTGGGCGAGGCAGCGGAAGAAGTTATCCGTTCGAGCGGAGTAAAGCTATAGCGTTCAAATCCTGTCTGCGATGCAGGCAGGATTTTTTTCGTCCATGAAGAATAATATAAAATGGTTCCAGAACAATGAAATTTTGCTAAATACACTATAAAAAAAGGAGAATAGAGAAATGCAAGTTACAAATAAGGCTTTCAAGGCTTACGATGTACGTGGTGTTTACCCTACGGAGGTTAATGAGGAAATGGCTTACCGTATGGGACGCATTTTTTCAGCAATGTTTGCTGCAGAAACTGTTGTTGTCGGACACGATATCCGCCTGAGCGGCAGAGCATTGGTAGATGCGCTGACAGAGGGACTGCGCCATGGCGGAACCAAGGTTATTGATATTGGCCAGTGTGGTACAGAAATGATTTATTTTGCTACCGCGCATCTGAAAGCAGATGGCGGTATTATGGTTACTGCCAGCCATAATCCTAAGGAATACAATGGCATGAAGCTGGTGCGTCGTGATGCGCGTCCTGTTTCCAGCGATACCGGTCTGAAGGAAATTGGTGAGATGGTTGCTACTGCAAAGCCGTTTGCACATCAGGTGGTAGCAGGTAAGACTATGGGTGCCTTGGAGCAGCTGGATATTATGCCTGCTTATATTGAGCATTTACTTACTTACGTTGATACGAGTGTGCTCAAACCGATGAAGATTGTTGCTAACCCCGGCAATGGTGGTGCTGGCCCGATTTTGAAGGAGCTGGCGAAGCATCTGCCGTTTGAATTTATTACGCTGAACGAAACGCCTGACGGCACCTTCCCCAATGGTGTGCCTAACCCGCTGCTGCTGCCAAATCGTGAGGCTACGGCCAAGGTTGTGCGCGAGAGTGGTGCTGATCTGGGTATTGCCTGGGATGGTGATTTCGACCGCTGCTTCCTTTTTGACGAGAAGGCAGATTTTATCGAAGGCTATTACATTGTCGGCCTGCTGGCGGAGGTTTTCCTGCACAAGGAGCCGGGTGCGAAGATTATGTTCGACCCGCGCCTGACCTGGAATACGGAAGCTATTTTGCAGCGTGACGGCGGTGTGCCTGTGCGCTGCAAGAGCGGCCATGCCTTTATGAAGGAATGCATGCGCAACAATGACGTGCTATACGGCGGCGAGATGAGTGCGCATCATTATTTCCGCGATTTCTCCTGCTGCGACAGCGGCATGATTCCTTGGCTTTTGGTAACTGAGCTGATGTGCCGCAGCGGTAAAAAGCTCAGCGAGCTGGTAGGCGAGCGCGTTGCTATGTATCCCTGCAGCGGTGAAATAAACCGCAAGGTTGCTGATTCCGCAGCAGTACTGGCAGAGCTGGGCAAAAAATATGCTGACGGTGAGCAGGACCACCTGGACGGACTGAGCGTTGCTTATGATAACTGGCGCTTTAATGTGCGTGTATCCAATACGGAGCCTGTAATGCGCCTGAACGTAGAAACTAAGGGTGATAAGGAGCTGCTTGCTGCGAAGACAGCAGAATTATTGAAAGTTATTGGCGGCGAAGAAGCTTAACTTTCCTGAGTATCCGTGTTTTTTCGTAAAGAACTGCCTGCAGCGTTGCTGCTATGCATATATTTCACTTGAGTCTGTAAAGGAGATAAGATTAAATGTTTAAACCTGTACGCAAAGCTGTTATTCCGGCAGCAGGCCTGGGCACACGCTTCCTGCCTGCAACCAAAGCAACTCCGAAGGAGATGCTGCCTATTGTTGACAAACCGACCATCCAATATATTATCGAAGAGGCTCTTGCTTCCGGCATTGAGGACATCCTGATTATTACCGGCCGCAGCAAGCGTGCCATTGAAGACCATTTCGACCGCAGTATTGAGCTGGAGCTGAATCTGGAGGCCAGCGGCAAAACCAAGGAGCTGGAGTTAGTACGCAAAATCTCTGATATTCGCATTCACTATATCCGCCAGAAGGAACCACGCGGACTTGGTCACGCTATTTTGTGTGCTAAGCATTTTGTTGGCGACGAGCCCTTTGCCGTACTGCTGGGCGATGACGTTGTTGACAGCCAGGTGCCTGCGCTGAAGCAGCTGATCGATGTTTACGATAAAACCGGTGCCAGTGTTTTAGGTGTGCAGGAGGTGCCGCAGGAGAAGGTATCTGCTTATGGCATTGTTGCCGGTGAACCGACTGGTGAAGCACGCACTGTTAAGGTAAACGATATGGTAGAAAAGCCTGCGGTAGAAGAAGCGCCTTCCCGTCTGGCGGTTTTGGGCCGTTATGTAATTACACCGGAAATTTTCCCGATTCTGGAGCAAACTCAGCCTGGCCGCGGCAATGAAATCCAACTGACCGATGCGCTTAAGGTATTGGCTAAGAAGCAGCCGATGTATGCTTATGACTTTGTAGGCCGTCGTTATGACGTGGGCGATAAGCAGGGCTTTTTGGAGGCAACTGTAGAAATGGCGCTGAAGCGTCCTGACCTGCGTGACAAGTTCCTGGATTATCTGCAGGGAATCGTTGCCAAGGAGAGCAAATAATTAATGAATATCCTTGTTACCGGCGGAGCAGGTTATATTGGCTCCCATGTAGTGGAGGAGCTGCAAAAGAGCGGCTTTACTCCTATTGTCTATGATAATTTTTCTACTGGCCATGAGGCGGCAGTACCTGACGAAGTACAGCTGGTAGAAGGCGATATCCATGATGTACGCTTTGCCAAGCACATTATGGAGCAGTTTAAAATTGATGCGGTGATTCATTTTGCTGCCAGCAGTCTGGTAGGTGAATCTATGACCGACCCGGCGAAATATTATTTTAATAATGTTGAAGGCAGCCTGCATCTTTTAGAGGCTATGCGTGGTGCCGGTGTGGACCGCATGGTATTTTCTTCTACCGCAGCTGTTTACGGTGAGCCGGAAGCAGTGCCTATTACCGAGGACAGCCGTCTGGCACCGACCAACGTTTACGGCCGTACCAAGCTGGCGATTGAAGGCATGCTGGCGGATTATGACCATGCCTATGATATGCGTTATGTAGCTTTGCGTTATTTTAACGCTGCCGGTGCTTCTCCGACGCGCGATATCGGCGAGGACCACAGCCCGGAAAGCCATCTGATTCCGCTGATTCTGAAAACGGCGCAGGGCGTGCGCAAGCAGGTTTCTATCTTCGGTACCGATTATCCGACGGCTGACGGTACCTGTGTGCGTGATTATATTCATGTCTGCGATTTGGCGAAGGCGCATGTGCTGGCACTTAAGCATCTTTTGAGCGGCGGCAGCAGCCGGGTGTATAACTTGGGCAGTGAAAACGGCTTCAGTGTACGCCAGATGATTGACAGCGCCAAAAAGGTTACCGGCGTTGACTTCCCTGTTGTGGAGGAGGCGCGTCGTGCCGGTGATCCCGCAGTGCTCATTGCTTCTTCGGCTAAAATTCGTGAGGAGTTGGGCTGGGAGCCGCAGCACAGCAGTGTAGATGAGGTTATCAGCACTGCGTGGAAGTGGCATAAGGGCCATCCGCATGGCTATTGCGGCTAAAAGTAAATAAGTGCATACTAAAAAACCGGTTTCCCAGGCTTTTAAGCCGATAGGGAAACCGGTTTTGTTATGTGTTGAGAAAGCTTTTCTTAGCAATAACTGTCTAAGCTAAGCAATAACATTGCATAGCAGTCTGCTTATTTGCGTTTGTTGAGGAACTTGCCGATGTCGAAATGCTTGCCTGCTAGCAGGCAGTCGATACGCGCGGTAACTACATCGTTATTGCTGAGCTGACGTGCTTTAATCAGCGAGCGGCGGATGGCAGGCGTGATAAATTCCTGTCCCCAGTCATCGACAATGCCGCAGGCGATGCCGCGCGGCAAATCGAAGATGGATTCCAGGGCAGCGCAGATAATAGCATCGCTTTCACCCGGATGTGTGTTGAGATAACGTAGCGGTACCAGCAGGTCGTTTTGTTCTACGCAGTAGCGGGGAAGGTCTGCTTCGATTTGACGCAGCACGCGTTCGGAGCGCTGCTCGCCTTCGTAGGAAAGCAGGTACGGGAACAGCGGTGTTTCGTCCGGATGTGCCAGCCAAAAATCGAAAAGTCGCGGCCAAATGTCTATATCAAGCTCCACTGCCAGGTTGCACAACTGGTAATCGAGCTTATCATCCTTGATTAAATTATTTTCTATTTCCGGCTGCCAGTCCTTGCGGTAGATGATTTTTTCGCAGGCGGCAATCTGTTCATGGCATTGATTAAGAGTGAGCTGCATATGGTTCTGCTCATCGCAAAGCTGCTGCAGCGCCGTAACGTAGCTGATTAAATCAAGTACATCCTCCGGTTTGCTGACATGTGCTTCCGCCTGTTCAATCAGACAGGTAAGCAGCTTGTTCAGATGGATATCGCTGATGTTGAATTGCTCTTCGATTACCTCTGCCGGGAAATGATTGAGCATAATCAGATAATTGCCCACGATGATGACAGCGCTTTTATACTGTGCGTAGTTAAGCGGCTGTGCCAGCTGTTCCTCTAAATGTGTTTCTCTGATGAATTTGACGGACAGCGGCGGATATTCTACGTCGATATCGGGACCGTTTTGCAGCAGCCAGAGGCGTTCCTCCTCATCACGGCAGTGGCAGTCGGTAATGCTGAAAACCTTGCCCCAGCCGCTGGTGCAGCGGATAAGCTCCCAGATAGCATTTTGCGGGTTGAAATTGGTTACGCGGCAGGAATATAAAAAGGCGAAGGTAAATTCCTCGCAGTGCGCTATGCGCAGCAAATCCTGCCACAGCTTCGGCTCCTGCTGACAAATTTTTTCCATGCCGTACATGCCGAAAAGCAGCAGGGCGAATTTAACCTGCTCGCGTCCGTCAGCGTTATAGAAAAAGCGTCGCGCCAGGTCGAAGGCAACACTGTTGATATCGTTTTGGTCCAAGGCTTCAATAAAGGGATCGCAATATTCCGCAAAGGCCATGCCCTTTAGTTCATTGTACAGTTTGCTGCGCTGCTGGGTGGTAGGCTCGTTCAGATAAGCCTGCAGCAGCTTGAGCAGTATGCTGGCGGATTTGGGATTGGGCAGGTTGCCCATTGTATAGTGAAAGGCATCCTCGGAGCCAAGGGGACGGGGAATAGTGGCGTAGCGGTCATCGCACAGATTGGTAGCAGTAAAGCGGCCATGCTCGTCCAGATGGCTGTTTACGTATTGATAGATTGTCTGCTTCATGTGCTCACCTCGTAATAAAAATATGTATTGCAGCAAATAATGCTGTTTTTAAAAAAGCAAAGAGTAACTATATCATAACATAGAGGAAAAATAATGACCAGCAAAAAAAGTAAGGCTGCTGTAGCAGCGGAAATCCGCCATGGCAGCAGCCTTAAGTTTAAGCGTATGCAATTTACATTTGAGTTTTGATTTCCAGTAGGCAGTCGCCGCTTTCTACGCGTTCGCCTGCAGCTACATGGATAGCGCTGACGATACCGGAAATCGGTGCCGAAAGCGTGGTTTCCATCTTCATAGCTTCGGTAACAATCAGCGGAGTACCCTTGGTAACGGACTGGCCTTTTTCTACCAGCACCTTGACAATGGAGCCGGAAAGAGAAGCGCCGATTTCACCCATGTTGCCTTTTTCTGCTTTTTTGCGGGTAACAGTGGTAGTCTTGGCGTTGCGGTCTTTGATTTCGATTTCACGCGGCAGGCCGTTGAACTCGAAGAATACGGTGCGCATACCGGCAGCGTTGGCTTCGGATATGTGGTCCAGCTTGATAACGAGCACTTTGCCTTGTTCAATTTCAACCTTGATAACCTCGCCCGGAGTCATGCCGAAGAAGAAGGTAGGAGTATCGAGAACGGATACATCGCCGAATTGGTTGTAACGGTTTACCCAGTCGGTGAATACCTTCGGATAGAGGCAGTAAGCGCTTACTGCTTCGTCCGTAGTAGGTGCTTCAAGCTCTTTGAGCTTAGCGCGTACATCCTCAAAATCTACCGGAGGCAGTACAGCGCCCGGACGCTCGCTGATAGGTGCGCGTCCTTTGAGCACCAGCTTCTGTAGCTTTTCGGGGAAGCCCTGGTACGGAGTGCCGATGCGTCCTTCGAAGAATTCCACAACGGAGGCCGGGAAGTCCAGAATATCGCCCTTAGCGTAAACATCTTCTTCCGTCAGGTCGTTCTGCACCATGAAAAGTGCCATATCACCGACAACCTTGGAGGACGGAGTAACCTTGATTAAATCGCCGAACATCATGGATACGCGGTGATACATATCCTTGATTTCCTCCCAGCGATGGATGAGGCCAAGAGCCTGAGCCTGCTGTTTGAGGTTGGTATATTGTCCGCCGGGCATTTCGTGTACGTAAACCTCGGGGTTGGGGAAGTTTTCGGTTCTGTCGGCTGCCTTGTAGTAGGGGCGCACGGTTTCCCAATAACGGGACAGCTCGTTCATAGCGTCTACATCAAGACGCGGTTGACGCGGATGACCGCTGAGTGCGTAGTACAGGCTGCTGCCGCTGGGCTGGGAGGTACCGTTGCTCATGGCGCTCATAGCAGTATCTACGATATCAACGCCGGCATCGATAGCACGCGCGTAGGTGTAGATAGCGTTGCCGCTGCCCTCGTGGGTGTGCAGATGGATAGGTACGTTGACGTAGGATTTGAGGCTGCTTACAAGGCGGTAAGCTGCTTCCGGCTTCAACAGGCCTGCCATATCCTTGATGGCGATGATGTTGGCACCGGCTTTTTCCAGCTCCTTAGCCATATTGATGTAGTAATGTAAATCGTATTTATCGCGGTTGGGGTCGAGAATATCACCGGTGTAGCACAGTGCTGCCTCTGCTACCTTGCCGCATTCGCGGACGGTGTCAATCGACAGGCGCATATTGTCCAGACCGTTGAGGCTGTCGAAGATACGGAAAACGTCGATACCGTTCTTGGCTGCCAGCTTGATGAACTGCTTAACGACATTATCCGGATAGCTGGTGTAGCCTACAGCGTTGGCACCGCGCAGCAGCATCTGGAAGAGAATGTTCGGAGCAGCCTGACGGAATTGTGCCAGACGCTGCCAGGGGCTTTCGTCGAGGAAGCGATAGGCTACGTCAAAGGTAGCGCCGCCCCAGCATTCAAAGGAGAAGAGTCCGGGCAGCTTGCCGGCGGTGTCACGCATAACGCGCAGCATATCGGCAGTACGCAGGCGGGTTGCGAAGAGAGACTGATGCGCATCACGGAAGGTGGTGTCGGTGAGCAGAACCTCCTGCTGTGCCAGTACCCATTCAGCCAGACCTTCAGGTCCGCGGGTATCAAGAACGTGCTTAGCACCCAGCGCCAGAATGCCGTTGTAGGGTTTGGGCATATTCAGCGGTGCAAAGTCAGGCTTCGGCTGTACGCCGACGTTGGAATAACCGTTGACGGTAATGTCAGCGATGTAGTTCAGCAGCTTGTTGCCGCGGTCCAAGGTTTTCTGGAAGACAAACAGCTCCGGTGTATTATCAACAAAGTCGGTAGTATAATCGCCCTTGATGAAGTGCGGGTTCTGCAGTACGTTTTCCAAAAACTGGATATTGGTTTTGACGCCGCGGATACGGAATTCTTTTAAGCAGCGCAGCATCTTGGTAATTGCAATCTGGTGAGTGAGGCCCCAGGTGGTAGCCTTAACCAGCAGAGAATCGTAGTACGGAGTGATAACGGAGCCGGTGAAGGCATTGCCGCCGTCCAGACGGATGCCGAAGCCGCCGCCGCTGCGGTAGGTAATCAGCTTGCCGGTATCTGGCATAAAGTTGTTGGACGGGTCCTCAGTGGTAATACGGCATTGGATAGCATGGCCGATGGTTGTCAGCTCATCCTGCTGCGGCAGGGCGATTTCCGGGCCGTGCAGGTTGTAGCCCTCGGCAATTTTGATTTGTGTTTGCACAATGTCGATACCGGTAATCTGCTCGGTAACGGTGTGCTCAACCTGAATGCGGGGATTAACCTCAATGAAGTAGAACTTGCCGTCGGGAGTAGCCAAAAATTCTACGGTGCCGGCGCTGATGTAGTCAACATTTTTCATCAGCTTGACAGCAGCCTCGCAGATGGCTTTGCGCTGTTCTATAGGCAGAGCGAAGGCCGGAGCAATTTCAACTAGCTTCTGGTGGCGGCGCTGTACGGAGCAGTCGCGCTCGAACAGATGCATTAAATTGCCGTGGGTATCGCCGATAATCTGTACTTCAATGTGTTTCGGATTTTGCAGATATTTTTCCAGATATATTTCATCATTGCCAAAGGCTTTTTTAGCTTCACTTTTAGCCATATCGTAGGCAGTTACAGCCTCTTCGGCGCTGTGAACAACGCGCATACCGCGACCGCCGCCGCCGTTGACTGCTTTAATGATGATAGGATAACCGCATTTTTCGCCAAAGGCCAGTACCTCATCGAGGCTGTTTACCGTACCCTTGCTGCCGGGAATCATGGGGATGCCTGCCAGCTCGGCCTGTTTACGGGCGTTGATTTTGTCGCCGAACATTACCAGGTGTTCCAAACGCGGGCCGATGAAAATCAGGCCTTCCTCAGCACAGCGGCGTGCTAAATTACTGTTTTCAGATAAAAAGCCATAACCGGGATGGATGGCATCTACGTCATGCTCCTTGGCTACGCGCAGAATGTCTTCGATATCAAGATAAGCGTCGGTCGGACTTTTGCCTTCGCCTACCATGTAGGCCTCGTCGGCTTTGTTGCGATGCAGGGACAGGGTGTCCTCCTTGGAATATATAGCAACAGTACGGATTCCTAATTCGTTGCAGGCGCGGAAAACGCGGATGGCGATTTCGCCGCGGTTAGCAACTAAAACTGTATTAATTTTAGGCATAAGTTTGACCTCCTTAGATAGTTACAAGCTAATTGTATAGAAAACGGCATGTAAATTCAAGGGATAGGACGCATGTATACAAGTATTCTTGCAGGGGACGGGAAGAGTGTGATTTTTTAACACTTTTTGTGTTGACTATACAATCAGCTTCACATTTTTTTCGTTTGTTTATTGCTATAAATAGGTATACAATAATACTTATAAAGCATAGCGAGGAGATGAAATGATGAACGATAACAATGATAAAAAACGGCCATTGACGTATTATTATATGCTGATGCTGGTTTTGATTCTGGTATTCAATTCCGTAATCATGCCAATGTTCTTCAACCCGAAAATGAAGGAGGTTTCCTATAATAATTTTCTTCAGATGGTGGATGAAGGCAAGGTATCTAAGGTAGAAATTACCGATAAGCGTCTGGCTGCGGTTGATAAGAACAACGAAAAGGAAATTTATGTTACTGGCAGGGTGGAGGACCCGGAGCTGGCCAACCGCCTGATGAAGAGTAAGGTAGAATTTACGCAGGTTGTGCCTAAGGAACAAAGTCCTCTGGTAACCTTTTTCACCAATTGGGTACTGCCGATTCTGATTTTCTTTGGACTTGGACAGCTGTTTATGTACTTTATGGGCAAGCGCATGGGCGGTAACGCCATGAGCTTCGGCAAGAGCAATGCCAAGGTCTATGTGGAAGCGCAGACAGGCAAGAGCTTTGCCGATGTAGCAGGTCAGGATGAGGCCAAAGAAGCGCTGATGGAGTTGGTTGATTTTCTGCATAATCCCGGCAAGTACAAGGATATCGGTGCTAATATGCCGAAGGGTGCTTTGCTGGTTGGCCCTCCTGGTACAGGTAAAACCTTGTTGGCGCGTGCGGTAGCAGGCGAAGCCAAGGTGCCGTTCTTCAGCATCAGCGGCAGTGAATTTGTAGAAATGTTCGTCGGCATGGGCGCTGCCCGCGTGCGCGATTTGTTTAAGCAGGCGCAAGAAAAGGCACCTTGCATAGTATTTATCGATGAAATAGATGCCATCGGCAAACGCCGTGATAACGGCCAGTTCGGCGGCAATGATGAACGCGAGCAGACCTTGAACCAGTTGCTTAGTGAAATGGACGGCTTTGACGGCAGCAAGGGCGTAGTTATCTTGGCAGCTACCAACCGTCCGGAATCTCTGGATAAGGCGCTGCTGCGTCCGGGACGTTTTGACCGCCGCATTCCTGTTGAGTTGCCGGATCTGAAAGGCCGTGAGGCTATCCTGAAGGTTCATGCACGTAACGTGCGTATGGCAGACAATATCGACTATGGCACGTTGGCGCGGGCAACAGCCGGAGCCAGCGGTGCAGAGCTTGCCAATATTATCAATGAGGGTGCGCTGCGAGCTGTAAAAATGCATCGTAACGTGGTGGAGCAGGAAGATCTGGAGGAATCCATTGAAACTGTTATCGCCGGTTACCAGCGTAAGGGTGCGGTAATTTCTCCCGCAGAGAAAAAGGTTATTGCCTACCACGAAATCGGTCACGCACTTGTGGCTGCTATGCAAAAGCACAGTGCTCCGGTACATAAGATTACTATTATTCCGCGTACCAACGGCGCTTTGGGCTACACCATGCAAATCAGCGAAAATGACAGCGTGCTGATGACCAAGGAAGAGCTGTTCAACAAGATTGTAACCATGACAGGCGGCCGCAGTGCTGAGGAGGTTGTTTTCGGCAGCATTACCAGCGGCGCTTCCAATGATATCGAGCAGGCTACAAAGCTGGCACGCAGCATGGTAACACGTCTTGGCATGACGGAAGAATTTGATATGATGGCTACCGAGGTTGTGGCCAACCGTTATCTGGGCGGTGACGCTGCCCTGCAGTGCAGTGAAACTACAGCCGGCAAGATTGATGCCAAGGTTTTGGCGTTGATAAAGGAGGCTCACGAAAAGGCACGCACGATTTTGCAGGACAACAGAGATAAGCTGGATGTACTGGCACAGTACCTGCTGGAGAAGGAAACTATTACCGGCGAGCAGTTTATGGCTTTGCTGCAGCAGGAGCAGGCTAAAGAAAATGCAGAGGAGAAAACTCCGGAAGAATAACAATTACAAGCTTAAACGCAGTTACGTATTCCGTAAAACGGCAACGTGACTGCGTTGTTTTTTTTGCACGCAGCGGTAATCGCGGAAAAAAATAAAAAAAATTAAAATTAGCTATTGCTAACTGTAAAAATATGTGCTACAATAATCGTGAAGTTAGTGATGGCTAACCAATGTATATCGTCCCTTCCTGATTTTGCATTGCAGCCTTGACCTTTGACCTTGACAATTTTCTTAAGTGCATTGGTTAGCTCCTCTACTTTTAAACAAGCTGCTATTTGCTTTTTAAGCAAATTCATATTTTCTCCTCCAAAAACAGACAGAACGCTGAAAATCCGTTAGGCAAGCGGGTTTCGGCGTTCTGTTTTGTTGTGTTGGCATTATTTTGGTACAGTTTTATATATGCTTCTGTTGCGGCAGAGCATATTTCCCTAAGTGTATTTTTATTATGCAATTGAGGCTGTATTGCAGATTTTTATTTGCCAAAAAACAGCTTCGGCGTTATAATAATTTGTTACTATTGTTTTATTTTGAGGTGGAATTTTATGAAAAACTGGAAGCTTATTCTGGCTATCCTCACGGCTAATGTCGTGCTGATGGCTGCAGGCTATACTATGCTTATTCCCTTTTTGCCGATGTATCTGATGAACGAACTGGGAGTAAGTGCCGATGATGTAAAAATGTGGAACGGCGCGATTTTTTCCATAACTTTTCTGATTGGCGGTATCATGGCGCCTATCTGGGGTAAAATGGCTGATACGCACGGCAAAAAGATGATGGCGGTGCGTGCGGGTGCAGGCCTGGCGCTGTCATACTTTTTGGGCGGCATTGTAACTACGCCGGAGCAGATGTTTGGCGTGCGTGTGCTGCAGGGCTTTGCTGCAGGACTCTGGAGCGCATGCCTGGCGATTGCTACCAGTCTGGTGCCGATGGAAAAGCTGGGCGTGAGCTTGGGCATTATGCAGGCAGGACTGACCTGCGGCAACGTCATTGGTCCGCTTGTAGGCGGTTCATTGGCAACGCTGTTTGGCATGCGTGCCTCATTCTTCGTTGCAGGTGGGTTACTGACGATTATTACGCTGGTATTTATGTTCTACATTCCCGAGCCGCCGAAGGCGGAGCCGAAAAAGCTTGCGGCCAAGCCGCAGGTACAGCTTTTACAGCAACCTGTAATTCGTGAAACGCTGATTTACATTGCTGTAGCTCAGATGGTTATCCTGCTGATTCAGCCGATTTTGAGCCTTTATGTGGCAGAGCTGAATCATGGTGAGGGCAACATTATGTTTCTTTCCGGCGTGGCCTTTTCGCTCGTAGGCATTGCCAGTGCTATTACTGCGCCGAGCTGGGGACGCTTCGGACAGGAGCACGGCTTTTATAAAGCGTTGTGCGCTGCTACGCTGCTTTCCGGCTTGATGAGTGCGGTGACGGCAATGCCACAGACATTGCTTTTGTTCTGTGTCTGCAATTTTTGCTATGGCTTGTGCTGTGCCGGTATTCAGCCTTCGCTGAGTGCGGTGTTGGCCAGCAATACAACTACCGACCAGCGCGGACGCGTTTTTGGCTTTATGTTCAGTGCGCAGCAGTTCGGTTCCATGGTAGGTCCTGTACTTGGCGGAGCTATTGCTACATTTGCGCCGCTGCAAAGCCTTTTTGTAGTAGCCGGCGTGATTCTTTTCGGCATCAGCGCTTGCGTTTGGCTTCGTCATGGTCATGAGCAAAATATTGTTGCTTAGACTGCTTAGAACGTTATAATTGCAGATAATTTTCAGGAAATTAATCGGTTAAGAAAAACTCTGTAAGTCTTGTAATATGAGGCTTTCAGAGTTTTTTCTTTTGCTTGCGGTAAAAAAAAATCTTTTATGTCACACAGATTTCACATATGTGACAAATAAAATTAGACAGAAAATTCACAAATAGTCTATAATCGGCCATGTGGAGGTGATGAAAATTAAGCTTAGAGGAGGCGTGAGCCTGGCGGAGCAGATTAGCTTCTACAGGCAACTGGCGGTTATCCTGCGCAGCGGCCTGCCGTTGCTGAATGCACTGCAGCTTTTGCAAAAGCATGGCAATGTAAAGCAGATGCTGCTATGCTATCGTCTGCAGCAAAGGCTGCGCCGTGGCAGCAGCCTGGCACAGGCCTTGGCAGCGGAAGCGGATTGCTGTACTCAGCTGGCAGTTACTTTGGTGGCTGTGGGGGAAGAAAGCGGTGAGCTGGCCACGTTGCTGGAGCAGCTGGCAGATTATTACAGCCGCCAGCTTAAGCTGCGGCGTTTTGTGCAGAGGGCTGTAACTTATCCGGCATTTTTGCTGCTGGCATCTTTTTGCGTGCTGCTGCTGTTTTTACTGTACATCCTGCCGGTACTGGCGGATACCTACAGCGCTATGGGTGTGCTGCCGATGGGTACATTGGCTTTGCTGCTGACGCTGAAGGATGCTTTGCTGCAGCAGCCGTTGGCAGCGCTGGCGTTGACGGCAGGCGTAGCAGCTGCACTTTTTTTGCTGGGACGCAGGCTGTTGCGCTGTTTTTTACGCAGCCGGTTAAGCGGAAATTTTCATGGCCTTTTATTAGAAGTACGCTTTTGCAGATTGCTGGCCTTGCTTTTGGAAAGCGGTGTAGGCATAACAAAAGCGGTGGCGATTGTGACGGATACCATGGATGATGAGCAGTATGCCGGGCAGCTGCGCCTGCTGAACAGCAGGCTAAAGCGAGGCATTGCGATTGAACAGGCTGCAGGCGGCGCGAAAGAGCTTTTTTCGCCGCTGATGCTGGAGCTTGTATGCGTGGGCGCATCTACAGGCTATCTGCCGCAAATGCTGCAGGAAGCAGTAACGGCCGGTGAGCAGCGTCTGCAGCAGCAGCTTGGCAGGCTGCAGGAGCTGCTGGTGCCCTTGCTGCTTTTAGTGGCAGCGATTATCATAGCGGGAATCGTCTGCATAGTTATCGGTCCGCTATTTGAGATGCTTTCGGCAATGCCGGAGTAAATTCAGGAGGTGCGATTATGTTAAAAACAATGCGTAAACAGGGAGGCTTTACTTTAATCGAGGTAGTAGCAGCGGCGGCGCTGATTGGCATTATGGCTACCATGCTGCTGCCTTCGCTTTCGGGTGCTAACGACAGAGTGAAGAATGCCCGTCTGCAAAACGATCTGGTGACTATCGACCAGGCAATTCAGCTGTATAAGATGGATGCAGGCACTGTGCCGGCAGAGCTTACTACACTGGACAGCGAATATCTGGGCGGTAAGCTGGAATTCAAGGATGCCAAGGGCGAGGCACTTACCTATACACCCAATACAACCGACGGCACCTATACCCTCAGCGGCAAAAACAGCAAGGGTGCGGCAGTAACCTCACCGGGCAGTAAAGCTAACGCCGGTGAACAATAAGACAGCAGGCTATCTGCTGTTGGAGCTGCTGCTGGCACTTGGGTGCCTGGGACTTGCGGCAGTAATGCTGTATCCCGGAAGCAAGACGCTGCAGCGGCAGTATTACAGGCAGCAGCTGCGCTATACAGCATATCTTTTGGCGGCGGATATCAGACAGATGCAGCAGCAGACGCTGTTTCAGCCGGAAAATTATATGTACACGCTTAAAGTCAGCGATAAGGATAAGCATAGCTACAGAATTGAGCGCGCGCATAAAATCTGGAAGCGTGTAAGGCTCGATGCTGACATCAGCCTGACGTGCGAAAAAGCGATTAAGAATCTCAGCTATAATGAAAACGGCAATCCGACAGCCATTGGCGGTTACAGGCTGGAGCATAGACAGCTGCCTGATATGTACTGCCGGCTGACGGTGCAGCCGGTTACAGGCAGGGTGACTGTTTATGAAAAATAGCAGGGGCTTTTGCCTGGTACAGGAGCTGGTGTGCTTCTGCCTTACGGCAGTGCTGCTGGTGACAGCGATACAGGGCTTTTACCGCAGCAATTATCTGCTGAATGAAAGCATTGAACTGCAGCAGGCGGTGCAGGCCGCACAGCAGGTGCTGGCGGGCGAAGAATATAGCGGCAGCTTTGCTGTGACGCAAAGGATTAGCTCCGGCAGCGCAGAAGGTTTGGCGGTACAGGAGGTGCAGGCTGCGTATGGCAAGGTCAAGGTTAAGCTTATCCGTGCGCTGCCGACGGCAGAGGGGCTATCTGCTGACGGAGGTGCTGTTGGGACTTTTGCTGGCAGTAGTGCTGGTGACGTTGGTCTTTAAAGCAACAGGCACTGCTGGTCGCAGCTTTGGCTGCCTGCAGGATGAGCTGCAGTTGCAGGAAGCCAGACGGCATATTTTGGCGCAGTTGGAAAAGATAGTCTGCTATGATGCACAGAGCGTGCGTCTGCAGGCTGACGGCAAAATAAGCTGCAGGATGCTTGAGGGGTGTAAACAGGTGACTGTTTACAGCGATAAGCAGGGCATATACCAGAGGACGCGTACCAATAAAGGCACGGGTGTGAATCCGGTGTCGCTGGAGGAGGTAGGCGTTTTTGCATGGCAGGTGCGACGCTGCTCGCCGCAAATACTGTGCGTAAGCTTCAATCTTTACCGTAACGGCAGAAGCATGCGGGTGACGCAGTATCTTATTTGTTATAGTGCGAGGATAACAGATGATGCATAGCGCAAAGGGAAGTATATCGCTTCCGTGCCTGCTGGCAGCGCTCTTGCTGGCACTCAGCGCCCAGCTTTGCCTGCTTTATGCAGTAAAGGGCTATGAGGCGGAAAAGGATTTTTTACGGGGGCAGCAGCTGCGGCTGTTGTGCGGCTCCGTATTGCAGGCCATAGGTCAAAAACCGCAGCCTGCGGGTACGCAGCTTTGCTATGAGGGCGAGCTGCAGCCGGGAAGCGAACCGGTAACTGTGACAAGCGAAAGCAGTTACAGCTCGGATGGGCAGATAGATTACCTGAAGGTGTCTGCCGCAGCCGCTAATCATGTTGGCGCAGTACAGCGGCTGCACAGGCTTAGGGTGAGCTTCAGTCCGGAGATGCGGAAGCTGGCAGCTAAGAGCGTTCTTGCGGGACGTTCGCTGACAGGAAGTGAATATCTGCAGCAGGCAGCGTTATATACAAGCACAGAAGAAGTAAGGCTGCCGCAGATTAGCTTTCTGCAGAATAAATGCGCTGCTTCGCTGAACAAAAGGACTACGGAGGAAAACGGCCTCAGCGCCCGCTTTTATTATCTGAGGAGTAATACTTCGCTGGGTCTTGGCAGCAAAGGCCTGCAGGGTGCAACGCTGATAGCAAATAAGCTGGCTATAAATACAGCGGCCGGTTCCTACTACCCGGACCGCATAGTGCTTATCAGTGAAGAGGGCGATATTACGCTGGGCGACGGCACCCAAATGGCACAGGCGCTGCTGCTGGCGAAGGGAACGGTGACGATAGGTGCGGGCTGTCGGCTGAACGGCTTTGTTCTGGCAGACAAAATCGTGCTCAGGGGAACAGCAGACCTTACTCCTGATACAGGTGCTGTTGAACCGATGCTGACACCGGCCTTCAATAAGCCGTAATTTTGTTGAATATATTGCATAACCAAAAAAAGAACTAGCTGGAGCTATGACTGCTCTTGCTAGTTCTTTTGCATTGCTTATTCAGCCGCAGGTTTTTCAGCCTTAGGCTTTTTCTTGTTGTGGGCCTGCATAACCTCTTCGATATCGCCGGATTTAATCCATTCCTCCAGCGCTGTAGCCATTTCTGCTACTGCTGCTTCGATGGCGGTTTTGTCATCGCCCTGGAAGGCATGCAGTACATGGTTGACAACGGCCTTATTATTGCGTGCCGGATGGCCGATGCCGATTTTAAAGCGCGGGTAAGCATCGGTGCCCAAATGCTCGGTAATGGATTTGATGCCGTTGTGGCCGCCGGCGCTGCCCTTGCGACGGATGCGCAGCTGACCTACAGGCATATCCATATCATCCTGGATAACAGCGATATCATCCGGGTCGATGTGATAGAAGTTGGCGTAGGCACCTACGGCAACGCCGCTGAGATTCATGTAGGTGGTAGGCTTGATGATGATTATTTTTTCGGGAGCGCGGTATTCTGCCATATAGGCACTGCGGTCCTCCTTACCGAAGCTTATGCCAAGACGGCGTGCCAGCTCGTCAACTACCATAAAGCCGATGTTGTGACGGGTATTTTCGTATTCGCGGCCGATATTGCCAAGGCCGACAATTAGTTTCATATTGTTGCTCCTTTTTATTTATTAAGTTCTTCGATGGTGACAAATTCATATCCCTCTGCACGCAGACGGTCGATGATGAGGCCGACTGCCTCAATCGTCTGGTCACGCGGTGCGGAGTTTTTGGGACTGTCGCCGTCATGCAGCAGGACAATAGCACCGGGAGCTGCGTTCTCACAGACTCTGTCGGCGATTACCTGCACGCCTGGGTTTGTCCAGTCGCGGGGAATGATGCTCCAGTTTACTATCTGCATACCTGCATCATTGATAGCCTTGACAGTGCTCCAGTCCTTGAAGCCGTGCGGCGGACGCATATACTGCGGTGCAGTACCGGTGATGCTTTGCAGCGTTTGCTTGCCATAGGCGATGTTGGCGGCAGCCTCACTGCTGCTGAGCTTAAGCAAATCCTTGTGATAGCCTGCATGCAGAGCAATCAGGTGTCCTTGTGCCTGGACGAGCTTTACTGTTTCCGGATGCTTGGCAGCGTTTTCGCCAACCATAAAGAAGGTGGCATGCACATTTTTGGCAGCCAAAAGCTTGAGCAGCTTCTGGGTATAGGGCGGATAAGGGCCGTCATCAAAGGTGAGGGCAATGAGCTTGCGCCCATGGGTATTTTCCGCATGTGTTATAACCTTGCCGTAAAAGCTGTTGCCCGGAAGTACGGCGAGCAAGAGCAACGCGCCTGCAAGCGCAAGGCTGAGAGCAGCGCTTATAGCGGCAGTCTTTCTGCTGATTTTTTTGTATATCCCCAGCCACAGCAGCAGTACGCCGGCAAGGGAACAGATGATAAGAATATAAATAATACGCATAGTTACTCCAAATATTAAAGCCGGTAGTTTTGCCGGCTTTAATCATAACAAAAAGGCTTGCCAGAGGCAAGCCTTTTTATATTACGCTTAGTGTTTGGTATCGAATAATTGGCTTACAGACCAGTCATTGTAAATGCGCAGAATGGTTTCTGCCAGAATCGGCGCAATGGAGAGCACCTTAATTTTCGGGTGCTTTTTGGAAGGAGCCAGAGGAATGGTGTTGGTAACAACCAGCTCGGTGATATCGGATTGAGCAATGCGGGACAGTGCCGGATCGGTCAGGATCGGGTGAGTGCAGCATGCATATACTTCTTTAGCACCGAATTTCTTCAGAGCGCGTGCGCCTTCGGTCAGGGAGCCTGCGGTATCAACCATGTCGTCTACCATGATGCAGGTTTTGCCTTTAACGTCGCCAATCAGGTTCATAACCTCAGCAACGCCGGGTTCCGGACGACGTTTGTCGATGATAGCCAGCGGTGCATTCAGCATTTCAGCGAAATTGCGGGCACGGCTTACGCCACCAAGGTCCGGAGAGATAACAACCATGTCTTCCAGCTTCTTGGATTTAATGTATTCTGCCATCAGCGGGCCGCCGGGCATATGGTCAAAGGGGATGTTGAAGAAGCCTTGAATTTGTGCAGCGTGCAGGTCGATGGTTACTACACGGGTAATGCCTGCGGTTTCCAGCAGGTCTGCCATCAGCTTAGCAGTGATAGGCTCACGGCCGCGTGCTTTGCGGTCCTGGCGTGCATAGCCATAGTAAGGAATAACAGCAGTGATGTGGTTAGCGCTGGCGCGTTTGAAGGCATCAGCCATGATCAAAAGCTCCATTACGTTATCGTTAACGATAGGGCCGCAGGTAGGTTGTACAATGAAGATATCCTTGCCGCGTACGCTTTCGTTAATCATTACCTGAACTTCGCCGTTATTGAAACGGTTAACTACGGAATCACCAACGGTGGTTCCGAGGTAAGCAGCGATTTCGCGTGCCAGATCAGGGTTTGCATTACCGGTAAATATTCTTAACTTATTCTCGTCAGACAACATGTCCAATCCCTCCAAAATTACCTTGTTGTAGTTTGCTGGTGCGATGAGCAAAACTTTACTTAAATTTAATTATACGTAAATTGCAAGAACAAGTTGCACATTTTTCCTAATCAAATAGCATAAATTTCA